>JBEIGI010000013.1:0-100572 GCA_040381975.1 Pirellula sp.
TGCTGCACGGCAGGAATGCTAGCATCTCAGTATAGCTCCCCTCAGGTGCCAGGCACCCGTGCTGGCTACTGACGTTTGCTAGCATTCGCATCGCGACTCAACGCGTGTCTGTCCCCGGTTGATGCTAAGCAGGAATGCTAGCATCTCAGTATCGCTCCACCTCAGGTGCCAGGCACCCAAATTGCGATGGCGGTGTTTGCTAGCATTCGCACCGCGACTCAAACGCGTGTCTGTCCCCGGGGTATGCACAGCGGCAATGCTAGCATCTGTGCATCGCTCCGCCTTAGGTGCCAGGCACCCAAATTGCGATGGCGGTGTTTGCTAGCATTCGATGGCTAGTCCACTTTTTCCGAGGCCAATTGCGCAACCGCAAACGCCGGTGCACATCGCGATAAACCTTGACCTAACTTGTCACTCAGCCATATCTGCTGCCCCACCCCAAAACGACTCGCAACCACCCCGTCCTCCAAAGCCTCTCGAAGCAGAAACCCTCCATGCCCCGCACAGATCATCGAGGGCTCTGCCCCCCACTCCTGATTTCTCCGTAAAACCTTCTCCAAAGACCTTCGCAGCAATCGCACCTGCTTGGCCATCACACTCTGAGCAATCGCATCAATGTCCGAATCCGCAAGCGTCGATCCATCTTCACCCACCAAGCGAGCTATGCGATAACGTGCACATTGCCGAGTAGCAGGCTGTCCATCGGACGTCTGATTGTCCTGACTATCATCTTCGAAATATCCTAACCACAAATAAGCATCCCTAGTCGTTGCAAACTGCTCATTCATCACCGGACACGCTTTACCGTGCAACGGAACGCTTCGAAGCAACCCGCACAGGTTCGACCGCTCTACCCCCGTGTAGATAAGCTCCCGTCGCTTAAGCCGATCTGAATCGGTCTTCGAACCCGTCAACAACCGACTCGAAGACATCCCTATGACATCGATCGTGGTCGACCCAATATCCACCAAAACACCCGTTGATTCTTCCGCTGTGCTCTTGGGCTTCGGCAGTAATCGACGCGACCAACTGGCAAGTGCATGCCAATTCGATGCAGCAGCCATCCAAGGATCCCTAGCTGCCTGACTCGGACTGCGAAACTTACCATCCACGCAGTAAACACAAACTACAGGTGCAGGAAATAGCCGCGTGACTTGATCGAGAATGCACGCAACACCTTGCGCCCGCGTCGCAAAACAATCGGCAAGCTCCCCAGTCATGGTCACTGCTACCCCATGGAACTCAGGCGAATCGTCAATCGCCCGAGCCAGCGTCGAAGCGAGACTCGCCGACTCTTTCCACATCGCAAAGGGCACACTCCTGGACCATGGAACTTCTGTAGTGGTATGGGCCAACTTCAGGTTCGCGCCACCGATGTCCAAACCTAACCAGGGAGCCTGCTGCTTGGTCTTAGTCTTTTTTCTTGAAGTCATTGGATCAACATGCAATCGCCGTAACTAAAAAAGCGATAACGCTCTTCGACGGCTTTGCGATAAGCCTCGAGCATCAACTCGCGGTTAGAAAACGCGCTGACGAGAACCAGCAAAGTACTTCGAGGCAGATGAAAATTCGTAAGCAACCGATCGACCACCTTAAACTGGAATCCAGGCCTGATAAACAGATCGGTTTGCCCCGACCATTCGATTAAGCTTCCATCTCCATGCAAAGCCGAAGTTTCAAGCGTACGTACGGATGTCGTTCCAACAGCCAGAACGCGCCCTCCCTCGGACTTGGCACTCTGTAGCCGCCGCACAACATTGGCACTGATCTGCGCATACTCGCTATGCATCTTATGATCGGCAAGCTTTTGTACTGAAACAGGGCGAAACGTGCCTAACCCTACATGCAAAGTCACCGAAACCAAAGCGACTCCGACTTGGCGAATTTTCTGAAGCAAGTCTTCGGTCAAGTGTAACCCCGCCGTGGGAGCTGCGACCGATCCAGGATTGCGTGCATAAACGGTTTGGTAACGCTCACGATCCTCCTGGGTCATCTGACCTTCACGGATGTAGGGCGGCAAAGGAATCCGACCACTTTGCTCTAACAACTCCAACCATGGTACTTGCGGATCGGGAACAAACAGGACATTCCCATCCTGAGTGTGCGAAACGACGATTAAGCCTTGAGTTTCACGTCCTTCGCAATCCCTCAGAACAATTCGCTCTCCAGCTTGAAGATACCCCCTGGTCTTGGATAACAGCTCTCCAACCCCGTTCTCTTCCCGCAGAAAAAGACCTTCCCATCGGCCAGAAGTCTGCGCACGAAAACCTACCAACCGAGCCGGGATCACTTTCGAGTCGTTGACAACGATCGCGTCTCCAGCACGCATCGTCTCAGGCAAATCCCTCACCGAAGCATGCTCGATCGACCCGGTCTTGCGATCGATGATCATCATTCGTGCATCGGTTCGATGCGGTGGTGGATCTTGGGCAATAAGCTCTCGTGGCAATTCGAAATCGTACAGATCCAGTTCGCTTGACTGATCGCTCACGGCAGTTCCCGAACTCGAATGTTGCGAAACTCAACCGGCGCGCCTTCGGACTCTAAGCACAAATAGCCCTCGGCTGGATTGGCCTCAGCACCTCCGGAAACTTCGTGACCATTGACCCACAATCGGACTTCGCCATTGATGGCTCGTACGTAATAGAAATTCCATTCCGGAGATGGTTTGGAAAAATTGCCCTTCGGGAAACTGCGAGAACCATCAGGAGAAAGGGGTGGGAACGGTTTTAGCTTGGAACGGCCCACAGGGAAAATATCGCCATGGGTAGTAAACCAAGTTGCTTTCTTGCCCGAGCTCTTTTCATATTGCTCGGTGTAGCCAGTATCGAGAACCTGAACCTCGATACCTGCATCCGGCAGTCGATTTGGTGGCAGGTTTTCCAAAGCGCTATCTGGAGTCCAAAGAAAGAAACCTGAGTTGCCGGCAAAGGAAAGATGACGCCACCAACCGACGAATTCCAGATTCTTGTATTTCTTCTTGGATCGTAGAACTCCGACAGGCTTACCGGTGCAGTGAACTAGCGGACCGTCCCAAGTCCAAGTTGCTTCATCGCAATTGGCTCGTTGAAAATCGTCTTTACCAAGTTCGATCCACCCATCGCCGGTGGTATCGATTTGGATAGGCGTGAATTTTGTACCTTGTTCAGGTACCATCGGTTCGCGTTTGATTTCTTGGGCTTGGGTGCCTGCCAAGTAACCAGGTAACAAGACCAAGCAGATCGCCATCAAATAAGAAGTTCGTTTCATCGGTGTGCCTTGTATCGCAAGTTGGATCGGAGAGTATCTCCAGGATAGGAATTCCATGGACCACATTGTAACAATCATGCGGTAGGATTGCGATCCATCGGCCTCGTGCCTCGAGTTCTATTTCCCCGACCCGAGACTTGATAATCCGCTTTGGTCTTTGCTTTAGACCCTTGGGTTCACCTGATATTCGATACACAAATCGCCCGAGGCGAAAAATTTCAGTTGCCCCATGGTGAGCTACGTATTTTAAGTTCGCAACCTCGGCACATTGGTACGTCTGGCCAGAATGACTGGCTTCTTGGAAATCCCAGCGAAGAAATTCCGAAAATGCAACAACGATTCCAAGGACCGTTGCTACTAGACTAAAATCAGCCGAACGTTTACCACCGCGTTAGCGGTACACCAGGTTACCCAGCTAATAAGCACTACAGAAAATCGAGCTTTCGAACATGAAAACAATCCAATCAATGCCTCCGGATCGACGTCGGTTCTTATTGCAAACCAGCAGCGCTGCAGGCCTTGCGCTGGCATCAACAAGCCACCGAGTCTTTGCCAGCCAACGAATACGTGTCGGTGCCATCGGAGTAGGGGGACGCGGTTCGCTGCTGATCGAACAACTTCCCGAAACCGCCCAACTCGTCGCTGTTGCCGATTGCAACGAGCCACGAGCGTTGGCGTTTCGTGATAAGCTCAAAGCCGATTGGCAGATCTATTCCGACTATCGCAAAATACTCGATCGAAACGATATCGATGCGGTGATCGTTGCAACCGGAGAGTTCCAACGCATTCGACCTTGCATCGAAGCTTGCATGGCAGGCAAAGACGTCTATGCCGAGAAGCCCTTGTCGCTTTACATCCAAGAAGGTCGGGCACTGGTCAATGCCGCTCGCAGAACCAAAAGGATCGTCCAGGTTGGAACCCAGCAACGCTCGATGGAAATGAATCGAGTCGCATGCCAACTGATCCGCAACGGCGGACTCGGAAAAATCCTCGAAGTCCGCGCGGTCGCTTACAGTGGCCCTGACCCAAGTCCTGCCCAAGGTTTCCCAGCCGAAAAAATTCCCAAAGGGCTTGATTGGAACATGTGGCTTAACCAAGCAACCGAACGTCCTTTCAACAACCAGTGGCTTGGATGGATGCGATGGAGAGACTTCGGCGGAGGTCAGATGACCAATTGGGGTGCTCATGGCGTTGATCAAATCCAATGGGCTTTAGGAACCGACGCAACCGGGCCTCTTGAGTTGGAACCCTTGAGCATTGGACTCAATGGACAGGTGCGGATGAAGTATGCCAATGGAGTGATGGTTAATTATGTGATCGAGCAAGGCAAAGGCCCCATGGGTGGCGCGATATTTATTTGCGAGAAGGGCAAATTGGAAGTCAACCGGAACAAGTTCACATCCAATCCGCCGGAGATCGCCGAGGCGCTCCGAAAAGAACTTGATGTTACCGAAGAGGAACGCAAATGGAGCGACGATCTGGCCCTTTGGCAGGCCCGATGGCATCTTCAAAATTGGCTCGATTGCATCAAGTCTCGCCAGTTGCCGGTGGCTGATGTCGAGATTGGACATCGATCCGTATCGGTTTGTCATCTAGCCAATATCGTGCGCGAATTGCAGCGACCCCTTCGATGGGATCCGGACAAGGAACTTTTTGTCAATGATCCGGAGGCCGACAAGTTGCTTTCTCGCGAGCGTCGCAAGGGTTTTGAATTACCCTAGCTTTGCCGCTAAACGGATTCTTGTCACCAGGGCGAAGATCTAAATCAATGATTTAAGGTTACTCTGAAGGCATGAGTTCAAATGGAAAGGAAGTATCGCGCCAAGTATTTCATCGTGAAGAATGGTAGACCTGCGGGCCAATGTATGGTGGGCCGACTTGTCAGATCCAGTTGGTTTCCCCCCCCGGCTATCGACGACCGGTGGTGATTCTTCAGTCTGACGCTCTGAATCGCAGTCGACTAGCAACCGTCATTTGCGTCGTTTTGTCGAGCAATTTGCGATGGGCCAAATAGCTCAAATATTTGCAGGGATCGACTTAGCCATGGGACGCTAATCGCTGACATCAAGGAAGACAAACCCTTGAAAGAATTCAATTTCGGACATTTCATCGTTGGGCCATGACGCTGCGGCCACCACCCTTGGCGACCACGATGTGATCGAGCACCCGAATCCCGACCAACTCCCCTACTTTGCTCAGTCGATCGGTGACCGCAACGTCTTCGCGACTCGGGGTCGGATCGCCCGATGGATGGTTGTGTACCAGAAGGATCGCCGAAGCACTGTCACGGATCGCTGCACGAAAAACTTCGCGAGGATGGACCAAGCTTGCATCGAGTGTACCGACGGTGATCCGATGCGTGCTGATGGGTCCATGCTGAGTGTCGAGCGAAACGATATGAAACTCTTCCTGTACTCCATCGGCAGCCAATCTGGAAAACCGACGCATGCAATACGAAATAGCGTCGTCACTTCCTCGGATGCGCTCGGGCAAGACCGGCTCGATATCTCGCATCGTTGCAATCCGTCGACCGAGTTCGATCCCTGCCATGATTTGACAATAACTGTCGCTTCGAATCGCCTTGGTAATCGGCCTGAGTTCTTGCAAACTCGCATCGTTGAGCCTTGCAAGCTCACGGTCTTGATACTTTGACGAGATCGCAAGACCGGCTTGTACGGCCGACTCTCCGGGGACTCCGACTCGGATGAGGATCGCAAGAAGTTGCGCATCGGTGAGCCGCTCGGCCCCCTGCTGGAGCAACTGCTCCCTAGGACGATCCGCAAGAGGAACCGACTTGATCTGGTGTCGGTAAACCTGATTCTCAATCCAATGATCGACCTGCTTAGGATCCTCGACGAGCCACTTGTAATAGGTCTGCTTGTTCTCCTTGCAAGCCTCCAAGTGGCCGTCTTTAGCCAGTTGCTTGAGGATTTTGGTGACATAGGCTGGGGCAAGATCCCGGCATTGCGTTTTTGCCCAATCCTCACTGAAAACGCGTTCACCTTGGATCGAACGGACCGCTCCGCGAAGCTTCTCCAACCGCAACTCGCTCATGCTACATACTCCCTTAAAAATCTCCCAAAATCGCCCGAAACCGTCGGTTTTCTGGCCTTGAGGCTTCAACATAGCAATTTGGTGAATTTCTCGCCCGAATTTGGTCAGAAATCCTGCCAAGCTTTGATGCTTGCGAGTTTTCCAGCCTTTGTTCGACGGATACACTGAGGGTCTTCATAGCCGAACCCCAAATCAGATTCGGCTGATCAATTTTGGACAAAATACCCCTCTAGCTCGGAGTTCCTACATAGTGTCGACCCAATACCTAGCCGCTAAATCTGGCCAAATAACTCCTCAAATGGAGTTCGTCGCCAAACGAGAGCGGCTCAGTCCAGAACTCATCCGCGATGAAATCGCCGCTGGCCGGATGGTGATCCCGGCCAACCGCGTGCACCTCGAAGGTGCACTTGAGCCGATGGGGATCGGGATTGCTGCCAAGTGCAAGATCAACGCGAACATCGGCAACTCAGCCGTAACGAGCAATGTCCAGGAGGAACTCGAAAAGCTCCACGTAGCGGTCCACTACGGAGCCGACACGGTGATGGATCTTTCGACCGGCAAGGACATCGACAATATCCGCAAACAGATCATTGGGGCTTCCCCGGTACCGATCGGAACCGTTCCGATCTATCAAATGCTCGAAGAGCTCGGGGGCAACATCGAAGACATGCGACCACAGCATTTTCTTGATATGGTCGAGCATCAGGCCAAGCAAGGTGTCGACTACATGACAATCCATTGCGGGGTGCTTTTGGAACACCTTCACCTGACAACTTCTCGCGTCACGGGAATCGTTTCTCGCGGAGGATCCTTGATCGCTAAGTGGATGATGGCTCATCGCAAGCAGAATCCGCTGTACGAATCGTTCGATGACCTTTGCGACATCATGAAGCAGTATGATGTGACTTGGAGCCTTGGTGACGGATTGCGACCAGGTTCGATCGCCGATGCGAGCGATGCAGCACAATTTGCCGAATTAGAAGTTCTGGGCAAACTCTGTAAGAGAAGTTGGGAGAAGGGAACACAAGTGATGGTCGAAGGTCCAGGTCACATTCCCATGGATCAGATCGATATGAACATCAAAAAGCAAATCGAAGTCTGCCATGGTGCACCGTTCTACGTGCTAGGCCCGTTGGTCACCGATATTGCACCTGGTTACGATCACATCACCAGTGCCATCGGTGCTGCGATGGCCGGTTGGAGCGGTGCGGCGATGCTTTGCTATGTGACCCCCAAAGAGCACTTGGGTCTCCCGAATCGCGAGGATGTCAAGCAAGGTGTGATCGCTTACAAGATCGCTGCTCACTCGGCAGATGTTGCTCGCAAGCGTCCGGGTGCTCAGGAGCGAGATGATGCTTTGTCAAAGGCTCGTTTTGCCTTCGATTGGAAAGAACAGTTCCGTTTGTCGCTAGACCCTCAAACTGCGCAGGCTTATCACGACGAAACACTCCCGCAGGACACCTTCAAAAGCGCCCACTTTTGTAGCATGTGCGGACCGAAGTACTGCTCGATGCGGATCACCGAGGACATTCGCAAGATGGCTAGCGAAGAGTCCTTGCCAAAGGGAGATAATGTTCCGAATCTAATGGAACTCAAGAGTTAGTTCTCTTTGGATTTCGTTTGCTAAAGTGCTTGTTCTCTATCTTTCATTGATGGATTTATTGGATGCCGAACCCATTGAGCTCGATCGACCGTAATTTGGCCAAGTCTCCTTCGAAAACTCCGAAGAAAGGGCATGTCGACAAGACGATTGGGCAGTATCTGATCGACCGGCTCATGGCCTACGGGATTTCGGACTGTTTTGGCATTCCAGGCGACTACGTTCTGAGGTTCTACAGTTTGCTCGAAGAGAGCGACATCAATGTCGTCGGGTGCACGCGAGAGGATTGTGCGGGGTTCGCCGCCGACGCTTATGCTCGCATCCATGGCATGGGTGCACTGTGTGTGACGTATTGCGTCGGAGGTTTGTCCGTGGCAAATAGCATCGCAGGAGCGTTTGCAGAAAAGTCGCCTGTGGTGATGCTCACCGGTTCGCCGGGGCTCAAGGAGCGTATCAACAATCCACTTTTGCACCATAAAGTCAGAGACTTTAGCACCCAACTTGAGGTCTTCGAGAAACTTTGTATCGCTGCCACCGAGTTGAATGATCCTGCCACCGCATTTAGCGAGATCGACCGGGTGCTCGATGCCTGCTACCGCTACAAGCGTCCTGTCTACATCGATTTGCCACGCGACATGGTCGACGAAATCCCGACAGTGGCCAAATCCTACCGCAGCCCGGTCAACCCCTTCGATACGTTGGCCTTGGAAGAAGCGGTGCGAGAAACAATCGAACGGCTCAACGCAGCAAAAAAACCTCTGATTGTTGCGGGAGTTGAAATCCATCGCTTCGGTTTGCAGGACCAGGTTATTCGCTTGGCAGAACAAGCAGGAATTCCGATCGCGACGACCATCTTGGGAAAGAGCGTTGTCGATGAGACCCATCCTCTGTTTGTAGGACTATACGAAGGTGCGATGGGACGTGAAGAGGTCACCCAGTATGTCGAAGACAGCGATTGCGTACTGATGCTCGGAGCCTTTATGACCGACATCAATTTGGGTATCTACACAGCCAAACTCGAAGTTCGCAACGTCATCTATGCGACCAGCGAGCAGTTGCAGATCTCCTACCACCAGTACCCCAACGTTCCCCTCGGTGACTTTATCAGCAAGATTATCGAAGCAAACCCGAGTCCTGCTCGAAGGCACATTCCTGATCAGCTTCATTTGAAGAAGCCTCACGAGTTCAAGGTTCAGACCGATCAAGGACTCAGCGTCACTCGGATTGTCGAGAGGATCAACACCCAGCTTGATGCTGACACGATCGTCATCGCCGATATCGGCGATGCTCTCTTTGCTTCTTCGGAACTGGTTATCCATGAGCGAACCGATTACCTCTCCCCCGCTTATTACACTTCGATGGGTTTCTCTGTACCGGCAGCACTCGGAGCCTGCGTTGCCAAGCCCCAGGATCGGGTGTTGGTGATCGTCGGCGATGGGGCTTTCCAGATGACCGGCCAGGAAATGTCAACTTTGATTCGATGCAAGTTCTCTCCGATCATTATCGTGCTTGACAATCATGGATATGGCACAGAACGGTATTTGCAGGAAGGGACTTGGAAATACAACGAGATCGCCGTTTGGAATTATTCCAAGTTGCCCGAGGTTTACGGTGGTGGCAAAGGATACCTCGTGACCAACGAGGCCGAATTTGATGCTGCCATCAATGCCGCTTGGGATGATCGTTCCTGCTTGCATCTGATCCATGCCAAACTGATCGAGAACGACGCAAGCCGCACTCTAAGGCGTCTTGCTGAGCGACTCGGACAACACGTCTGATTCCAGAGATGATCCCGGACCTGCGACGCCAATCGGCCATCGACTCCCTGCAACAACTCGGCTATTTTCGAAACATCGATTGGCTCGATACAGTCGATTCGACAAATCGATTCTTGGATCGGCAGATCAAAGCCGACCCGCAGTGCTTGCCGAGCTTGACGATCGCCGACGAGCAAACCGCCGGAGCCGGAAGATCCGGGAACCGATGGTTTTCTCCACAAGGCTGTTTGATGTTCTCAATGGCGATAAGCCATACTCAACTGAATCCAAAAGATTTCCCCTCAAGCTTTGCCAAGCTACCATTGCAAGTTGGTTTGGCTGTTGCGCAATCGATCCGTCCACTGACCCGATCGCAACCCAAGGTCAAATGGCCCAACGATGTTTATGTCGAGGACAAGAAGATCTGCGGTATTTTGATCGAATCAAATTCGATTGCGAAAGTCGGATATACGATTATCGGCATCGGAATTAATTGCCAAGTGGATTTGAATCTGGCACCTGCCGATGTTCGTCGCAATGCCGTGAGTTTGCATGAGGTTCTATCGGCTGGTCAGACTCTCGAATCGATAAGCTGCGAATCCGTTTTGATCGCTTTCTTACAAAAGTGGTTAGAGCTAGGTTCCCTTTGTCAGTCACAGCCTGACTGGATCAATCGGAATTGGCCGCAATGGGACTGGTTGGCCGATCGGAGCATCGAAGTCCGACAACCGACAAGAACTCTCACAGGCAGAGCCGATGGGATCGCGTCGGATGGTTCATTGAGGTTGATAGACAGCGACGCAAATCGGCATACAATCCTCTCGGGAACAATAAGACCAATCGAAGAATAACGACAGACAACCCGTCAGAGACACAAAGCATGAGCAATCCTAAGCGATCGGAAGTCGAACAAAGCGACACATGGGACCTAGCGAGTCTTTTCCCAAGCGATGAAGCTTGGCAATCCGCTCTGCCCGAGTTTGAGTCTTGCATTGAAGGCTTCTCGCAATTTGTTGGTAAGCTTGGTCAAAGCCCAGAGCAACTCGCCGCATGCTTGGACCACGATGTCAGGACCGATCGAATTGCTGAACGCATCGGGACTTATGCTTTCCTCAAGACGGCCGAGGATCAGGGGAACAGCAAGTACCAAGGCTTTGCAGCCCGCTACCAGAATTTAGCGTCCAAGGCTGGGCAAGCGGCAAGTTTCATTCGACCTGAAATCCTGGGGATTCCAGATGACACGATGTCCAACTGGCTCAGTCAACCTGTACTTGCTCCCTATCGACTCGTCATCGAGCGAATTCATCGTTACCGAGCCCACACGCTGAGCCAAGGCGAAGAGCGACTCTTGGCGATGCAAAGCGAGATGGCGCAAACGGCCAGCAAGACCTTTCGCCAGCTCAACGATGCGGATCTGAAGTTTGGCTTGCTCGAAGATGAAGAGGGCAACCAGATCGAACTGACGAATGCCTCGTTTGCTGCATTGCTACAATCTCCCAAACGAGAGATTCGTCGCCAATCTTTTCATCAATACTACGCTCAATTCTCTGCACACGAAAATACGCTTGCAGCGACTTTGGCAGGTAGTGTGCATGCCGATGTCTACTATGCCAAAGCTAGGAATTATCCAAGTGCACTCCAATCTTCTCTGTTTGCCGACAACGTACCGGTAGCCGTCTACGACAATCTCATCGCTGCTGTGCGTAACCATCTGCCCGCCGTTCATTCTTATTTTGACATGCGACGGCGCAAAATGAAGCTCGATAAGATCCATCACTATGACACCTACGTTCCGATTCTTGCGGAATCCAAAACGCATCGGAGTTGGGATCAAGCCGTCGGGATCGTGATGGAGTCGCTCAAGCCGCTTGGTCAGGAGTACTGCAGGGTACTCGAAAGTGGTCTGCGTGGGCGTTGGTGCGATCGTTATCCGAATGCCGGTAAGCAGAGCGGAGCCTTTAGTTGTGGTTCGTTCGAAGCCGATCCTTATATTCTCATGAACTACAAGACCGACGTGCTCAACGATGTCTTTACGCTGACGCATGAGGCAGGGCATTCGATGCACAGTTACTATTCGGCCCGCCATCAGCCCTTCCAGTATTACAACTACACTATCTTTGTGGCCGAGGTAGCATCGACCTTCAACGAGCAACTCTTGGCCAGAACCTTGATCGAGCACGCGTCGAATCCGCACGAAAAGGCCTCGATCATCAACCATGAAATAGATAGCATCCGCGCGACGATTGTTCGCCAGACAATGTTTGCGGAGTTTGAGAAAAAGATCCATGCGATGGCAGAGGCTGGAGAGCCCCTAACGGTCGAATCGATCAAGTCGACTTATGGGGGATTGCTCAGGGATTACTTTGGTCCGGATTTCGTGATCGACCAAGAACTTGAACTAGAGTGCTTTCGTATCCCGCATTTTTACAGGGCTTTCTATGTGTACAAGTACGCTACAGGATTGTCGGCGGCGATTGCACTATCGCAACGGGTGCTCGAAGGTGGCGAGCGAGAGCTTCGAGAATACCTGGGGTTCCTCCAGGCAGGATGTTCAAAGGATCCCTTGGATTTGCTCAGGGATGCAGGAGTCGACATGACCAGCCCGCAGCCTGTGGAGACGGCCCTCGAGCGTTTCAGCCAATTGGTCAAGCAACTCGATGCATTGGTTTAGGGTTACTTGCGTATCTTTAGCCAATGTTTCTCTGACCATTGGTACCACTGCATCGCACCGTTGGGCTCGATGCGCAGTTGCAACGCGTGGTCTTTTGCCGTGTGCAAGACATCTTGGCCGCTAGGAGAATAAGTCTTAAAGACCCTTGGATCCAGCGATTTGTACGAACCGCTGATAACGATCGTCGAGGGGGAGCACCAAGCGATCAATTTGTCCTGCCGACTCGTGAGTGAACCGTGGTGAGGTGCCATGAGCACATCGACGTCGATCGGTGAGCCTGCAATGAGAATCTCGGTACCAGGGTTCTCTAAATCGCCAGGCAAGAGGATTCGCCGGTTCGAATACTCGATGACCAAGCATAAGCTATTCGCATTGTCACTCATCGATTTGGCTGCGTATTTCTTTGGTGTGCTGTTGGCCAATCGAAATGGTTGCCTGGGTGTATCCGACCTAGGGTAGATTGGGATGATACCATAGAGATCATGTTTAGTGGTCGAAGCATTTGCGATCCAGTATTCGATAGGGATTCTTTGCGTTTTGACTTTTACAAGCAATTGACTTAGGCTCGGGCTCGGATGTTCACCAACCTCCTTTGTGGTGATAAAGCGGCGGATTGAGAACCGCTCGATGAGTCCTTCCATCGCGTTGTAATGATCCGAGTCTGCATGGGAGAGAATCAGCCCATCGATTTGCCCAACCCCCATCGACCAGAGGGCTTGAGCGATTGGCTGGTAACTCCTTTGGTGGTCTCCGAGTCTTCCTGCATCGTAGAGCCAATGACGGCCATCTGGGGTTTGAACAAGTACGGAGGTTCCGTGGCCGACATCCAAGAACGTCACTTTGAGTGTCGAGCGACCTGAATTAAAAAGGAATCGCTCGACGGTTTGGTGGGATTCAAGCCATACGAATCCCAATAGAAACCAAGAACCGAGTCCCCAAAGCAACACGCGCCTTGCGCTTTGACGTTTGGTGCCCAGCCACAGAGTGATTCCCATGGCAATCGAATAAAAGCCGATCAACCACCAGGTTGGTGGCGCAGCCGACCAGAAGTGCCCAAAGGGGATCTTGTGGGCCATAGCGACCACGAGCGACAGGAACCACAATGACAGTCCGCAGGATGCTCCAAAGAACCACGCTGCAGGGGGCAGCCAAAACAGCAGTACAAGGCCTAAACCGCTAAGAAGGGCCACGAGCATCGGTAGCCACAAGAGCAAATTCAGCACGATCGAGATCGGACTGATGATATGAAACGAGCACCAGACAAGAGGGGCCGAGATGAGACTCACCCAAAAACTACTTCGGATCGACTCCCAACACAGCCAACGAAACCCTCGAAGGAACTTGGACCATCCACTTTCTTTGGACTCGATCAGACGTTGAATCGGAATCGTTCGGTGACGCAGTAGCGGAAACGTCAAGATCAGTACCGATACGGTCAGGAACGAAAGCTGTGTTCCGACTTCAAAGGCCACTGAGGTGCGTTGCGAAAGAATGACCAAACCGGCAAAGGCAAGGATATTCAGACTACTAAAGGACCATCCAAGATACCGAGCCGTGCATGCGCCCGTGAGCATGATTGTAGCGCGAGCAACCGGAGGGTTAGCCCCGCAGAGCAACGCATACAAAACGCATACACCGACCGTGCCGAGCATGACCAAACCTTTGGGGAGTCGAAGCATCCAACCGCAGATCAAAAGACTCAGGGCGACCATTTCGATATGCATCCCTGAGATCGACAGCATGTGGATAGTTCCTGTGGCAAGCATCTGTTCTTGAAATTGCCAGTCCGCTTGTTCGCGTTGACCGAGGACTAAAGCAGCAGTCAACGGGGACTGCTGCAGGATCACATACCGATCCATCGCAAGGAGGGCTCGGTCGGTCCATATTGCCAGCCACCGATCCAATCTCCAGACACTGCCAGGCATGATGGGCTCAACCAGATCGGGAGATTCGACTTTGATGGAAGCGGCCAGTCCGAGTTCTGCGTAACGGTTCCTAAGGTCAAATTGACCTGGGTTGCTCGGTGGAAGAGGACGCCGCCAGTGGCCATACACGGTCACTCGATCGCCGGGAAATACTCCCGAAAGTTTGCCATCGATGGCCATCGATGCATCGAGCGATAGTTTGCTCCAAGAGTCCTGGTGCTTGACTTTTGAAACATGGATGATTGTCAGTGTTTGCCAATCATCAATCACATTTTCATCGGTCGTGTTTTGATTGGGAATCGAGGCGCGTCGATACCTAAGCGTTTGCTCGATTGAACCTTGGAGCACCACGGGTTTCCATGAATAAGCTTTTGTTGGATCCTGCGAATCTGTTACGTGGGCTTGATTCCAACTTCGCAATTGATCGCGAACCTGTGTGATTTGAAAATCATGGAGGGCGCCGTATGCAAGAGCGATCAGACCCATGAAGAGCAGGTTTCTTGGCATTGCAAGCGGCGCAGGTTTGGGAGCATACAACCGCGACCATAAATAGAGGATCCAAACTAGGCCATGCAAGCAGACCGTAGGCGCTGTGCCTATCCAATGAGATAGATGGATCGTTGCAAGCACGATCAGGAGCAAAACCAACATAGGGTAATAGATTAAACCAGCGAGCAAACGGACTCGCAGTCTCTCTAGAACTCCTTCGATCCAATGCCAACGATCAACCATACATCCTTGCTTTGGAAATGGGACTAGCCCGAAGGTTAGCCGGATTTGAAGGTGGGATGTGCAACCGACTCGGTTTCGTTGGGAGCATAGATGCTCCGACCACCGTCGACCGGCAAGCACACACCGGTGATAAACGATTGAGTCGCCAAAAAGTGAGCCGCTTGGGCGACATCTTCTGGGCGACCATGCCGCTTCACTAGACTCGATTGAAGGATCCTATCGGCTCGCTGTTGCGAGACGCTGGCCTCTAGCATCACAGGCCCTGGCAATATCCCATTGACATGCACGTTTGGATTACGGCTAGCGAGCTCCACAGCCATGGATCGCACGAGCGTTTCGATGGCTCCTTTCCCAACGAAATAGGCCGAAAAATCTCGATAGGGACGGACCACGGCCCAATCGCCCACCAGTACGATCCTACCTCCATTGTTCTGGCCGACCATGGCAAGTCCTGCGGCTTTGGCAACGTTGTAACTTCCCAGGGTGTTGATTTCGAATTGGTCTCGAAGATCCTCCTCGGTCGTTTCTTCGAGAGCTTTCCAATCCCAGACCGCTGCGCAGTGGACCATCGCGTCGAGTCGTCCGAATTCCCGCACGATGGCCGCGACGGCCTCTTCCATCGCTTCGTAGGATCGAATGTCCCCGGTGGTGGTAAGACACCGGACCCCTAAGTTGGCGATGTCAACTTGGGACGATCGGAGTTCGCTCAAGCTGGAGCGGGCATGCAGAGCGATATCATATCCACGAGTTGCGAAGTGCTCTGCGACGGTACGACCGACCCGTTTCGCACCGCTTCCGGTTACCCAAACGACCGGCTGGCTGGATTCCTGGGATGCCCGGAGGGATTGGTCAGCAGTTTTTTTATTCGACATAATTTGGCTTAGTGGACCTAGGGGTTTTGCCCTCAGTATATCGGCAGAGTAAAAACACGCCCGAAAATGGTCAATTTCCGCCTGATTTTCTTTGTGTGTCCCGCGGCAAGACTCCGCCAAGATCGCGGAGATTCCTTGCAAAAGCCCCCCTTTTCGATACGATACAATCAACAAAGCAAATAGATTGATCGCCGAATCTTCCAGGCCCTTTTCACTTTTAACCTCTACAGATTCTTATGGCCCGTGGAAGAACAAAACCGACCTCAAGCGGATCGATCGAGGCGACTAATTTTCCTGTTCTTTTGACTCTCGATGACTTGGATCCTAAGGCGATCAAGGACAGAAAAGCCGAGACGAAGAGGAATTCCGGTTGGTCAAGTATCCGCTTAGCGATTCTCCTTACGATCCTAATTCCACTTGCCATTTTCGGATATTTCCAGAATCGCTATACCACCTCGATCCAGCGGATCGAAAAGTCGCTTGCGATGTGGGATGACCAATTGGCTTTGAAGGAGATCAAAAAACTTGAGAAGAACTCTGGGCTCTCTGCGGAGTCGGCTTTCCTTCGAGCACGAGCTTACAGGCACCTTGGCGACGATGTTGCGTTCAGTCAATTTGCGAGCATCGCCAAACAACTGAACTATCCTGAGGACAAGATCACCAACGAGCGCCTGTTGCGAGAGATTCAAGTTGGAATTGTCCCGAACATGGACACGTCGATCGCTCAAGTCATGGCCACGGCCGAACCGGATCTGACAGAGATCGGTCCTGCGATTGTTTACGGACGGCTCGGAAAACTAGAGTTCGAAAAAGCCGATGCATTTCTCAAGTTTTGGTCAGACACGGATCCCAAGACGCCATGGATCGATTTCTTCCGTGGGATGCTCGCTCTTTCTGGTCGCGATGCAGATAAGGCAATCGAGCTTTTCGAAACTTGCGCACGCAACTATCCAGACTTCGTACCAGTCTATCGTCAATTGGCTTCCGCGTATCTTCAATCTCGAGATCCTCAGCGGGCCGTGTTGGCACTCGAGCGTTATCTCAAGAGCAACAAAGAAGATCTGGATGCCATCGGTGTTATGGGAACGGCCTTGTTCAATCTCGACCGTGTTGACCAAGTCGTCGAGTTACTCGAGCCATTGATTGAGTCTGGCAAAGCCACGATAGAAATGCGGATCGTCTTGGCTCGGATCTACAGCTCGAAAAATGAACACAAAAAAGTGGTCGACACCCTGAGTTCCGTCGCTGCTTTGTGGCCTGAAGATGTACGCATTGCGAACTTGCTCAGTCAAGCCCACCAAGCATTAGGAAATACCGCCGAAGCGGATCGTTTCGCGAAAGCGGCCGAGGCGGGTCAGGCAGACGTGCAATCGATCGATGGGCGTTTGGCTAGGCTGATGTCAGGAACGGATCGACAAGCCCAACAGCATTACGAACTCGGCCATATTCTCTTACACAAGCAATCCCGCGAAGACGGTTTGTATTGGCTCAATCTCGCGTTATCCATCGATGAGACGTTTTTGCCTGCCCACGAGGACATGGTGATTTACTTCAATCGAATCAATAAACCGGAACTGGCCGCTCGCCACCAGCGCTATATGAACCTCCGACGCGGAGTCCAGTGATTCATGTCCAGCCATGCCCATCGACAAACGATCCTCGGGCTGGCTGTGAGCTTAGCCTTGATTCTATCGAGCGCTTGCAAGCCTAAAGAACAAGCTCCGGAGTTCATTAACAAGTCGGCCCAGGGACAAACGAACCAGGGCAAGCCATCACAACAACCGTCACTTGTCCACCGATCGAGGATCGAACTGGAGTGGATCCAAGCTGCTGTTCCTGAGGCCGTTGTCCGAACCGGAAGCGAGCAAGGGAATCTCTATCTGCCAGAGACGACCGGTGCTGGAATTGCGGTGATGGATTTTGACCGAGACGGGCAAATCGATATTGTCTGTGCCGGAGGTGGATATGCTGACAATCCCAACCGAGCCATGCGCGGCAATCGTGGCTCGATTCATCGAGGGATAGGCAATGCTCGATTTATGCATGTATCCGATGAGGCCTGCATGGATTTATCGAAGCGTTACAGCGCCGGATTAGGAGTCGGAGATTACGAGGGTGATGGTTTCTTGGATGTATTCGTGACAGGCTACCATGGATGTCAACTGCTGAAAAATCAAGGTGACGGAACCTTTGAAACGCTCGATGGCCTTTCGATCGGGCTCGATGATCGTCGCTGGGGTGCCTCGGTAGCCTTCTTTGATGGCGATAACGATGGACTCGCCGATTTGTATGTCGCCAACTACGCCGACTGGAGCTTTGACAACAATCCGGTGTGCGGACAGGAAGCAAGATCAGGCAAGACCCAAAAGAGTTCCGATTACTGTGGGCCGCGCGAGTTCAAGGGGTTATCCGATGTACTTTATCGAAACCTCGGAGATGGCAGGTTCGAAAATATCAGTGCCCAAGCTGGTATCGAAGACAATCTTCGCGGGCTTGGGGTTCTTGCAGCAGACCTGGATGACGATGGCGATGTCGATCTATACGTCTCAAACGACGTCGATCCGAATCTGCTCTATCGCAACGACGGCGATTTCAAGTTCACCGAGGTGGCTCGACGCAGCGGTGTAGCGACCAACGATGCTGGAACACCCGAAGGTAGCATGGGCATCGCATTTGGTGATTACAACCTAGATGGAATCGAAGATCTTTGGGTCACCAACTACCAAAACGAGCTCAATGCGCTGTACCGAAACAATGGAAACTTGCTGTTCAACTATGCTTCCATCAATGCGCGGATAGCAGCGACCGATCAAGCCACCGTCGGATGGGGTACGGCTTTCGCCGATATGGACTGCGATGGCGATGAAGATTTGATCGTCGTCAATGGCCATATCGAGCTTAAACCCCTGGGATCGACCTACGATCAACGTCCTCAGATCCTCGAGAACATCGCTGGAAAAAGCTTTAAGTTATTAGCTACAGACAACACCTATTTGAACACCCCTCAATCCTCTCGAGGATTGACCATGGCCGATTTGAATCAAGATGGCAAACTCGATTTTATCACGAGCCGAGTCAATACCGATGCGGCTGTCGTTCTGAACAAGACACCGGGAGGCAAGTCGCTTCGAATTCGCTTGGTTGGAACCACGAGCAATCGCGATGCGCTGGGTGCTCGAATCCGCTTGGAAATCGGCACTCTGAAATCTGTACGACAGGTTGTTGGTGGAGGCTCTTATGCGTCAGCGAATGATTTGCTAATCCACTTTGGGATTCCTGAGAATCACAGTTGGCCAGCGACGGTCGAAGTCTATTGGCCAAGCGGGAAATCAGAACAATGGAGCTTATCAGGCTCCGATCGAGAGTGGGTTTTGGTAGAGGGGCAATCGACGAAGTGATTCAAGAACGAGAAGCCCAGCAGGGATCCAGCGACCCCACAACGGCTCTATGGTTGGCACAGTTGCGTTGGATTGCGATCGCTGGTCAATTGATCGCGATTGGCTTCGTGCAGTTGGTCTTGAAGATTCCCCTTGCGATTCCACAATTGCTCATGCTGGTTCTACTCATGATCGCCAGCAACATCGCCCTATGGCTGGTGGCCAAGCGATCCGCCAATCTTAATAGCATCAGCAACCAGCTTCAAACCCACATACTCTCAGCCGTGCTACTGTTTGATGTAGCGATCTTGACTGGCTTGCTGTATTTCACCGGCGGTGCAGCCAATCCTTTTATTCTTTTCTATGTGGCCAACATCGCTGTCGCAGGTGTGGTGTTGCCGAGATCTTGGGCGATTGGTATCTCTGCTGCGTCGATTTTAGGATGCTTCTTACTTCTCAATACCGCGACCCCGGTCGGAGTCTTTAAGGGATCCCAATTCGAGCATAGTGCAGCCTGGGGTGTCACCAAATGGGCCTTTTGGATTTCGTTTGCAACCTGCAGTTGCGTACTAACCTACTTTGTGTCCCAACTAGCACTCGAAGTGCGGCTGAGGGATCGAAGACTTGCTATCGCGGAAAAAGAAAAAGAACGAGCCCAACGCCTCGAAGCCCTAGCAACCTTGGCCGCAGGTGCAGGTCACGAACTGGCATCTCCGTTGTCGACGATCGCTGTGATTGCAGGAGAACTCTCTCGTACCCTCAACAAGCCCGAGATCCCCGAGAAAGTCAAAAAGGATTTTGGGTTGATCCGAGAGGAGCTTTCACGTTGCAAGGACATCCTCCATCGCATGAAAAGCGGGGCTGGGGAGGCTGCCGCAGAAAGACTCCATCCCGTGACTCTCCGAGAGATCATCAACCAGACCATCGATGCGATGCGAGAACCCCAGCGGGTCGACTTGCGCATGGAAAAAGCTGTAGCAGACTTTAAGGCGATGTTGCCCAAGCAAGCTCTATCTCAAGCCCTGCGCAACCTGCTCCAAAATGGATTGGACGCTTCAGAACCACAGCAGACGGTGATCCTCAACTCCAACATCGAGAGAGATCAAAAGGGGGCGCAACGCTGGCAAGTGATCATCGATGACTCTGGAAACGGACTTAGCGATGAAGTTCTCCGAAGAATCGGAGAGCCGTTCTTTACGACCAAAGAGGTTGGTAAAGGAATGGGGATGGGTGTTTTTTTGACTCGGAATGTCATTCAAGGCCTAGGAGGTTCGATACGTTTTGATCGATTAACGCCCCGGGGCACAAGGTGCATTGTTGAAATACCCATCAGCGAGCCCTAACCTGCTCTCGCTACGCTCGCTTTGGTGATCTCTTCCAAAGCTCGGAGTACTTGCGTTTGATGTTCGCTCAAATCTAGACCACTGACGGCGCGACGAAGATCCTCGCAGGCAGACTGAGCAAACCCCTTCGCACAACCCAGAGTGTAAGCAGAGGCATCGCTTTGCTTGAGCCTTGCACTAAGCTCGGACTTGGCTTGCTGTGGGTTGGAGTTGTAGAGTTCGAACCAAGCTTGCCTATCTTCCGAGTTAAGGCTGCCCAGGAGATAAATCCAGGGTAGCGTTGGCTTGTCGTGCTCAAAATCGGTTCCCAGCGTCTTGCCCGATGGAGCTTGATCCCCCCAAATATCCAACCAATCGTCGAATATCTGAAAGGCTAGGCCCAGTTTGTTTCCAAAAGACTGCAGTGCATCGCATCGGGAGGAGGGAGCCTGAGTGCTCCAGGCTCCCATCGCGCAACTCGCACCGCACAACGCACCGGTCTTGCATGAAAGGATGTCAAAGTACTCCTCTTGGGTTAACTCCCAGTTGCCGATGGTCTGGTTTTGACGAATCTCGCCTTCACAAACTCGCTTGGCTGCAGATGCTATCCATCGACCAGGAAGAGTCGACTCACCTGCATTCGCTAAACCATAGGCGTGTGTGAACAACCAATCACCAATGAGGATGCTCGTCGGGACATCCCAGCGAACATGAACCGTGGGTTGATGTCGCCGTATCCCGCTTGCGTCCAGCACGTCATCGTGAACCAGGGTCGCTGTATGAACCAGTTCCACGACGATTGCCAGTCGCATCGTCTCATCTGTGCTCGAACCAAAGAGTTCTGAGGTCAAGAACGTCAGGGCAGGACGAAGCCTCTTACCTCCTAGTCTCGCGACGTATTTGAGCACCCGGTCGATTTGATCGTTGTCGCTAACAAGTTGACTTCCGAGTTCGTCTTCGAACTGACGCAACTGTGTTCCGATGCATCGGCAGGCCTTGCTAAAGGCTTCTCGGTAGCGTTGCTCATTGAGGTCAGCGGCAGGGGCGTTTGTCGGAGCAGTCTTGCGATCGAGCGAGTGAGTGCTCGATAGAGGATGCCTCATCATCGTTGTTTCTTGAGATTCCATCAGCGGTTACTTGGCTTTCCGAAAATCTCCGTGACTTCCTCCAGTTTTTTCTTGGAGAAAGATTGGGCCGATTTCCATCGTGCGATCTAGAGACTTGACCATGTCGTAGATGGACAACGCGGCCACGCTGGCACCCGTCAATGCTTCCATCTCCACTCCAGTCCTGCCAGTGCATCGCACGGTCACTTGCCACTCCAAGACCTGATCGCTGACCCATACATGCTCCACTCCAACCGAATCGATCGGAATCAAGTGGCAGAGTGGAATTAGGTTCGCAGTCGACTTAACGGCTTGGATGGCAGCGATCCTTGCAACTCCGAGAGCATCACCCTTCTTCAAAGCGTTCTCTCGAATTGCACTGGCTGCCTCGTGCGACATAGAGATCCTCGCAATCGCAACCGCTTGGCGAACCGTGGACTCTTTTCCGCTTACGTCGACCATCCAGGCATTGCCTTGCGGGTCGACGTGGGTCAAGGAGTCTGGCGTTTGGCCAGTTTGCTTCATGGTGGATCCCCATCCGTTAGATTGCCCGAAATCAAGTCGAAAAGTTAACATCAAGGCCCTCGTCCGAAACGACCGAGGGCCTTAAAAACACAAGGGAAATTCGCTCAAAGAGTGCCTATCGTTTGTATTCGGCTCCAAAAAACTCTTTGCTTTCGCTCACACCGGGCTTGATCGTGCGCTTGCCTTGCTTCCAGTCGGCTGGGCAGACTTCTCCGTTTTTCTCGAAAAACTGAAGGGCCTGAACCATACGCAGGGCTTCATCGACCGAGCGTCCCAGGGGCAAGTCATTGACGACTTGGTGGCGAACCACGCCCTCTTTATCGATCAGGAACAGACCTCTGAGGGCTACGGCATCACCGACTAGCACGTCGTAGTTCCTTGCGATTTGCTTATCCAAGTCGGCGACCAATGCATATTGAATTGGGCCGATACCGCCTTGATCGCGTGGGATATTGCGCCATGCAAGGTGGGAAAAGTGGCTATCTACCGACACACCGATGACCTCGACACCCAGATCGTTGAACTCTTTGACCCTTTCCGAAAAGGCGATGATTTCGGTCGGGCAAACAAAGGTGAAGTCCAGCGGATAGAAGAACAGAAGAACGTACTTGCCCTTGAATTGACTCAGGCTGATTTTGGCAAAAGAGCCATCCTTGAGTACGGCCTCAGCAGTGAAATCGGGTGCGGGTTTGGTGACCAATACGGCCATAGCAGATTGCTCCTAAGAAAGGGGATCGAGGAATATCTATCGAAATGGATCAGGGTCAAATCCTCAACATTGTCCGCGGAACGTCAAGTCTTGGACGGATAAACAAAAAACGCTCAGGACTTTTCCCGAGCGTTTTATCAAGTCTGAATTCTTACGAGGCAGAAACTATTCGTTCTCGCCGGGGGAGTTGTAGCGAGCGGTCTTGCCCGAAGAAGCAGCTTGCTCGCCAGGGCTTGTGCTCGATTCGCTAGCCGATTGTTGAACCAATGCGGTCAGACGCAGAGCGTTTTGAATTTCAAAACCGCTGAAGTACAGTTCGATGCCGGTGTACTCGGAGATAACCCGAGGCTTCTTGGCCAGTTCTTCCCAGCTGAGCCCGTTGGCGATGTGCCAAGCCGCGGCTTGTGCGGTGTTTTGGGGAACTTTTCCTTGAGCCAAAGCTTTGCACAACTCGGCAACCTCTGGACTTGCGTTGACTTCGGAGAGTCGAACGATTCGGTACTTCATGCGAGGGTTGGGGTCGGCTTTGCCATGTTCGAGGCAAAGAGTTGGCACGGTGACTTTGCGTGGTCGGTCGGGTTCGACACGCATCATGCCGCCCATTCCCATGCCGCCCATGCCACCCATACCACCTCCCATGCCGCCCATACCACCCATGCCGCCACCCATACCACCCATGCCGCCACCGCCACCAAAGCCACCACCCATGCCTTGACCACCACCGCCGCCCATGCCTCCCATGCCGCCGCCCATACCGCCCATACCGCCACCCATACCACCCATGCCGCCGCCCATACCACCCATACCGCCCATGCCACCCATCATTTGGGCAACGACAGGGAGAGCACCAAAGGTTTCGGGCAAGACGACATCGAGCGATTCGTCGGACTTATTCTTGAAAATGATATTGGCTTCTTTGGAATCCCTTCCGATGTATTCGACCGTGATGAGACCCTGATCCATCGCATCGAACATTTCGACCCGTTTGGCCTGTCCGAGCTTGACTGGTGCAGCCTTCTTGCCGCGAGCAGTGACGCTGGGTTTGGCTGCCGGTTGTTTGGTTTCGTTGTCAGCAGCAAAGGAGTCTTGGCTGGTCAGACCCGACAGAGGGGCAACTACCAAGGCCATAGCTAGGTGGCGGAGCAGATTCTTCATCGTAGGGACCTCGATCGAAAAGAAGGTTTTTGTGTCCTAGGTTCAAACGGCCGGGTTGGGTAACCTCAGTTTCATCCGTTCCTTCTTCGGATTGCAACTGCTGTGCCATTCATAAAAATAGCTTCAACAACCCTATTAGGTTAATCGGATTTACCCGAAAAATCCACCGTTTCACTGTGGGAAAAACGGCTGTATTTTCGATGTGATCGGCTTTTTTTACGTTTTCTGTCGGTCAAAGCCCCCATGGAGGCCATAAACTCTTCGGGCAAAGCGTTGCAAGAATGTTGCGGTTTGCTACCTTCAAGTGTTCAGAAACGCGCTTGTGCCGCGATATGTCCGTCTTAGTGTCTCTAGAACGATAGGATTTTGGTCAATGTCTTTTTATATCGGCGAAGCCTTGGTGGGCGAAGGCAATGAAATTGCACACATCGATTTGATGATTGGAAGCAAGGATGGTCCGGTCGGTACAGCGTTTGCCAACGCTTTGGCAACCCAAAGCAGTGGTCACACCAATCTGCTTGCAGTCTTGGAACCCAACGTTGCGGTCAAGCCAGCGACAGTGATGATCACGAAGGTAACGATCAAAGGGATGAGGCAAGCGGTTCAAATGTTTGGACCTGCTCAGTTTGCAGTTGCCAAGGCGGTTGCTGACAGCGTTGCAACTGGCGTGATCCCTGCTGACCAAGCAGAGAACTTGGTAATCGTCTGCGGCGTGTTTATCCACCCAGCGGCAGCCGACGATCGCAAGATCTATGATTACAACTACAAGGCCACCGTCGATGCGATCGCCAATGCGATGAAGGGCCTGCCGACGGCAGCTCAAATGGTTGCCAAGAAGGATACCGCTTCGCACCCATTCAAGGGCTTCTAGTGCAGCAAGTCCGAGAGTCTTTCTCGGAGAAGAGATTCAATGTCCAAGCGGCGTTGATGATTTCAAACAAACCAGGGGTCTTTAGAGGGGCTCCTGGTTTTTTCTTGGATACCCTCTGGCTTAAAAATAAAGATTCGAACTTAGCGATGTCCTTTTTTGACGATCTAAAGATCCTCTACCATTTGATCCTTCGACCTGTACGAGGCAAAGACCATGCGCAGAGGATGGAGAATTTCTATGCAGGCCAAGCCGAGCACTACGACGATTTCCGCAAGCGACTCTTGCAGGGCCGCCAGGAAGTCTACGAGCGCTTGGGCCAAGCCCACCGAGGGACTTGGGTCGACTTCGGAGGAGGTACCGGAGCGAACCTCGAGTTCATCGGCCCATCGATTCGCAACTTCGAAAAGATCTATGTGGTCGATCTCGCCGAATCGCTCCTAGGCGTCGTTGAAAAACGTGTCCAAAAAAATGGATGGAACAATGTTCAAGCCGTTGCAGCCGATGCGACTCGATGGACTCCCGAGTGCGGCACGGTCGATGTGGTAACCTTTTCTTACTCGCTTACCATGATCCCCGATTGGTTCGGAGCGATCGAAAATGCACTTCGAATCCTCAAACCCGGTGGGAGCATTGGGGTGATCGATTTTTATGTGTCTCGCAAGTACCCCGCTGAGGGTCTTAGGAAACATGGTTGGTTGACTCGCACCTTCTGGCCCGTATGGTTTGCAAGCGACAATGTTTTTCCAAGTCCCGATCACTTGCCCTTTTTAGAGACCCATTTTCGACGCGATTGGCTACAAGAGAAGAAAGCCAAGGTGCCTTACATGCCCCTGGTGCGAACACCTTATTATCAGTTTATCGGTAACAAAATCTAAAATCGTTTATAGTTGGCTTTGGATCTGCCATGTCCTTCGAATTCACTTGTCCATTTTGTTTGAGCCGCGTTCGCGTTGGTGAAGAGTATTTGGGTCAAAGTGGACCTTGCGCCTCGTGCGGCAAACCCGTAACCATGCCAACACGGGATCCCCACGGGGTATTAGTGCATTCGGTTCAAACAGGGAAAATCATTTCACCGCAGGGTGAATCAAAGACTCGTAAAAGCGACCCGCGTGATGATCGACGCTTGCTCAGGGCCATCGTCGGAGTGGCTGCTGCGGTACTTGGGTTGTTGGCCATCGCCGCTATCATCGTTGCTCTCCCCGCAGCCAGGAGGCAAATGTCGATTGCCGCTTGCAACAGCGACCTGACCCGAATGAAGACGTTGGCCAAGGCGCTCAATGCCTACTGCGATCGTTACGGGAGTTATCCTCCGCCCTATAGCGTCGATGCGACAGGCAAGCCGCTTCTTTCGTGGCGCGTTGCGATCCTTCCTTTTCTGGGGTACGACGATCTCTATCAAGAATTCGCCCTGAACCAACCTTGGGACAGCCCATTGAATCTCACTTTGATCAAAAAGATGCCCCAGGTCTTTTGTAGTAGCAACTCGCCAGATGCCTACGGAAACAAGCAACCCAACTTTGTGCTTATCACTGGCAACAGAACCATGTTCCCTCCGGGTAAGCCCATGAGCTACAAACAAGTTGCCGATACACCAACGCTCTTGATCGTCGAAACGCTCAATGGGGTGACCGCTTGGAGCGAACCTGGAGATATCGATCTTCCATTAACCGGTCCGAGCTTAGGCAACATCGCGATGACATCGATCGGTGGACTGCATACGAAAGTGGCCTTAGGAATAGACACACAGGGCAATGCGGTGATCATCCCTAGATCGACGACGACGGCCGAGCTCGATGCATTGATCACACCCAACTCAGGGGATCCGAATGCTAGCAAGGACTGGACAATTCACCCATAGTTTTTTCGAAATAAATCGAAGCCTGAGTGCAATTTGGTTCAAGTGATGTTGACGTGAGCTTTTCGAATCGCTGATACTCTTTGCCCGCATCAGGCCACTGGCCATCGAAGCTTGAGCCTTGCTCGATCGTCGATGTGGAAATAACAAAAACTTCGACCCAAAGTAAACCCTGATTTGCCATGAATTCAAACTTCGACAATCAGACCAAAGAGCGAGTGCGGCAAGCGGTCAACATTGTCGATGTGATTGGTGCTTATTCGGAGGTTCGTCGCCAGGGAAGGAATTTCGTTACCCGTTGTCCATTCCACGACGACCGGCGACCGAGCATGCAGATCAACGCCGAGCGACAGAGTTGGAAGTGTTGGGTATGCGATATCGGTGGTGATGTTTTTAGCTTCGTGATGCAGCGTGAAGGGATGAGTTTCCCTGAGGCATTGCAGTTTTTGGCTGACAAAGCTGGGATTGTCATCGAGACGGCCGGAACCAAGACGCCTGGAGCATCGGCTGAAGACAAGCGCGAGTTGTATCGTGCGATCCAATGGGCAGTGGATAAGTATCGAGACTACTACAAGAATGATCCTGCTGCGGATGCGGCCCGCGAATATGTTGCGAGCCGAGGCTTGGAGACATCGATCGTCGAGCGCTTCGGGCTGGGCTTTGCACCTGAATCGTGGAATTGGTTGGCCGATCGCGCTTCGGCAGACAAGATTTCATTAGATGCCTTGGAAAAGGTGGGGCTCTTGGCCCGCGGTACGAGCCAGACGCGTTACGATCGGTTTCGAGATCGATTGATTTTCCCGATCTTTGATCCGCAGTCTCGCCCGATTGCACTTGGGGGGCGCGTTTTGCCTGGCTCTGCAGTCGAGGCGGCCAAGTACATCAATTGCAGCGAAACTCGACTCTACCAAAAGAATCAGACGCTTTACGGTTTGAACTTTGCCAAGGATCGTATCACCAAAACGCAAGTCGCCGTGGTTGTCGAGGGTTATACCGATGTGATGATGGCCCACCAGCATGGCATCGACAATGCTGTTGCTTGCTGCGGTACGGCTTTGACCGAGAACCACATCCGCTTGCTCAAACGGTACTGTGACTCGGTGGTGCTTATGCTCGACGGAGACCAAGCGGGTCAAAAACGCACGGGTGAAATCCTCGAACTTTTCTTAAGTGAATCGATGGACCTACGGATCTTGACCTTGCCCGAGCAACTCGACCCATGCGATTACCTTCTGCGTTACGGGGGTGAGAGTCTTAAGGAACTCCTCTCCCAAGCGATCGACGCGTTGGAATTCAAGATAAGATCTGTATGCCAGGGCTTTGATCCACTGCTCGATACCCATCGAGCAACCATGGCACTTGAGAATGTTCTCGGTTCGCTTGCGAAGATTCCCGAATCGAGCCAAAGCGATTCGAGGGTTGTTATGAGACTCGAACAGATTATCGGTAGGCTCAGTCGCCAGTTTGGTATCGGGCAATCGCAGATCAAAATGCGTTTGAACGATTTGCGAAAACAATCTCGCCGATGGGCAAGTCCCAGTGGATTCAGCCCTGGCAACACAGAGGTATCGAATCCATCGACTAGCATTGAACCTGCAGAAGACTCTCTGCAGCAACCTGTCGAGTATCGTTACGATCAACTTTCCGCAGTCGAACTGGAGTTGCTCGAAATCCTTGCGATCAACACCGATCTTGTCCCAGTGGCGATCGAACGGATCGCTCCCAGGAACCTTGTCTCTTCTACCGCACTAGCGATTTTTCAACTCTACCTAAACCTTGAACTCGAAGGCCACTCGCTGGACTTTCAAAGCATCCTGACGGCCACCGAGGATCCTTCGCTCAAGAACACCTTGGTAAGCCTCGAGCAGCAAGCTGTCTTGAAGGCCACGAAAGCATCGATGGATCCCCGAGCAAGGCTTGAGACACTCTGTGAACGATGGGGCGCTTCGGACGACTCCGATTCAGTTCGCTCCCAGCGAAACGCGCTCGAAGATAGATCGCTCGATGACCAAACTCAAATCGATCTATTGCAGTCGCTTATACGACAAGCACAAATGAAACATGGTATCGAGCAACCTTAAACCGTAGACCCAACGGTCGAACATGGATTGTTCGACTGTCGAATTTTTTCCAAAATCCAAAGGAGTGGAGCAGATGGAAAGCAAAACAGTAGAACTCAACCAATTGGTCGACTTGGGACGTACCCAAGGCTTTTTGACCTACGAACAAGTCAGTAATTATCTTCCCGATGAAGCCTCCTCTGCTGAAAAGCTCGATGAGCTTTTTGTTGCACTAGAGCGTGCGGGGATAGAGATCGTCGAAGAAACCGCTTCGCAACGCCCAGCCGGTGGATCGACAAACCTAAAGATCTATCGTCCAGAAGATAGCCAGACAAACTTGGCAGCATTAGCAACTGGTGCCTCAGAACGCACCACAAGCTCGAACGATCCGGTGCGATTGTATTTAGCACAAATGTGCAAAATCCCTCTTTTGAATCGAGAGCAAGAAATCTCGCTTGCCAAAAAAATTGAAATCACGAGGCGCAAGTTTCGTCGTGCGGTACTCGGGAATGATTTCGCACTTCGTCACACGGTCGAGATTCTGCGCAAAGTCGCCGCTGGTATCCTCCCGTTTGATCGCACGATCAAAGTGTCGCTGACCGAGCAATTGACCAAGGAACAGATCAGCGCGCGAATGCCAGCGAACCTTGCAACCTTGGATCGCTTGATCGATGAAAATCGACGCGACTTTCAAGCTATTGTTCGCAAAAGCACCCCGGAGTCGAAGAAAGCAATTGCAAAGTTAACGTACCAGCGACGCCGAATGAAATCGTTGGTCTTGGTCGAAGAACTCTCTCTTCGATCACGCCGAGTCATCCCTTTGATGCGCCAACTCGAACAGTTCTCACAGCGAATGGATTATCTATCCGAACGCATCGCTGAACTCAAACAATCGGGCACTGGGCCCCTTGAACTCCAGCGATGCTTGGGTGAACTTCGACACCTGATTTTGACCACTCAAGAAAGTCCAAGATCATTGCGAAGACGGGTTGAAGATTTTCGAAAGAGCTACAAAGAGTACGAAGCGGTTAAACGGCAACTCTCGAGCGGAAATCTTCGGCTCGTTGTTTCGATTGCTAAGAAGTACCGAAACCGTGGAATGAGCTTTTTGGATCTGATCCAAGAAGGCAACACCGGGCTCATGCGAGCTGTCGATAAGTACGAGTATCGTCGAGGCTTTAAATTCTCAACGTACGCTACTTGGTGGATACGGCAAGCCATCACACGAGCGATTGCCGACCAAGCTCGAACGATTCGAATCCCAGTTCACATGATCGATATGCTCAGTAAGCTCCGAGGAGCGCAAAAGCAACTTACCCATGAACTTCAACGCGAACCAACGGCTTACGAACTCGCAGAGTTCTTGAGCGTTCAAGTTGAAGATGTGCAACGGGTCATGGACATCGGTCGCGGACCGGTGAGTCTCGATCGGCCTGTTGGCGAGGGAGAAGACAATGTCCTCGGGGAGTTCCTCAAGGATCCCACCAGCGACAATCCAGCCCGCAATGCCAACAACGGCATTCTCAGAGATCGCATCGACTCGCTTCTAAAAACCTTAACCTATCGAGAGCGAGAGATCATCCGTTTGCGCTACGGTCTGACTGACGGGTTTTCCTACACACTCGAAGAAGTTGGCAGGATTTTCAAGGTAACTCGGGAACGGGTTCGGCAAATCGAGTCCAAGGCGGTCGCAAAACTTCAAAATCCCGTTCGATCCGGGATGCTCGAAGGCTTCCTCAAGAACGTGGCTTAAACAAGCCCGACGCGAAACGACTGCTCGATCCTTTAAAAAAACGGGGGGTAAGCCTTAAGCTTTCTCCCCATTTTTCGTTTTTTGGTTATCCCGCTCCCAAAAGACTTGGCGGAAACTGCTAAGGTTACAATTTGACACGCAATTACATTGAGGATTCCGATTTTCGGATCTTTTCTATGCCCCTAGTGTCGCTTATGCTAATCCGTGACACAGCAGAGGGTCCGGGATACCTGATTCCCGACAAGAATCCCAGCAATTTCGGCCCCGGAACTGCATCCATTTACACCGCCTGGGATCTTTTTTTGCAAACAGGATTTATGAAAGACTCGCCGTTTCGAGTGGAATACGCTCCCCGGGTACACCGTTTACCCCCCTACCTCTTTGGGCGGATCAACAATCTGCTCTACCAAAAGAGGCGTTCAGGCCAAGACGTGATCGACTTGGGTATGGGCAATCCGAGCGACCCACCAGATCCACTGGTGATTGAGAAGCTATCCCAAGCAGCCTCGGATGTACGCAACCATGGTTACTCCAAGGCCAACGGAATTCTCAACCTTCGAAGAGAGCTGACAAGCAAGTATCTCCGAAAGTATGGCGTTCGATTGGATCCTGAGACAGAGGCTATCGTTTGCCTTGGCTCCAAAGAGGGCTTCTCGCACATGCTGCTGAGCCTCATTGGTGCCGGCGACACGGCGATCATCCCTGCACCTTTTTTTCCGGTTCACATGTATGGTGTGATCCTCGCGTCGGGGAATGTAGTAGCCCTGGATGTTTCGGATACAGAACGGTATCTGAAAAATATCGCTTACACCTGCGAGCATTTTTACCCCAGGCCCAAACTGCTGATCATCAATTATCCGCATAATCCCTCGACGATCACCGTAGAGCCTGAGTTTTACGTTGAAGTGGTCAAATTGGCCAAAAAATATGGCTTGATGGTGATAAGTGATTTTGCTTATGCGGACGTGGCCTACGACAGCTATACTCCGCCATCGTTTTTATCCGCACCTGGCGCCAAGGATGTCGGGGTGGAATTTACGACGATGAGCAAAGGCTACAACATGGCCGGATGGCGTGTTGGCTTTTGTGCTGGAAATTCGGAAATGGTTCGAGGCTTGGCAACCATCAAGGGTTACTACGACTACGGGATGTTCCAAGCGATTCAGATTGCTGCGATCGTCGCACTTAGGGACACCGAGGCGACGGTTGAAAAGCAGTCGAAAATCTACCAAGGTAGACGAGATGTGCTGCTCGAAGGGTTGCGACGCCTTGGCTGGGAGGCCGCCACCCCTCGTGCTGGCATGTTCGTTTGGGCAAAGATCCCCGAGCCATGGGCCTCTGAAATGAATTCGATCGACTTTGCCATGATGCTTCTTGAAAAAGGCAATGTCGCGGTAAGTCCCGGCGGGGGCTTTGGCCCTTCGGGCGAAGGCTATCTTCGAATGTCCCTTGTTGAAAACGAAGCTCGTTTAAGACAAGCCGTGCGTCACATCGCAACCTGTTTAGACAAAACAGCCCAAGCACCCTTGCAGTCGGTCTGATTGCATCATCAAAAAGCAGAATTTCGAGGCGTTGACCGATGTTACCCAGGGTACAGATCTCGCTTGATTTAACCGATCTAAACGAAGCTTTAGCAACCGCGCAGCAAGCCGTCGATGTTGGGGTGGATTGGCTTGAGGCCGGCACCCCCTTGATTTTGGCTGAAGGCCTACGTGCGATACGAGGACTTCGCCAGCGCTTTCCAACGATCCCGATCATCGCCGATCTCAAGACGATGGATGGTGGCTATTTGGAAGCCGAGATGATGGCCAAGGCTGGTGCGACCCATGTGGTGGTCATGGCCAGGGCTCACGCCGAGACGATTAAGTGTGTGGTCAAGGCTGGCAAGGACTACGGCGTGGGAGTCATGGGTGATAATCTTGGCTACGAATCAATGATCGATGGTGCCAAGCGGTTAGAGGATTTGGGTTGCGACTATGTCATCCATCATATTGGATACGACGAGCGCAGAGGCATTGCAGCCGCAGGCCATCGTCCCCCGAACCCTATGGATCAGCTCGAGCAGATCGTAAAAGCCGTCTCGGTTCCGGTTCAGGCCGTAGGTGGCCTGACACTAGAGCAAGCCATCAGCACTCCGAAATTTGGTGCCCCCCTGGTTGTTATCGGAGCACCGCTTGTGATCGATAGCGACCGCTTCACGCAAGCCTCCAATGATCCCATGGGTGCCCTGCGAAGGATCTGCCAAGAGGTTCATGCCTACGGAGATATCCCGGTCGTTCGATTAAGTGATTCAGTAAAAAAATTCCATATCCAGTAGAGATATTCCAAGCGAGACTTGCTCCATGTTCAGCCAAGATGACGATTATGAATTCAACTGGAAAGCCCTTTGGATTCCCCTTGCCGTTTTGCTTGTGGTCGTTCCCTGTTTATATTTCTTCCACAGAATGCAACTTGGGCGATTAGAAACCTATCTTTTGGGAGATATTGAATCGGCTAAGAACAAAGGCGACCAGGATGAAACGATCAAGAAACTGAATCGATTCATGGTCTATCGCCCCGATGCGCCCAAGCAGAAGGTAGAACTAGCCGAATTGCTTTCGGATCCAAAGTCTCCGAAACTCAGTACCGATTCTTTGATACCTCTAATTTATCAAGCGATCGCGACCTGCGAGCAAAATCCTGAACTTGAGGATAAGCTTCCAGATCTTCGAATGAGACTCTTAGATAATCTATCTGAGGCGATGCGAGCCGGTGAGGCCGTCGAGCAAATAGCCAAATTAGCTTCACAGGAGCCCGATCCACAACTGGATAAAAAACTCGCGTTGATTCGATATCGCAACCTTGTGGTTGCCGGCGAAGATCCTTCGGTTGGTCGACTCATGCCTGGTACGCCCGACTGGATCCAGCAAAAGTGCAAGCTTGATCCTGTCGACCACATCACAAGCTCCTTGGATGAACTCAAGGGGGACATTGAACTCACCGCAATGCTCGGAAATGCTTGCATCATCGACAGCAGCAAGTTGGTTAAGTCGAATCTTTCGAAACTAGACAAACAGGAACTCGACTCTTTGATTTCCAGGAAGCTTTCTGAAATGCTAACTCGAAACGAAGAAAAACCCGATGCATGGCTAATCAATTACCAACTTCTTTCTCGAATCGATGAGAAGAGAGCTTCAGAGGATATCCAGAAAGCATTGAATAAATTCCCGGACGACACATCCGTTTTGCAACAAGGTGCCGTTCACATTATGGGAAGGATACTCAATGCCAAACGTCTTGGAGATCAACGGCTGATAGACACACAGATCGTTCAAGCCGAAGAGATCCTCGGCAAGCTTCGAGTCGGTTCGGGGATTCGGGTGCCTTTTACCTATGCGTCGCTTTCAGAGCTTGCACTAGTCAAGGGTGAAAAAGAAAAAGCGATCCAAACCCTTGAGGATGGGCTCAGAGTTTGCGAACCACCCTTAGTCGATCTTCAGCTTCGCCTCGCCCAGATTTATAATTTAAACAATGAGCCTGAGTTGGCCTTGGCTGCACTCAAAAAGACTGATGAGACTCTCAGACAAGACTCGCCGCGTCTAAATAGTGCGCAGCAATCCGAGTTTTCAAGAGCGATCAAACAGCAATGGTTGGAATATTACAATGCCCAGGGGAATTTGGTGGCCGTTAACGAACAACTCGACAGCCTTTTGGTTTCCACCGCTTCGAGCGATTCGAACACCGAGTTGAGAATCCAAGCATTCGCTGCAGAGGCTTTCAGGAAAATTGGCTACTGGGACAAAGCCGCTACCGCTTATTTGAGAGCCTTGGCACTCTCACCAAAAAACGATTCTTTGCACCGTGGGGCTGCAGAATGCTTGGTGAAGTCCAATCGAACAGAAGATGCGATCAAGCAGTTTGAACTCATCCAAAGCAAACAACCTGGAGACTGGATGCAGGTGGCACTTTTAAGGATGCTATTGCAAACAACAGATTTATCCTTTGACGAAAGCCAATGGAAACCGATCCAAACTGCTTTAGATCGAGCCAGACAAGGTGCCGAATCCTCTGGCCAAGACAGTAGTTTTACAAACCTACTTGAGGTTCTTCAGGCCGATTTGGATGCTCGAAAATCGAATCCATCGAAAAGAGCTGAGACCATCGCCCAGTGGAAACCAAAACTCTTGGAGATGGGACTTGCAAATCCAAACCAAGAGTTACTCCTCAAAAACATCGTTAACCTCCTCGGAGTTTGGGGGGAAATAAGCAGCGCAAAAGAAATCCGTAAACTGCTCATCGCGCAAAATCCTCAGAGCTTAGATGCGCATTTGGATAAAGCAACCGACTTAGCCAATTCCGGCCAAGTCTCCGTAGCCCTCGATTACTTGATGGATCGTCTAGCCGAATTCCCCGAAAATACCCGCCTGAATCAATTCATCGCCGGAATCCTTCAAATCGATGACAAATTCGGAGATCGCGTTGAGAAAATGCTCGACTCGTGTGGTAGGAACTTCACCGTCATGACCGACCTTTGCGAATATTTACTCCGCTTGCCACAGTACACCTCTGAAGTCAACGAGCAGGACAAAGCAAAGTCGCTACCTAAAGTCGAAAGTTGGAATGCAGCCATGCAATCTGCAGAAATGCGACTCAGGAAACTCGAAGGCGAAAAAGGGACCGCTTGGAGGTATGCCAAAGCCAGAAGACTCTTGATCAAATCTCTTTTTGATGAAAAACCTGACTTTGCCAACGTCCTTGACCTGATTCTTCAAATTGAAGAAGTTCGTCCCGAATGGGCTTATTTGGATGTTCTCCGAGGCGCACTTGCAGAACAGATGAAAGAACCCAACAAAGCAATAAAAGCATACCAGTCTGCCGTTGGACTTGCGATCGATGATATCCGCGTTTACGAAAGATTGATCGAACTGCTTTATCAAGAGGGTAGATTCGACGATGCAGAGACCTACATCTCTCGACTTGGAAATGTTTCGAATCAATCCAACCGAATCGCATCGGTTGCATTGAAACTTTCCGAAAGAACCCAAGCCAACACACTAGATCTTGCACGACTCGGAACGGAGTCACGCCCGTTGGATCCCCTTGCTTGGGTCTGGTACGCAAAGGTGATCGAAAGATCTTCCCGAGAAATGAACGATCAAGATCGAAAGGCAAGCATGGAGCAAGCCGAATCGCACATGCAAAGAGCACGTCAATTAGCCCCCGATCTGTGCGAACCTGTCCGTTCGCTGTTCCAGTTTTACGCTGCATCGCGACAAAAACAAAAAATTGAGGAATTGGTACAGCAAGTAGAGTCCGACAAGCAACTCTCACCGGAAAATGAACGATTGAATCTTCTAGGAATCATCCATCTGTTTCTAAATAATTTCGATCGTGCCGAAGACAACTTTAACAAGTCGATCGCACAGGGCGGCTCGGTCGTCTCAAATAGCCTTTTGAGGGCTGAATCCATGATTCGTCAAGGACGACCAAAAGAAGCCATCGAACTTCTGACTCAAATCGCAAAGGATAAACCAGAAAGTTTCGAAATCAGACAATCTCTTGCCATCCTGCTTGCTGACCGCGGTACCCCTAATGACTGGAAACAACTCGACGAGGTGCTCTCAGCCCCTCCCTTTGGTAATTCACTTGAAGACCGCCTCCTGCACGCCAAACTACTCATCACGAAACGATCCTATGGAGATCTCGAAAAAGCTCGAGAAAAGCTCCAGGGCGTAGCAGGCGTTCGGAGTAAATTTTCCAACGAAGTCCTCTTCACACTCGGAACGATCAACCGTTACCTTTTGGATTTATCCAATCGAGACAACATCAAGAATGTCGATACCCGTCGCTACCAAGATGCTGCTGAGTCAGCATTACAGCAAGCCGCACAAAGCACCCCAGCGAATGAATCCTACATCACGGGTTACGCAAGCTTTCTTATCGAACGCAATAAGTTGCAAGATGTCGCCCCATTGATTGATAAGCTCGCGGCTTTGTCGCCAGACTCTCGGTCAACCTATTTAGTACGAACCTTATGGCACCACGCCAAAAATCAAAACGACCTAGCATCTCAAGTCGCAACCGAATGGTTTCAAAAGGCGACGAAGGTCGACTATTCGAAGGATCTGGATCTGAGCACGATCTCCGATGCGAACATCACCTTTGCAAATGCAATTTTTGAGGCTTCAGGAGACCAGCCCAATTCAGATAGAACCTTCGAGGAAATCTTGGATCGCAATCCTCAAATCGCTCGGAACTACATCAACTCTCTGCTTCGACACGACATCTCCCGACTCAGGAACGCAGGCCTGAAACGATTTACCGAACGAATCGACGATCTAAACCTCACAAGCTTTGACCTTAGCGTTTTCCTTGCGGTCATCTCCGTGCTTGAGTTCGACAAAGAAAAAACCGACGCATTGATCAGCCAGATCTCCAAGAAATTAAATCAAGCGATCGAACTCGATATGGTTGCACTTACCTCCATCGGTGATTTCTTACTGGCCAAGCGGAGAGCTCCTGAGGCCCTGGTCGCCTACAAGAAGATCGTTGAAAAAGAACCCAAAAACCCTGCAGCTCTCAATAATGTGGCAAACATCCTTATCGAAACATCACCAGAAAATGCAGAGGAAGCTCTCGGTTTTATCAACCGCGCCGTCGAGATCTTGCCAGAAAACTCTGTACTGCTTGACACCAAAGGAACGGTCCTGATTTTGCTTAAACGCTACGAAGAAGCAGCCCAAGCCTTAAGCGTCGCCACCAAAAACGGCGGCGATCCTCGATCCGCCCTCCACTGGTATATGGCTCTCGTGGGAGCTGGCAAGACCGAGGAAGCAGAGAAAGTAAAACCCATGATCGATAGAAAAACTCTGCGCGATGTTTATCTGCTTCCAGAAGACAAAGCGGTCTTGGAAAAACTCTAAGCTCCGAACTTGCCCAAACGCCCCGCATTCGCAAGGGCCAAGGTCATCAAGTACTGAGCTTCGAAATGCCCGAGCCCACCGCTGATGCATGTCGTTTCGTTGAACGTGCGATGCGGGTCGGGTCGGCAGCAATCCGATACCAAAAGCGTCGGCACTGGATGCCAAGAATGGCTCTTGAGATAACTCGGTGTACTGTGGTCTCCAGTGACGATCATCACACTAGGCCCAAGCTTCTGGATCTCCGGAAGAACCGAATCAAGCTCCTCGATTCTTGATACCTTCTCAGAAAAGTTGCCGTCCTCTCCGGTGCTGTCGGTGTACTTGAAGTGAATGAAAAAGAAATCATAGCGATCCCAATTCGCTCTGAGTTCATCGATCTGCTCTGCAAGCGTCTGGGCCTTGCCGACAATATCCATCCCTACCAATCGAGCCAGTCCCTTGTACATCGGATACACCGCGATCGCTGCTGCCCGCAACCCATAAACCTCTTTGTAACTTGGCAACTGAGGCTTTGCGGCAAAACCTCGCATCGTGTGAAAATTCGCCTTCGGATGCCCAGCCAAGATCTGCTTGGCCTGCCTTAAAAACTCCTTAGCTACCTCGGCCGTTTTCTTGCTCTCCTCGTTCTGCGCGACAGGATCCAATGCCTTTACACCAGTCCTTTGCGGATCGGTATCGGCAACATTGCCACCCAAGCCCTTCCCTCGGAAGACCACCACGAATCGATGCTCCTTGACCGGTTCTACAAAAATCTCGATACCAGGAATCTGGATTTTGCGGAGCGAAATCGCAAGAGGTGCACTCTCCTCGGAACTGATCCGACCAGCTCGCCGATCGGTGATACGATCCTGTTGATCGATCGTGCAAAAATTGCAACGGATCGCAACATCTCCAGGTTGCAACTCAAACCCGATCCCTGTCGCCTCTAAAGCACCGCGCCCGATGAGATACTTCAGCGGGTCGTATCCAAAGAGGGCCAAGTGACCGGGGCCACTCCCCGGAGCAATCCCCGGCTTAACCGGAATGCTCGCTCCCTGAACCCCCAAGGTCGCCAAGGCATCGAGATTCGGCGTTTTTGCAGACTCAAGCTCGGTAAGTCCGCCGGGTGTCATTGGCAAACCACCCAATCCATCTGCCACAAGCATCACGATCTTGCTAGAGTTTTCTAACTGCAATTCACGCGTCAGGGTGTGGATGTCCATCGTCTCGTCTCTCACTCTAAAAATAGTTAGGAATCGCCGCATCTTTAGGATGCCTATTCCCCGATTGTTTAGCAAATCCCAAAACTATCACAAGATCCAACAGCCCTCTAGACTGTTCGATTCGCTCTTTAGTAGTTACTCTAAAGCTACCGATATACGACCCAATTTCCCACGTTCGGCCCTCAAGCCTCCCCTGCGACTTTACCCAAGTTATGCCAAAGCTGATTTCCGCGAATTTTCTGCAACTGAGTTTTCTTGCTACCTCGGTCTTGCTGCTCCATTGCGACGAGTCCCTTGCCTGGTCTCCTCAGGAGAAAGTCTCTTCGACCGAAGCCAACCAGAGCACCAATACCAATGGACTTAGTAAGACCCAGCCAGCAACAGGCCCGAGTGTCAAACTCGCCGAAGACTTGTACATGGTGCCCTATGTTCAGTCGGTCGATGAATCCGACATACGCTTTGAAATGATCCCAATCCCAGGCGGTAAGATCACGATCGGTTCTCCCGAAAGCCAACCCGGTCGGTCTCAAGACGAAGGCCCTGAATTCACCGTGGAAGTCGAACCGTTTTGGATGGCCAAAACCGAACTGACATGGGCTGAATACAAGACCTTTATTAAGACCTACGACATCTTCAAAAGACTATCGCGTCAAGGCATCCGCAAAGCCTCGGGGCTCGACCAAGTCGACGCAATCACCGTTCCGACCCCACTGTACGAACCGAGCTTTACCTACGAATACGGTGACGATCCCAAACAACCCGCCGTGACCATGACCCAATACTCAGCCAAGCAGTACACCAAATGGCTAAGCGGGATTACCAGCATCGAATATCGATTGCCCACCGAAGCCGAATGGGAATACGCTGCTCGAGCAGGCACCAAAACCGCTTACTCTTTCGGCGACGATCCTGCGCAACTCGATGAGTATGCTGCGTTCGCTACCAATAGTCCCGAAGGTGCACCAAAAGTCGGCAGCAAAAAACCAAACCCCTTCGGACTTCACGACATGCACGGCAGCGTCTGGGAGTGGACCCTCGATCACTATGCAGCCGATACTTACTCGGATCGCGCAGGCAAAACCCTCTCGGTTCAACAAGCTTTCGTCGCTCCAAAGGAAAAAGGATCCAGATGCGTACGTGGTGGCGGATGGCAAGATCCACCCGAGCGACTCCGATCCTCGGCTCGCCTCGGCTCGGTCGATGAAGATTGGAAGGATGAAGATCCCAACGTCCCCAAAAGCCCATGGTGGTTCACCAGCGATCCGGCTCGCATGGTTGGCATGAGACTAGTACGATCGAGCAAAGCTTTAACCGACGACGAGAAAACCATCGTTTGGGGAATCGACCATAATGAGATCCGCGAAGATGTCGACTTTCGACTCCAAGAGGGACGTGGTGCTATCGGCATCCCCGTTCCGGAACTAACCCAAGAGTTCAAACGCAAAAAGTAACAAGTTTTAATCTACATCCAACCAAGGCCATGAACACCAAAAATCAGCCCTCCTCGAACTTCCAGTGGGATTGGAACCTTCCTCGTCTATTCATCCGCCGCTGCCGAGAAAAAGGGGCAAGGATCAAGGTCGCCGACTCCTCAGGAGTAAAGCTTTCTGGAAATGATTTGCTCCTGAGAACTCTCGCACTCAAACGAATCATCGACCGCGAGGTCCTGCAAGCTCGCTTCAAACCTATCGAAGACGAAAAGCATGTAGGTGTGCTTTTGCCACCAACGGTTCCGGCGGTCGTGGTCAATATGGCTCTGACCCTCTCACGCCGTGTTGCGGTCAACCTGAACTACACCGTGTCGGAATCGATCATTAACCGATGCATCGAACAAGCTCAGATCAAGCACGTTTTGACCAGCCGCAAGGTGATGGAAAAGTTGGGCATGAACCTCAACGCCCAAGTCGTCTACCTAGAAGATCTCAAAGACAAAGCAACCCTGGGCGATAAAATCGTTGCCTTTACACAGTCGAAGTTCATGCCCGAAGGAATGCTTGCATCCCAATTTCAACTTCACAAAAACAAACCTGATGATCGCCTGACAATCATCTTCACCTCGGGCTCCACCGGCATCCCCAAAGGTGTACCACTAACCTTCAATAACATCGCTTCGAACGTCCAAGGCTTCGATGCGACGATCCACGTCAAAGAAGACGATTGTTTTTTGGGTATTCTGCCATTTTTTCACTCCTTTGGATACACCGGCACATTGTGGGCCGTCGGTTGCCTGCCCTGCTCGGGTGCATTCCACTACAACCCACTCGAACCCAAACAAATCGCTAAACTCATCGAAACCTACAAATGCACGATCGTTCTTGGTACTCCAACATTCCTTCGCGGTTTCCTCAAACGAATCGAACCCGAGCAATTCAAATCCGTCGATGTCGTGATCGTTGGTGCTGAGAAAATGCCGATTCCATTGGCCCAAGCTTTTGAAGAGCGATTCGGAGTTCGCCCGATCGAAGGATATGGAACGACCGAACTTAGCCCCGTAGTTGCTGTCAACGTGCCACCCAGCCGCGCCAGAACTCAAGAGGGTAAAAACGCGCTTCGCGAAGGCTCTGTCGGTAGACCAATTCCGGCGGTTAAGGCTCGCGCCGTATCGCTCGATGATCACTCCAAAGTCCTTGGCCCTGATGAAGCGGGTATGATCGAAATCTCTGGGCCCAACGTCATGCAGGGTTACCTCAACCAACCCGAACTGACGGCCAAAGTTATGAACAACGGTTGGTACATCACCGGTGATGTCGGATTCATCGATGCCGATGGATTCATCCACATCACCGGACGCGAAAGCCGCTTCTCAAAAATCGGCGGCGAAATGGTTCCTCATATCCAAATCGAAGAGGAACTCAACAAGATCGTCGGTGGCGACGAAGACATCCTCAAGCTTGCCGTCTGCGGTGTCCCCGACGAGAAGAAAGGCGAGAGAATCGTAGTCCTCTATACCGAACTTCCCGAGGAGCCTGCTGCGATCGTCAAAAAGCTTATCGCTGCCGGTTTGCCCTCGATCTACATCCCCGGTGCTGACGGCTTCATCAAAGTGGATGCAATACCTATCCTCGGTACCGGGAAACTCGACCTTCGCGGACTACAAACTCTCGCCAGAGAGAAAGCCTGACCATGCAAGAACCCTCCTCTCAAGACGAATCCGAACCGACCCAGTCACTCCTGGCTGACCGCTCGTTTTGGGGACTTGCAATCACCCAGTTCCTGGGTGCCTTCAACGACAACCTCTACAAACAACTCATGTTGCTCATTGCCATCGGAGGCATCGCCGGAGCGACTAAAGACGACCGCCAAGGCTGGGCAACATTTGCATTCTCTTTGCCCTTTGTTCTACTCAGTGGTGTCGCAGGATATCTATCCGATCGCAACAGCAAAAGCCGAATCATCGTCATTTGTAAAATCGCTGAGATAGCCATCACGCTACTGGCCGTTTTGGCCTTTTTGATGTACGGAAATCTTGGTGATTATGGCACCTGGACGGTCCTGGTTCTCATGGGTATCCACAGCACCTTCTTTGGACCTGCCAAATACGGCATCCTTCCGGAATTGTTCCATCACAAGCACCTGCCTAGGGCCAATGGCCTGATCCTCATGTCGACCTTCCTTGCGATTATCCTCGGGGTCGTCTTGGCTGGAGCGATCAAAGATGCGTTGGTCGTCAAGGATGCTGCCGGCAATGAGGACTACAGCCATCTGTGGATCGGATCTTTGGCTTGCGCCGTAGTTGCCATGATCGGAACTCTTACCTCACTTTATGTGCGGTACACTTCCCCGGTGCAACCCCAAGCCCGCTTCCAGATGGTCGATTCGATTGTCCCTGAACCAATCGTCTCTTTGCTAAAAAGAGATCGTCCGCTACTTCTTGCCTTGGTTGTTTCAAGTGTCTTTTGGCTCGTCGGCGGATTGGTGATGCCTGTGGTCAATCGGATGGGCAAGGACCAACTCCAGCAAGCCGACACAAAAACCAGCGTGCTTACGGCCGGTCTTGCCATCGGAATCATCATCGGAGCCATCAGCGCCAATTTGATTCTCAAACGCATGCCTAAGAGCAAGCAGGTCAGCCTGGGTGTCCTGATCATGATCGTCTCGATGTGCTTAGTGAGCATCTGGAAGCCTAACGGGGATGTGCTCCTGGGCTACAACGGTACCTTCTTAGGTTTGATCATCGCGGGGATCGGAGCGGCCGTGTTTGTGGTTCCCATCCAAGTCTTCTTGCAGGAACGCCCGCCGCTGGAACTCAAAGGCCGACTCATCGGCACGATGAACTTCGCGAACTTTATCGGTATTCTCCTGGCTGGTCCAATCTATCAATTGCTCATCTGGGTCGCCGAGCGTTGCTTGGCTTGGCCAGTCTCCTCCGTCTTTGCCATGATGGCTGCGATGCTTGTACCGATTCTGCTTTTCTATCGGTTGCCGAAACTGTAGATCGCGATTGGATCCCATGCCTAGTTATCGCGATAGCGACGAATACTTTGAATGTTGGTATCGGTTTTTGAAACTCGAATCCGACGCAGAGCGAGAACGACTCTCCTCACGCCGTGAATCTCGCAAAGCACGGGGAATGTCCAACCGAGCGATCGAGGCCCAAGGCGATACGCTCATGCACATGGTCATCTCCGATCACCGCACTGGACTCGGTGGCCGTACCATCGCAACCTTTATCAAACGGCAAGCCCAAGCGTTGCTGCCTTGGAACCGCTTCCGCGTCGGTGCTCCGGTGGTCGCATCCGACGAAGACACCCTGATGGATGTTGCAAACGGTGTCGTATGCGCCAGGTCTTCGTCGAGCGTAGAAGTTGTCTTTGACGAATGGCCCGATGGAAAATTCTTTCGCTTAGAACTCTCGGCCGATGAGATCACCCGCAAGCGTCAGCAATCAGCGATGCTCCAAGCCTTGCAGGGCCGAGGTCGGATCGCTCAATTCCGTGAACTGCTTATCAACGATAAAGAGCCCCAATTTTTTCCGATCAAAAACATCCAAGCCGTCGAAGCTTCCTTAGTCCAGTCTCAGCTCAATGAATCCCAGCGTCAAGCGATCACTCACGCTCTTGGAGCAAACGATCTTGCGATTATTCACGGACCTCCAGGAACTGGAAAAACCACCACGGTCGCCGAGTTGATCCGACAAGCTGTCTCGAAAGGACAACGCGTTTTGGCTTGCGCTCCGAGCAATACCGGTGTGGACAATCTTCTTGAAAAACTTGTTGCCCTTCGAGTCGATGCGGTCCGTATCGGACATCCGGCCCGAGTCTTGGAGTCTCTCCAAGAACACACCTTGGATTATCTCGTCGAAGCCGACCCGGCCATGAAAGTCATTCGGGAAATGCGTCGAGAAGCCGAGGTTCTTGGTAGCAAAGCCGGCAGATGGACCCGCGCTAAACCGATGCCAGGTGCTCGCGAAGATCTTAAACAAGAAGCTCGCCGTCTTCGTAACGATGCCAAAATTTTTGAACAGCAAATCATCAACACGAAACTCGATCGCGCGGATGTCATCTGCGCGACGACCAACTACGATCCTGAAATCCTCGGTGATCGAACCTTTGATCTAGGTGTGATCGACGAAGCCTGCCAAAGTACCGAACCGGGATATTGGCCAGTCGTTCTTCGCGTCGAAAAACTGGTTCTCGCCGGCGACCACTGCCAATTGCCTCCGACAGTGCTTAGCAAACAGGCAATGCTCGAAGGGCTCTCCAAGAGCATGATGGAAAGGCTCGTCGAGCGATGGGAAAAACTAGTCACCAGACAATTGACGACCCAGTACCGCATGCATCAAAAGATCATGGAGTTTCCCTCTGAACACTTCTATGCGGGAACACTGATCGCTGATGGAAGCGTCGCTGGGCACACGCTTGCGGATTTGCCCGGCGTTCAAACCGAATCCCTCGATACCCAACCCGTATTGTTCGTCGATACCTCAGGAGCAGATTGGACCGAGGAACTCGATCCTAACGGGGAGAGCAAGCTCAATCCTCGCGAAGCCCTTTGGATTCTCAAACAAGTCGATGCTTTACTCGATGCAGGAATACTGCCTGAACAGATCGCTGTGATCGCTCCTTATTCGGCCCAAGTCCGATTTCTTCGAGATCGTTGCTCAAATAACAGCGTCGAAATCGATACCGTCGATGGTTTCCAAGGACGTGAAAAGGAAGTGGTTTTAATCTCGCTTGTCCGCTCAAACACACAAGGGGAAGTCGGTTTTTTGGGCGACACAAGGCGGATGAACGTCGCTATGACCCGAGCCAAACGCAGACTCATCGTCATCGGTGATGGTTCCACGTTGGGCCGCAATGCTTTTTTCAAAAAATGGATTCAGCACACCGAAAATCAGGGATTCTATAAATCCATCTGGGAATTTAATCCCTGGGAGCAAGATCCGTGACCTGAGGTGTCACACCCTCTTGCGATAAACCGTCTTGGATAACAACCTGAGTACTTATAGATGGTCTTGCCGGAAGAATATCTAGATGCCTAAGAAAAAAAACTCGAAAGAGCAAAGCCCCTCGTTGCCGTTCCGAAACGTCGCCGAGGTTTCCTTCCTCGGCTGGGAACAACCAATTCTGCATTCTGCAGTCGACTACCTGGCGAAGCGTTACTCTCGCGGTAACTCATGGGATATGGACCGCGGGCTCGTAGTCCTACCGGGCTCGATGGCTGGCCGAAGAATCCAGGTCCTCATGGCACACAGAGCTGCCGAGCAAAAACTGGTACTGCGTCCACCGAGGTTTTTAACGCTGGGAAAACTACCCGAAGAGCTCTACCATGCCAAACTACCGTTTGCATCGGAACTAACCCAAATCATGGCATGGGTTCAAGTCCTGCGTTCGACCCCAGCCAATGAACTTCAACCACTGCTCTTTGAGGTACCGACACTCGATCAGCTAGGCGTTTGGATGGACCTGGCCAAACTCCTAGGATCTCTTCACAAAGAACTCGCGTCGGATCTTTTAGATTTCAAAGATGTCGCTGAAAAACTAACGGGAACCATCGAGGAACCTCGCTGGAAAATTCTCGCTCAGTTGCAACGAAGCTACTTGGATGTACTCCACGAAGCTGGATTATGGGACGTTCAATCCGCTCGCCGTTTCGCCCTCGAGCATGGCGAAGTCGTCGATTTTAAAAACGATGTCGTTTTGATTGGCACGGTGGATTTGAATCGTGCTCAACGACAGTTCCTCGCTGCGATCGGGCCGAACGTCCAAGTCCTTGTCGGAGCTCCGAACTCGTTTGCCGAAGGTTTTGATCGAGACGGAACGCTCCGATCCTCCTTCTGGCAAAACGTGGAAATTCCGATCGACCAAAATCAAATCCATGTGCGAACCTCGGCTGTCCAAGCAGGCCAGGAACTCGCAGTGCAATTGGCGAAACTCGGCAAGTCCCGTTCCGTACGCGACATCACCATCGGAGTGCCAGACCCGAGCCTTGTACCGGCACTCCAGGAAACTCTGGCCCAACATCAAGTTGCCCTACGATACGGACCGGGCATACCGATCTACGGCACCCCGCCGATGAAGGTTCTCTATGGGATTGAAGAATACCTCCGAGACCCAAATGTAGAAAACTTCTCGAACCTTATTCGTATCCCTTGGATTGAATCCTGGTTATCGGTTCATGCGAAAATCACACCGCAATCGGGCGAGTCGCAGTCACAACAACCCCAAAATCTCCCGGCCGATTTTTTAACATCGATCGATGAGTACCTCAAGCAAACGCTCTTGCGTAGTGTCTCTGTCCCCAAATGGCCACAGGCCTCTGGGCGAGAGATCTTTGTTGCGGTCGTCGAAGCGATCGATCGGTGGCTACAACCGCTACGTAGTTCGAAACGCACCTTGGATGCTTGGGCCAAGCCCCTGCGAAACCTGTTTATCAGCCTCTCGGAACTCAAGCAGATCGATCGCACCAAACCCGACGGCCATGTGATCCTGCGCGGCTGCCGAGAGATCAATTCCGTCCTAGATCGTTTAGCGAATGTTCCACCCAAGCTTAACTTGGAAATAGAGCTCACAGAAGCCCTTGCCTGGTTACAGCAACAACTCCAGGGAGTTCAGATCCCGCCACTTGCCGACGACTCGGCGATCGAGATGCTCGGCTGGCTCGATGTCGCTTTGGACGACGCTCCGGTACTTATGATGACCGGCCTACACGACGGAGTTGTCCCCGAAAGTGTCAACTCGGACGCCTTCTTGCCCAATCGACTTCGAAGCGAACTGGGACTTTTGGACAACGCACGTCGATACGCTCGGGACGCGTACGTCATGATGGCTTGCTTGCACACGCGTGAGCAAGCCGAGTTCATCATGAATCGATACAGCGCCAACTCCGATCCGCTGACACCAAGCCGTTTGATGATGGCCGTGCAAACCGATCAGCTCCCTGAGCGAGTCGCCAAGCTGATATCCGATCAAGAGGAATCCAACCAGATCGCATCGGGTTGGCCTGCCCGAGAACTTCAGTCCGACATCGCGATTCCCAAGCCCGATCCGAGCAAAAGGATCGGTGCAATGGCGGTAACGGATTTCAAAAAATACAGCGAATGCCCGTATCGGTTCTATTTGAGGAAACTATGCAAAGCCTACGCCAGTGAGCACTTACCCCAAGAACTCGATGGGGGTGGCTTTGGAGATATGCTCCACTTGGTACTCGAAGGACTTAAAGATTCACCCGTTGCCGAGTCGACCGATGCAAAGACGATTTCTAATTGGCTAATCCCCGAACTCGATCAATGGGTCGAAAACCACTTCGGTTCCGTTTTACCACCTGCGCTGGTCGTGCAAATCGAACAAGCCAAACTCAGGCTCTTGGAATTCGCCAAGCATCAAGCTCAGTGGGCAGCTCAAGGCTGGAAAATTGAGCATATCGAATTCAACGTCCAGCGTTCTAATGGCATCCTGTGGAAATTGGATCACGGTCAAATGATCATCCACGGTCGAATCGATCGAATCGATGTCAACAAACAAACCGGAGAAATCGCCGTCTTGGATTACAAGACAGGCGATATGACCGAGGAGCCTCGCAGAAACCACCTCAAAGGACAGGAATGGACCGATTGGCAGTTGCCTTTGTACGGGTTACTGATCAAAACCATCAAGGACCTTGAGATCAAGGACATGAGCAAGGTTCACTTTGGCTACATCCTTCTCCCGAAGAACGTACCTGATACCAAATTCATATTGGCCAATTTTTCCGCCGAGGAACATGCCGCAGCGATTGAATCGGCCAAGGAAATTGCCGATCGAGTTTTGCAAGGCGAGTTCTGGCCTCCAAGCGACAAGATACCGCTGGATTGGGATGACTATCGATTCATCACCCAAAGAACAGTCCTACGACCTTGGGATCCAAGCCTCGAAGAGCATAAAACCTCAAAGCGAACAACGACGACTAAGAAACCAGATAGCCAGGCCGCTTCTCGAAGCGTTGATCCAAAACCGAACGCCAAAGCACGCGGTGCCCAAGGTTCGATCATTCCAAAGATGATCAGCATCGAACCAGTTTTTGCAGAAGGCTGCCCCTTGGATGAATGGTTCGAGCCGAGCATGATCCTCGCATCTGCAGGAACCGGAAAAACCTACCAACTCGCCTCGCGCGCGATCCGATTGCTCTTTACCGATCAACCTCTAGATTCGATCCTAGCGACCACCTTCACTCGGAAAGCTGCAGGAGAGATTCTTCACCGTATTCTCCAGTGGCTCTCCGAAGCCAGCAGCAGCACCGAGGGCCTTCATCGCCTTGAGAGTGTCATTGCTCCAATGCAGATCGGGCACAAGCATGCCCGCTACCAACTCGCTCGATTGTGTACGCACCTGCACCGCTTCCGTGTCAGCACTCTCGATAGTTTTTATTCGCAGTTGGCCAAGTCCTTTGCACTGGAGCTTAAACTCCCACCAGGTTGGACCCTTTTGGATACGGCGCAAGAAGAGCTCTTGATCAGGGATGCAATCACTCAACTCTTCGATACGATCGATCATCACCAACTTCGCACTCTTGTCACCCAACTTTCCAAAGGCTTGGCCGTTCGAGGGGTGCGCGTCGAAGTCGAAAATCTCATCACCGATGCCTATGAGTTGTTTCGCCAAGCCCCCGAGGATGCTTGGGCTAAGATCCAGGTTCCTAAGGGACCAGACGAGGAGCAGGTTCGGCAAGCGGAAAAAACCATCGAAACACTTGAACTCCAAAGCGCTCGACTCAAAACGGCAAAAGACAAGGCACTTGCACTTTTCCGTTCCCAAAAATGGGATGAATTCCTCCAGGAGTCCATCGTCCGTGCATGCCTCACAAGTCAGCCAACCTACTACAAATCCGAGATCGATCCAAAGCTCGTAGCGCCCTTACGGATTTTGCTCGCCAAGGCCAAGACAGAGTTTTTCACCATTCGCCGAATCCAAAACGAAGCCTCCCATCAACTGCTCAAGAAATACCATCAGACACTTGAGAAACTCAAGCAAAATCGCCGCGTCGTGACGTTTTCCGACATCGCCGATCGGCTCGCCCACTGGATGCGGTCGATCCTACAAGAACACCAAGAGTCGGGCAACCAAGGGCCGTTGCCACAGATGCAAAGCATCACTCATCGCATGGATAGCTCGATCGATCACTTGCTCTTGGATGAATTCCAAGACACCTCGCCCAATCAATGGCAAATCCTCAAGCCGTTTGCCGAAGCGATCGTATCGCACAAGGCATCGGGTAACAAACGCACCTCTTTTTTCGTCGTCGGAGATACCAAGCAGGCGATCTATGCATGGAGAGGCGGCGTTTCGGAAATCCTTGAATCCGTCGGCCAGCAAGTTCAAAACATCAAACAGCAGAAACTGTCCGAGAGTTTCCGAAGTTCACCGATCATCATGGAATTCGTCAATGAGGTCTTTCATGGACTCGCTAAACACCCTAATTACTTATCGGAAGACGACAGCAAACGAGTCGAAGGTACGGAACATCCGGTGGTCTCAAAATGGGTCGATCGCTACTTCATCGACCACACGACAAAGAGATCGAGCTTACCTGGTGTAGTCGAGTTCTGGAATGCCAAGGAAAGACCTCAAGACGAACCGTCACAAGATCCCGATGCGAAGAAAACCATCCCCACGGATATCGATCTGGATATTGCCGATGCTGTGACAGAGCTCCATCGCCGGAGCGATCAGATCACGATTGGTATATTAACGCGTACCAATTCGGATGTGGCCAAGATGATTTCGCTGCTTCGTGATCGAGGAGTCGAGGCCAGCCAGGAAGGTGGAAACCCACTGATCGATACGGCTCCAGTGCTTGTCGTCCAAAGCGCTCTGAAGCTTGCCGACCATTCTGGAGACTCGCTAGCTTATTTCCATCTGCAGCATTCACCACTGCGTTCTTTTTGGGATGAGGAAGTGTCCGCCGATGCGACAAAGATCTCGTTGGATCTGCGCCAGCGACTCGATACGGTCGGATTCGGGGGGACTGTCAGCACGCTGGTGGATCATCTTGCTCCCCACTGCACGCTCCGTGATCAAGAGCGACTCTTGCAACTGGTCAGCGAAGCGCATCGATTCGATGCCTCGAAACAATCGCTAGTTCATGAATTCATCCAAAGGATCCAAACGACGCGCGTTGCAACCCAATCGGAAAGCGTGGTGCGAGTCATGACGATCCATCAGTCTAAGGGGCTAGAATTCGACGCAGTCTTCATTCCAGCAATCGACCAGCCGATCGTTCGACAAGCCGCTCGATTGGTCGCGATGCGAGATAGCCTCACAGGTCCTCCTATTTCAATTATGCGAAATGTAGGCAAAGAACTCCAAACCTACCTCCCGATCGAGTGGCAGATCGCCTGCCAAGAGGCTAGCTACCAACAATTGGGAGAAGCCTTGTGCCTGTTCTATGTCGCACTGACTCGGGCCCGCTATGCCCTTTACCTCTACGCGACCCCCAATAAATCGGCCATCAAGCAATGGGGCTCTGCGCTTCACTCGATTTTCGCAAACGAACAAACCAACGCAACACCCGGTGTGATGATCTATCGGCATGGACAAGTCGACTGGGTAGAGCAATTATCCGCTAGCCGAGCCGAAGCAACCAAGGAGAATTCCAACAACCAAAAAACAGCTCAGGAGCCTAAAGACAAACCACTCGAACTGCAACTAAGACTCGAAAACACGCTCTTGCGTAATCCGCAATGGATCGCACCGAGCCAACAGCCCAAACCACAAACGCTCGAGCCTTTGGTCGATTACTGGAAGCCTGACGATACGGATGCCACCGTGATCGGAAAACTCATCCACCGATGGTTCGAGGAAATTCGCACGTGGATCGATGAATTTTCGCCCGACAAGAACGAGCTTCTGAAACTCGCTGCAAGTGCGCTTACTAAAGACGAGATGATGCAACTGCAACTCGACCAACAAGCCAACCGTTTCTTGCGATACTGTGAGTCAGCCACGATCCGCCAAGTCTTTAGCAAAGATCGATATACCCATTGGCACCAACCAACCAAACTGCGACTTGAGGTCACCAACGAACGACGGTTTCTCATATCGATCGATGATCAATTGATTCGCGGAATCATGGACCGATGTGTGCTTGGCTGGGATAGCGACCGCGTCATAAGGGCTGAGATCATCGACTTTAAGACTGATGCTAGACCGAGCAATATCGATCTGGCAACCTGGACTGCTGAGCGAACTGCACACCATGCGCCTCAGTTGCAACTTTATCGCAAAGTGCTATGCAGGCAGTTTTCATTGCACCAGGAGATGGTCCAAGTCACGCTCGTTCTACTTAACGAGCAACAAATCGTTCCGATACTTTCAACGATGTAATCGATTCTGCTCATGCATGGATCGTGTTTCGACCGAGCGCCAAGCCCATGATGCTCTCCTCGCTCATTTGGCTCCTGGATAATTCCCCGCAGATCTTTCCTTCGTGCATCACGTAGGCACGATCCGACATTCCTAGGATCTCCTCCATCTCACTGGACACAAATAGGATCGCTACCCCCTGCCCTGTCAATTGTTCCATGAGTCCGTAAATCTCTTGTTTGGCCCCGATATCCACGCCTCGCGTCGGCTCATCCAAAAGCAACACCTTCGGCTCTCGGATGATCCACTTTCCAAAAACGATCTTCTGCTGATTCCCGCCAGAAAGATAGGCTGCGATCTGACGAAGACTCGGTGTCTTGATCCGAAGCCCCTCGACTTGGCTTTGACCAACTCTCTGATCCGCACCAGGCAATATCACTCCCCACCGACTGACCTTTTCAAGAGAGGCCAGCGTCAGGTTTTCTCCGACACTCATCGAAGTGACCAATCCCATATGACGCCGATCCTCAGGTACCATCGCCAGTCCGGCCTCGATCGCCGAGCGGACACTGCCGAGTCGCATCGGTTTACCATCGACAAGAATTGACCCACTTTGAACTTTACGAATGCCCATAATCCCCTCGAGGATTTCCGTTCGCCCCGAACCTACCAATCCTGCCAAACCCACAATTTCACCTGCGCGAACTTCCAGGTGGATCGGATGCTCTGGATTGCTCTGGAGTTGGACACCTTGGAGTTTCAGTCGAATAGATCCGTGCGTCTTGGAAACATGAGGATAGTACCTACTGAAATCCCGTCCAACCATGGCTTGCACCATCCGCTGATGATTGATCTGATCAGACTCGAGCGTGGCTGCATTTTTCCCATCTCGAAGGACTTCGACGCGGTCAGACAACTGGGCAACCTCTGCCAATCGGTGGGAAATGTATACGATCGATACACGCTCGGATTTGAGTTGACCAATGAGCTCAAAGAGTCTCTTAGACTCGTGAGCCGAAAGGCTACTTGTGGGCTCATCCATGATGATCAAACTCGAATCAATCGAGAGGGATTTGGCGATTTCCACCATCTGCCTCTGAGCGATCGATAGTCTCGAAAGAGGTGTGCTCGATGGGAGTTTCAAACCCACTCGACTCAGAAAATCGTCCGCTCGAATTCGCATCTGTTTGGTCAACACAACCCCCCAAGCAGACGGCAAGCGGCCGAGAAAAATATTTTCAGCGATGCTTAAATTCTCAGCCAAATTGAGTTCTTGATGGATCAACGAAATCCCTGCCTCCATGGCTTGGCTGGTGCTATGAAAATGAACCGCCCTGCCCTGCCACCAAAGGGATCCCGAGTCGGGAGCCTGCACACCAGCTAAGATCTTCATGAGCGTACTTTTGCCCGCACCATTTTCACCGATGACGCTCAAGACTTCTCCAGGCATCACGTGCAAGTTCACCCCACAGAGCGCATGGACTCCGGGAAAGCTCTTGCTGACGTTTTCGACCCTTAGCAATGGTTCCATCGGCTTTGATCCAGCAGAAAAAGATGATTCGACGCTTCCGTCAAAGGCCTATTTTAGCGACAATGAAAACCTTATTCTTCAATATGGGGATGGTTTATGACTCGGCGTGCGCAATTGGTCTCTTCGCTAGCATGTTGGCTACTGTACCTGCTTGGTTCGGTCGCATGGTCTCAAAGCATCGAATTCAACCGAGATATCCGTCCTATCCTCGCCGAAAACTGCTTCTACTGCCATGGACCCGATGCTCACGACCGTCAAGCTGACTTGCGACTCGACCTCCGCGAGGAAGCGATTCGGTCCGGCGCGTTCCAACCAGGAAATGCTGCCGATAGCAAACTCATCGAGCGTATCTTTTCCGTCGATCCTCAAGAGGTCATGCCCCCTGCAGACTCGAACAAAAAACTCTCTGAAAAACAAAAAATTCTCTTAAAAGAGTGGATCGATCAAGGTGCACAGTACCAAACGCATTGGGCTTACCAAACCCCCAAACGGCCCGAATCGCTAGCCCAAGCCTCTCTTGATCCATCCAGCAGCATCGATGCTCTTGTCGACGAGATGATTGCTACCAAGGGATTAACTCGCACAAAACGCGCCGACCCTCGAACACTGATTCGGCGTGTGTACTACGATCTGATCGGTCTGGCCCCCAGCCCAGAACAAGTCGCAGCCTTCGAAGCCGATCCATCCCAAAAGGCATATGCAGAACTCATCGAAAGCCTTCTTGCCAATCCCCACTTCGGTGAACGCATGGCCGTCGATTGGCTCGATGTCGTACGGTTCGCCGATACGATCGGTTACCACAGCGACAATCCTCGAAATGTATGGCCCTACCGAGACTACGTCATTGCATCGTTCAACACAGGTAAACCTTTCGACCGCTTTACCCTAGAACAAATCGCGGGCGACTTGCTACCAGATAGCGACCAAGAAGCCCTCATCGGATCGGCCTTCAATCGACTGATCCTGAGTACCGAAGAAGGTGGTGCACAGCCCAAGGACTATGAAGCAAGAATGCTCGCCGATCGAGTCCGTGCCATAGGTACGGTATGGCTTGGTCAAACCACCGGTTGCGCGCAATGCCACGACCACAAGTACGATCCGATCACTTCGAATGACTTTTACGCTCTAGGTGCATTCTTCGCCGACATTCAAGAACCCATCGTCGGTGCGCGCGAAGAGGGGCTTGCGATCATGGATCCAGCCGAAAAAACTCGACTCACACAACTCGACGACGCCGTCGAAAAAGCCTCGCAAGTACTCAAACAACTCGACATCAAGGGGTCCGAGAACTCCGATTCCCAGGCGGCTAAGGACCGCTTAGAGAAAGCTCGCAAAGAACGTGATGCCTTTTACAAGGGTTTGCCGAAGTGCTTGATCACGAAATCAACGCCCATGAAACGCACCGTTCGGCTCCTACCTCGAGGAAACTGGATGGACGAGACCGGACCGTTGATCAAACCCGCCCTCCCCCAATACTTGATGCCATCGAATGCCACTGACCCTTCTAGCGAACAATCCACTCTAGCGAATTTGACGCGATTGGATCTTGCACGCTGGCTTGTCTCTACCGAGAACCCCCTTACAGCCCGTGTTACCATGAACAGACTCTGGAAACACTTCTTTGGAATTGGACTGAGCAAAGTCTTAGATGACCTCGGAACCCAAGGCGAAATGCCCGTAAACCCAAAGCTACTTGATTTTCTGGCCTGCGAGTTCATGGACTCGGGCTGGGATTTCAAGCACATGATCCGAGCGATCGTCCTTAGCAATACCTATCAGCAATCCTGCGAAACAGACCCGACCAACATTGCACTCGATCCATTGAATCGTTTAACGGCCCGCCAAAGTCCATTTCGCATGGATGCGGAGTTCATCCGAGACTACGCCTTGCAATCCGCAGGGCTCCTCTCAACAAAGATCGGAGGACCAAGTGCAAAACCCTATCAGCCTGAGGGCTACTGGGACGCCTTGAATTTTCCAACGCGAAGTTATGCGCCGGACAAAGGCACTAATCAATACCGACGCGGTCTGTATACTTGGTGGCAAAGATCCTATCTGCACCCGAGCCTACTGGCTTTCGATGCCCCATCGCGCGAGGAATGCTGCGCTGAACGGACTTGCTCGAACATCCCCCAGCAAGCCCTCGTTTTACTCAATGATCCAACCTATGTCGAAGCGGCCCGAGGATTGGCATGCCTCGCCCTTGAAGTCGAGAATATCAATAGTAATCAGAGACTTGATTGGATGTTTGCTCACGTTCTCCAACGCAAGCCCAGTCCCAACGAACAGACGGCGTTGCTCGATCTATTGAATCAACAATACACCTATTACAAAGAGCACCCAGATGCGGCGACCAAACTGAATCAAACAGGGATATTTCAACCTACACAACCGCTCGATCCTCTCGAACAATCGGCGTGGACTCACATCGCACGAGTTCTACTGAACCTCCATGAAACCATCACACGCAACTAATCCATCCGCTATCGATTTGCTCCTCAAAAAGGAATTTTGCAGACGACGCATGCTCGGCAAAAGCACCGTCGGGGCGGCCGCTTTGACAACGCTCTTTGGACAAGAGCGATCTCATGGCGAATCCAAAGGAGCAATTCAAAAACTACCACTACCTCAAAAAGTCAAACGAGTCATCTGGCTCACCATGGCCGGTGGCCCATCCCACCTGGAACTCTTTGATCCGAAACCCAAGTTGGGACAGCTCCATGGCGAGCCGATGCCCGAAAGCTACACGACAGGTCAACAATTAGCGCAACTCCAAGGTCAAAAGCTCATGTGCCTTGGCCCCCTATTTCCATTCCAAAAAGTAGGAAGCCAGGGAACAGAGATCAGCACCTTGCTACCACACATCGGTTCGATCATCGACGATATCTGCTTGGTACGATCGATGACCACCGATGCGATCAATCACGATCCGGCCCATATGTTCATGAACACCGGATCGCAAATCGCAGGTAGGCCAAGCATGGGTGCTTGGGTCAATTATGGTCTAGGCTCAATTTCCGAGAACTTGCCCGGCTTCGTCGTCTTGGTCTCGACCGGCAAAGGCCGCTCGCCACAACCGATCGCCGCACGGCAATGGAGCAGTGGATTTTTACCCAGTCGTTTTCAGGGCGTACAATTGCGTAGTCAAGGCGAAGCGGTTTTGTACCTGAACAATCCTCCGGGTGTACAAGCATCCCAGCAGGAGCTGGATATTGAAGCGATCAAAAACCTCAATCGAGAGCATGCAAAGAGGGTTCAAGACCCAGAGATCGAGACGCGGATCGCTCAGTACGAACTTGCCTTTGAAATGCAAACGAGCATCCCAACCTTGATGGATGCTAGCGACGAAACTCAAGAGACTCTCGATTTGTACGGTTGCTCGCCTGGTGACGGTAGTTTCGCAAGCAACTGCTTGCTTGCTCGTCGACTCGCCCAACGAGGAGTGCGTTTTATTCAGTTGTACCATCGAGACTGGGATCACCACAGCTTGCTCAAAGAGGAACTACCTTTGAGGGCCAAGGAGGTCGATCAGCCAAGCGCCGCTTTAATCAAAGATCTTCAGCGACTCGGACTCCTTGAAGAAACACTCGTTGTCTGGAGCGGTGAATTCGGTCGGACCCCGATGTCTCAAGCCAATAAGGGAACCGTTGGTCGAGATCACCACAACAAGTCGATGTCGATGTGGCTAGCAGGTGGAGGTATCCGTCCGGGAATAGTTCATGGGAGCACAGATGAACTCGGCTATGCAGCTTCAGAGAAAATCTGCACCGTACATGACTTGCATGCCACCATGCTCCATTTGCTTGGGATCCAACATGACGCGTTTACCTACAAGTTCCAAGGTCTAGACTTCAAGCTTACCGGCGTTGAGGGAGCTAGAGTGATCGATGAAATCTTAAGCTGATCGGCTTATCAAAAGATGACACGGCTTAGTCCAAAGCTTGAGCGTTGGTGGGAATGGTATTCACAACCTCTTTCGTTTTCTCGAGCCAATCAAGAATGGACTTGGATCCAACGCATCGCAAACGAAACCAATTCACCCAAGCCTGTGATTTCAGTACAAGTCCATTCAGACCAGCAAGCCGTCGCTGGATACTGCGTACTGGCTGCGGGTGCTTTGGCCATCCATGGCTCAATGACACGTCGATTGGTTTCCAATCTCAGCAAAGAGTCGGATATCCAAATCTATACGCCAAGCGGTGACCTTATGGCACTGTGCCTGGAAAGCTTGATCGCCGAGTCCTTTCAAAAAGGTGCCGAGCTCTTTCAAGCACTTGTGCAGATCCAGTCCGACCATTCCGATACGTTGTGCGAATCGCAAGCATGCTGCTCTCAAGTGGGAATGTCCTATCTGACCAAACTTGTTCGTATGGAAATGGATTACCCTTTTAATCGATCCGTGCAACGAACCTTTTTCGACGATCGACTCAAGATCGAGCCTTTCGATAGCATCCCCAAGAAGACTTGGATTGAGCTTCTTGAACGTACCTACCAACACTCGTCCGATGTCCCTGAGCTTGCCGCCATACGCTCAACAGGCAAAGCGATTGAAGGATATGAAGCGAACCGAACGCCGGGAGTCAACGGCTGGTTTGTCATTCGCTGCGAAGGGGAGCCGGCCGGATGCCTGATTTTAGCAAGGCACAATTATCCGCTCGGTGAAATCAGCTATCTGGCACTGGCACCTGAATTTCGCGGGAAAGGTTACAGTTCTGGAATCATGCAATTTGCTGTGGAATGGATGTCGGCTCAGAAATGCTCCAAGGTGGCTCTGGCGGTGGATTGTCGTAACGAAGTAGCCATGAGCGTATATCAAAAATGGGGGTTTCAGGCTACGATTTCCTTTCACGCTTGGGTGGCTTCTCAGAAAACATTCAAGCCAGCGAATATGGATTTTTCAAAGTAATTTTTCATTTATAAGGATGTCCTCATGCGCATGCGCCTGACTTCGATGTTTCTGATGGGTTTGCTTACCGGCTCTTTACCTGTCTCGATCGTTTCCTTGGGTTTGGTATCAAGCGGTATCGTCTGCAATCAATCCGCCCTGGCGGCTCCGCCGACGATCGTCACGACGGTCGAAGGGGTCAGCGAGTATCGATTCGACAATGGAGCTAGGTTGCTCCTGTTCCCCGATGCTTCGCGACCCACGATCAGTGTCAACATGACCGTCTTGGTAGGATCGCGGCATGAGGGCTACGGAGAAGCAGGCATGGCTCACCTGCTCGAGCACCTTGTCTTCAAAGGGACTCCAACATTCCCTGATGTACCCAAAGCGTTGCGAGACCATGGTGCCAATTTCAACGGCACAACCAACGTCGACCGCACCAACTACTTCGAGACTCTCCCAGCAACCGACGAGAATCTCGACTTTGCAATCCACCTCGAATGCGATCGCCTAGTCAACAGTTTCATCAAGCGAGAGGACTTGATGTCCGAGTTTACCGTCGTTCGCAACGAATTTGAAAACGGTGAAAATAGTCCTCAACGCGTGCTCGCCCAGCGAGTCCAAGCCGTCGCCTATGAATGGCACAACTATGGTAAGTCGACCATTGGAAACCGCTCGGATATCGAACGCGTGCCGATCGAAAACTTGCAAGACTTTTACCGACGCTTCTACCAACCCGATAATGTAGTCCTGATCGTCACTGGCAAGTTCGAGGTTTCTAAAGCGCTTGAACTAGCGACGAAGTATTTGGGCTCGATTCCCAAGCCCGATCGAAAGCTCAACGCAACCTATACCGAAGAACCTGCACAAGACGGCGAAAGAACGGTGATCCTACGACGCGTCGGTAAGATCGGTTCGCTCATTGCTGCCTATCACATGCCAGCCGCATCGCATCCAGATTGGGCCCCTTTGTCGATCCTAGGTAGCATCCTTTCAGAAGACAAGATCGGGCGACTCGATAAGAACCTCGTCGAGTCGGGCATAGCAACCAGCGCCAGTGCTTTTGCCGACAGCTCACATGATCCAGGCCTGTTTACTTTCTCGGCTCAGCCCTCCGAAGGCAAACTCGAAGAGACTGAAAAGATCCTCCTCGATATCGTCGAGAAGATGGACTCGCCCCCTTTTACTGCTGAGGAAGTCGAAAGGGCCAAGGTTCGTGCGAAACGAGGCTACGAAAACACGATCAACAACGCGTCCTCGATGATGCAAACGCTCAGCTCCGCATCCGCTCTTGGTGATTGGAGATTGTGGTTCTTGCAACGCGATCGTATCGCCGCCGTGACCCCCGAGGAAGTCAACCGCGTCGCTAACACCTATTTCAAGACCCACAACCGAACCATCGGTCGATTCATCCCTGTAGATCAACCGCAACGCTTGAGCGTTCCAGCAGTCGAATCCATCGCCGAGATGGTCAAGGACTACAAAGGTGGAGAAGCGATTGCCTCAGGCGAAGAGTTTGATCCAACTCCCGAGAACATCGACAAACGCACCACCGTCGTCGATCTTGATGGAATCAAGGTCGCGATGCTTCAGAAGAAAAACCGAGGCGATACGGTCAATATGACCCTGACTCTTCGCTACGGGAACGAGGATTCTCTAAAGAACCTCTCTGCCGCAGCAAGCATGCTTCCGACAATGCTCATGGCGGGGACGAAAAACTACGATCGCCAAGCCCTCCGTCAAAAACTCGACGACCTGGGTGTCCGATTAGGCGCTGGCGGCGGAATGGGTGGCGGACGTCGTGGCGGTGGTCGAGGCGGACGTGGCGGCGGCGGTGGCGGTGCCGGATCGTTGTCCTTTAGCCTGGAGGCCAAGAAGGATTCGATCGCCGACGGCATCAAGATGATGGCCGAAGTCCTCCGCAATCCAGCTTTCAGCCAAGAAGAGTTCGAGCAACTCCGCTCGCAGTCGATCGCCATGATGTCGCAGATGACCACCGATCCAGCGATGCTTGCCAACACCCAACTCTCACGAGCTCTAAGCGACTATGAAAAAGGGGATGTGCGCTACGCAAGAACCGTCGATGAAACCATCGAAGAGATGAAGTCCCTTTCGCTCGACCGAATCGTTTCGGTCTACCAGGATCAACTCTCGGCGAAGGTCGGCGAAGTTGCAATCGTCGGTGATTTCGAACCCGAAGTCGCTTTGAAAGAAATCAAAGAAGCTTTGAAGGATTGGGAGACATCCACCAAGTTTGAAAGAGTCGAACGTGAAGCTAAGAAGGGGCTCGCTGGTAGCAAAGATGATATCCTTACACCTGATAAAGCCAACGCGGTTTTCTTGACCGGATTATCTTTCTCAATGAACGAAGATTCGCAGGACGATATCGCCTTGGAGATCGGAAACTTTATCCTTGGAGGTGGGACATTATCGAGCCGCCTGGGAGATCGAATCCGACAAAAAGAAGGTCTTTCCTACGGCGTGACATCCTCGGTTTCTATTCCCTCGCGTGGTGATGATGCTCGCTTTACGATCAATGCGATCACCAACCCTGAAAATATTGATGCGGTGGAAAAAGCTGCGATGGAAGAACTCAATCGTTTCATCGAATTGGGTCCTACCGATGCGGAAATCGCCGATGCCAAGAAAGCTTACCTAGAGGCACGTAAGATCGGACGTGCTTCCGATGGAGCTATCGCAGGTCAATTAGCATCGAATCTCGATCTTGGTCGCTCGATGGCCTATGTTGCCAAAGAGGAAAAACAGATCGAGAACCTCACCGCAGCCGATGTGCAAAAAACCTTCAAGAAGTACATCGATCCGAAGAAGCTCGTGATCATTCGGGCTGGTGACTTTAAGAAGTAACAAGGGCGACTCGATGCATTACCTGTTGATCTATGAGGTTGTCGACCAGTACGTCGAGCGTCGGCAACCTTACAGGCAAGAGCACTTAGAGTTGGCCCAAGAGTTCGCTGACCGCGGTGAGCTCGAACTCGGTGGAGCCCTTGCTGATCCAGTCGATCGAGCCATCTTGCTCTTTAATGTCGAGGATCCCAAGCAGATCGACCAGTTCGTCAGTCGCGATCCGTATGTACGCTACGGCTTAGTGCGTTCTTGGCAAATCCGCAAATGGATGACCGTCATCGGAAAAACAGCCCAAGTGAAACTCTGATGTTCGAGCGAATGTTTGGACTTTTTATCGACAAAATCATACAATCTAGGAAATCTTTCAATCTGGAGCTTGTATATCAACTATTTCCATCACGCTGCCCGAGTCGGTACTCGTTGCAGTAACTCAGCGGGCCAAGAGCAATGGCTTCGATAACGTTGAAGATTTCGTAGCACTCCTAATCTCTCAGATCCACCTTCGCCAGATAGAAGTCGAGGAACTTGCTTTGGAGGGATTGGATAGTGGACCAAGCCAACCATGGGAAAAAACGGAATTCGATGCTATTCGCGAAAAGCTTCGCTCTAAATACGGTGCTGTATCAACACAAAACAAGAATGCTTCATGACGGTCATTGGTGCTTAACTAGGAGAAGTTCTGTAGCGGCCATTTTTTCAAGGATGGTCGCTGAGACAGGTTCGTTATCGGATCTGCGTTGAACGTCTGTTTCGATACCGCCCACAGCACCGGCGCCTCTGCCTCTTCCTTTTTCGCCTCGTCCTCAAATAACAGCTTCTCACCGCGTTCTATACGCACATTCACCATTTGGTAATCGGAGGGTCGAACTGACTTCGATTTCCCTTATTCAGTTGAGTGGAACCGACACCTCACGAAACTCGGCGGCTTTCTCTCGGCAAGGTTATGTCTCTTGGTCGGTTTTGGCGAATAACCTGGGCGGACGGTTACTGAGATTCTTTGAGATGGATGTGAGGCCGCGCTCAAGTCTCCTCGAAAATCCGATAATCCCGCAGTCAATCCTTACCACTGACCGCGTCGACAGCATGATGCTTGTAGCGATACAACTCCTCAAGCTTGGATATCTCCGTGTGTGATATTCGACTTGATTTATCGGCATTGTAATTCACCCTTGCGGCAACAAGCTTCTTGTCGTTGAACAGCAAAACTCCTGAAAGACGCCGTAGAGCGCGAAAGATATCCTGAAAACGGCTGACGTAATCGTCGACGCTTAACTTTCCTCTCGCAATCAGTTCATTTGCTGTGAAGTCTGTCCACGCTTGTAGCGAGATATCTTTGCCGGCTCCTTCACGCTTTCCACTAGGTTGACAAGCAAATAGTTCATCCAATGCCCATCCAACTGAAGGAGACAGGGCGTTGACCCCAATTCCACAGAAAGAAAGCAGAAGCACGTTCCTTTCATTTTCCGGAAACTGCGACTTGCCTGGATTCAACTGCTTCGCAACTTTGTCGAAGACCTTCGCGTAGTCTCGAAGAGTATCATAGTAAGGGCTTGGCCCTTTAGCATTCGGTGGGCAGTAGGGGCCCGGACGAATTAAGACCTTCGTTGGATCGCTTCTCTTATCGGATAAGAAGCGGTTCCAAACCTCCAACGATTCGTCGTCTTGAGTTATCACCGTGTTCTCCAGGTTTAACTTAGTTCCATCGAGATCTAGCAAGATGTCATGATCTCGACCATTTGGTATCAATCTGTCAAAACCTGCGATTAGACCTGAACGGATGACGATACACTTAGACCACACGTCGAACATTCCACCGTACCAAGTTCCAACCTTGTCGGTCTCGGACGCAGCAAGGAAACCAACGATTTCTCTCGCTTTCTCAGGCTTGCTTTTTGCGATTACTAAGTCGATGTCTTTGTCAATCAGACGCACCTCTTCGATGTCGCTCGATGCGAGTATCACAAACACCGGTGGCCACTTTGAATATTGCAGGTCTTGTGCGGGCTTCATCTGAAGGAACTGCTCTAAGCCATCGAGCCGTTCTCCGGGCATGGAAGCTCCGATATGACTACTGGTACCAAGCGCAGCTACGGCTTCCCGAACCTTCCTAATTGATTCGAAGTACCACTTTTTCTCGCTGGTAGTTGAATTGCTTGCGTTGCTTACTGCTCGCTACTCCAGTTCGCTAAAGTTGTGGTCGATCGGTGTAAAGGGTCTGGATTGCAGCCTGCTCGATTTTCATCTGCACCTCTCGGCTGATACAAAGCTGGTATGTCACCATGTTGTTGCCAGCGAAGCACCGCGTGATAAAGTCGTGTTCGCGTGGCTTCAATGCCATCTCCGAATAGCTGTCTGGCTCGTAGATCCAGCATGCAAAGAACAACTTCATTAAACTCAGCTCGGGATGAGCGATCAGCATAATGAATGGACACTCGAGAAAGAGTTTCCGAATGTAGTCACGAACCTCCGTTATCTCCCAAAGCTCTCGGGGATCGTCGTCATATCCATCTACCATTATTCCAACGCGCGTCCGATGTGCGAGCGCCATCTCACGATTGCGAACCAGTGCCTGCACAGCCTCCGCAGTCGATTGAACATCGCCCTCCTCTATGATATCTCGTGTCAACGCGAGTATCGTGCCTCCTTTTTGCTCCCGAAGTAAGCGCTTGGTATAGTCGTTCGATTCGTATCCGAACCGATTGGGGAACGCATTGTAGAGCTGGCCAATACTCTGCGCTGCATGGTCCCAGTTGCAGTAGATCGTCGAGCATTTCGCGTCGGGTTTCAATTCGACTCCCGAAGGGAAAAGATTACGAAATTCAGCAATGGCATTCCGTAGTTCAGCCGATTGTTCCTCAGCTCTCGGGGCCACGATGATTGAGAACGAATACGAGTTGATCAGAACCTGACGCTGCACGATTTGCGTTATCGGCGAAAGTGGCAAACGCAACTGACAGATCCGGAACCAATGGGGATGAATCACCTTTTCCTTTGGGTCATCGTCGGTCGCGGGCCGTATTAGTTTTTGGTTTTCGTCGGCTATCGAAGGCGCGATCAGATGACACGCAAGAAAAAAATTCTGACCTATGGATTCCTTACCAAGGATCACGTCTCTGTATTGCTTTAGTACCGGCAAGTCGGTTCCATTTGCTCGCCCACTGTTGAACGATAGCTTCAAAAGCCATCTAGATAGTTGGATGACGTCGAACGAAACCTCTTTCACGTCTCCGTATCGAGCGGTAACCGAAAAGATTTCGTCGTAGAGTTTCTTGCCATAAGCATCCAGCTTGCTGAGCACTCCACCGTTGCATGATGCGCAGACGTCCTTGACCATCAGGTCGCCCTTCAACTGCGTAAATGGCTGTCGGGCGTTGAATGTCTCTGAGTTGCCCAGCGTCAAGCTGTACCATCTTGGGACGATATGCTCACGCGTCGGTTGACAGAAAGCGTCGCAATATGCGCATGAGATCATTTCTAGTATTGCCGCCTGTCGTGAGTTAAGCCCTTGGGAAAGTACCTAATAGATATAGAGTCAATTCAGTGGTTTCGGTTCGGCTGCAAATTGTGTCCAATTCAGCTTTCGCAAGATTCGGGCTCGGCAAACGCCAAGAAACTGTGCTCACGAATGGTTTTGCGACCAAGGTCGTTGAGTCTAGCACCACCGATCCCTCCATCAACCAGGACTATGTCCAACTGTTTCATCGAGGCCAGTCTTTGAAGTTTTTCTCGAAGGAAGTCGATGCCTAGACTTCTCCCGAAGAATGGACCGCAGGAAATGTCATCAAAATTGACGTACGAATGTTCGTGCGTTTGCAAGGCTTTGATTTGACGAAGAACGAGGACGTACCAAATGTGATCAGCCGCTTCGAATCCCGTGTTTGTCAGGCGAAATACTTCTCGTTTGTAGCCAGCATCCTTCAGGAATCCACAACTCTCAAGTTGCTCAAGCCCACCCTCCCATCTGGCTTCGGATCGTTCATCCCCGGTTATATTGAGCCCTACTTCACCCGCATACAGCTCTGTTCCACTTAACATACGGCTCATCATCACGGCCGGACGGGAAGACATGGAGGCGGCAGCGAGAATCGTATTTGCTTCTGGTAGGAAAACTACCTCAGTTCCCTGCGTAACCTGATCGGCTGCTGCGGTGAACTCGCTACTTTCAAGAATTCGATTCATGGCGAGGTCTAGCTGATGACGAAACAGCGATCCGAATTCTCCGACCTCTGTATATGGCGTGTACAAACCATTACTCTTGATCGAGTCTTTGAAGTCGCGGACTGCCTGAACCTGAGTGAGGTCACACGAGTTTGGAAATGCTCGATCACAAAAGAATATAAGGACTCGATCAGCGCCCTTCGTTTCGGAGAACTCTCTGATCTCTTGAACTGTTCCCGATAAGTCTGAGTTCGTTGGAGTTCCAAGTCTCGACCAAAGGATTGCTACGAGCAAGTCGCATCGATCTAACAACTGACTATTGATCAGGTCTTGGGGATGTCCGCCTTGTACTGCATGGGAATGACTCTCCACGCGAACCGGCTCGATCAGGACTGATCGGGACATCGAGTGTGCTGCATTCCAGTTGTGAATCACGCGACATGCTTCGTCACGTTCCAGATGGACGTCTCCGGGACTAGCGACGAAAACGCGGATGAAGGTTCCGTTTTGCATTTACTTACCTCGTCGCTTCATACTCGCGGTTTCCACATCAAACACATAGTCGCTAATCGAACCATCTTTGATCCGCTCGACAACTTTTTCCACCACTGGCAATGGAACAAGGAACCACTCCCGAGGTTGAACCTTCCCGCCGAATCGATCGGCTAGAGCTAGGTCGATACGAGCGCGTGCGAGGAACTTGTGAAGCAGCGACTCGAACGCTTTGCAGTTGATGTTCGCTAAGCGGTAGACAGCTACCAACTCCACCGCAGCGAAGAGATACGTCGTTTCCTTCTTAGCGTTTGACACTCGCTTCTTAGGATCGCCGGTGGTCAGCCCGATCTTATGTAGCAGTTCACGGTTCTCTTGGACAAATGGATTGTCGGAGAGACTTCGCGCAACATAGATCGCGCCGGACTCAGAGTCGCCGTCGTTCAAAACATTGGAGAACAGTGGCCCTAGGTCGCTGAAGTCCTCTTCAATCTCCGCTTGTTGCGGTACGATTCGCCGACTGTTTTCGTCTCTATTCAGCGCCCGTCGTAATGAACGAAGCAACAGATCTGACTCGGTTCCATTGTCGAAAATGACTCGTAAACGTCGATCGCGTTCACCGTGTTCAGGCGTGAACCACTCACCTGTCTCTGCGACCAGTGCCTTCTGGCCATCGACGATGAACCAGTCGCCCTCGCGTATTTGAGACCGATTACTGGTCTTGAACAACTCGGTTGATTGACGGCCGGTTTCGAGATCTGCTTGCACCGCTTCAAAGTCCAGTCGAAACGCATCGAAGTCTTCACAGGGCTTGCGCTGCGCTACTTCCTCTGGAACATTCCGCTCGGCATCGCGTTCGGCTGCCGAACGAACATGCTTCATCGTGGTGATATCATTATCGGAGGGAATAACACCAAGCGCCTCCAAAAGTTCGTCGTCGCTGTCTAGTTCGTACTCTTCGGAAGGTTCGCAGATTCGATCTTTCAGAATTCCGTCGGTATCCATCGGCTTTAGTAGCTCCAAGCATTCAGCGCTTTCTCTAATCCGATCCAAGCGGACCGCGTAAAGACGTTCAAAGATGTCACGTCCTTCTCCGTGCTGTGGAAGTCGTTCGTGCTCTCGATAGAACCGTTGAATGTCTTCGAACCCTGCGATAATCCGCTCTTGCTTGGCCGTGTAGGTCTGATCCTGCTTGATTTCGGTTTCAACACCAAGCTCAGCCAAAAGCGCATCATCATCATCCGTAAATGCTGCTTCCTTCGTCTTCTTTTTAGCCACTAGCCTTCTCCTGTTTCATGCGAGCCAGGAACGCAATGCCCTCTGCCATGCGTCGTTCCCACGCATCTTGGCTGGTGATCGAAGGCAGTCGTCCACGTTCGTTCTTAAACTTTAACGCACGTTTTGCTAGATCGCGAGCCTCTTCGGGGGTCAGTTGAACTCGCCGGCCAGCGATCGCGGACTGGACTTGCCGCAATCGCTCTTCGTTCATCGTCTTAGCGAGAATGTTGTATGCCTCGCCGAAGGGATTGATCGAATCGATTAAATCGACGTTCAAATCTCGCACATCAGTTACATAGCGACGAATCCCATCGATCAGCGCCGTGTTCGAAGTTGCACCACTGCCACTTGCTTTCTTGCCACCCATCTGAATCAGGTTAAGGGCAGCGACGGCGCGCTGCCGAATGGCCTCTTGGTCTTGGTCAGACAAGTCGGGGTACTTTTCGCGAATGATCTTCCCCATTCGCTGCTGAGTCGTTTCCTGAGGTGGAAGCTCGTCATTGAACAAGCCATCCTGGACGGTGCGGGTGTCTTGAACGAAGGAAGCCAATACCTCGTTGAGATCCTCACGGCAGATTCGGGTAGCTTCGTCACTCTCGGGTTCGATGAGCCCATTGATCTCAATTTGAACACCGCCAGTCACAGGGTCCACGCCAACATTGCAACCACCATCGTCGTATCCGTCAGTTCCGTAGTCCAACCCCGGCTGGGGGCCATTTGTTCCGTTCGGAGCGTCGGCTGGCTTCTTCGGACGGAATTCAAAACGAGGTGCGAGCACATGTTCCATCAGCAAACTAGCGGCGATCGCTTTGAGTGTGTCGTTGACCGCCTCGGTTACGGCCTGCTCGCCTGCGTCCGGCTCGGCGATCAAATTAGTGAATCTCGCCTTTGTTTTGCCTACAGCATCGCGTGTCGATCGACCGATGATTTGCACGATTTCAGTCAAGCTACTGCGGTAACCGATGGTCAGAGCATGTTCGCACCAAATCCAATCGAACCCCTCTTTGGCCATCCCCAAGGCGATAATGATGTCCACGTGATCTCGATTTTCGCGACCTACAGGATCACGGAGGGCCGCCGCAACCTTTTCTCGTTTGATGGGTTCATCGTCCACAAGATCCGCAATTCGCAGAGTTCGTCCTGTCGATGTTTTCACAAGCTGAAAACCAGTAACGTCATCGGTGCCCAACCACTCACCTAAGGTTTCGAGGATGTGCTCGACTTCTTTATGCTTGTCTTGAGTGCTTTCGCGGCTGTTGACATTCGGGATGTGAATGATCGTCTTTTCATTCTCATCGAGCACCTTTGGCAAGTCATCGAGGTAACTTCCCGAGTAGAAGTAGTACCCAATATCCAACTGCTTTAAATGCTTGTAACCGCTAAGCTGTTCGTAGTACGTGTAGGTCACCGTCACAAATCGCCGCTCGTCTTCAGGCATCAGCACAGCCGCAGCATCGCCTCGGAAGTAGCTGCCTGTCATAGCGATCAGGTGCGTCTTATCGCGTTCAATCAATTGTCGCACGAATTCGCCTAGACGATTGTCGTCACTTACCGATACGTGGTGAAACTCGTCGACGGCAATTAGGCGATCGTCGAAGGCTTCAACACCGAACTTTTCAAATGCAAAACGAAACGTGGCATGAGTGCAAACCAACAAGCGATCATCGGAAGCCAGAAAGCGTCCGAGTGCGTCAACCTTGCCACCGTCGGTACCAGGTGCGTTGCAGAGGTTCCATTGCGGAGCGACATTCCAGTCGGTAAAGAAACCTTCCTTGGCTAGCTGAGTGTTACCAAAGCTCGCACCAATCGACTTTTCAGGTACGACCACGATCGCCTGCTTCAGGTTTTGGCGATGCAGCTTGTCGAGCGCCACGAACATCAGCGCTCGACTCTTGCCCGACGCTGGCGGCGACTTGAGCAGCAGGTACTGCTCGCCACGAAACTGCCACACACGCTGCTGCATGGCACGCATTCCCATCGCGTTCGATGTGATGGACTGGCCGCTGCCCGCATAGCTGACACTTACGCCAGGCATTGTTTTAGGTTTGGGCTGGTTCATCAGGAACTCTCTCGATCGTTCTTTTTATTACGTTTCAGGTCTTGTTCAATATTTTCAATCTCGCGGAGATCTTCTGCGTCCGCTGCCGCAGCCTCGGTGATGCGACGCTGAGCATCGAAAGCTTCGTAGCGTTCGTATGCAATCCGAGTCATGTCCTCTCGGCTGACCTTTCCGGGGCCATCAAGCACGAGCTTGTCGTTGAAACGCAGTAAGTCATCCACGTTCTTTCGCCAAAACTCCAGCGTCAAATCCTTGCGGCGCTTAACCCTTAGCTCGGCTTGCTCAAGGAAGATGACGACCAAGCGGTTGAGTGTGTCTACCTCATCTTCGGTCAAATAGTTCTTGGCTATGATTACATCGTGCTTACGAACTCGACTACCACTCCAATTCGTCAGCGACATGTTCGCCTGATCTGGATTGGCGCGGCTGACGATGATTTCAGCAGCTGTTTGACCGGTCGCCGCGAAGTGCAGTTTGTTCTGAACCTCGGCAAAGAAGAGCTGCGTGGAAGTATCGTCGGCAGAGTAATCGCTGCTGAGCGAAAACAGTTCCCGCACCTTTTGGTAGAAACGCTTCTCAGAGGCGCGAATCTCACGAATGCGTGCCAGCAGTTCGTCGAAGTAATCCCAGCCTTTCGGGTCCTTCAGTCGCTGGTCATCCATCACAAATCCCTTGACCAGGAATTCCCGCAGGTGTGTCGTAGCCCACTGGCGAAACTGAATGCCACGCGGGGAACGAACTCGATAGCCAATCGCCAGGATTAGGTCGAGGTTGTAGTATTTAATAGTGCGTTGGATCTGACGGTCTCCCTCGGTTCGAACTTGTAAGGATTCCTTACAAGTTGCCGCTTCGATCGCCTCGCCTGAGCTGTAAATCGTTCGCACATGCGTGGTTATGTTCTGCGGGGTCGTCTGAAACAGCTCGGCGATCTCGGCCTGACTCAGCCAAATCGTCCCTTCTTCGACTCGCAGTTGCAGCCGACTTACGCCGTCCTCAGTCGTGTAAAGAATCAGCTCGCTCATCGATCCATTCCTAATTCGTAATTCCTCATTCCTAATTCTTCCCCCTAGCCATTTCCGTATAGAGCTGGAAAAGCGTTTCGAGCCGTTCGGTGTCGTTCTTGAATCGGCGACCGATGTAGATGCGTTCGAGCGTTTCGTCATTGCGATCGTGAGCGGCTCGAAGGTCGTCCGGCATCGTTTCTGGATCGTAGAGTTCCGCGATCGTCGCGGGCCAATGGGCTTCGCGAGCAAGTAGGATGTTCTCAGCGCAGCGAGTTAGATCCGCTTTGTTCTCACAGGTGAGTGGCGGGACCGGAAAAGTATTCCAACCGAGAGTGTTGGTATATGAAAAATCAGTTCTCATTCTTGCGCATACTGTTGAAACCCACGCAGTATTCAACCTAGACGAGATCAAAGCCAACAAGAACAGATCACTACCTGGCAAAGTAAATGCCTTGTTCGAAACCACTGTTCTTGCTGGCAGTAGATCGATTGGCAAATACTCACGATTCTCGGAACTAATAACTGGTACGCAGAGAATCGGTTGTCGAGCCAACGGTTTTCTTTCGTCGAATCGGTGAGACCACGCTGCTGCTCTTTTTGTTGCGTCCTTCTTACTGGAAAGCCGAAAGGCAGACACTTTCTCAACCCGTTCACGTATCGCTTCAACCTCGAGGGCGGCTGGAACTCGTGCGTCCTCAATCCAGATGCAATATCTGGGGCGATTCGCGACAAGTTCCTTCGCCCCAACAAATGGTTTAATGAATTCTTCGACCTGGACTTCGGACAACCCAAGGCATTTGACGTCTTCTCTTTCTAAAAGTAGGTGCCCGCCATCTGTTGGAGAATTCCCTCTTGCCATCTCCGGCAAACCGGACATCATCTTGTTCGCGGGAATGACCACAATGTCATCACCAGGGATTAAGTACGGATTAATGTTTTGAACCTGCTTGACAATCGTTTCACCACTAGCATTGGAAGTCTCAAGTAGCCTTAGTGCACCGACTTGTTTAGCCAGACAAATAATAACAACAGTTACACCTGCCTTATTGCTCGCCAAGTTTGACCATTGAAATGATGTCTTTGCAAATACAATTGAGTGCCCAGATTTTGTTATAGCGGGCCAAAGTGTCGGGACTTGTTGCCCCTGTACGATCGAATTCGTAGCGACGAACGCAATTTTAGTACTACACTGGTTGCCGTATTCAATAGCTTTAACGAACCAACCTGCAACGTAATCGAGAGTTCTCCACTGCGGTATCCGACTGTTAATGGCATTTTCGAGATCAGCTTTGTGCGAGCCTGTCTGCCACTTGCTTCCAAGATACGGTGGATTTCCACAGATGTACGTCTCCCCACCTTCGTTTTCAAAATCAAACTCCGGCTGATCGAGTGGCGTTTGAAACAAATCATCTTCAACCAGCTTGACGCCAGTTCCGGTCGGAGGACAAACCTTCAACCAATCCAAACGAAGTGCATTGCCATGGGTGATCCAGTTCTCTTTGTTGAGAGGAAGAAACTCTGCAAGCGCCAAGCGTTGTCCTCGGTATAGTTCATCGCATTGGTACTCGGCAATGATGAGTGCCAAGCGAGCAATTTCTACAGCGAAGTGCCTTAGTTCGATTCCTCGAAAGTTGGTGAGCGGAATCTCCGAGGCCCTATCTGGCTCTCCTCGCAGGATATTGATCTCGGCTTCAATCTTGCGCATCTCTTTGTACGCGATGACTAGGAAGTTGCCGCTTCCGCAAGCTGGATCGAAGACACGAATTCGAGCCAATCGCTTGCGAAGATTGAGCAACTTGCGAGGGTTCTTGCCAGCTTCCTTTAACTGCGCATGCAAGTCATCAAGAAACAGCGGGTTGAGAACCTTTAAAATGTTCGGCACACTCGTGTAGTGCATACCGAGCGCCCCTCGCTCCTCGTCGTCAGCAACAGCTTGGATCATCGAACCAAAGATGTCAGGATTGATCTGTGTCCAATCGAGCGAGCCAATGTGCAACAGATAAGACCGTGCGATCTGCGTGAACTTTGGAACCGTGCCCAACCCCTCACCCCCCGCCCCTCTCCCCGAAGCGGGGCGAGGAGCTTTGGTTGCATTTCCAAACAATCCTCCGTTGACGTACGGGAACTGGCCCGCCCATGGACGCAGCTTGGCCGCGTCGCGTGCCTTCGTCGGCACATCCATAGCGCGGAAGACCTCGGCAAGAACAAAATCGGTGTTCTCGCCGCTCGGATCGCTCATCTGACGAACGGTCTCAGTAAAGAGCGCGGTGCCGTTGAAGATCCCCGTATCTTCCGCGAAAAAGCAGAAGATCAATCTCGCGAAGAAGTGGTTGAGCTCTTCTCGCCGCTCGTCCCCATCCCAGTCCGGATTGTTGCGCAGCAGTTCGACGTACAAGCGATTTAGTCGCCCAGTCGCCTTGATATCGAAGGCGTTCTCACGGATCTGCCGAACGGTCGAGATCCCGGCAAGCTCCAGGAAGTAACCAAAGTGGTCAGCCAGTTCCTTGAACTCACACACCAAGGGCGGTTCTTCCGAATTCAGACATTCCGCGTGAACCGTATGCCCGTCCGTTGCTAAGGCGAACTTCGCTTTGTGTCTGCTTGTGGCAGGACTAACCACCAAGCGTTTAAGCAGTCCAGCGACAGCGTCGGGGCCACCCGCAGAGCACGTGGCGATGTGGATGTTGTTTCGCTGAAGCACGGAATGAATTCCGTCGCCCGCGACGTCCGTCTTGTTCGTCGAGCTCTTTCCGACGCTGCGCAGGCGCTGAAGGGTCGCAGTCTTGTTGCCGAACGCCTCCAAGAATGCGTACGAAAACTCAGCCGCGTTGAACGACTCTTCGACCAGCTTACTGACTGCTTCTTCGATCTCGACCGCGTTCAACCGTTCGCTCCATCAATGGGGTGATTGTGTAAATGTCCTTCTAGCATGGCCACATGTTGCCTGCAAGCTGCTACAATCGTACAATGCTAGGCGCATTGGAACAAGCAGGGAATGAAGATGAACAAATTCGGCGACCGAATTCGTGAACTCCGCAAGGCAAAAGGCTATTCCCTCCGCCAACTCGCGCCCTTGGTTGGGGTCGGCTTTTCGTATCTGAGCAAAGTCGAACGTGGACGCCTGGATTTTGACGGAACAGCCTCTGAATCACTGGTTCATCGACTCGCTACGGTTCTAGAGTCAGACAAAGATGAGTTATTGATGTTAGCTGGCCGAATACCAGAGGCCTTGGCAGATCGCATTCGTGAACAACCAGAGGTCTTTCGAGTTTTTGCCCAATGTGACTCGCAGAGTCTATCTGCATTGAAAGACATTGCCCTGCAGCGGCGTATGGGTACAAGCGAACAAATAAAGCAGTCGCGAATGAGGCGAAGTGCAAGAGCGACTAGAACGGATGTACCGTAACGAATATCCTTCCTCCGTTGGAAGTACTTTGAACTGAACGCGTCGAGTTCGAAACTTCGCAAAGTACTGTTTGACTGCGTGCGTATCCTCGCACGCAATCACAACAATACTGCTGTCACGTACTAATCCAGTCGTTCGATCAAGCGGGCGTCTCTTTCTGGGCATCTTCTTTCACTCCTTCGGTGGTACAGCCCAGCCATGAGGCGAGCGATGAAATATCGCCAATAATTGGCAATGCGTCGAAGCGTCCTTGCAAGTAACCTTTTCGTAAATTCAAATCCTTCCGAACGTTAAAATCTGTTAGCGGCGTTAGTCTGCTCTGACCAGTCCCGTCCTTCTCGACCATCCAGTACTCATCGCGACGAAGCAAGTCTTGATCGAGCAAGTGTGCTTCGTGAGTGGTGACGATCATTTGGCGTCTAACACCAGGACAGCTTTTGGTGAAGAAATTGACTAGCTCCCAGCAAAGCTTGGGATGTAAGCTTCGATCAAGCTCATCGATCACAACGACACGACTTCTGCCTTGTTGTGGATGCAAATAGGGCAAATAGTGTAGCAATTGCTGAGTTCCGTCTGACTCTTCACTAAATGGCAAAGCGAATCGGATATCACCGTCGCTACCTCGATGATGTGTCATCAATTGCCTCGTGATGACTTTCGTAGGGTCACTAGGGTCAATGCGTTCGTCAGTATCACCGGAGCAACCAAAGCGCGAATAAGGATAGTGATTTTCATCGCCATGATACTGGAATACTTCACGTTCATGGTCTCGACAATCGCGAGACTGTTCGTGGAATACTAATTCGCAAATACCGGTATCTACGTTGCACAAAAAAGACTCAGCAAATCCCTTGAAGAGATCGTCAGAATACAAACGCTCAAGCATATTGCATGCGCGGACATCGGCCTCAAGAATGATCAAATCTTCGGTTAACCACTCAATGATTCCTCGCAACGTACTTCCCAGACTCTCTACAGGAAGTGAATTGGCTCGACTAAGGAACAACTGGCTCGGTCGGATCGGCAATTGAGAAAGCACCGACAATGTACGATACATTTCTTCGTCATCTGGAAATAATGACTTAACGCCCTCACCAACCTCGGTCAGACCTTTTGCATTTCGCTCAAAGATGATCTTTTCTCTTGACCCTCGCAGCGAGCACAACCACTCCGATTCAATGCCGCGCCGGCCCACATCAAACCCATAGGTGAAAATCTCGTTACCGACCATAAACCGAAACTCGAACGACGACGGCTTACTTGCCGTCATCGAATCAAACCGAAAAGGCTCAGGCGTGGCGAACAAATTTTGGCTTCCCTTCCAAATCAACGACTGAGCGTAGTCCATGGCCTTGATCAAGTTCGATTTTCCTGACGCGTTAGGACCGTAGAGCAATGCAGTACGAACGACATGCTTGTCAGTGCCATCTATTTCGATCAGGTGATCAGCGTGATCCGGAAGTTTGGTACTGGCAACCATGTCCAGCGTCACCTCCTCCCCAAAAGAGCGGAAGTTGCTGACGGAAAAGGAAATCAGCATATTGGTGTACCTTCGTTTGAGATGCGGTTCGTTCCGAGATTTATTCTCGGATGACTGTCTTACTCGTCTGCCTGTCGGTAAACCATACACCACAACCTCGAAAAAATCGAATCTCCATGCGATCCCTGTTCGTTTTTTACGCAAAAACAGCCATCAAGTGCGGATTTTTCGAGGCTGCTTGGCTTTTGCTCAAGGAAGTTGCCGATTCGCCCGCCTACCGTTTCATCCTGGCTCCAAGTGGTACGAGCTCGTTGAATCGATCGATCGGCTCTTTGGAGACCCAAGCCAAGGCTCGAAGCACGACGATCCGGAAAATCGGATCGTCAAATGTCCAACTGTAATGGCCCGGTATACTTACAAACACACGACCTCCACCGGGCTCATAAGTCCACATCTGCGGAGTGGCTTGACCATCCTCGTTACTGGTCGCCAACAATCCAATCCGACCCACATCACCCGTAAGCTTCCAATAACTCTCATCGAGCAAATCCAAATCAGGTACGTTTCGCATAATAGGATGCTCTCTGTCGGTGATCTGAAGATCCAATGGCCCATGCCGAAAACTGATCTTCCCTCCCCACGAAGCCAACCCAATCCGTTTAGAAAAATCTTCCACCCGATCCGAGCCATTGACCGCCCAATGCAAATAGATCGCGCCACCCCCGCGTGCGAAAAACGCATCCATCGCATCGGCTCGCTCCTGATCCCAACTCCCTTTCTGAAAAAACATCAATACGTCCGCATCGGCGAGCTGCTCTTGGGTGGGAAACTCCCAAGCGACCTGAACATCCAACTCACGGGCCGCCGTGAGCAATTGCCCCCATTGCAGCAGCCACGCCGGATAATCGTGCTCGGCAGGACCATGATCCTTCGGACCTGCCACCAAAACCACTTTCATTCGACGAAGCTCGCCTTCGAGCTTCTTGCTCCCCTCGAGCACCTTCGCAACTTGTGCTGCGGTCCTGAGGCTCGGTGCTGCTATCGGCCCAGACAGTGGCATCGATGGTGGCGGCTTCATCAAGTAAGTCATCAAATCGCGAATCTGCGTCTTATCAAGCTTGTCCAGCAAGCCTGTCGGCATGATAGATAACTTCGATGGAACCATCTGCTCGATATCACTACGCAGCACCTCCTGCAAGTGACCTTGTGCGTCCCCCAAAATCAACTTACCCCCCTGCTCTCTTAAAACTCCTGTCAGCACCGTTCCGTCCAATAGCCGAACCTGATGGCCAATAAACTCTGGATTAATCGCATGGCTCGGTTGCAAGATGTCGCGAAGGTTCGAAGCGTAATCACGCGAAGGCATATTCGATAGATCTGGCCCAAGCTTCGGATCCAACCCCGATCCTGGCTCGGTATGGCATTTTGAACAACCCACCGAATCACTCATAAACAATCGCCGACCAGACCCCCAATTACCTCCCTCGAGCTCAGGCACCTTGGCGATCTCAACGACATCTTTGTCCTTGTCGGGCTGCTGGGTAACCCACGGCATCAAAAAGCGCGACAAAGCAAGCGGAAACTCTTGGGCAAACTCTTGCGTTGAAACGGAAATGTCCAAGTCGACATCGCCTCGGGGCTTTTCAAGCGTGACACTCAAAGGGGTCACAGGACCAGTCCCGTCTACACTAGCGAACTGAAATGGTAACTCCGGCGCTGGATCCTGCCGATCGATATCCAACACAAGCGTGTTCGCCGCCACAAACTTACCAACACTTAAATTCAACTTTTCGTTGGACTCATGACCTTGTGCCCCAAGCTTGAGCGTTACGATTTCCTCAGGCCACTGGTAATCGATCTTCGCCCCAGGCTGAATCTTGGGCCTGTAAATCCCTCGCAAATCCAGTTGAGTATTCAGTAACAACTTGCCAGGTTCCCTGATCAATTCCCACAAGCGATCGTTTTCGGCGCTGCCGATAGTAAGTGACTTCGATACCGCCAAATCAATATGAGGTAACCAGCCACTCCAGCTTGGCGATTCACTACCTTGGGGTATCCACTGAACTGCGACCCCAAAGGGTGCCGCATCGATCTCGGTTTCTTGAACCTGCATCATCCGACTAGCTTGGTCTCCTATGATCGACCCACTGAGTTCATTTGGATCCTCACTAGACGGCAGTGATACGGCAACATGTTGCAACTCGGAAACCTGCGGAAAACCGATCGTTAGTGTCCTCAAATCGGGACTCAATCCAATGCTCGTTACAGGAAGTAACTTGCGCGATGCCACCAGTTGAGATTGAACCACTGCATAGGGCGGTATGAGATTCTCATAACGATCCCCTGCCCTGACATACATCCCTGTTTCAATTCGGATCTTCTTGGCCAAATCCTTCCAACGCGTCGGATCCAGTGGTTGATCAAACGCGATAGTGATTTCACTAGGAGAACTGCGCCAAGCCAGCGCGGGACGTGGAGTGCTACCGACCAACGCTCTGACCTTGTAAAGACTCCCAAGACCCGCTGGGCCTGTACCCCAATCCGGTGGGCCGCTGTGGCAAGCCACCACCAAATCCCCATCGGGTGAAACGCAAGAATCGATCGTGAGTTTTTGCAAACAGGCAATCAATTGCGATTGAGCAATGTATCCATGATTGGATTTGACAATCTGAGTTCTCCAAATCTTCCCCCGCGACTCTCCAGCAACAAGCGCATTTCCACCCCAGGTCCTAGGACCAAAGCGTTTGCTTGTACCACCCAACTCGGAATCCCCGAGCGGATTAAAGAAAAGACCACAGGTCGATTGATGCTGCGGGCCATAATCGAATAACGACGGCTGATCAATAACGCTAGGATTGAACTGCGGATGCCTCGGCGGAAACCCGTAATGCTTGCCCTGCTGTATATGCAAAAGTTCATCAAACGGATTTCCGTTGGCAAGCCAAGTCGCTCCTTCTTGATCGGTGCAGAACAACTCTCCATCGGGACCAAAAGCAATCCCGATTGGAAAGCGAACTCCTGTGCAAACCGTCTCCCTTTTCGTAAAGTCTGGGGAGACCTTTTGAATCGTTCCGCGATCGCTCTTGAGATCGAACTTGCTAGAACCCTTATCATCCACGAGATAAGCATTCGCGTAGTTTGCAGCTCCAAGCCCAAAGAAAAGCGAACCATCGGGTGCCATGGCCAATCCGACTGCATCGACATTCTGAGCGATCTCTTCCCAACCCTTGGCCACCACAATCTCTTCATCGCATCGTTCATCTTTATCTCTATCCAAAAGCAACGAGACCTTCCCCTTGCTCGATACGAACACCCCAAATCCACGAGGGTCATCGGGCTTGGTCAGCACCATTCCGATCGGGCCTCGAAGGGCTCCCTGATTCTTGTAAAAGACCATCGCCTGATCCTCTAGACCATCGGCGTTGGTATCCCGTAGCAAGTGAACATCCCCGTTGTAACCGAGCGTTACCAAAACGCCATCGTGCCTATATAAAACGTTGTTGACGTTCGTCAGTTCTAATGGGATGCGATGCACATCGAATCCACTTTGAAGCATCTGCAACTCAGGGGGATTTTCAATTTTAACCAGTACATCCGAATCTTTCATATTCCGGATTTGTTCGGGCAGTAGCTCGGCAAGTTTCCGGTGCTTGGCCTCTAAACGCTTATACATTTCTTGCGATTGTTCGCTCGACAAACACTCTTCAAATACGATCAATTCCGCGATGTCGCAAGCTGAATGTCCGCGAACTTGCTGATCCCCAGGTCCGTTGGTGTAGAAGCGTGCTCCGAGTGTCCACTGGTCGAGCGAAATGGACTCACCGCTCCACGGTCGCTGGCCAGTTTGTTTACCGTTTACCAGTAGTGCAACTTGCTTTTGCTCGCGATCCATACGGACTTCAAGAATCTGCAAAGTCCCGAACTTAACGCCGTTAGGGTTTAGGTTCTGCATTCCTGAAAAGCCACGCCCCTCGACATTGGTCGTGTCCCATCGCATGCTTGGTCCAGGCCCCATGTCGATGTTGATCCCCGAGACATAATCGCGCTGATCAGGAGCATTGGTCGCAAAAAAACCGCGAAAGTCCCCGGGGTTACCGTGAGGCGCAAGCACCATCCAAAGACTCGCCGACCCCAAACTAGCCGATGGAGTGTAAAGCCGAAGCGCATCGTCGATTCCGTCAAACCTGACCGTTGCCCAATTCTCGCCAACAATCAGTTTGGGTGCATGCTCAGGTCTCTGGGCCACAAACCGCAGCAAAGGACTCTGGGCATCGGGCCAAATCGTAACGGATTGTTCCCCCACATCGCTTTGTCCAAGCACTCTGGCTAAATGCACTGCATCCAAATGCAACAAGGGTTTCCTTGGTAAGTCGAGCGATTGAGTTTGTTGCTGGGCATCCGCACAGGGCAAAGCAGTCTGAGAAAAACACCACGTAAGAACGATGACACAAAGCCAATAAAAACGACTGCTCATGACATCACCAAGAGGAACAACCCAAAGGGCTCTAGACCAGTTATAATGCAAACCATACTAGCGATGATTGTACGTTGCATCCTAGGGAAACGTAAGCATTCACCCACACGAACCAGAACCCATAGGTTACAGAGCATGAAAACGTTTTTTGGATGGCTCCTTGTTTGCTTTCTTGGAGGATTGATGATCGGTGACCAAGCCACTGCCCAGGACCCCCTTTACGAACTACGCGTTTACACGCCCGAAGAGGGCCGGCAAGCAGACTTGCTCAAGCTCATGGAAAACACAGGGATCAAGTTCCTCAGCAAACACAAGATCGAACTCGTCGGTGCCTGGGTCGCCAACGACGCGTCTGATCCTCGTGTCGTAACCCTCGTGCGTCATGCCGATCGCAAAACCTGCGACGCGGCTTGGACCGCATTCGGTGCCGATCCTGATTGGCAAGCAGCTTATGAAGCTTCTGCAGTCAACGGAAAGAAACCGACCAAGTCCGTGACTCGCATTTTTCTAAACACCAACGACTATTCGCCGAAACTCGCGATCGAGAACGTAGGCAATCGAGTCTTTGAACTCCGAACCTACATCACCACTCCCAACAACCTCGGGGCACTTAACAATCGGTTTCGCAATCACACGATAAACCTCTTCAAAAAACACGGGATGAACAATGTCATCTATTGGTCGATCGCAAGCGGTGAATCGATCAAAGCAAAGGAATTGCTCGATGCAGTCTCGCCGCTGGGGCAGGCCAAGGCGGAGATAGCCGATGATCTCCCCGCTTCAGGAAACTCTCTGGTGTATTTCCTAACTCACGCATCCCCCGAAGCACAGAAAGCTTCCTTCGGTACTTTCCGAGATGATCCAACTTGGAATCAAGTCCGCACCGATTCGGAAAAAGCCGCCGGAGGATCGCTGACCGCAGGAGGTGGCGTCAAAAGTTGGTTCCTGAAACCTACAAGCTTCTCACCACTGAAGTAGTTGAGAAATGGGTTCTTCAGGAATCCTTGTGGGTAAACGCTTATCACCACCACAATGTATTCAGGCCCAGAGGGCCGGTACATCCTCTGCCGGGGCCTTCTAGGCCCCGGTATCTGTACCCAAGATGGATCATAAGGCCTGGAGGGCCGGCACACTGAATTTTATAGGTCAACCAGGAGTTTGCTTCGGATTTGCCAGCCCTAATGGCTTATGAACAAACAACCAACAAACAACCAAAAATCATGATAACCAATCGGTCAATCTGGTCGCTCGCATTTGCGCTCTTGATGCTCTATTCCATAAGCATCGCACAAGGCGGTGAGCCGATCAAGATCGCGCTTTTCGATGTCGATGCAACACCTCCGGTTGGCTCAGCGATGGCTTATCAACCTGTGCGCAGGATCGATGAGATGACGTTGCGTTGCCGAGGCATCGTCATCTTAGGGGCTGATGAACCTATCGTCCTGTGCGCCGTCGATTGGATCGGGATCGCCAACGAAGGGCATGATGCATTTCGCGAGGCATTGGCTAAGGCTGCCGGCACCATCCCCGAGCGAGTCGCTGTCCATACACTTCACCAACACGACGCACCGGGTTGCGATTTCACCGCCGAAAAAATCATCGCAGAGTTACAAATCCAAGGCTACTCGCGATTCGACGGCGATTTCCACAGGGAAGTCATTCAGAAAACCGCTGCAGCAATTCAAGCAGCCATTCCAAACGCAGTGACACTTACCCACTATGGCGTCGGTGAAGCGGTCGTCAAAGAGGTTGCCAGCCAACGCCGAATCGCTGGCCCTGATGGGAAAATTCGCGCAACGCGAACCAGTTCGACCAAAGATCCAGCGGTTCGAGCCGAACCCGAGGGTGTCATCGATCCGGTAGTGACACTGCTGAGCTTTTGGAAAGAGGATCAACCCGTCGCCGTACTTAGCTATTACGCTTGCCATCCACAGAGTTATTACCTTCGCGGAATTCCCAGCCCTGATTTCCCAGGCATCGCTCGCTTCATTCGAGGCCAGGATCTGAACAATACTCTGCACGTGCACTTCAACGGTGCCGGCGGTAATGTCACCGCTGGTAAGTACAACGATGGCTCTGAAACCAATCGAATGATCCTTGCCACCCGTCTTGCAGATGCAATGCGTCAAGCCCACGCGAGCACTCAAAAAGCACCGCTGTCCTCCGAGGATATCACATGGAAGAGCATCCCGGTGGCATTACCAACAGCGCGGCATCTTATCGAAGACGATCTTGTCTCGAAACTCAAAGAAGTGAAACCGAGAGGCTATGTATCACTAGCAGACCAACTTGCTTATCTCAGACGAGTCCAAGCTGGACATAAGATCGATATCTCTTGCTTAGGTGTTGGCAAAGCCAGGTGCCTGCACATGCCCGGCGAGTTGTTCGTTGAATATCAATTGGCGGCCAAAAAAATGCGACCCGACCTTCAAGTGATGATGGCAGCTTATGGCGATTATGGGCCGGGTTATATCGGAACCCAGATCGCCTACAGCGAAGGTGGATACGAAACCCAGCAGTCTTCGAGTTGCGTCGATCCGTCGGTCGAATCGGTATTGATCGATGTGATGAGCCAATTGCTTGAGTTCAAATAGATACAGGCTACTAATCCTATGAGGTAAGTACCACCTACGAGAGCACTCAACTAGCCCCAAACTCTGTGCTCTCTGTGTCTCTGTGTTTCAAAACTCTTGTACCCAGCATCGTCGCTGCTTGCTTGGCGCCGCGGATGCACTGCGGAATACCAACACCATCATAGGCGTTCCCTGCCAAGGCCAACCCAGGATACTTCGAGATCTGCTCTCTAATGCTTGCGACTCGCTGCACATGACCGACATGGTACTGGGGCATAGCCCGGTTCCAACGCACAAGTCGCTGATAACTAGGCCTTGTTTGAATACCAAACAGCGCCTTCACCTCGGCAAACGCCAACTCCAACAGTTTCTCGTCGGAATGCTCAAGCAATTCAGGACGCACCGCGCCTCCCATGAAAGCTCTCATAATCACCGTATCCTCTGGACAACGTCCAGCATACTTCTCGCTCGATAAGCTGATCGCTAAACAATTCCGCTTTTCGATCGTCGGAGCAATCGATCCAAAACAAAGGGCCTCAGGCCGAATCTCATCACGCCTGAGTGCAAGTACCGCAATGGCAGACGAGGCAAACTGGATCGACTCAAGTCCACTTGCTAGCTCTGCATCGATGTTCTTCAGAAGCGCACCGGCTGCATAACTCGGAACCGCCAAGCAAACCTTATCGAACCTCTCGATTCGCGAAGACTTATCCGTTTGATTTACCACTCGAAGAGTCCAAGTTGAATCACCGTCACGTTCGAGCATTTCAACCCGGTGGTTTAAATGGAGACGCTCACCAAGCGGCTCTGCGAGTTTCCCCAACCACCACTTCATCCCCAACTTCGGCGCAGTGAATTGATCATATCGAGCTCCCGAAGCCTCTCGAGCGGATCGATTCTCAGCGGTTTGCTGCCGACGCTTAGCAAATGCCGCTCGAATCAAACTCCCATGCTCGCGTTCCATCCGCAAAAATTGTGGCATGGCCGCTTGCATGCTCAGCTTATCGGCCTTGGCGGTAAAAATTCCACCGACAATGGGCTCGACGAGTCGCTCGAAACACTCACGTCCTAAACGCCGAACCGCAAACGACTCGACGCTCTCATCTTGGCTATCGAGTTTGGCCGGAACAAACGCTTCTTTGAGCACCCGCACCTTTCCCGATACACTCAAGATCGGTGTGGCTAAGATCGAACCCATACGCGTCGGCTGCATGAGGGAAAAGCCATTAGGGATCGGATACAAACGCCCCCGACAAACGACTTGAGCGATCCGATAATCTTTCTTGGGGGTGATGAACTCGGACTCCAAACCCATCTGTCGAACCAGACCCCAAGCATCGGGCATGAGCGTTGCAAAGTTGTCCGCCCCGCATTCGATTAAGAGCGAATCACCGAGATTGCTGCCAGAGAAATCCGCCTCAAGGGTATCGATCACACCGCCGATGCGATCCTGAGCTTCAAAGACCTCGACGCGGTGGCCATCACGCGTCAGATACCAAGCGGTCGCAAGCCCGCTGATGCCAGCTCCGACCACTGCGATTCGATTCATGCAATCATCGTCCAGTTTTCTGCACTTCGGAGTGTCGCTGGTGGGAGTCGAACCCACACGACCCTTTAAGAGGTCCTTGGATTTTAAGTCCAATGCGTCTGCCATTTCGCCACAGCGACAGTCGATTTTCCGACCCGGGCCACTAGTTTAACCAATAAAGCCAAACCAGGGAAACGCAAACCTTAGCAAGCCCCCTTCAAGCTTGGTTTTCTTTGGATTTTATCTACAATACACCAGTCCTCTTTGGTTCGACTCGCAGGTTCTGCCCCCAAAAAATGAAGCTTGGTCGGGCAAACTTGGCCGAATCACCAGCGACTAGCCGATAGTCTCACTAAGCAACTTGGCTACCCTCCCCTACCCCAAAAATATTCTCCATGCGTTTTGCACCATTGTTCTTCTTGCTGGCCAACTGCCTAATCCCATGGGCTATCGCCCAGGACCCCAAACTCGATTTCTTCGAGTCCAAAATCAGGCCTGTGCTCGTCGAGCGTTGCTACGAGTGCCACAGCACACAAACCAAACCTGGTGAACTGGGGGGTAAACTGCGTCTAGACTCGGCTCCATCAATAGCCAGAGGCGGAACCTTGGGCCCGGCTCTCTTGGCCGGAAAACCGTCCGAGAGCCTACTGATTAAAGCCATCGAGTACAACGACTCAGGCTTTCAAATGCCCCCCGATGGTAAGCTCACCGATCAGCAAATCGCTGACTTCAAACAATGGATCGCCGAAGGTGCGATCGACCCACGCATTGAGGATCTGCCCAGCACCAACGAACCTGCGATGAGCATCGCTCAGAAGGCCGCTTCGCACTGGGCCTATCAACCAATCCAGGCGCCTGCGGAATTGCCGCCCATGGGCGATTTAGGAAACGAATCGGACATCATCGATCGTTCGATTGCCCAAAAGCTCGCCGCCAAAGGCCTGAGCTTCTCCCCCCTGGCAGATCGCCGAACCCTCGCAAGGCGACTCTACTACGATCTGCTCGGTTTGCCACCGACTCATTCACAGATTGAACAGATCGCTCAAAACCCATCCGAAAACTGGTACGTCGAATTGGTCGATTCGCTTTTGCAGTCACCCCACTTTGGTGAGCGGATGGCTCGCCGCTGGATGGATGTCGCTCGCTATGCGGACAACAAGGGTTACGTATTTCAGGAGAACCGCGAATACGAACATGCTTTCAAATACCGCGATTGGTTGATTCGATCCTTCAACACAGATGTTCCTTACAACGAGTTCCTCAGATCCCAATTAATTGCCGATCGAACCGATCCGGAAAACAAAGCCGGCAACCTCGATGCGATGGGGATGCTCACCCTGGGCAGACGATTCCTGAATAATCCCCACGATATCGCCGATGATCGAATCGATCTAATCACACGCGGACTCATGGGCGTAACAGCCGCCTGCGCCCGATGCCACGATCACAAATTCGATCCAGTGAGCATGGCCGACTACTATTCTCTTCACGGTGCAATGCTCGATAGCACCGAACCACTGGGCGATCCATCACCGATGCGACTCGTCGACAAACCCGAACAAGGGGTCACCAAGATCTTCATCCGAGGCAATCCAGGCAACCACGGCCCAGAAGTCCCCAGGAAATTCTTCGGATTTCTCGCAAGCCATGTGAAAGCTGAAATGAAGACCGGTAGCGGCAGGCTCGAGATGGCCGATGCGATTGTCGATCCGAAGAACCCTCTAACGGCCCGTGTGTATGTCAACCGACTCTGGGGCTGGGTCTTTGGCGTGCCCCTGGTCGACACTCCCAGCGACTTTGGTATCCGTTGCGATCCTCCGGTGCAACAGTTTGTTCTAGATGCACTGGCTTGGGATTTCATGCAACAAGGTTGGTCGACTAAGAAGATTATCAGGCGGATGGTATTGAGCCGTACCTACCAACAACAAAGTTTTCATCGCGAAGAGGCCTTTGCAATCGATCCGGAAAACAAGCTTTGGTGGCGAGGCCAACGCAAACGAATGGATTTCGAGTCCCTTCGAGACGCATTGCTCCTTTCAACAGGCCAACTCGATCCTGCAATCGGTGGACCAAGCGTGAAAATCACCGATGCACCATTCCCGAAACGCAGAACAGTGTATGCCTACATCGACCGGCAGAATCTACCGCAACTGTTTCGGACATTTGATTTGGCAAGTCCCGATGCGCATGCCCCTATGCGGTCTCAAACGACCGTACCTCAGCAGGGCCTCGTGCTCATGAACAGCGATATGGTTCTGGCAATGCTCGGCACAGTCGGCCAAGAGACATCATCGCTGGGTACCGATGCTGGCATCGATGCTCTGTTTAAACGCGTACTGGCCAGAGCCCCAAGACCCGAAGAAAAGCAATGGTTTTTGGAGATCCTGCAAGCATCGGGGGATTCCGCACCGGATCTTCCAGAGAATCACTGGTCCTATGGAACAGCCAACATCAACCCCGAAACGGGCTTGATCGAAAACTTCCAGTCGCTTCCCCGATTCCATCAAAAACGTTGGCAAGGTACCAACGATGAGCTTCCTGATCCAAAGCTTGACTGGGCATTTCTCAGCGCCCAAGGAGGCCATCCCGGCGGAAGGCTCGATCAATCGGTCGTTCGCCGCTGGACGGCAACCGAGTCTGCCGACCTGCGGGTCCGTGGACTCTTGAGGCATCCTGCCGAGCAAGGCAACGGAGTGCGTGGAACGATCGTTCTGCGGGGTAAAGAAAAAATAGGTCAATGGACGGTGCTGCATTCGAGTCACCCGACCCATGTCGATGACATCCATGTCGAGCCTGGAGATACGATCGACTTTGTCACTGACAGCAACACCGACGCAAACTCGGACACCTTCGAATGGAAAGTCCGTATCCTCCCTCCCGACGAGACACGTTCCAAAGGGAACAGCGAACGGGACTTTCGAGGTGAGTTGGCCCAACCCCTTGGGGTTTGGGAGCAAGCAGCCCAAGCATTATTGCTGACCAACGAATTTTGTTTTATCGATTAATCACTCCAACGCCCTCACAAAGATCAATTTTATGAACGACGATAAGACAAACTCGGGATTTGCACCTTGGTCGCGCCGCGAAATGCTCCAGCGCAGCGGCTTTGGACTCGGATCGATCGCCCTAAGCGGCCTAATGCAGTCGTTAGCCGCTAGCGAAAATTCGCCCAATCCTCTTTTGCCCAAGGCACCTCATTTTCCGGCCAAGGCAAAGCATCTGATCCATATCTTCGCCAACGGCGGGCCTTCCCATATCGACACCTGGGATCCAAAGCCCAAGATCGCCGAGTACGAAGGGAAAGAACTGCCTGGTGAAACCCCTCGAACGGAACGTAAAACAGGAAATCTCTACCCATCGATTTTCAAGTTCAAGCAACATGGCCAATCGGGGCTTTGGGCAAGCGAACTCTTTGAAAAGACCGCCAGTGCCCACGCCGACAAGCTCTGTGTCGTGCGTTCGATGCATGCCGATGTCCCCAACCACGAACCCTCACTGCTACTGATGAATTGCGGGGAACCAAGACTGGTGCGACCAAGCTTTGGTTCGTGGCTCACGTACGGACTAGGTACCGATAACCAAAACCTACCGGCCTTCATCGCGATGTGCCCAGGCGGTTATCCGATCCAAGAGTCACAAAACTGGCAAGCCGGTTTTTTACCAGGGATTTATCAAGGCACCTACATCGACACCAAGCACGAGAGCGTCGAGAAGCTCGTCGAAAATGTGGTCAACCGCAAACTATCGCGCACCGCGCAGCGTCGCGAACTGGACATCATCCAGCGGATGAACGCCGAACATATTCGCGAAAGAACCAACGATCCGATGCTCGAAGCTCGCATCCAATCGATGGAATTGGCTTACCGTATGCAAGAAGAGGCGATGGATGTGTTTGATGTATCCAAGGAGCCTAAACACATCCTGGATATGTATGGACCTGGTGTTCAAGGTCGGCAAATGCTCATCGCAAGAAAGCTCATTCAGCGCGGGGTACGCGTCGTGCAACTGTGGCACGGCCAAGGTCAACCTTGGGACAATCACGACAAGATCTTCGAAGGGCACAAGAAGCTCGCCGGGGAATCCGATCAAGCGATCGCAGCGCTTCTTACCGACCTGGAACAACACGGCTTGCTCGATGAGACGTTGGTCCTCTGGGGTGGAGAATTCGGACGAACACCGACGGTCGAACTTCCTCAAAAGGGGGCGAACGAAGGAACCATCAGTGGTCGCGATCATAACCACTGGGGTTTCACGGTTTGGCTCGCTGGTGGTGGAGTCAAGGGTGGGCAGGCTTATGGGGCGACCGACGAGTTCGGTTTCAAATCAGTCGAGAACCGAGTGCATGTGCACGACTTGCACGCAACGATGCTGCACATGATGGGCTTTGATCACACCAAGCTAACGTACCGTTATGCCGGTCGCGACTTTCGACTCACCGATGTCCACGGTCGAGTCATCCCAGAGTGGATCGCCTGATCAAAGGGATGTTTCCCCTACTTGTTTCGTCAGAGTTTTTCGAGCGTAAAGCTCTATGCTCTCTGTGTCTCTCCGTGTTTTCAATCTTCAAATCCTAATGGCCCTGTTCGATCAAGGCGGCCATTGGGCTTCATGCCAAATCAATGCTTAGGATTTTAAATGAGATCAGACGGGCCGGAGGCCCGTCCTACGGGTTACTACGGGTTACTATTTGTTTTTGCGTGGGCGGAAACTATCGATCCAAGATAAAAACGGGATCACATAGCGGGTCTGAACCCAAACCTTGCCCTGACCCGAAAAACGACAAACCAGACCTTCGCCACTGAAGAATAGTCGCTTGATGCCACCTCCACGCAGACCCGGCAAGACGGACACTCTGTACTGCAAGGTATCCTCGAACGCGACGATGTAACCGGTATCGACGATGTAGTCGTCGGTAACATCGACTTCGAGAATCGCCCCATAGGAGTTGAAAAACACATCGCCCGTACCAGTGGCCTTCAAGAGCACCAAACCCTCTCCACTGAAGAAACCTTTGGCTCCTTGCCACTTGCCGCTGATCTCGACCCCTTCGCTGTTGGCCATGTAGGCCCCACGTTGCAAATACAAAGATCCACCCGTGAGTCGGTAATGCTGGGTATCCCCCATGTGCCCTGGAGCAAACAGGACTTCTCCTGGCCCACTCTCGGCACTGAAGGTATTGACGATCATGCTCTCGCCGCCCATGAGTCTACCTAAAGACTTCAGCGCTCCACCCTTAAAGCCCGCCTTGAGCTTGAGGTTCGGGCTCATGGCTGCCATGGCCGATGGCTCTGCATAAACCTTCTGACCTTGCTCCAAGGAAACCTTCAGGAGCGAAAAATCAGGTCGAAGTTGGATTTCGTAATGAAGATTCGATGTCATGGTTTTTCGTTCCTATTTTGGCTTGAGCTTCGGACCCAAGAGGCTACCGAGCGAAGGGAGTGTGTGGCTCTGATAGTAGAGTTTTCCTTGGCCCTGGAATTTACAGACCAAGCCTTCACCTCCCAAGAAACTTCCAATCAGGCTGCGACTAGCTTTGCCGATGTTGAACTTTAAGGAGTCCTCGAAAGCGACGATATGGCCTGTGTCGATGGTGTAATTGCCTTTGACCTCGACGCAATGGATTGCACCATAGCTACACAGGTACAGTTCTCCTCCCCCAGAGCATTTGACCCAGAACATCGACTCTCCACTAAAGAGTGCCGAGCTAAAGCCTTGCCAACTCGTATCGATGTCGATGCCTGGCGTCGAAGCCAACCAACTCGAGCCTTGGACGATCATCGTCCCGCCTCGCATCGTGTGATGGATGCAGTCACCCAAGAGCGTCGGCCCAATCAACAGCGATTGGCTCGGTTGCTGTGCGGTAAAGTGGTTCAGAAAGAAGCTTTCCCCTGAGAACATTCTCTTGAGACCCTTGATGATTCCGCCACTACCCCCTTTACTTTTGGAAGTCGTCTCGACGGTCAAACCAGAGGTCATCGCAATCATCGCGCCAACTTCACAGGTGATCGACTCGCCTTGATCGAACTCGAACTGAACTGCAGTTGCCGCAGGTTGGCATAGCATTTGGTGTCGCATGATAGATCAATCCGGTTTTAAAAAGACTACCACAAATGAGCATTGGTCCATGCTGCCAGTCCATCAAAGGAACGTGACTGCATGTAGATTTTGCCTTGGCCTCGGACGCGAGTGATCAATCCTTCGCCAGAGAAGAAACTCGTAAAGATCCCGCCGGCCATTCCAACCTTGATCGAGATCGATGGCTCGTAAGCGACCAAGTGCCCCGAGTCGACGATGTGCTCACCCGTGATTTCGCGCTCGAAGATGGCCCCGTAAGCTCCAAACCAGAGCCGACCATTTCCTGATAGCTTCAATCGAAACAACCCTTCGCCAGCGATCCAGCTTTGAATCCCCGCCCAAGCGAGCGACATTCTTACAGTCGGTTCGCAGGCGATGAAGGCTCCAGGCTGCAAAAACAAAGTGTTGCCCCGAAGCTCGGTGCAGACGATATCGCCAGGGAAAGATTGCGTTAGAACCAATTCACCTGTCGAAGGCGACGAGAACTCATTGATGAAAATCGACTCGCTACCAAAGAGCCGTCGACCGATGGCCCCAAAGAAACCACCATTGAGTTTGGTTTTCATCTCGATATCGGCGCTCATCGTCGCCATCGCGCCAGCCTCAGCAATGATCTTTTCGCCAGGCTGAAATTGAACCAGTAAATTCGCAAACGACGGACGGTTTCTTATATCGACTTGCATCACGTACCTCGCGATGATGATTTTTAAAAACAGTGAGCCAGCGGATTATAACGCATCCTGAGCGGCTTTGAGGTCGAGCTTCAAGGGTTCGTACTGGGCTGGAGCCAAAGTTTTTTTGTGATTGTTAATATTTTCGACACGCGTTTCGTGCTGTGGATGGGTGCTGATCCAAGCTACCGCGTCGGGCAGATCCCCCATTTCATCCTTGAGCAACTGGAAAAAATCGGCCATCGCCTCAGGATCGATCTTCGCAGCATGCAGCATCCGAACCCCTTCGAGATCCGCTTCGGTCTCCGATGTGCGACTGTAACTTGTCAAAACCGATGTTTGGGCAACCTGAGCTCCCAGCGCGAGCAGCCCGCCGACATCCCCCACAAGCAACTGGATTGCTGCAACGACACCGAGCGACTGACCGACGCGTTCAAGCCCGTGCCTGAGCGTAGCATGGGACATTTCGTGAGCCAAAACACCCGCGATCTGCTCGGCCGATTTGGCCTCCTTAATCAAACCCGTATAGACAACGATCTGTCCGCCGGGAAGCGCAAAAGCATTGACCTCTTTCCCCTCAACGACCGTGACTTTGAACTTCATGTCGGGGATCTTTGCATGCGGCTTAAGTTTGTCGACGATCTCCTCGACCAATTTGCTCGCCGGATGATTCGAATCGAGCTTACGCCCCACATCCATGGAATTGAATGCTGTATTTCCGATCGTTTGATCGACCGAGACAGGTAGCGCTTTGATCGCGAGCTTGGCAGCCCCGAGGATGCTGTAATAACCGAGAATCAAGAGAGCAGCACAAGCCACGGCGCTGACGGCCAACCAAAAGCTAAAGCGGCTGGATTCGGCTCGCTGACCCTTTTTCAAAGCTTGCAATTGGCTGGCGAATACACCACCGGATTGAAAGTCGAGCTCTTTGGCAAAGTTCTTATCCTCGCAAAAGATGGTCAAACTACCATCGCCTGTACGGCAAAAGATCATGCGGCCTGATGCCCCTCCAAGATCCAGCTTGCATTGATTCAAAGGGATCGTAAATCGCTGACTCGGCTGACCGTTGGTATCGGCCACCAACTCGCCTCGCGAAATCGAGATCGTTGCACCGGAGCGTCCACCGGGAATCGACTCATGGAAAACTCCACCCTCAAAACTCTCACGACTCGTTGACATAATGGCCTGCGCTCTTTTACGTTGGATTGTGATTACGCTTGCTTGGGAATTGTTGGTTCTACAGGAATTCGTGTGGATGATTTTGATTGCATTTTAGTCAATAAGCTTACCACTGGCTTTAGGCCGTCCGGCGTTGCATGAGTATAAAAGCGGTAGTGCGCAAGCACTCCGGTGAGTGATGGAATGTCCGCAGATTCACATGGTTTTCACCGGACGGCTCCGCCGTTCCGCTTTTAATTCTTTAATTCAATGCCCTTCGGCTTTATGCCAGTGGCGGCATAACTTACAGCTACAGCGAGGTCCCAGATGCGCTTCCTCGTAGTGTGGGCAATTGCTTTATCAACCCCTCCATCAAGGTCGGGCGTTGTTTGAGCAACCCCCGAATTTTAGCATTTGGCACCCTCGGGGGATCCCAAAATCGTGAATCTTCGGAAATTGAAACGTTGTCCCCAAGCACGATCCAGCCTTCGCCTCGAGCAAACTCATGCTCTGGTGTGTCTCGGACGCCTCGCAAATGCAAGCCTCGATAAACCAAACATTGATCGACCAACCCATCGAGTTCGACCGTGCTCAAGTCGCCCCAGCCTAAACCCTCGTCGAGTTGCCCAAGCTTAATCGTGGCCCTGACTTTTTTCTCATCGAGCAAAATCAACTCATTGCCAAGAACTATCAAATTGATCCAGACGGGATTCCAATCGCGAATCCATCGAGTTTCAGGCGACTTACCCTCAGAAGGCCCAACGAAAAGCTGCGCGTCATTCTCGTAGCAGGAAATCTCGATCGGCAAGCTCTTTTTCCCATGCAATAAACTCGCATGGATATTCCAACTCGGAATCGATTTCGCCATTCGAAATGCGATGCCGATGTCACGCACTGGCACTAGTTGGTGCGAGTCATGGGCGTTGATCGCCAATTGATTGTTGATCGGAAATCGCATCAAAGAAATGAATTCAGAGAGGTTTAGTTTACCGCTATCTTTTGACCAACTGCTGACCAGGATGGCTTGCTGCATGAACTCCTCGGGGCTTGGAAGAGTCTCATTTCCATCGATCCAAAGCCGCCCATCTCGAATCGACACACTCTCTCCCGGAAGACCGACGACTCGCTTGATTTGTCCAGGTTCCTTTTGCTGATCCTCTTGGGAGTCGATCACAACCAGATCCCATCGGTGGATCGGTGTCTTTTTCAGGATCGTCGGGACATAGACAATCGACTCCCCGTCTTTGAAGGTCGATTCCGAAGTATCGATGTACTCGTTGCAGAATTGGCATCGCACTTCTCGGCCTGGAGCCCAAGCATCTTTAGTCCATGAATTCAGGAACATGCACGAGCCACAACGAAGCTCGATCCGAGGGCCACGCAACGTTGGCTCCATCGATGAGCCTGTAAGCACACCGACTCGAAGTTGGCCCGAATGCTTTAAGAGAATCAGATATGACGTGGTCAACCCGACGGTCAGCAAACCCAACAATGCCAGCGTGGTAAAGACGAACCAACTGCTCGGTCGATGGATTCGATTCGAGGGAGCTGGAGCCTGCGGCGTTTGACTATCAGAAGCAGAACTATTTGGTTTCACCGATGCGATAGAGTCCGTCTTCGGTACGAATGATCAAATCATTTTCATGCACGCCATAGGATGCAAATACTCGACCAGGAAGTGATGGCCTTGCGATTTCCACCGGACCACTTTCGCTGGAACTATCCCCGATCTCCATAACGATCGCTTCTCCTGATTCGCTCTGAAAATAAACGCGAGAACCGATCACAAGCGGCGATGCTGAGTAATTGCCACCCAAACGCTTTTGCCAAACCTTCTTTCCATCCTTGACAGAAACTCCGGTTGCAACTCCCCCGTCAGAGACCATGACGATCTGGTCTCCCAAAGGGACAGGACTTGGGGTATTTGGCACTGCCGATGGTACACTCCAGCGAATATGCGTCTCGGTCACATCCCCGCTTCCACGAGGATCGATCGCTAGAAGTTTAGGTGTCATGTATCCGGTGCTGAGGATCACCAGTCCTTGATGATACAAAGGACGCACGATTAGCGAAAAACCGCTGTATTTTGCAAACCAATTGACTTTACCGGTTTGAGGATCGAGCGACTGGACAATGTCCGAGCCCGGAGAAATGACTTGAATCTTTCCATCCACCTCGATCGCTTGAGGAGTTGCAAACGAGAAGGGGCGATCGGTCGCAACGTCGCGGGCCGTTCTCCAAACCTCTTTGCCGGTGCGGATGTCGAGGGCCAAGGTGTAAGGATCCTTCGAGCCGTCGCAGGTTAAAATCAGATGATCGCCAACAACGATGGGAGAACCACCATTGCCGTGGACTGGATTATACGAGTGCTCACTGTCGGTCCAGAGAATCTCTCCATCGCTCGAAACACAAGCCGTGCCTTGATGTCCAAAGTGGACAAAGAGCAGGGTCGCTTTGGACTTGGGATCTACGTGAGCAAGTACCGTCGGACTTGCGTGTGAGTTTTTCTTGTGGATGTTCGATGCATCGGCAGGTTGATCGAAAATTTTCTTGTCAAACAAAAGCTTACCGTCGGCAATACCATAACAAGACAGAAACAATGACTGAGGGCCGGTGAGATCCTTGGAGTCTGCATCACCCGTACTGTTGCGGGCCGAAGTCACATAGATTCGATCCTCGAGGATCACCGGCGAAGACCAACCGAGCCCCTGAGTCGGCGTATACCAGCGGATGTTCTTACGCTCTTGATCTTGGGCAAGCCACTCAACGGGGAGCTTGACATTGCCCCCAACCACCCCATTTTGACCTGGGCCTCGGAACTCTGGCCAATCGGCAAAGGCTTCCTCGGCCAAGGACACCAACAACGCACAAGCAAGCAACCCAACCAGGGACCCTACAAGCGTTCTAAAAAGTGAGTTACACTGCAAGAACGGGACATGAGCTTTATTCATGAGATCATTGATTTGGTTGAGTTTGTTGACAGCGGTCACTGGGGCGAAAATCATCATGCAGCGAATTTTCACTATTCGAAAACACCTTGCGATCTGTGGATTGATCGCTTCGCTTTCGAGCGTTTGTATCAGTCTAGCATCTGGTCAGGAAACCGAAAGTAAACAAGAGGCCAAAAGCCCAGGCAAAGTCAGTTTGGCAGAGGCGAAACTTGTCGGAGATGGTTATAAGTTTACCGAGGGCCCGACCGTCGATTCGGAGGGAAACGTCTACTTTACCGACCAACCCAACGATCGCATCGTCAAATGGTCCATCGACGGGAAGCTGACCGATTTTCTCAAGCCCGCCGGACGAAGTAACGGCATGTATTTTGCGCCCGACGGCAAGTTGCTGGCCTGCGCAGACGAGGCCAATGAGTTGTGGGAAATTGGAAGCACCGGGCAACACAAAGTTTTGCTCAAGGAGTTCGAGGGGATCAAGCTCAACGGTCCCAATGACTTGTGGGTCGATCGCAACGGGACGATCTATTTTACCGATCCCTACTACCAAAGGCCTTGGTGGGAGCACAAGAAGCAACCGCAGCGAAAGCAATCGCTTTACAAAGCAGATCGTGACGGATCGAACCTCGTATGCGTCGACGATGCCTTGGTTCAACCCAACGGGATCATCGGCGACTCCGAGAGAAAACTTCTTTATGTTGCCGACATCGGAGATCGCAAAACGTATCGCTACAAGATCTCCCAAGACGGCCAGTTGCTCGACCGGCAGGTCTTTTGCCGTCAGGGATCCGACGGTATGACGATTGATTCGGAGGGGAACCTGTACTTGACCGGATCGGCGGGTGTCTATGTGTACAACCCAGACGGGGAACTGATTGAGACGATCGCAGTACCCAAGCCTTGGACAGCCAACGTGTGCTTGGGAGGCGCAGATCGCAAAACACTATTTATCACCGCATCGGACTCGGTCTATACCGTACCGGTTCGGTACTCGGGGATTGGATCCAAGTAGCATCGTAGGGTACGTGGAGCGGTTGAAAACGATAGGCATCTCAAAGACGATAGGAAACGTCGCCATGGCTTTGAGAATCATTTAATGAGCCTTCCAACCGCGCAACGTACCTTCGTAGGGTACGTGGAGCGGTTGAAAACGACAGGCATCTCAAAGACGATAAGAAAAGTCGCCATGGCTTTGAGGATCATTCAATGAGCCTTCCAACCGCGCAACGTACCGAAACACCGTAATTTTTTAAACGACTGGCCAGGAAGCCCGTCCTACGGGTGAAGCTCCCCTTATTTCTTCATATTCCCCGGAACAGCGGCGGACTCGATGCTTTGGGACTCCAAACTGCTTGCGTCGAGCTTCGATGGCCAATCGAGCAGTTCAAGCGAGTCAATGATTTGTGCGTCTTGGCTGGCAAACAACTCCATCGAACTTTCGTCGGTCGTAAAGACCAACGCCAAGCGTCGACCGTTGTCATTCGAGATATGGTAATGAATCCACCGAAGCGGCACACCATCGACCGAACCAGACATGGTGATCCTCAGCATTCGATGCTTGCTCGCAGTCAATTGCTCGGTCGCTTCAAGAATATCGCGCCCGGTTCGGGTTGCTACCCTTTCTAAATCCGCTTGGTAGCCTTCAAGGCTCAAATGATCGCCAGGCTGGGAATCGACCAAGTTGGTGATGTTGCACTGAGCCACACGGCGATTGTTGACAACGTATCTCAAAGTGGCTTCCTCTCCGTTGTCTCTGTAAGTCGACCAGCGGCAGTCGGCCAGGAATCGGTAGAAGCCCAAGTCGGATTGAAACTGAAGCATCTCAGCCGATTCAGGACTCGGAGCCTCTGCCCATACTTGTGCAAGACTTCGGCCTGAACTCATCGATTCGATCGGAGCACGCAAGACTCGGACATTGGCGCGTACTTTGAAACCCGGCTCAGCTTCACCGATTTCGCGAGTCTCATCGATCTGCAGAGCAAGCCAGGAGATGAATCCGCCTTTGCGATCCATGATCGCCTTGCCCTTGATCTCCATTTCAGTACCCACATCCCTGGCCGTCGCTTGCAGCTTACCTGAGATTTCCAAGTGGGCTTTCTCTTGATCGGTATCGACCAAACAGACCGTCAAGTCTCCATCGAGGATCGCATCGAGATGCAAGAGGCGTGCTGCCGAGACTCGATCGACATTCCATTTGTCCGCGATAGCAACTTCCTTTTCCGTCAGCAGTTGATCCAAGTACATCGAATCAACCGCTCCGTTTACCAATTCCCTTTCGGCAGCAAACAGCGGGCTTGTCAGCGCTGCTGGATGGATCCCCCGACCTGTCGATAGCTTGACGATTTCCTTGCAGTTATCCCGCAGAACCGTCTGAGTCATGTGCTTATCGACGGTAATCTCCGAGTGGGCCTCGTGGAAAAAAAGATAACCACGGTTCGACTCGTCGGTCTCTCCCAAAACGTATTGCTGGTCGTAATCGAGCGTTGATTTGGATTCGACAGGTGCTCGTCTTGCGATCGTCGGTTTTCCATCCTTGGTCGTCGATGGAGCGTTTTGAGCCTTGAGATGGACTTCGCCAGTAAGTTCGATGATCGACCGGACGCGAAATGCACTGGGTGATGCCGATGGCGATTTATCTTGGCCCTGCGACAGACGCGGCAGTTGCAAAACCGCCGTTGCCGACAGGAGATTGCTGATCCAGGTTCGACGGTTCGAGAGACGAATGTACTTTGCTAGCATAAATCGATCCTTGAAACATAGCCAAACGGAGACTTGAATCGATAGATCGGAGCAAAGGGGCTTCGGCGCTAAGTGGAATCGTCAGAACCGTCAACAATGTCAACTTGGTCAATCTTGTCCGCAGTCAATACGGTCAATCTTGTCAACACCGTCAATGCCGTCCTCAACGCTTGACGCGATCGGGCTCTACTCGAGCGCTCGTAGATGATTTCGGAGAAATCATCTACGTTGGGGGATCAGCGTGGTTGAGGTAGATCAGGCCGCACAAAAGCGCTCGTAGATGATTTCGGAGAAATCATCTACGTTGGTGCTAGAGGTCCGACAGGGCTAGTGGACGCGATGACCGGGCTTGGCTCCGGTGTCGACACCCAACAGAAAGACTTCGGTCCCGCCGGCTCCCGCCGCTGTGACCATCCCCTCAGAGAGACCAAACTTCATCTGCCTTGGTTGCAAATTCGCAACAATCACAACCAACCTTCCTTCTAACTGCTCGAGCGTATAGGCCGCCTTGATCCCCGCGAATACCGTTCGAGTCACATCCCCTCCCAAACTCACCGTCAACTTCACAAGCTTCTTGGCCTCCGGAACCTCCTCGGCCTTGATCACCCGAGCAACCCGAAGATCAACCTTCGCAAAATCCTCGATCGTACAAGTCGGTGCCAGCGGTTCGGCTACCAAAGGCTCAATCGCTTGATCTGACGCTGGACTCGCTACTGCCGCAACCGTGACTGGCTGAGCCGGCACCGATGGAACCTCGGACTTTGGAACTTCTTTACTTTCGTCAACCATTTGCTCTACCTTCTTGGGATCAACCCGTTGCATTAAATGTTCAAACTTAGAAACCTGTGTTCCAACCAGCGGCGTCTTGCTGTCACTCCAAGCGACTATCTCTTGCTGCAATAATCGTCCACACTGCTGCGATAACTTAGGCAAGACAGGTGCAAGATACACACACAACTGCCTAAAGAGATTCAAAACAATCGTGCAGACCTCCTGCAATCGAACCTGCAAAGCGGGATCCTTCTTGAGTGTCCATGGAGCAGTATTCTCGACAAAACTATTCGCAGCATCGGCTAACTCCATGATCAACCGCATGGCTCTTGCATAGTCGCCTTGCTCATAGGCCTCAGCAATCCGATCGCCTGCGACAACCCCCGCAGCAAACAAGCCTCCATCATGGGGATACTCGATGCTCAATCCAGTACCCTCGACAAACCGCGCTGTACGACTGGCCAAATTCACAACCTTGCCCACCAAGTCCGAATCGACCTTGGCGATGAACTCCTGAAAGTTCAAGTCGATGTCCTCAGGCCTTGGACCAAGCTTGCTGGCATAGTAATAACGCAAATACGATGGATCGAGCAACTCTAGGTACTTACTGGCACGAATCATCGTTCCGCGACTCTTAGCCATCTTCTCTTTATCCACAGTCAAGAAACCATGAATATGCACAAAGCTTGGCAAGGAATATCCTGAAGCTTTGAGCACCCCTGGCCAAAACAGAGTATGGAAGTAGGTGATGTCCTTGCCGATAAAGTGATGGATCTCGGTGCGATCACTCTGCCACCAATCACTCAGCTTCTGATTGTTGAGCTTGCACCATTGCCAAGTCGATGCGATGTATCCAATCGGTGCATCGAACCAGACATACCAGTAATTCCCAGGACTATCGGGGATCGCAAAACCAAAATAAGGCTCCGGTCGCGACACATCCCAATCACGCAAAGGATGACCCAAAAAATGACCTTTGAGATAATTGGCGATCTCCGTCTGCAAGTGCTTGCCCGACTGCGTCCACTCGGTCAGAAACCCTCGCAACTGCTCAATCTGAACAAACAAATGCTTGGCCGTCTTCTTAACCGGCGTGGCTCCCGAGAGCGTGCTGACCGGATCGATCAAGTCCGTCGGAGAATACGTCGCACTGCACTTGCTGCAGTTGTCACCATACTCACCAGGGGACTTGCACTCTGGACAAGTCCCTTTGACGAATCGATCGGCCAAAAACGTTCCGACCTGAGGGTCATACAACTGCTCAACATCGTCCTCACGGATCAGACCTGCCGAGCGAAGCTTACCCCAAATCTCACTGCACAACTGATAGTTCTCTTGCGAGTTGGTCGAACCGTAATGATCGAACTCGATGCCGAAACCGGCAAAGTCCTTTTCATGGGCCGCTTGCATCTCGGCGATGAGTTCTTGCTCGCTGCGACCCTCTTGCCTGGCGCGAATCATGATCGCTGTGCCATGCGTATCATCGGCACAAATAAAAATGCAGCGCCGACCATTTAGCTTCTGAAATCGCACCCAGATATCGGTCTGGATGTACTCGACCAAATGCCCGATATGGATGTGCCCGTTGGCATAAGGCAACGCGGCTGTTACGAGAATCTTTTTGTCGTCGATCTTAGTTTCGCTCATTGGGTAGGGATTACCGATTGATCTTTCAGAGCTTGAGTTACGTCACAGCCAGGGCAAAAGCGGTCTAAAGTTTATTCCCTTGGCCGTTTCCGGGTAGTCCTAGCAGAACCATGCCAATCACCAAGGATTGGACAATTCCAGGTGCGTGGGGTTCAGGTTTTGAGTATCATAACGGCATGTTTTTCCATATTGGAAAGCTCCCGCACCGCCCCCCTACCCTCCTTGGCCATCGGGCAAATTCGCTATGAAAACTCCGCAAATACAGGATTTTCAAAATCACCAAGCCCGCGTCACACGACGAGAGCTTTTCGGCAAAAGCGCTACAGGTCTTGGAGTCGCTGCACTCGCGAGTCTGCTCAACAAAGATGCCCTGCAAGCTGCCAGCCCAAGTGCCATCGTCGGCAACGGCCAGCCCCCCCTGCCCGGCCTTCCCCACCACTTGCCGACGGCCAAGCGGGTCGTTGTGCTCTGGCAAGGTGGCGGCCCCTCGCACGTCGATCTGTTCGACGATAAACCGACCATGGTCGAGTATGCGGGCAAAGACATCCCCGATTCGGTACGTGGCACAACCCGTCTATCGACGATGTCCAGCGGCTATGCCAAGTGGCCTTGCTTGCCGGCCATCAAACCCTTTGAAACTTACGGCAAATGCGGCATGCGACTCAGCAGCATGCTGCCAAATGTCGGTAGCATCGCCGACGATATCACCCTGATTCGTTCGATGTACACCGAAGCGGTTAACCATGCCCCGGGCGTGACGTTTTTTCTGACCGGTGCCCAAGTCCCCGGACGCCCAAGCATGGGGGCTTGGCTCTCCTATGGACTTGGCAGCGAAACCGACAACCTCCCGACCTTCGTCGTCATGACCTCAAGCGATCGAGGCAAGACCTGCGGTCAACTCTTCTTCGATTACTACTGGGGCAGCGGATTTCTCCCGAGCCGCTATCAAGGTGTCCGATTCCGAAACACAGGCGATCCGGTCCCCTATCTTGCAAACCCCAACGGTGTGTCTCGCGAATCGCGCCGCGCGATGCTCGATGATCTTGCTGCCATGAACCAGATCCATTTGCAGCAATACGCCGATCCCGAAATCGAAACCCGTATCGCTCAGTACGAGATGGCGTATCGCATGCAAACAAGCGTTCCGGATCTGCTGGATTTCTCCAATGAATCGGCAGCAACCATCGAGCGCTATGGCACCGATGCTCTCAATAAAGGAACTTTCGCCAACAACTGCCTAATCGCTCGACGATTGCTCGAACGAGGAGTTCGCTTCGTGCAACTTATGCACGCCGGTTGGGATCAGCACAACAATCTCTATACGCAATTGGCCGAGCAATGCAAAGACACCGAA
>JBEIGI010000014.1:0-97285 GCA_040381975.1 Pirellula sp.
TCATTGCGGACTCGTATGCCAACGACTGATGCTTCGATCATAACACGGCCCAACCGACCGGACCGCGAAACCCACCAGGGCGTTTGGGTACGCGCTCAACCGCTGATAAAACCACAGAACCGCTGATGAACACTGACTAGACGCTAATGGAAAACTTGTTGAACGATTGTCCTCAATCGTTCGGCTGTTTGGCTGCTCCCTGTAGCCTGTAGCCTGTAGCCTGCTTCTCAAGTCAGTTCATTCCAATCGCGTCTCAACTGAGCGCGTCTTGTAGCATTCATATTCAACAGCTTTGCGGTCGCTCTTCCACAGGCTGTTTTACCGATTACACAGCCATCCGTGATTTCAAAGTGTTCTTTCCAATCGTCCTTCCTGGGATTGAACAACGAGACAACTTCAAGAGAATCTGGATCGATACTTGAGAGGTTGGTACCTTTGTAGGCGTTACAGCGATCACAGGATAGTGCGAGATTATCGAGCGAATCATCAATCAAATGCTGTTTTGCAATGATGTGTTCAGAATGAAATCCTATAAATGGCGTTGCCTCTTCGGGGATGTGACAGTACTCGCATCGATAGAGCGCACGCTTCCGAACAGATTCTCGAACCGAAGGATTCATCCGAGCTAATCCTTGCTGGCGAGAATCTTTCTTGCCTTGTTTTGTAGGAGCGAGATGATATCGACAGCTTCCACAAATTCTTTGTATTCGAGTTCCTCGTCATGCGAGATCTCGCCCGAGTTTGCCTTAGCTCTAAGGTTTTCGATTCGAGCAAGCAACTCTGGGCTCGCTCGTAGATCGAGGAGTTTGCGAGCAAAATCAGGCGGCATCTGATCGGTTGCCGGTTGTAGCATGTGGTCAAGAATGGAGGACACCATGGGATCATTGTATCCTGGATAGGGGTGAGAATCCAGGCACACCTCGCCCAACGGTCTGTCAGCCTAGATTCCAAAGCGGTTATCCTCAATCGCTTGGCTCTCGATTGTTGAACGATTGTCCTCAATCGTTCGGCTGCTTGTAGGGTGCGGTGAAGCGGTCCAAACTCAATTGATTCCAGAACCGTGTGCCAACGACTCATGCCTCGATCATAACACGGCCGAACCAACCGGACCGCGAAACCCACCAGGGAGCTTGGGTACGCGCTCAACCGCTGATAAAGCCACAGAACCGCTAATGAACACTGACTAGACGCTGATGGAAAACTTGTTGAACGATTGTCCTCAATCGTTCGGCTGTTTGTAGGGTGTGGTGAAGCGGTCCAAACTCAATTGATTCCAGAACCGTGTGCCAACGACTCATGCCTCGATCATAACACGGCCGAACCAACCGGACCGCAAAACCCACCAGGGAACTTGGGTACGCGCTCAACCGCTGATAAAGCCACAGAACCACTAATGAACACTGACTAGACGCTGATGGAAAAATTGTTGAACGATTGTCCTCAATCGCTTGGCTGTTTGGCTGCTCCCTGGGGCAATGCGTCACCGGACGGCTCGCGCCGTTCCGCTTTGATTGCAACGTTGGGGCAATGCGTCGGAGAATTCGCCAAAATAAACATGACCAAATATTCCTATCGCGCATGGTGCAAGATCGTACCGTAGTGGATCTTGCGAAAGATCCTAGCGCTTGAAGCCACCGCGAATATTTCGGTAAGCCGAAACGAAGTAGTTTTGGTTCACTACGGGCACGCTTTCGGACGCGATTCGTTGGATAGATCGCGCTGGTTGTGTTTTGAGGTTTGCTCGAGCGCCGGGATCTTTAGCAAGATCCCCTATCCGAAAGATCCACTACCGAATGTTCGGCGCTCAGGGATTCGTTTAATGAACCTTACTTATCCGGCTCTAGCCGATAGCGACGGGTCTTTTGGCGAAGCGTCGAACGGTGCAATCCTAAGATGCTCGCTGCGGCAGCGCGATTGCCTGAATGATGGTCCAAAACCGTCTTGAGAAAACTCGGCTCAACCGCACTCAAAAAATCCTCGTACAGTGTCCCGGGTAAATCCTCTTGCTCGCCAGTTCCTTGCCCAAGCCCCTCTTGGGCCGCCTCATGCAACTTTTCAAAAGTCCAATTCCTTACCGCTAACTCTAACTCGCCCTGAGACTCACTTGCATGATCTTCCAAGCCCGATAACCTTGACTCCGGGGGCAAGTCTTCAAACTGGATGATCCCCCCCGTGGCCTTCAGCGCCGATCGCTCAATCGTCAGTTTCAACTCCCGAACATTTCCAGGCCAACTCCGACGCTGTAGCTCTTCCAATGCCGACTTGGTGATTTGGATCCCCTGCGGCAATGTTTTGCTTTGCAAGAACTTTCGCACCATCGGTACAATGTCCTCCGGACGCTCTCGCAAAGGTGGTAACGAGATCTTGAAAACCTCCAAGTGCGAAGCCAATCGTCGGTCGAGCTCCCCTTCGCTCACTAACTTGGAAATGTTGTGACTCGATGTGAACAAAATCCGACAGCGAAGCTGCTTGGACTCGGTATCTCCCACTCTACAAAAGGACTGGTTTTCGATGGCTCGGATCAATCGCAACTGATTGGCAAGCGACATGGATCCAACCTCATCGATCAGCAATGTCCCTTCGCCAGCCAACTCCAAGAGCCCCGTTCGAAGTGGCTGAAGCGCATCGCTACTAGGCCTGCCGGCTCCAAAGAGCTCGATCTCAAACTCCAAATCCTTGCCAGGGATCGCCGTCGTGCTGAGCATCGGTAAATTCTGACGCGCACTAAAGCGATGCACCATGACGGCAACGAGATTCTTGCCCGTGCCTTCCTCCCCCTCGATCAGCAAGGTCGAGTCCATCGACGCAGCCCTAGCGATCTGCTTGTACACGCTCTGCATGGACGTCGACTTGCCCAGGATCAACTCCGGCTCTTCGGCCGGTTCTTGATTGGTTACCGCCGCAGCGGCGCGCATCTGCCGCTGCACAAGGGCTCGGCGGACGGCCTGAATGAGCGTCTCAAGATCAAAAGGTTTTGTCAAATACTCAAACGCTTCTCCTTGCACTGCCTGTACCGCTGTTTGGAGATCGCCAAAGGCCGTCATGAGAATCACCGGAAGACTAGGATGCTCAGCCTTGAGTTTCTCAAGAACCTCTAAACCACTAGCCCCGGGAAGTCGCACATCCAAAAGGACCAGATCCGGTGGTTGCTTCTTTAAAGCCTTCAAGGCCGGCTCAGCCGAGGAGAAGACCTGAACTTGATGTCGCTCCTCCTCGAGATTGGTTCTCAAGGCATAGCAGATCGCCGGTTCGTCATCGATGATCCAAATTTGGCTCATGGTTTACCCTGCTGACTAGAGTCGCGAATCGTCAATTCGAATTCCGTCCATTCTCCCCGCCGATGCCACTGAAGCGATCCCCCTAATTGCTTCGCAAGCAACGCGGTCGTTGGCAAGCCTAATCCTATCCCCTCGGGCTTGCTGGTCACAAATGGCTCAAACATCTTTAGGCTGATCGACGGATCAGGCCCCGATCCATTATCTCTCACGAGCCAACGATGCAAAAGGTTCACGCTATCCCACTGGTAACGGCACTGTACCATTCCCTGTGAATCGGTTTTCCTAGAGCTTGCTGCCTCGATAGCATTGATCACCAGATTCAATAAGGAACTGATCACGGAATTCCCCGCAGATAGGATCCTTGCGCCATCGGCTTGGCTACACTCCACTTGCAAATCGATCTGATGATGCTCGGCCATCGAGCGCGTGTAGGTATCGATTTGCTGATGGATCTCCTGGACACTTAGCGATTGCTCGTTGGCCGATTGGCCGTGCCTCGATACCGTCAGGAGTCGTCGGATCGACTCCTCGGCCAGCTGGATTTGGCCCAGAGCATACTGGATCTCATGGGCTGGTCCATCGGCATTGCGTTTCAGTGCGGTCTGTAGCAGCAGAACTGCACCGGCGAGACTATTTCGCAATTGATGGGCCATGCCGTTTGCCATCATGTTGATCAGTCGAGATCGTTCCGAGTTGGCGATCTCCTCTTTGGCTTTATCGAGCTGCTGAGCCATCGAGTTGATCGAACGAGCCAGCGAACCGATCGAATCGACACGGCGAGTATCGACCGTAGCCACGCTTTGGTACTCTCCTGCGGCGATTCGATTGACCTGCGTTTCCAGGGTTTCGAGTCGCTTGACCATGCGATTGGCGATCCCCAGTGCAATCGCGCAAAAAGCTAAAGTTGAAAGTACCCCTGTTGCCATCGGTAACCAAAAGGCTTGGGCGGTCCTCTCAAACCGCTCCTGGGGATCCGAAAGAGCCAGCAAATAATTGGCATTTACCCCCTCGGTTAGCATTGGATTTCGATCCAACCGAATCGCTAGCGAATCGAAGTTGCCCGCAAGCTCTTCGCTTGTAAAGAGCTCATCGGTAACGGCCACCTGGGAAACTACGCGAATCTTGCATCGCGAAAATTCGCCAATTTGATCGAGCACAGGTTCGGTCAGTGGGAATTTACTCACCGCGCAGAGTTGGAGCAGATTCCTGAGACGCGTTTCGGTTGCTGTCTGCGATGTGCGCGAAGCGATCGTCCACGAAACGGCAGTCACGGCCGTGCAGATCAGCAGAAGCATGGCAACGATGGGGATCAAGAACTGACTCCTCAACGATGAATTCATGCCTTCGCTCCAACCATCATAACTTGCCTAACAGGATCGTTTCTTCACGGCATTTGATTCTAGCTTTGGTTTCCCAAAAGAGCCCAAGCGGGGTCGTCGATATCCAAGAAAGCTGGAATAGTATCCCGATTTTTCGCGACCCGTTGGAAGTCCTTCAAGCATGCCTCAAACCAGGGTTTCCCCTGTGAATTGGATCCGAATCGTTCTGCTTTGGCCCCTTTTGATCGGGGGCCTCGCTCCGGTCGCGCGCCCCCAACAATCGCCGGAGAAAACACCTGTAGCGATTGTACCGCCTGTCCTGAGGCTTGCACCCCTTAGCAAAACCGCCGATAGCCCTGTGGTGACCGCACTGGCCATCGATCCGAGTGGCAATTATGCGGCAGCCGCAGGGGACGATCATGTGATCCGTATCTTCAGCCTAAACGATATCGCTTCTCCATTCCCGCAATCCGCCTTGCTCGATGGACATCGCGACTGGGTACAAGGCATCGAGTTTTCACCCGACGGTAAACTGCTTGCGACCTGTGGCAAGGACGGCAAACTTCAAGTTTGGAAAAGGGAAACGGCTCAAAGCGATTCTCAGACGAACCTTGGTTCATGGAAACAACTCTGGAGCATCGATGTTCCCCATGCACTTTTTTGTCTCGCGTTTATCGATAACCAGGCGCTGCTGGTCGCTGGGTTTGACCCATCGATCTATCGACTGGATTTAGAGACTTTGCAATGGACGGTCGATCATCGTAGCCAGTCAGCCGATGTTCGCACTTTGGCCGTCTCGAACGATAAGAGCTACCTAGCCTACGGTGGTCGCGATGGGGTTGTCCGTATTAAGCCATCGACCTCAACCGGTAAAGGCTCGCAGGAAGGTGGCTTTGCGATCGCCGCTCACAATCACCGAGTTCGAGGCCTGAGCTTCTCCCAGAATGGATCGATGCTTTACAGTGTCGGCGAAGATCGCCGCTTGGTCGGTATCGAACTGAAAACCCAGTCGGTTCAGTACCAAAACGATCTGGGGGCCGGTAGGCTGATGGCTATCGAACGCCTCGCCGAAGATCGCTATGCGGTCAGTGGTTCAGACAACACAATTCGAGTCGTTAAGCCCGGAACCATCGAACCACTGGAGACGAAGGCTCTTGGTGTCAAACTCATCGGACACGATGGAACGATCGCGGTGCTAAGAGCCAGTGGCGATCATCTCTTCTCCGGGTCCTTTGACACCACGATACGTTCTTGGGACATCGCATCGGCCCTATCGAGCGCGGATGCTCAAGGCCGATTTGTCCATCCAGTATCCGCGCAGTACGAAGACTCCAGCGCCAGGGAGCGTATCCGATGATCCGCTGGCTGCGACGTAGCCGACTTGAAAAACTCGAACCACGCGTTGTCTTCAACGCCGACCCGGTTGCGTCCCAGCCATTGTGGGTCGGTGGAGTTTATGTCGAACAAGACTCCGGCACAGATGCCCATGGCGACTCGTTTTACGTCACGTTTGAAGGTGGGGTAGCCAACACCAAGCTCACGAAGCTGGTGATCAATGCCGATCAAAACACCCCGGGCTATAGTGTTGCCGACAACCTCTTTGACACCATCGACGCAGACCGAGGTGCCGATCATGCGTTCGGTTTCAAGATTGAGTCGCTCGAGGCGAAAGACCCGAATGCTCGCGTGTGGGCTGATGTCCTCGACGGTTCGATGCAATTGGTCCTCAATTTCGAGAACTTCTACGCCGGTGATCGATTGGTTTTTTCAATCGATGTCGACGAAGTTCAGCACTTATACTCGACGGTGGATATCCAGGAGTTCAATGAAGGGCTTGATCCGATCACTTCGGGTGCGGAATTCGAGGGTTCGACGTTCCGAGCTGAGTTCAGCGCGCCACACTACGAAAACGCAAATGCTTCGGGCCGCTTTAGCAACCGCTACGACCCTCAGCTCGATCAGGCCAAACAAGCCGGATCGGAACTGAGCCTCCCTGTCGACAACGCCGATGGCAAGCGGGATCGTTCCAGCGGCGCGACTGCAACCACACCTCAGATTCTGATCCCCGCGTCGATCGGTGGCAAAGTCTATCTGGACAATAATGACAACGGGCAGCAAGATCCAAACGAATCGGGTATCGCTGGTGTAACGATCGAACTGGTATCGAGCCAAACGATCACCGGAGAAAATATTCGCAGGATCGTTACGACGCAGTCCGATGGAACCTATCGTTTCGATGCCATTCCGCCAGGGCTCTATGAGCTATTCGAAGTCCAACCCGTCGGACTCTTCGATGGTCAAGACTCGATAGGACGCGTCGCTACTCAGGCTCGTGGTTCGTTGATCGCCAACGATCGGATCGGCAATATCCTGCTCAACGGCGGCGATGTCGGCATCGAATACAACTTCGGTGAACTTCAACCGTCTTCGATCTCGGGAAATGTGCATATCGGAATACCGGGATTCCCATGCTTTAGCACCGACCCGCAAGGTTCAAAAGCACTTGCCGATGTGACGATCACCTTGGTCGACACCCAAGGTAAAGTGGTCGCCTCGACCAAAACTGATGCCACCGGAGCTTATCGTTTCGACGGGCTTCCCAAGGGTCTTTACGCAGTGATCGAGTCGCAACCGGTGGGCTTGATCGATGGCGCTTCGAAAGCTGGTACCGTTGGTGGAGTTACCAATGGCCAGGCGATAAGTGGTACGCGGATCGAGTCGATTCGATTGCTCGGTGGTCAGACAGCCATCGAATACGATTTCTGCGAACGTTTGCCCAGCTCGATCGCCGGCAAAGTGTATGAAGATCTCGATGAGAATGGGACTTATAGCCCCAATGAAGATCCGATTGCCAACGTTCAGATTGAACTGATCGATCGCGATGGAAAAGTGATCGCATCGACCAAGACCAACAGCGACGGAAGTTATCGCTTTGAAGGTCTTGCTCCGGGAACTTATACGATCCGACAGAGACAACCGTCAGGATATTTCCAAGGTGGACAGCGATCGGGTAGCGAGGGCGGAAACGACTTGTCGACCGACACGATTTCGGCGATCGTGCTACCGGATGGATTGGATGCGGTTGGTTACGATTTCATGGAGATCCCTCCAGGGGTTATCAGTGGCTATGTGTTTCAAGATGGCCAAGAACTCTTGACCATCGATGGGCAACCACCGAGCGATCTGACTGGGATTCGTGAAGGGATCCGAACCCCAGATGATCTACCGATCGCCGGATCGAAACTGAGTCTGCGTAAACTCGATGGTACTTTGCTCACCGCGCAAGATGTGCTGCCGGGGCATTACACCGATGGAGTGATCGAGGTCATCACCGATGCGACGGGCTTCTATCGCTTTGATGGACTCCGACCAGGCAAATACCACATCTACCAACGCACCTCCGCAAGTAATTTGTCGGACGGCTGGGATACCCCTGGAACCACTGGTGGACAAGCCATCAACGCAGGTCAAAGCATCCCTGCGGATATTCAAGAGACGATCGATATGCTGGCTGGTGTGCAGGGTGCTGACCCGGGTCGGGATGCATTGCTATTTGTCCAAGTCGTCGCGCGGGGTGCTTCGCTAGAGAATAACTTTAGCGAAATCCTTGTTGGTGTTTTGCCACCCCCACCACCGCCGCCACCACCTCCTCCCCCGCCTCCTTTGCAACCTGTACCACCGATCGAACCAGCTCCAGTGATTCCGGGACCAATGCGCGGCGACGTCTATCGTTTCCCATCGAATCCTCCGTGGGTCGTCCTTGCTCCTCTCGAAGAAATCCGACTGCCGCAAAGCGTCGCTGGTTTTAACGTCGACTACACGTGGCACCTGAGCGTGATTAACGCTGGTGAGCCTCGTGGCTATCAAGATCGAAAGACGGTCGATCGAGAGCGGATAGCCAAGGCTGCACGGATGCTCAACGCCTCGACTTGGACTGTCGATGCGATGGACTCGGGCCGCTGGCAAATTGTTGCATCGATGAAGAAGCCGACTCGCGTGGCGTCCAAACGCGCCTTTAGCGTTCAAGGTGCAACGCAACTGGCTGGCGATTTCAATGGAGATGGCCAAGACGAATTAGCCCTCTTCAAAGATGGCGAATGGCTTATCGATATCAACGGCAACGGCCAATGGGATCGAACGGATCTTTGGGCACAGCTTGGAGGTGTCGGCGATTTGCCCGTCGTCGGAGATTGGGATGGGGATGGCAAGGATGACATCGGAGTCTGGGGCATTGCTCGGGATGGTGATGGTGCAGCCATCGAGCGAGAACCAGGTTTGCCCGACCCAGAGAACCGGCTCGATACGCGGCCTAAGAATCTACCACCGAGCCAAAACGAAGAGAGCATCGTTCGACTCATGCAACGAGGGAGCCAAGGGGATCCACGTTCGGATGTGATCGATCACGTCTTTCGTTTCGGAACAAGGGGAGATCAGCCGATCGCGGGCGACTTCAACGGTGATGGCGTGTCGACCCTCGGGATCTTCAAAGACGGTCGCTGGGTGATGGACGTCAACGGTGATGGACAACTCGATCCGAATCGCGATGGGTATGCCCAGTTTGGAAAAACGGGAGACATCGCTATTGTCGGAGACTTCAATGGCGACGGAATCGATGAGATCGCCGTGGTGCGTGGCGATCGGGTGATTGTCGACAGCAACGGCAATGGTCGACTCGATGCTACCGATCGTGTTTTCGAAATCCAGGGCGAAGGCGAGAATGTCGTCGTCGGTGACTTCGATGGCGATGGGATCGACGAAGCTGCTTACTATTCCACGCAATCTGGATCGGAATCAGCTCAGGATGGCGACCAAGAGGGCGGCACAGACGAAGGCTTCCGGCAAGCCCGTTCGAAGTAGAACTACTTGCGTGGTGGAAGTCTATTGTCTAGCGAACTTCGTTCGGAACAGGAGGCCCTTTTTTGGTATAGGAAGCCGAGAAGGGATTCCCTGAAGAGACTTCACCTGTTTTGGCTTTTTCAAGTGCGCTGATGACTTGGGACTCCGTGAGCATATCTTCAAGGATGATTGGTGATTTTGCATCTCCAGGTTTATAGATCGCAAGCACCGGGATGGCGATCTTATTGAGTTCCCTTAGTTTTGCTTTTAGTTCAGGCGGGTGCTCTGTCATGTCGGCGATCATGGGAACGATGTTGTTATTCTCAACAAACTCCCGAACTTTTCGCGTGTTGATGGCCACTGCCAAATTCACCTTGCAGTTTTGGCACCACTCGGCGGTGAAATCAACCATGACCGGTTTACCCTCAGCGACGGCAGTTTGGAGGGCTTGTTCGTTGAACGGAACCCATTTGAGTTCGTACTTCGAGGGTTGCATGAAGTAGAACGAACCGATCGTTCCGGCGATCGCGACCAAACTACCGATGCTCCAAGCTTTCATTCTGCGCTGGGCGCTTTCCCACGATGGAACACGGCCGATGATCCAGCAAGCAAACCAGATGAAGATCAAGGCCGAGAGCATGGCGATCCGTTTTTTGTCCGGGAAGCTAGCGACGAATGAAACGACACCCAAAAGCATCGGGAATGCGAGGAATTCCTTGAAGGTCTCCATCCAGGGTCCGGGTTTTGGAATCCATTTCATCGCAGCAGGAAACATCGTAACGACCAAATAAGGCGAAGCCATGCCGATCCCGATACCCAAGAAAATCAGTAGCACGACCCAGGCCGGTTGAGTGAGTGACACGGCAAGAGCGCTGCCCAAGAAAGGGCCGCTACATGGTGTTGCAAGCAGAGTCGTAATGACCCCCTTGAAAAAAGCACCGCCAAACCCCTTCTTGCTCGAAAGCTCCGTGCTCTTGGCTCCTGTGGCAAAGCCTGGGATAGGAAACTCCCAGACACCAAGAAAACTCAAAGCCAAAGTAAACAGGAATCCAGTAAATAGGATCAACGAAATGGTATTGGTCGAGAGGGCTCCCCATGTTAACGCCTGCCCTGTGAGCCAGCGGATCATGAGCGTAATAACACCGAGGCCGACCAGAACGGAAATCATGCCCAGTGCGTAAACGAGGGTAAGCTTCGAGGCTTGTTGACGATCCCCGTGGGCTTCATTGACGAACCCAAGTATCTTCAGGCCGATGACCGGAAGAACGCAGGGCATGAAGTTCAAGATCAAACCGCCGGCTAAAGCAAGCGATAATGTAACGAAGATGTCTTTGAGGGTGAGTGTCAGCGCGTACTTGTCTCCCTCGAACCAATTTTGTCGTTGAGGATGGTTCGCTACGTCGTCATATTTGCTAGAGGCGATCTGCAGCGGAAGCTTGTCTCCAGGTGGGTTCGACTTGGAAACTTGATAGATTCCTTTGAAGGACAATCCTCGAGGCCGATCGCAAGCCCCGCTTGTGCAGGCCTGATAACCCAAAAGCCCTTCAAAGGGTGTTTCCCCTTCGATGGCCGTATCGGGGATTTCAATCGGTACTCGAATCGTCACTTTGCCGTTGTAAAAATCAACGATGCCACCGACCCCTAAGTCTTTTCGGGTGGGCCGTTTGTCGACGATCGGCTCGTAAGCTCGCACGCCTGCTTTTTGGGTTAGCACCAAATGGGTTCGGTTCTCGATGGTTTTGTCTTTTGGATCCAACTTGTAGATGTGAAAATCTTTGTCGGGGTTGGCTTCGAGAATCAGCTCCATCTTTTCGCCCGGCTTGACCGATGATTTCGATAGATGGATCTTCCACTCGACCATGCTGTCGGGTTCGCGGAAGGTGCCTAAGGCGAGCGATTCTTCTTTCTCTTCGATCCAGCCTGTGAAGCTCGCTGGCACCTTCTCATCGCGGATTGGAATGCAGTTCTCCTCGCAGACTTGACCTTCGACGGTCAGTTCGATCGGCTCGGGCTTGTCTCCAGGAGATTGAGCAAATTGGATTGGAGCGATCCAAGTCACGTTGTTGCTGAATTGCTCGACGTCGAGCCCAGGCCAAACCGGCGAGTTGCGGTCGATATCAGGGGCTCGGTCTGGAACAAATGGCCCCGTCAACTTGGCCTCTTTGCCACTAAGCTTGATGACTGTCGGGCTTGGCCCACCGGGAGCTTGGGTGGTTGAAAAAATGTGGTACTTGCCAGAAAGCTTGGCCGTCAGCGAGACCCGCCCTTTGAGCGTCTTTGGGTTGACCTCATAGCTCGCGGAAAATTCATAAGGGTTATCAAAAAGACCCAAAGAGAGATCTTGGCCAAAGAGGGGATCTTGGCCCGGCTGACCCAGAGCTGGAATCTGGCAAGACGATAGTGCGGCCAATAGAAACATGGCAGCAACCATCAGTCGGCCAATAGAACTCGCCGAAGTCCACACCGCCCTGAAATAGTCTTGTTTCATCGATCACTCCTCGAAAAAGTAATGTCGTGCATTGTAGGTTCCCACCAAGATGCGGGTCAACTCTGAGGCAACCCATGGGGCTTCAGGTCGCAAGGCGTAGGAATAAAAGCGGAACGGCGCGAGCCGTCCGGTGATAAAACCCTGCGAAATCGCCAGCATTAGACGGCTTGAAACGTGTCATCAAACGCACGTTTCGAATTAGTTATTTTACTGCGAGCCTGGCAAGTACGCTACGAACAAATCAATTGGAATGGGTAGATGCATAGGAGTTGGGGATTTGGGGGAAATGAGAAATCTGGAGTTGATTTAGAGCCGACGAAATTACTATAACCGTCCGCATCGATCATGGGGGAAGGAATCTCGATAATGAATCAACGCATCAATCGGAGCATTCGTGTAGCCGAACCGGTTTTGGATGGAAACGAAGCGCTCTATGTGATGGATTGTCTTGAATCGACTTGGATCTCATCGCGAGGGAGCTACATCGATCGATTTGAGAAGTTGCTGGCTGAGCATTGCCAAGTCCCCTTTGCGGTCGTGACGAATAACGGAACAACCTCGTTGCATTTGGCATTAACCGCCGCTGGGGTGGGAGCAGGAGACGAGGTGATCATGCCGACACTCTCGTACATTGCGACAGCCAATGCGGCTCATTATTGCCAGGCCAAGCCTGTGTTTGTTGATTGCGAGCCGAACTACCTATCGATGGATCCTGAGCGGATCGAGGGTGCGATTACCCCGAGGACCAAAGCGATATTGACGGTGCCCTTGTATGGCCATCCGGTGGATATCGATCCGATTCGTGAGATTGCCGATCGGCATGGACTACTCCTGATCGAGGATTCTGCCGAGGCGATCGGTGCGTTGTACAAGGGTCGTCCGGTCGGTTCGCTTGCAGATGCATCTTCTTTTAGTTTCTTTGGAAACAAGACGATCACGACCGGAGAAGGTGGAGCGATCACGACGGCCGACGAGCAGCTTGCCTCTAGGATGCGCTTTCTGCGAGGCCAAGCGGTTGATCCGAACAAGAATTACTGGCATCCCGAGGTCGGTTTCAATTACCGGATGACGAACATCGCCGCAGCGATCGGGACAGCTCAAGCAGAACGCCTCGATGTGCACGTCCAACGGCGGCAGCAAGTGGCCCAGTGGTACTTTGATGAACTCACCGATTATCAGGATCTGTTCCGTCTCCCGTGGGCTGCACCTTGGGCAAAACACTCCTATTGGATGTTTACGATCCTGATGCGACCTGAATTAGCCGTTTCGAGGGACGAGTGGACGAGTGTGCTAGCCGACGTTGGTATCGAGAGCAGGCCTGTATTTTATCCGATCCACACCATGCCGATGTACTTCGAGCGCAGCGGTAGTTATCCGGTGGCCGAAGAGTGTTCGAGATTGGGTATCAATTTACCCACGCATGGCAAGCTCACGCGGGAGGATGTCCGCTATGTTTGCGAGCATGTGATCTCAACATGGAAGTCGCTGTATCGAAGCGCTTCGAAGCCTCTACAGCGGGCTGCTTGAGGATTCAGAGAGTTGCTTGATATGCGACAAGACTCTTTGGTGGATCGAATGGATGAGTCGATCGGTCCACAGAGTCCAATAGCTCTGAGGGAAGATATCGTACTGGTACCAAGTTCGACCTTCTAATCGAGTGCGACTGTTGTCCAAGGCGATCAATCGAAACTCCCCGCGTTTGCACCTGAGGTATCCGTCTAAGTGGGGAGGATGCACGTGCCTGTAGGGACTCAGTTCATGCATGGGTGGAGGTTGGGATTGCACGTCGAATGCAAGTCGCGTGGGTTGTTCCCAAGCGGTGATCGGTTCAACGAATGCCCCAGTTGAGAACTCGCAGTGTCGCACGGCTCCGACACCTGAGCCGACAATTGTGGCTCGTTTTGGATAAGCGATCCCGAGTTGGAAATACCAATTTGGGGGATCGGTCAGCTCCGAGAAGCCAACGACATTTGGCCAAACACGTTCTGGTGGAGCATCGATCTCGATCGTCGTAAGGACTTCGTATTCCGGCAGATCCCGTACTGCATGCTCTGCCCCGGCGAGGATGGGCAAGAGGCTGATGGGGATCAGCAGCGTGATGGATCGTTGGGGTTGCACCGATGCGATCATCACCCCGATGAGTGCTCCGAGGATCGCCATCGCACCGGCGATCGGCAGGAGCATCGCAAGGCAGATGATTCCTTCGAAGGCAAACAGTAGCAGAATCAAGCCACTTAAAAAAATAGAAAGCTCTGCGACCATGATGCTCGATAGCACGCCTCGGCTATAGGGTCGGTTGTAGATGTATGCGCTGGTGGCACCCATGACGATCGGTGTACCCATAAAGAGTGCTGCACCGTAGTCTTGGATCAGGTACACACACAGCGACACCATGGTGATGCAGATCGTCGCGCTTGCTGCGATTCCAAGAAGCGCCGAGGAGAGCCGATGTTCGATCAGAGGTTCGCCCAAGTGGGGATCCTGAGCGAGATTGCTGGCGTATCGCTTATCGGTCGGCAGCAAGCTTAGATAAATCATCATGCAAAGATTGATGATTGGTACAAAAACCCAGAGCCCCAACCATGCGTTCTTGCCCGCATCGACCGCCCGTCGCACGCTCATCGAAACAGCGATCCACAAGAACGGCAAAGACCAGAGGATAAAGGCCCAGGCCAGCCATTCGGGCGCCGGAGGGGTAAAGTACTTTTGTCGAACGCTCATAAGGGGGTTGATAAAGTCCCAGGGCAAATACGACTTGAAAGTGGTCAGAAAAACGATGGCAGCTTCGACGCTGTACTTAAGAGCCATCAGCCCGAAACCACTTGCTGCATAGGTTGTTTGGTTGACCGGCTGACGCAAGCCGAACCACAAGCGGAACAGATGGCTTGGATTGAGGGGTCTTGGGGGCATCGACGTTGGGTTGACTGAGCTCATGGTTTTTGCGACTTGTTCCGGGGTGCTTGTAGATTTTAATCTGGCACGAAGCGGTCCACGCTCTACTTTCTACTCTTGAAAATCTACTCTCTAGTCGCGTAGCGGCTCGCCAGTGGCCTATAAAAACAGTTTCGCGGGCTATCTTTTCGTTGTAAATCGCTTATTTCGTCAAGTTTTCTAGATAAAATTGGCACCCCGAACCGTTCCTCTCCTAGAAGCACCTTGATCCGGCAGGTCCGAACCAAGATATCCCACGATTCCCCCTAGATGTTAGCCTCCTTTCTTCAAACGTTTCGGCTCGGGCTCAAGAGCCTCATGCTCCAAAAGATGCGCTCGGCCCTGGCCGCCCTGGGCATCTTCATCGGTACGACCACCGTCATCTGGCTCGTTGCCATGGGCGAAGGTGTCTCCTATCAAGCCCAGCAACAGATCCTCGAACTTGGTGCCAACAACATCATCGTTCGAAGTATCGAGCCCAAGTCATCGAACAATTCAGAGAAGAATCGGGTCAAAAGTTACGGACTCCTTCGCGACGACTACAAGCGGTTTTTGAGCAACATACCAGGCATCTCTCGCTCGGTTCCCATGCGTGAACTAAGACGCGAGTTTGCTGCCAAGGGGCGATTGCTCAACGCGACCCTTGTAGGTTGCTCGCCTGAATACCAAGATCTCAATCGACTCGAGATGGCCCGAGGTCGTTGGTTCAATACCAGCGACGGCGTCGAAAATGTGATCGTGATCGCCGACGGAACCGCCAATCGGCTCTTCCCCCAAGAAAACCCGATCGGCCAGAAAGTCCGCGTCGAGAGCGATGTCTATACGGTGATCGGTCAAACCAAACAACGCGGAGCTTCGGCTGCCATCGGTGGAAGTCTCGAAGCACGCGAGTATAGCTTTGATGCCTATATTCCCCTGGACACCTTTCGTCAGCGAGTCGGCGACCAAATCATGACCCGCACCGGCGAAGGTTTCAATTTTCGCGGTGAGATCGTTGAACTGACCCAAATCACCCTGACTCTATCGGATATCGCAATGGTCGATGAGACGGCCGCGATCCTCGAACGATTGCTTAAGAAATACCACGATCAAGAAGACTACGCGATCGTGGTTCCCAAGGAGTTGCTTCGTCAAGCCGAGAGAACGCGCTCGATGTTCAACGCCATGCTGGTGATCATCGCAGGCATCTCATTGCTCGTCGGTGGTATTGGGATCATGAATATCATGCTCGCAACAGTCACCGAACGGACTCGTGAGATTGGGATCCGACGAGCGCTGGGTGCCAAACGATCGAACATCATTCAGCAATTCTTGGTCGAAACCCTGGTGCTCACCGGTAGCGGTGGCTTGCTCGGTGTGATCGTTGGTCTTATGTGTGGACCGATCTTCCATTTGATCCGCTGGACGCTTGTGAAGATCTCGCCAGAGTTATTGCCGCCGACAATCTTGACCCTCGAACCAAGGATCGCTCTTTGGTCGGTAATCCTATCGGTCGGTATCTCGCTAGTGGTCGGCTTGCTCTTTGGCCTGTATCCTGCCCGCAGGGCTGCTGCGATGAATCCAATAGAAGCCCTGCGGCACGAGTAGCTTACACGCCAGCCTAGTTAAAATTGCCTGGGCGGCGCGGCATCTGCCGCGGATAAGGGGGATGCTTTGGATCCGGTGCGATCAGACCTGTCTCTTGTTCCCAATCCTGACGCTCATCCTCAGTGGCATAATAGGTCAGCCAGCAATCGACATCGTTGTCGTCCAAGCAATGCCAATGGAGAAAGTTGCGAGGCCGTGAAACTTTTTTCTGATAGACCGGCAAGATGTCTCGCATCAACAAGCAATACAACTGGCGATCGCTCAGATGATCTGTGAAATCCAATGCGATCTTCTGGCTATAGAGCATTTGAATCGTCTTCCACAAGAGCTTCGATAGCGATGAATCATCCAGAGTGTCTGGAGCTGGGAGTTGCAGTTCAGGTTCGAACCACTTGGAGATTGGGAGCGAAGGAGCGCGTTCCCATTCCAGAATCGATTCAAGGAAATCGTTCTCATCCTCGAGACTCATGTTCCGACCGCTGAGCACATCGACCGACTCGTCCAAAAAAGGTTCCAGTTCATCGCGTAATTGAGCATTCTTCAAAAGCAGATCGACTTTTTGATCGTGTGAGGAAGGTAGGTTCGACATGGACCGGGATTGTCTCGCGAGGAAGAAAAAATACTTCTTGAAATCGGGCTGACTCAATGTATACCGGGTCAAAGCGAACCCCAAACGGGAACTTTAACAAATCCGAGTTTGTCAAAAAAATTCCGCGATTTTCCTACGCATAATCCTCACTCCCCTCCAACTCAGCCAAGCGAGTTAGCTTGTGACGATTAAAGGGGTTATAAGGCTCGGTTTCAAGCAGACCTAGCGAGCTAACTTACGAAGAACCTCGATCCCTCGATCGAGCATTTCATCACTGGCTGCAAAAGAGATTCGGAAATGCGTATCGCGCTTCGAGAAGATGTTGCCAGGGATCACAAGCAGTTCGTTTGAGATCGCCTTGGCCACAAACTCCGTGGCGTTGCCCGAGGGAACCTTGGGAAAGATATAAAACGCACCACCAGGCTCGACAAACTCATAGTAGCCTCGCAAACCCTCGACGATCCGATCACGCTTGGTCCGATAGTTTGCGTAATAACTTGTCATGTCATAGTCCAACGCCGCCAGCGAGGCGTGTTGAAATGGAGTCGGGGCGCACACAAACGTGTACTGCTGCAACTTGATCATCGTCTGGATGATCGCATTGGGGCCATGGACATAACCGAGCCTCCAGCCGGTCATCGCATAGGTTTTTGAAAACCCATCGATGACGATCGTATGCGGATTGAATTCGGCGGGCGAAGGTGTTGGGTTGCCAAAATGAAAGGCGCTGTAGATCTCATCGGAGATCAATGCGATCCCCTTTTTTAAACACAGCTCGGCAATTCCTTGAACCTCTTGGGTCGAAGCCGTTACGCCCGTGGGATTCGACGGGCTATTAAAGAGCACTAGCTTGGTCTTTGGTGTGATCGCACTGGCGACCTTGTCGACATCGATCCGAAAATCGGGATACGTATCGATCAGCACCGGAACGCCGCCGACGAGTTGAATCAAGGGGACATACATCACAAAGTAGGGGTCAAAGACGATCACTTCATCGCCTGGATTGACCAAGCTGAGCATGGCCAGAACCAGTCCACCGCTAGTTCCCGACGAGACAAAGACGCTTCGATCCTCATGCTTGTACCGATGCGTGATGTCCTTTTGAAGCTTATCGATCAAAGGAGCGATGCCCTGGGTCGGCGAGTACATGTTCTTGCCAGAGTGTATCGCTTGGCAGGCTGCCTCTTTGATCGCCTCGGGGACATCGTAATCGGGCTGTCCGATCGACAGGTTGATCGGATTTTTCATCGTCGCGGCCAGCGCGAAAACTTTGCGGATACCGCTGGAGTCAAAGGCGAGCGTTCGGTTAGCGATCCAGGAATTAGGTGTGTTTGGATTCATGTTTAAGCATCCTGAGGGGAGACTTTGTTGGCGGTCCGGAGGGATTTCTCGGTGATGATTCGATTGACCGAATTGAGGATCGCCAAGATGGTCGCTTCAACCGAATCGGTCGATGCACCCATGCCGCGATAGGATTGGCCTTCATGCTCGACTTCGATGGTCACTTCGCCGATCGCATCGCGTCCAAGGCTTGCGCTGCTGACTCGAAATTCCTTGCATGAGAGTTTGATACCGGTAATTTTCTCGACGGCCCAAAAGGCTGCATCGATCGGACCATCTCCCTGCTGGGCTTCTTCGGTTTGCTTTCTGCCATCGATCTCTAGCGTCAGTTTGACGGTCGGAGTTTTGCCTGAACCGCTGGTGAGTACATAAGTCACCAGTGACCAGCCGGGGATGGCCGTACCGCTGATTTGTTGCTGGATCAGTGCTACCACATCTCCATCGAAGATGTTCTTCTTTTTGTCTGCAAGGATCTTGAATTGCTCGAAGAGAACCTGCAATTGCTCGCCGGTCAATCGGTAGCCCAGTTCCCTTGCGCGATCGGCAAGAGCGGCTCGCCCCGAATGCTTACCGAGTACCAAGTCGGTCTTAGAAAATCCGACATCCTCAGGACGCATGATCTCGTAGGTGCTTCGCTCCTTGAGCATCCCATCTTGGTGGATGCCGGATTCGTGTGCAAACGCATTGCGTCCGACGATTGCTTTATTGCGTTGGACGTCCAAGCCGGTGATTTTCGAGACCAGACGACTCGTCGGCACGAGCCGCTGAGTATTGATCCCGGTGCTGGTGTGGTACAGGTCGCTGCGAGTTCGCATCGCCATAACAACCTCTTCGAGCGAACAGTTGCCGGCTCGCTCTCCGATGCCGTTGATGGTGCATTCGATCTGTCCGGCCCCAGCTGCGACGGCCGCCAATGAGTTGGCAACGGCCAGTCCCAAATCGTCGTGGCAGTGGCAAGATAGGATCGCCCGGTCGATGTTGGGAACTCGGTTCAGGAGCGCTTCGATCCTCGCGTACATCTCGCTCGGAGTGGTGTAGCCAACGGTGTCAGGGACATTGATCGTGGTGGCTCCGGCGGAGATCGCAGCCTCGACGACATGGCATAGAAAATCGATCTCTGTTCGGGCAGCATCCTCGGCCGAGAACTCGACATCGTCGCAGTAGGATAGAGCCCGCTTCACACCGTTGACCGCTCTTGCAACGATCTCCTCTTGGGTCATCCGCAGTTTGAACTCGCGATGAATGGCGCTGGTTGCCAAGAAGACGTGGATCCGGGCTCGCTCGGCCTTTTGAAGAGCTTCCCAGGCTCGATCGATGTCACCATCGTTGCAACGAGCCAAACCGCAAATGATTGGACCACGGATCGTCGTTGCGATCTCGCGAACGGCCTCAAAGTCCCCTGGGCTGGCGATCGGAAATCCGGCTTCCATAACGTCGACACCCAAATCCGAAAGGGCTTGAGCGACCTCGAGCTTTTCGGCCAAATTCATGCTCGCCCCTGGGGATTGCTCCCCATCGCGTAGGGTGGTGTCGAAAATCCGTATGGCCCGTGGTGCTAAGTCGCTCATAGAGTTTGAATAAAAATCTGGGGGTAGCCGCAGTGGGCTGGTTGCTCAAATCCCGTCGCAATGCCGAGGAATCAGGCACTGTCGGTTCGATCCATCTCCATCGTACCGGAAATAATTTTTCCTGAAACCGTTGAAATCCTTGGTTGTGCGGTTGAACTTGGAACCAGGCCAAGGCTTCGGCGATTCGAGTTGGTACGCAGATTGCTTTCATCAAACAACGGCTGGTTTGCTCGATCCTTGGGCAAGCCGTCCATTCTACCCAGAAGTCGAAAGCGTCGGCGGAAGTTTGGGGGCTGCAAAGTCGCCTTGCTTCCGCGCTTTCGATCTTTTTCTTTTCGCTCATAACGGCCTTACGCGTCGGGCAGCCGCACGCTGAGGTACCCCATCGGCCTGGTTGTGGTGTCCGCCTCACCGCACCGGCCGGGGTATTTCCGCCGCACCTTAAGCTCGGTTTTTCCTGTCGAAAACGATCTAGGATCGGCTAGGAAAAATTGCTAGTCTCTGGGCGAATCGTCCTAACGGCTCAGCAGTCCGCAACTGCCGGGCTATTTTCGTGTCCACCGCTCAAGGATGAGTGACCCAATGCGTCGATCCGCAACGAATCAACTCTGTCGCCGCTTTTTAAGAACGTTATTGCTTGGATGCCTCGTGGCTCAGTCCGCATTGGTAGTGTGGGCACCAAGCAGCTTGGGCCAAGCACCGATCGTTCAACCGCGATCCCCCGGTTATGGAGCAGCCAATCCACCTGCAAACCCCAGCAATCCTGGATCGCCCGCGGCTCAAAACCCACAACTCAACCCACAGCTCAATCCACAAAACGCCAACCGCGTCCAAAACCAACTTCAGCAAGCGGCGCGAGAAGGCCAACAGTTCCAGATGCAAGGCCCCAACAATGGTGGCCAAGTCATCCAGCAAAGACCCTTCCCGGAACTGACCCCTGTTGAACAACAAACCATCGACCAAATCCTGGCCTATTGGGAACAAGAGACGGCCAAGATCGAGCGATTTAGCTGTGAATTCAGCCGATGGGAATTTGACTCCCAAGCACCCGGCGTTCAGGAGTTGGCCAAGCAACTCGGACGCGGCGATGTCACCGTAGCCGCAAGCCGCGGTGTGGTCCGTTTCCAAAAACCTGACCGTGGACTTTTTAAGACCGAAGTTTACACGAAGATGACCGGTGCACTCTCGAAGGATCGCCAAGTCGAACTCAAGGTCGATCCGAACAACTCTGGAGAATGGGTCGTATGCGATGGCAAATTCGTATGGGACTATGATCGCAAAGAAAAGATTCGCACAAAGTTGGAACTGCCTCCTGAAATGCAAGGCTTGGGAATCATGAATTCCCCACTGCCATTTCTTTTTGGTGTGAAAGCCGAAGAGATCAAGGCTCGGTATTGGGTTCGCGCGATTTCACCAGGGACCGAAAACGGTCGTCCGGTTGAAAACAAGTATGCCATCGAAGCTTATCCGAAGTACCCGGTCGATGCGGTTAATTACCATCACGTTCAAATCGTCTTGGACCGCGATATGTTTCTGCCTGAACTGATGGTTCTGTACATGCCCGAATGGAGCGATCAAGCGGTCAATGCCAACGGTGTGGTGATCGAACCTAGAGACAAGCGGATGGTCTATCAGTTTGCTAATCGCCAAATCAATGCAAACATCTTTCAAAAGCTCAGCGAACGCGTTTTCCAAACCGATTTTATCCCCATCGATCCAGGGGCAGGATGGAAAACCAACGAGATCCCCTATCTGCCTGTCCAGCCTCAAATCCCCAGGACAGCAAATCAAAACGCACCGAATGTCCCGGGTGGCTCTTTGCCAAAGTAAATCATGCAGAAGAGTTCGAGGCGAGGTTTCCTTGCGAGCATTCTAGCCGTTCCGATATGCGGTTGCGCGAGTTGGCTACCTGCTCGCAAAGAACCCGAACCCATTTCGTCGACGATCCTCTCCAAAGAAATCGCCAAGGACACCGTTGGGATCGAAACGATCCTCCTTCGGCTCAGCGCTGTAGAATCCAAGCAACTGCAGGATCTGTGGACTTATGCCGACGAACAAATCATTACACCCGAGCAACGCCTGCTGCTAGATCGCAACGGCCTGCGAGCAGGAAAATTCGCAGGACAAATACCCGCCATCACGCAGGCCTGGATCTCTCAAAATGCAGCCAGGATCGAAAACGATCCGATGGAACAAGCAGGAGTGGTTGCCGAGGTCTCCAGCTTTTCACAGCTCTGGCGATGCCGTAGCGATCAACGCAAAGTCCTAACGGTTCGCAACCTTTCCAAAGAAACCGTCACCTTGTTCTACAACGAAGATGGGTTTCGCGGAGGACAATACCCAGCACCCCATTTCCTCTTTTCGCTCTATGCAAAACCTATTGGCCCGCAAACGGCTCAAGTCCTCCTGAGACCTGAACTTGAATATGGGCAAAGCAAACGGAGCGTGGTTGCCAAGGACTCGGCTATCCGAACCGAGGAGCGCCGCGAAGCGGTTCGCTGGGATTCACTGGCTCTGGTCGTCAACATGCAGCAAGGGGACTGTTTGATGCTCACCGGTAGCACCGAGCCTCGCGGAATCGGCGAGCATTTCTTTCGCACCCGATCCAACGAAGGCGAGTTCCAAGACGTTGTCTTGCTAGTGCGAGTCGCAGAACTCAATGCCCCCGACGAATTCTCAAGCACTCAAGCTGCCAAAGGCTTACCCAACGACTCGACGATCAAGAAGCGATGAAAAAGAGTTTATACTCAGTGGCATGAACAAGATCACTTTTCCTCTCGGACCGTTGCTTGCCCTGGGAACCTACTGGCTGCTTTTGCAAATCGACGCTTTCCCTCCCTTGGCAGCGGCCGTTGCTGCCTTGAGCCTGTGGATGGCCATCTGGTGGATGACCGAACCGGTGCCCCTTGAGCTGACGGCTCTTTTGCCGATGATCGTCTTGCCACTGATCGGGCTCTATCCAGTCAAGTCAGCAATGGCCGAGGCTTGTGCTCCGTATGCCAACGAGAGCGTTTATTTTTTTCTCGGTGGCTTTGGACTTGGACTCGCCATCGAAAAGACGATGCTCCATCGCATCGGGGCGTTGTTTCTTCTGCGCTGGGCAGGGTCCAACGCCAGCCGTGTCGTGGCTGCATTCATGCTCTGCTCGGCTCTGCTGAGCATGTGGATCAACAACACCGCAACGACCATGCTCATGCTGCCGCTTGCCATCAGCGTCATTGCGACCACCAATCACCCGAACTTTTCGAAGTCGATCCTTATCGGCGTAGCGTATGGAGCAAGCATCGGTGGCATGGGAACCTTGGTCGGTACTGCTCCGAACATCTACTTTACCGGCTTCCTGCGAGATCGAGGAATGGAAATCGGTTTTTGGAATTGGATGCTCGTGGCCATGCCGATCGTGGCCGTGCTACTGGTTGGTTGTTGGGTCTGGATGGTGCTTATTCTTTGGCCGATGAAAAAACTGAGTATCTCGGTTCCTAGCGAATGGATCGAGGAATGGAATTCGACACGCAGTTTCAATTGGCAGCAACGCACGACGCTCATCGTCTTTGCACTCGCGGCCGCGTGCTGGATTCTCCGAACTCCTATTCTCGATGCTCTCAAAGATACGATTTGGTACGAGCGGCTCGCACCAGCCAACGATGCTTGGATCGCGATGACGGCACTTGCATCGCTGCTGGTGTTTCCGTTGGGCAAGCCAGTGCTAGAGTGGAAGGATGTCGATAAGATCCCTTGGGGAGTTCTGCTTCTGTTTGGAGGGGGGCTGAGTCTATCGCAAGCGATCACCAAATCGGAGCTCGACAAGCAGATCGGAATCGCGGCAGCAGGTTTGCAAGGAGTCCCTCAGTGGCTCTTGCTGACCGCAGTGGTGCTGTTGGTCGTTGCCATCAGTGAAATGGCCAGCAACGTCGCGACGGCCACAACCATGATCCCGATCCTAATGGGCGCGGCTGGCGCGCTGCAAATCGAGCCCATCGTTTTGCTCAGCGCGACGGTGCTTGCCAGCAGTTGCGGATTCATGATGCCGGTGGCCACACCCCCGAATACATTGGTCTTTGCCCAGAAAAAATTCCCAGTAAAAGATATGCTTCTTGCAGGCTTTGGCGTTAATCTCCTTGCGATTCTCGCGATCCCACCAGCCGTTATGTGGATCCTTCCAAAGGTGCTCTCAAAGTGATTTCGAGGTATACTCAAAGGATGCAAACGGCCTCTAATCCCTCCAGGGGTATTTTTTATGTTGACCTTCATCGGTGACGGATCCGCTCAAACTTGCAACGGCACACTTCGACGGGATTTCCTCCAAGTCGGAACCCTTGGGGCCATCGGTCTAGGCTTGCCCCAGTACTTGGCTGCTGCCGATTCCCATGGAGTCGATCCGTCCAAATCCAAACGCTCGGCGATCATGATCTTCAACCTCGGTGCACCGAGCCACATCGATACCTTCGATGTCAAACCCGATGCACCCGCCGAAGTTCGAGGTCCATTCAAACCGATCCCGACCAAAGCCCCCGGAATGCTTCTTTCGGAGATCCTCCCAAAGCATGCGCAGATCGCCGACAAGTTCTCGCTGGTGCGATCCTGTTTCCATCGCGGTGCGGCAGTCCACGATGCGGGTTGGCAAATCATGCAAACCGGTCGGCAATTCCAAGGTGGAGTCAACACACCCCATGCCGGAAGCGTCGCAGGCTACATGCTCGGAAGACGTTCGGATCTGCCTGCCCACGTAGTCCTTCCAGAAACCATGGGACGCGGCGGTGGGAATCTCCCCAATGGCCAAGCTGGCGGATTCCTCGGCAAAGCCCATGACCCCTTCGCATTGATGGCGGACCCGAGCCAACCGAACTTCAAAGTCCCCGATCTACTTCCACCCGAAAGCATGGGTACTGCCCGCATCGATCGCAGGCAGCGTCTGCGGGATATCGTCGATGCATCGGTCTCGCGATTCGAAGCCAGCGAGTCGGCCAAGATGATGGACGAGCACTTTGCCTCGGCGTATCGGCTCATGACCAGCACCCAAGCTCGCGAAGCTTTCAACCTTGCGGCAGAACCCCAAGAGGTCCGCGAGCGCTACGGATTGAATCGCTTTGGGCAATGCTGCCTGCTTGCGCGTCGACTCATTCAAGCCGGCGTGAGGTTTGTCACCATCAACACGTTCTTAACCGTCTTTGACGAGATCACTTGGGACATTCACGGTAGCAAACCGTTTACATCCATCGAAGGGATGAAGAACATCGTTGCACCGATGTACGATCAAGGTTACTCGGCACTGATTGAAGATCTGTTCCAACAAGGGATGCTCGACGATACCCTCGTGTGCAACGTGGCCGAGTTCGGGCGCACCCCCAAGGTGAATCCTGCCGGTGGACGCGATCATTGGCCAGGTTGCTTCACTTGCGGATTTGCTGGCGGAGGAGTTCAAGGTGGACGCGTCGTTGGAGCCAGCGATCCGATCGGGGCTGTGCCAGCCGATCGACCTACCGAACCTCCCGAAGTCATCGCGACAATCTTCCATGCTCTAGGACTCTCGTTAGACCAACATCTTCCAGGTCCCGCAGGTCGCCCATTCCCGTTGGTCGACATCGGTTTCCGTGAAATTCGAGAGCTCTTCTAACAGACACACTTCCAACAGACCCACTCGGGCATGAATAAAACTTCAGAGTTCCTTTCCTTGACCGCTCTCGGGCAGCGGTTGCGATCCGGTCAGATCACTTGCCGTGAACTCATCGAATCCCAGTTAGCCTCCATCGAACGTTCCAACCGAGCGATCAACGCTTTTGTTTCGATCGACGCTCAAGGTGCATTGGCCAAGGCCGCTGCACTCGACGGCAAGTTCAAAGACCGTCAGCCATTGGGAGTTCTTGCAGGGATCCCGATCGGAGTCAAAGACAATTTATGCACTCGATCGGGCACTACATCCTGCGGCTCGCGGATGCTCAAAGAATTTCGATCTCCCTACGATGCCCACGTGGTCGAAAAACTCCACGAGCACGATGCGATCGTTCTTGGGAAAACCAACCTCGATGAGTTCGCTATGGGGGGCTCGACCGAAACGAGCATCTTCGGAGCGTCGCACAACCCATGGGATTTCGATCGAACCTGTGGTGGTTCCAGCGGTGGATCGGCGGCTGCCGTTGCCGCAGGAATGGTGCCCGCGAGCCTTGGTACCGACACCGGTGGTTCGATCCGACAACCCGCAGCATTTTGCGGCGTATGCGGCTTGAAACCCACCTACGGCCGGGTTAGCCGATGGGGACTGGTCTCCTATGCCAGCAGTCTCGATGTGGCCGGTGTGTTTGCTCACCGCATCGAAGACATCGCGATGGTTTTGCAATCGGTCGCCGGGCACGACTCACGCGATTCGACCTGCTTACCCCACGACGTTCCCGACTACACTCCGAGTGTTCGCAACTTAGAACAAATACGATCAGCACGTATCGGTGTAATCCGAGAGCAAGTCGAATCACCTGGACTCGACGAAACCATTCGCAAATCGATCCTCGATGCCATCGAGACGTATAAGAAACTCGGTGCAAAGATCATCGATATCGACATGCCCCATTCAAAATACTGCATCGCGACCTACTACATCATCGCACCTTGCGAAGCCAGCAGCAACCTCGCCCGCTATGATGGAGTCCATTACGGGTTCCGCACGAAACGACCTGAAGCCTCCACGCTCGATCGGATGATCGAGCAAACCCGAAGCGAAGGGTTCGGGCCCGAGGTTCGCCGTCGCATTCTCCTTGGCACCTATGCCCTGAGCGCTGGTTATTACGACGCTTACTACTTGCAAGCTCTCCGGGTTCGGCGTCTGATTCGACAAGACTACGACGATGCTTTCACCAAAGTCGACGTGCTCCTAGGTCCGACCACTCCCAACACTGCGTTCAAGCTCGGTGAGAAAATCAACGATCCCATCCAACTGTACCTTCAAGATCTCTTTACCGTCGGTGCCAACCTGGCGGGTGTTCCTGCGATCTCGATCCCCATCGCAAAAAGTCCCGATGGATTACCCATCGGAATGCAGCTTCAAGCTCCTCCGCTTGGCGAAGCAAGTCTTCTTGCCATCGCCGCAGCCTATCACCATCAGATCGACTATCAGCCTATGGTTCCTCCTTCCTTCCAGGTTTCCGCCTCATGAGCCGCAACGCTAATGAATATCGAATCGTCATCGGCTTGGAAGTCCACGTGCAACTAAAGACCGAAACGAAACTTTTTTGCCGCTGCAGCACACGTTTCGGACAGCCACCGAATTCCCAAGTCTGCCCGGTCTGTTTAGGTCTTCCCGGTGCCCTTCCCGTTCTCAATGCGCATGCCATCGAACTTGCGTGCCGCGCTGGTGCTGCCTTGGGTTGCAAGCTAGCCGATTTTACAAAGTGGGATCGCAAGAATTATTTCTATCCCGATCTGCCTAAAGGTTATCAAACCAGTCAGTACGACCTACCTATTTGCTCAGCAGGCTATGTCGATATCCCTATAACACCTTCGACAAATCCGCCTGGATCGCATCACGTTTCGAAAAGGATTCGTTTGGTGCGAGCCCACCTCGAAGAGGATGCGGGCAAGAGCATGCATGATGAGCACTCGGGACGTGCCGACTCCAAGATCGATTTGAATCGAGCCGGCACTCCTCTCCTTGAGATTGTCTCCGAGCCAGATCTATCGAGTGCCGAAGAAGCCAAGACTTACCTCTCGGAACTGCGGCTCCTGATGGTCTACCTGGGCATCTCCGATGGCAATATGCAAGAAGGCTCGCTCCGCGCCGATGCAAACGTCAATTTGCATATCGCCCAAGGTGATCAGTGGATCGCAACTCCGATCGTCGAAGTTAAGAACCTCAATAGTTTTCGCTCGGTCGAAAGGGCTATCGAGTTCGAGACCGCTAGGCAACAGGCGGAATTTCTTCGCACAGGGTTAGCCAAGGGACAAGCACCTAAGCAAACGCGAGGTTGGAATGATGTTCTCGGTCAAACAGAACTTCAACGTGAAAAAGAGGAAGAAGCCGACTATCGGTACTTCCCGTGCCCAGACTTGGTTCCCGTTCGTTTAACTGAGCTTCAAAAACAGAATGCTTATCAACAAGCGACCCAAAAGCCAACGCATTTTCGAACGGAATTGATCGATCAGCAAGAGCTCAAACCGACCGATGCGGAAATCCTGATTCAACAAGGCAAACCTGTTGTCGAGTATTTCCTCGATTGCATTCGAGCCGGTGCGCCGGCCAAACGCATGTCCGCCTGGATGCTCCAAGACGTGCTTCGCACCCTCAACGATCGATCGATTGGGATTGAACTCTATCCGGTATCACCCAAGAGCATGGCCCAATTGCTAGGCGCCATCGAGCAGGGCCGTGTCGATACATCCCAGGCCAAACAGGCGTTGGCAAAGTTGTTAGAGGATCCCAATCTCTCGGTCGATGCGTCCATTGAATCGCTCGGGATTGTTCGAGTCGATGCGAGCGAAATCGAAAGTCTTTGCAAGGAACTGCTCGCCGAAAATGCCGATGTGATCGAAAAGGTTAAGGCAGGGAACAATAAAGCGGTTGCGGCTTTAGTGGGCCAAGCTAAAAAGAAGAACCGGAATGCGGATCCTCGCATGGTTCAAGAGATTTGTCTGAGCCTCATCGCCCAGATGCCTTAGAGTTCGAATCCATCATTTATGAACGACTTTCAAAAATACCTGCGTCCCGAAATCGTTGGCATGGCACCTTACAAGCCTGGTGAGCAACCCGGCGCGGCTAAGGTGATCAAGCTCAACACCAACGAAAACCCTTATCCGCCGAGCCCGAAAGTTCGCGAGGCGATCGTTCAATCGACCGAGCGGCTCGAGCGTTACCCAGACCCGCTGGCCACCTCGTTTCGGATGGTTGCTGCAGATGTACTCGGGGTCACACCCGACCATATTCTGTGCGGTAACGGTAGCGATGACATCCTGACAATCCTCACGCGAGCGTTTGTCGGAGCGGGCGATAAGCTACGGTTGCCCTTCCCGAGTTACATTTTGTATCGAACGCTCGCGCAGATCCAAGGTGCCTGTTATGAAGAGATCCGATTTGCTCCAGACTTTCAACTAGCTGCTCCCTTCTTTGATCGATCCGAGGGGCTCAAGTTGGTTTTTTTGCCCAATCCCAACAGTCCTAGCGGAACGATGATCGATCACGAGACGATTTTGCGTTTGGCATCGTCGCTTGATTGCCCGATCGTGGTCGATGAAGCGTATGTTGATTTTGCTCCGAGCCACGCGGTTGGGCTCATTGCCAAAGATCCGCGGATCATGATCACGCGGACACTCAGCAAGTCGTATGGTTTGGCAGGGCTGCGTTTTGGGTATTTGGTGGCTCATCCGCAGATGATAGGATTCCTGAGGAAGGTGAAAGACTCCTACAACACCGACACGATCAGCATCGCTGGAGCGACGGCCGCCTTGAGCGATCAAACTTGGCTCAAAGAGAATGTTGCCCGGATCATAGCAACTCGAACAAGGATGATTCCGGAGCTTCGTCGATTAGGATTTGAGGTAAACGAATCGCATGCTAATTTTGTTTGGGCGACTCGGAGCGATAGGCCTGTGCAACCGATCTATGAGAAACTCAAGTCACAAGGGATTCTCGTGCGTTATATGGACTACACCCAAGGGAGTGCGGGAGCCTGGGGCGATGGGCTACGTATGAGCGTGGGAACCGATAGCGAAATCGATGCACTGCTGATGGTGCTTGAGTCTATTTTGTCGTAGGGCTCTACCAGTTGGAGTCCAATCAGCGTTCATGAGTGTCCTTTAGTCACGTAGTTTTGGGGCAACACCCTAGGACTTTCTGTGTTTTGAAATGCTAGCACGCGTTTCCCAGGTGCGATGACCCTGGTAATGGTGACGATGGCCGATGGCCAATGCAATCGCCACAGGTCCCTGGCACCCAGAGAATGGCTTGTTCAGTTGTATTGGGCCAAACTCCTGCGGATGTCGCTGATTTCTCCGAAATCAGCGAAGTGGTTTGGTAATCCATCTTCTATCTGTGGTCAAAACCGATTTCCTTACTTTCGGCGCTGTTTGCATCCGGCTCAGAAACTATAATCCCCCTGTCCGATCACCCTGTGTTTGCTCGTCTACAAACGACAAGCACCCTATTTTTTCACCCTCTGGGTCACCCACCGAAGATGGCTTCGTCAACCTCCCATTCCAAATCTGCTACCGCTTCGGTTCCAGAATCCGCCACGGATAACCCTCCACCACAGGTCTTTCGCGAAACCCTCGAAAGCTTGGCCGTCGCTTTCATCCTGGCTCTGCTCTTTAAGTCCTTCGTGGCCGATGCCTTTATCATCCCCACTGGCTCCATGGCACCAACACTCATGGGTGCCCACAAAGATATTCAGTGCCACGAATGCGGCTATCAATACCAAAGCGGTGCCAGCGAGGAATTCGACAACTCAACGGGCTTGCGCCAAGACGTCCAGGTCATCGAAACGATCTGTCCTTTATGCCGAAAACGACAAAACGTCGAACCTGAAAAAGACAACAACCACGTAACCTTCTCCGGTGATCGTATCCTCGTGAGTAAATTGGCTTACGCTCTGGGTTCCCCCAAACGTTGGCAAGTCATCGTTTTCAAATTCATCGAAACTGCAAGACAGAACTACATCAAGCGATGTGTTGGACTGCCCGGCGAGACAATCAAAATTCAGCACGGCGATATCTACATCAAGAACCCCAAAGACCCCGAGGGACTTTCTACGATCGAAACCGATGGCTTCCGAATCGCTCGCAAACCCCACTCTGTGGTCCTTGCCACTCTCCAAGACGTCGCAGACACCAAACACATTTCCAAATCGATTGCAGAAGGCACCCTCGCGGACTACTGGCAAGATGCATCGGGCCAAACAAGTCCGAAATGGCAAACGAGCATCAAACCCAATAGTGGCAACCGTGCCTCAAAGTACGACTGGACCGCTTCGGTCAAAGATGTCCCAAAAAACACGACATCCATGATCCGATTTAGCCAACGCATCACGGATCGCAATACCACGAAGCAAAACCCCCAAGACGACTTTCGCTTCATTTCAGACCTTACTGCTTACAACGAAAAAACATTTCGTACCCCCGCCGGTCGCGACGATCGGCTATCGATCGATGGTGCCCGATGGGTCGGCGATCTTGCCAGCGAATACGAACTATCCACGACCAAGGGAACCGAATCGATCGAACTCTTGCTGGTCGAGGGTGGGGTCGAGTTCCTCTGCCAAATCGACCTTGGCAATGGCAATGCGACGGCAATCGCAAACTATCAAGGCAATCCGATCTCGGTATTCGAATCCAACAACGGATTGGTCGATAAGCTCCAGGCTACGACTCGAGTTCGATCTGGTTCGACCCACACCGTTCGTTTTGCCAACGTCGACGATGCACTCCGATTGTGGATCGATGGTCGCCCAATTGCTTGGGGAATCGATGGAGGCTATTCGATTGGCTCGTTTGTCGCAGACTACCGCCATGTGCCTAGGACCACACCGGAGAATCCGCTCGATGCGGCACCCGTTGGTTTCGGCATCCGAGGTGGCAGCGCAACGATCCAAAGGGCCAGGGTCTTTCGCGATATCTTCTACACCAACGCTGCGTTCGGCGGTATCGTATCGTCCAGATACGACCAGCCTGTGAATATTCGCGATACCAAAGACCCTTACCGCACCGCCATTGGCAACGCGCCAGAAAACTATTCCTTCGATGGAAACGAATATCCACTTGGACCTGACGATTACTTTCCTATGGGAGACAACACCCAAGCTTCCTCGGACGCTCGACTCTGGGCGTCGCACGGCCAACCCGGACGCTTGATGATCGGTCGGGCTGTGATGGTCTTTTGGCCTCACTATTGGTACTACGGCAGAATCCCTTTCATCCCGAATTTTCAACGCTTTGGCTTGATCCGTTAAGCAAGGAACCTACAAGAACATGGATGTTCTACGTGTCGAAAAATTAGAGAAAACCTACGGTCGTCGAAAGGTCGTCAAAGACGTCTCCTTTCGTGTAGGCACCGGCGAAATCGTAGGACTTCTTGGCCCAAACGGTGCAGGTAAGTCAACCTCGTTTCGAATGACCTGCGGGCTTGTCCAGCCCGACAGTGGCAAAGTCTATCTCGGGCAAGAGGATGTCACGAACTGGCCGATGTTCCTCCGGGCACGTGACGGAGGAATGGGATATCTGGCCCAGGAACCCAGCGTCTTCAAGAAACTCAACGTCGAACAAAACATCTCCGCGATCTTGGAAATGCTCGGTTACTCTTGGCGTGATCGCCGCAAAAGAACCGACGAACTGCTCGAATTGCTCAACATCACCCATATTCGCGATTCCATGGCATCGACCCTCTCTGGAGGCGAACGCCGACGGCTGGAAATCGCCCGCTGCCTAGTCTCCAACCCAAAAATCATCATGCTCGATGAACCTTACGCCGGTGTCGATCCAATTACCAAACAATCGATGCGACCGATCATCCACCAGTTGCAAGCGGCTGGTATTTCGGTTTTGATCACCGATCACGATGCCCAAGAGATTCTCAGAAGTGTTGATCGCTGTTATGTTATCGACGATGGAACTGTCTTTTGTGAAGGCAAACCAGATGCTGTGCGCCGTGATCCTCAGGTGCGTAAGAAGTATCTAGGGGAGCTGGCAGATCTCGAAATGGTTAGCTCATCGCAACAGAACCGTGTCGATACCCCAAACCATGAACCAACCGTCGTGCCTGCCCCAAAGAAGGGGCTCTTCGAGCGATTGAGCCCTCGTCGTCGATCGCCCTAATCCTATCGCGAATGCGGGAATCCATAAGTGTCGCTTCCACAGCAAGTCTCCCGCGCTAAGCTACTAGAGCGATACTCGTTTCGATTCCTTGTCCTCCTTGCGCTTCTCTTGCCCCTGATTCTGTGGGGAGCCTCAAAGATCAAGATCGGATCGGCCTCCGCCCATGCTTGGCTACCCGAAGGACGGATCGAACGGACTCAGTACGAGTGGTTTACGAATCGATTTGGATCCGATCAGTACCTCGTGATCTCGTGGGACTTCTGCGCGATGAGCGACCATCGCCTCGAAGAGCTCGCCAAGAAGATTCGTGAATTGGACTCAGTGCCAACCTCAGATAGACCCCAACCCTTGGTCGAGTCCATTCAGACATCGACCGACATTTTCAAGAGCCTTGTCGAACCACCTCTTAGCCTAAGTCCAGCCAATGCACGAACAAGGCTCGAAGGATCGTTTCTTGGAAAAGACGGCACCGCAGCCGTCTTCGTCCGCTTCAACTCCGAAGGAATCGCCAAGCAGAAACAATCGATCGAACTGGTTCGAAGCGCTGCCGATCAAATCGAAGGTTTGGGACGTGAACCCCTGCAAATGGTCGGTAGTATCTACGAAGGTTTCGCGGTGGATGAGGCTGCCGAAAAAAGCCTCAAACGTTTGGTGCTTCCTTCGAGCCTCATGGGAGTGGTTCTCGCTTGGTTGTGCTTGAGAAGTGTCCGAGGTGCTCTGACGGTGTTGCTCATTGGAGGCATTGGTCAGCTCATTGCCGTAGCCGTCGTTGCTCTTACCGGTGGTGAATTCAGCGCCGTGCTTATCGTCCTACCGACGCTAGTGTTTATGCTCACCTTATCGGCAGCAGTCCATTTCATGAACTACTATGGCGATGTTGCCTATTCGCATCGCGATCATCTCGGTGCCCGCGCAATCTTGCTGGGACTCAAACCCAGCGTTCTTGCAACCCTGACAACCTCCTTGGGGATGATCGCGCTGGCAACGAGTCAGCTTTCTCCGGTGCGAACCTTTGGTCTTTATTCGGCGAGTTGTTTGTGCCTCGCAGCCGTTGTTCTGTTCCTGGCGTTTCCGAAATTATCCGACTGGCTATGCCGCACGAGATATCTTGCAAGTCAATCCGCGTTAAGGGATCACAACCAAGAGGAACGCTTGGGCTCGCATGACTCTTCGCCCCCGGTAAGTCCATGGGCAAGTGCCTATGCCGCTTGGGTCAAATCCCACTATGGGAAGATTTGCATTCTAGGCTTTAGTCTCCTTGCGATCAGCTTCTATGGGCTATGGCATCTGAAGTCGTCGACGAAATTCGATGATATGTTCCCCAAGAACAGCCCCACAAGAGAATCGATGGCTTGGATCGAAGAGCATCTTGGCCCGATCGCTTCGGTCGAAATCCTTCTGCAGTTTAGCAAGCCTACCGAATTGGAACCTTACGATCAGCTCGTTTGGGTTGACCGCGTCACCCAGGAGCTCAAGTCTAATCCCGATATCGGTGGCGTAGCAAGCGCTGTAACCTTCTTACCCAAAATACCCAGCGGAGGTCGTATTCGCGATGTATCGAAGCGGGCGGTGATGCGAACCGAAATCGCCAAGCAATTCGATCAGCTAGTCCAGCGCGGACTCGTGGCACAAGACTCTGAGTCGATCGCTTGGCGAATCACAACCAAAGTCTCGGCGTTGTCGAAACTCAATTACGGTGAATTGACCCAGCGCGTACGCCAAAGCGTTGAACCTATCGAGAGAGAGCAACAAGCTTTTAAGACGATCTACACCGGTTTATCCCCAGTCATGCACGACACACAGCTTGCTCTTTTGGATGACCTCGGATCGAGCTTCACGACCGCTTTCCTGCTGATTACACCGGTGATGATGCTCATTGCCCGAGGGATCCGATCAGGTCTTTTGATCATGGTCCCAAACATCCTGCCCGAAACACTCGTCTTTGGGATGATGGCATGGCTCGGTTACTCGATCGATATTGCCGGTATCCTCACCGCAAGTGTTGCAATGGGGATCGCAGTCAACGATACGCTTCATTTTGTCAATTGGTACACACACCGACTCGAGCTTGGAGATAGCCGCGAGCAAGCGATCGCAGATTCGTTCTCGAATTGCGGCAAGGCCATGATTCATACGATGCTTATTAGCTGCTGTTCGATGTTGCCGTTTTTGCTCGCAGAATTCAATCCCACACGCCAGTTTGCAACCTTGATGATCGCCATGATGAGCAGCTCAATCCTCGGCGATCTAGTGCTCCTGCCAGCCCTGCTCCTGAGTCCACTTGGGCGCACCAGCAAAACTCAGATTTAGTTTTGGCTCTCCCTTGAGCCCTATCGCAGGTGCGCGAACGTATCCCCGTTATTGATCATTTCTGTACGATAGTTGCGGTCGTGCAAAAATCGCAAACTCTCGGAATACTCCTGTTGGCTTAGATGCATATGCTCGTAGTACACAAATTGCGGCAAGCTAGGTAAATCATCGATCTGCTTGACGACCTCGAAGTCGAACCCTTCGGTGTCGGTGGCCAGCAGATCCACTCTTGGAAATCCGTGCTTAGCAACGATTTGGGCCAACCCCATGCACGGGACTTCTTGGGTCTCGATCCAACGCTCGATCTCAGGTATGCGGTCTTTGTGACTCGCGATCACCTCGCGTCGGGCCGAAGCCAACTGATTTGCCCAGTGAGGCAATCCAACCGCCGCATCAGAAACTTTATAGAGAGTCAACGTCTTATCGACAGAACCTGCAGATCCAATGGCTGCATGCTCGATACGAATATTCTCTCGATCGGCATAGATCAAGCGCAGGACATCCACGCAAGGACTTTGGGGTTCGATCAAGATCGATTCCCAGGCAAGGTTCTCGATCAGGAACCGATGGAAGGGATCCGAAGTGATCCCGTTATGGGCTCCGACTTGAACAAAATAGAAGGGCTGATGATCGAGTTCCCAGTTCCGAAGAGCTCGCTCAAACGGCTTGGTACGTACCAAGCGGAATCCAAAACGATGCACGCACCGATGCAATGTCTTTCGGAGAATAGACCGAAGTGACGACATGGATGTTATTTGGAGGGAGGATTCTGGATAAGTTCCAGCTCTGGAAGATTGATCCGAGCACGATCGCGATTGAAGACCACCGGGATGACCTCCTTGGATACCGCCGCATCGTAGACCAAACCCAAGTACTTGTGGGCGGGTGTCGAGAGTCGCAAAATCCAGCTAAATAGCCACACTCGCAATCGTTGAATCGGCCCCAAATCGTTCGAAGCGATGATGTCTTCCTCTCCAACCTCAATGATCCATCGTTCAGCAGCGATCGGCAGCAATCCGGCAGCTTGGATGTCTTTCAACGCTCGGCGAATGTCGGGTTGCTCCATGTAGCCATAACTTGCAACAAGTGAATGAATATCGTTGCCGAGCTTGACCACCTGATATCGATCGGCTGCTGGGTAGCGAGCCAAGGTTGTTTGATTGATGTGCATGAGAACCACTTGCGATGGGAGTACGCCGTACTTCTTAAGAAAGATCCGCATGACGACCGGAACATAGTCATCGGTCGAGTCGATAGGTCTCGAACATAAGAACACCGCAGCTCGATCGCTCTCGACCAATCGTCGGCGACCTTGGATGAGCGATCGAGCCGCCGGAAGGTTCTCCTTGATCGTGATCTCTAGCTCATCGAGCATATCACGAAGCGACACGAGCCATTCGATGCGTTTGCCTTCGCGAACCCCAAAATCATAGAAAGCCGTAGCGAGGGATTTTCGGCCCCACTGCCATGTGAGCATCACCAGGATCAGACCCGTCGCAATGAGCACTGGGAAGTACCCGCCGCTGCCGAGTTTGAGCAAGTTGGCACCGAAGAATGCAAAGTCGATGACCATGAACGGCACAAAAACCAAAAGAACCCAGAGGATGTTCCACTTCCATCGATAAAAGGCGATGTAGGAAATAATGATCGACGTGATGGCCATCGAACCTGTGACGGCCACACCATAAGCGGCCGTCAGATTCGTCGAGGTCTTGAACATCAATGTCACTGCCACACAACCTGCAAACAGAGCCCAATTGACTGCGGGAATGTAGACCTGTCCTTCTCCATGCTCATCAGTGTGAAAGACGCGGAATCTCGGAACGAACCCCGCCACCGTGGCTTGCTTGACAATACTGAACATGCCTGTGATCAAGGCTTGCGAGGCGATGATCGCTGCGACCGCCGAAATGCTGATATCGACTACCCAGATGATGCGATCGATGGTTGGGTCCCCAACTTTTGGAGTCAGTGCGTAAAAGGTGTTTGCACCAGCAGGGACGCCTCGATCGAGCATGTAAGCGATTTGACCTGCATAGCATAGGATCAAGCAGGGAAGAACGATCATGAACCAAGAGTACATCACGGGCAGTCGACCCGATAGCGCCGGTTCGATACCGCAATCGCCACGCGCATGCGATTCACTACTGCGAGAAAAGTGTCCGATGTCGGCATACTTGGCCTCACCTCCCGTGATTGCCAAGACGACCACACCCAAGATGACCAGCGCACCGATCGAAGGAAAGCTTGCCAAAAACGTCACCGCGTAATACGGATTGATCGCTTTGAAAACTTCCGGGTGGGCCACCACCCAGGGCAAGCCTTTAAGAGCGATCCATGGGAACCAGATCGCGATCATAAACCACCCGAAGGCACCGCCGACTTTGCTGGTTCCTCGCCACTGCATCTTGAAGAGAATCACCAGACAAACCAACGTAAGCATCACTGAGATCGGTACCCCCAGAGGTTCAAACGCACCGAGCATACTTACCGGAGGTGTGATGATTCCATCGGCCGCAAGCAACCCGGCGGCACAGACGACCAGAAAACTGATCAGGCCACCAGCAAAAATCTTGCCCGTGTATCCCTTGAGCAAACTCAGCAACGCAAAGGTTCCACCTTCGCCTCGATGATCGGCTCGCATGACGATCAAGTCATACTTGATGGTTAAAAAAATCAGAGCCCAAAAAACAAGACTCAGACTACCGAGCAGCTCGCTTTCGGAAAGCAGCTTGCCACCTTCGGCAACCATATCCGCAGCCGAGTGATTGCCGGCTGCGTGGTGTTTGAGCAAGATTGTTTCGCGGGTGATCTCCATGATGGTGTACAGCACGGAGGTGCCGATATCGCCATAGACCGTACCGGTCGCTTGGCGAATTCTCGGCCAGAGTGTGGGATCCTTAAACAGCTTCATTGAGGCCATGATGGATTACGAGCTAGATCCGACGCATCAGCATGCTTCGGCCTTTGGGGTAACGGAGAAGGAATCTTCAGTGATCGATACGTTGATCGCGACGCTGGTCGCTTGTCCTAAGTCGGATTCCTAAGTGGAACAGGGGGAAAAAGTGTTCCATAAGTTCCCTCTAATTTAGTCCACCTTATGGAATTCGAAAAGTAGCGAGCCTGCTGATTCGCAAAGATCAACTTCTGCGGAGTTTCCCGATCAGGTCGTATTACTAGGGTTTTTATTGGGAATTCCAGCAAGTTCGAAGTTTTTGCCCTGCACCCGTCTACTCGATGGTTGATCGAAGCGGTTCGCGGTAATCTGCCGACTAATGGGCTGAGTTGCTATACTAGGCCGCTTCGAGTAGCCAAGATAGTTCCTCAAGAACCTAATTTTTAGAGGATAGCATTGAAGCAGATAGGTTATTACCGAGGCGGGATCGACGTTGCTCGGGGAGGGGTAGGTCCCTATGCAGACCGACTGCTTCGGGCGCTCGGGCAGCATCGTTTCGCTGGGATGCAAGTGACGGTCATCGGCGGAAAAGAGGTGTGCCAGGACGTCGGATTTCCGATGCGAATCGTCAAGCCCAATGGGACGATTCGCAAGTTGATGTTCCATGTGTCGGATAGCTTGTACCACTTGACCCACCCAAGGGTTGGAGGAAAGCTCGGGCCTTATCGACGTTGGTTGTCTCGGATTCATTGCGATCTGAATTACGACTTGTTGCACTTTCCTTTCCAAGTTCCACCTCGAGCGACATTTCGCTGCCCATTCATCGTTACGATGCATGATGTTCAGGAACTTCATTTTCCTGAGTTCTTTTCTCCTCAGACGCGTCGCCAAAGAGCGGATTTGTATTGGGGAGCGATCTCGCAAGCCAGTCGCGTGGTGGTTTCCTTTGACCATGTCAAAGAGGATTTGCTCAAGTACTTTGGATTGCCGGAAGCCAGCGTCGTGGTGATCCCAGTGCCGTACTCTGAGTGTGGGTTTGCCGATGCACAAAGCACTGATTCGATCGAGTTTGCATCAAAGCATCGCGATCTAGGTCAATTTTATTTGTACCCTGCCCAAACTTGGCGTCACAAGAACCATCTTGGGCTCATCGATGCCTTCGAACGCGTGTGTCAGCAAAGCTCCGAGCCATTGAGCTTGGTGTGCACGGGTGTTAAGAACGAGTTTTATCCAGAGATCAAAAAAAGAATCGATCGTAGTAGCGCAGGCTCTCGGATTCACTTTCTAGGGGTGGTTCCCCAAGAGGAACTCAAATGGCTCTATCGAAACGCGCTGAGTGTCGTGGTTCCCTCGTTGTACGAAGCGGGGAGTTTCCCTTTGATCGAAGCGATGCAATTACAAGCCCCGGTTCTTTGCGCTTCGACCACCTCTCTCCCCTCGACGATTGGAGACCCTCGATTCGTGTTTGACCCCAGGAATATCCAGCAAATGGCCGATTTGATGTTCAAGATGGCAAACGATCGCGAATATCGTCAACAAGGGATCTACAATAGTCAATTGCGAATGGATGCCTTGCGAGAGATCAAAGTTGGACCCTTGGTCGAAGAGCTATGGCGCTCGACCTTGGAACGTCCCGAAATGTCCTGAGAACAAAGCACGATAAACAAAGCGCGATGAACAAAGCATCGTAAAGGTGAAACAAGTCATGGGAGTTGGAAAGATCAAGATACCGGTTTACAAGCCCACCATCACGGACTTGGAAAAACAGTACGTGATCGCTTGTTTGGATGAAGAGTGGATTTCATCGAAAGGAAGGTTTATTCCGCAGTTTGAACAGGAGTTTAGCAAGTACCTTGGGATTCCCCATGCGCTGAGCCTTTCGAATGGAACGACTGCCCTTCACGCCGCCTTGATGGCTCTTGGGATCGGTCCACAAGACGAGGTCATTGTACCGACGCTGACCTATGTCGCTTCTGCCAACTGCGTCAGCTATACCGGTGCCCGGCCCGTGTTCGTCGACTGCGAGCCTGGGACATGGAACATTTCCCTAAAGGATGTCGAGCGGGTTATCACGAATCGAACACGAGCCATCATGGCTGTGCATTTGTATGGGTTGCCTTGCGACATGGAAGGCTTGATGGAGATAGCCAAACGCCATGATCTGCTGGTCGTCGAAGACTGTGCAGAGGCGATTGGCTCGAAGATCGCCGGCAAGCATGTCGGTGGTTTCGGAGACATATCAAGTTTCAGTTTCTATGGAAACAAAACCATTACGACCGGAGAGGGTGGGATGGTCGTCACGACCAACCCAACACTGGCCGAACGCGTCGAGCATTTGAAAGGCCAAGGCTTAGCGAAGTTTCGGGAGTACTGGCATGACATCATCGGATACAACTATCGAATGACCAATTTGTGCGCGGCGATCGGTTGCGCGCAAATGCAGCGATTGACCGAGACCCTCGAGCGTAAGCGAAAGATCGCTGAATTGTATCGATACGAATTGGCTGGAATACTCGAATTTCAATCCGAGGTGCCCCAGATGACCCATTCGCATTGGATGGTGTGCGGACTGTTGCCCAAAGCGTCCATGCGAGATCCCCTGCGCGAGGCACTACTGGAGCTTGGAATCGAAACCCGCCCTGTCTTTTATCCATTGCACTCGATGCCCATGTATAGCGGGGGCTTTCGGCGGATGCCGGTCTCCGACGATGTATCGAGTCGAGGGATCAATCTGCCGAGTTACCCGGAACTCGAAGACCAGCAAATAAGTTGGATTTGTAAGTCGGTAAGGGATTTTGTCGGGAAACACAGTCATCACTAACCGAGTCTTCTAAGGAACACCGATGGCACAGGAAAATCAGATCACTTGCCCGATCTCCAACAAGCCGATGGAGTACAGTTTTTCTGAGACGGTCTTGGGAAAGCACGAGGTCAAGTACTTCTATTGCCAAGACAGTGGCATGCTCAAGACCGAGCCGCCGTATTGGTTGGAGGAAGCCTATCAAGAGGCGATCGCTGATACCGATACAGGACTTGTGGCCCGGAATATTAGAAACAGCCAATTGCTCGAAGCGGTCATCGAATGCTTGGGGATCAAAAGTGGAACGTTCTTGGATGTTGCTGGCGGATATGGGTTGCTGGCACGACTGATGAGGGACAAGGGGTTTGATTGCTACACGACCGACAAGTACTGCCAGAATCTCTTTGCAAAGACGTTCGAGCCTCGGGGAGGGTTCAAGGCCGATGCGATGTTTGCTTTTGAGGTGCTCGAGCACATCGAAGACCCGTTGCAATTTTTGACGGACATCTTTGCGGCTTATGGTTGCCGCACGATCGTGTTCTCAACATTGGTGTTTTCGCAGAGCGTGCCACCGCCAGATTGGTGGTATTACTCGTTCGCAGGTGGGCAACATATTAGCTTCTACCAAGCCCGAACGCTTGCGATGTTGGCAGATCGCCTGAGTTGCAGCTACCTCATGCTCAATCCTAGTTATCACTTGATCACCGATCGAAAGATCACCAAGGCTACGCGCATGATCTTGTCGAACAACAAGTTACGAAAGCTCTTTTCCTATTACGCCCAGTTGAAGCGTCGAGGTAGAAGTAAAACGCTGGCGGATCACCTCAAGATGAAAGAGCTGTTGTAACTACAGAATAATTCCTGAAGAACCAATTTTGTTGAGCCCTAAATCTTCCTGCTAACCAACGAACCATGAAACCTTTTCATTCAACAATGTGCTTGCTCATTTGCTTGTGCATGTCCGCCGTTAGCCGATCTGGTCATGCCCAAGAGGCCGCCGAGTCGCGACCCAATGTGTTGATCATCGTCGGCGATGATATGGGGTACGGCGATGTTGGGTTTCATGGCTGCAAGGATATCCCGACTCCAAACTTGGATGCACTGGCGGCAAGTGGACTGCGATTTACCAATGGGTATGTCACTGGTCCGTATTGTTCCCCGACGCGAGCCGGGTTACTCACAGGTCGATACCAGCAGCGTTTTGGACACGAGTTCAATCCAGGAGGCAATGGCCAAGGGCTGCCACTTGGGGAAACGACCCTGGCCGACCGACTTCAGAAAGCCGGGTACAAGACGGCTTTGGTTGGCAAATGGCATTTAGGAAACGCTCCAGAGCAACGACCGATGCGACGGGGGTTTCAAGAGTTCTTCGGTTTTTTGGGAGGAGCTCACAGTTACTTCGACGACCAAGGGATACTTCGAGGCGACCAGCCCGCAGGTAAGGTCGACTATACGACCGACGACTTTGCGAAAGAGGCCGTTGCCTTTATCGAAAAGAACCGCAAGGATCCTTGGTTTTTGTACTTGGCCTTTAACGCCGTGCATACACCGATGCATGCGACCGAGGAACGCTTGAAAAAATTCGCATCGATACCCGATCCGCAGCGCCGCAAGTATGCTGCCATGATGTCGGCTATGGATGATGCGATCGGATCGGTCAAAGAGGCCTTGAAAGCCACCGGACAAGAGACACGAACTCTCGTCGGTTTTATCAGCGACAATGGTGGTCCGACGATGGAAGGTGTTACGGTCAATGGTTCGGAGAACACACCACTTCGAGGGAGCAAACGTACGACGCTTGAAGGTGGTGTCAGGGTTCCCTTTTTGTTGTCATGGCCTGGGATGATCCCACCTGGAGTGGATGATCGACCGGTGATCCAACTCGATTTGCACGCCACGGCTTTGGCCGCTTGTCAGATTCGAGTCGAGCCCGAATGGAAACTCGATGGGGTCGACTTGATGCCTTACATTACTGGTAAGAATGCGTCGGCTCCGCATGAGGCTTTGTACTGGCGATTCGGACCGCAGATGGCGATTCGAAAGGGGAATTGGAAACTCGTACGGTACGACAAAACCGCTGATGGGCAGAGCAACACAGGTGGCCCAAGAGCCCGGGTGACGGCAGCCAAACTTTACGATCTATCGAAAGACATCCACGAAGACAACGATCTGTCTGGTCAGATGCCCGAGAAGGTCAAGGAGTTGCAATCGGATTGGGATCGCTGGAATCAAGGCAACATTCCACCGCTTTGGGGCGCAGGCAATCAAGGTGGAGGTAATGGTGGTGGAGCCAATGGTGGTGCCAAAAAGAATGCAAAGGCACGGCCCAACATCGTCATCCTTTATGTGGATGATTTAGGGTATGGAGATCTGCGATGCAACAATCCACAGCGGTGCAAGATCGATACACCAAACATCGATCGTTTGGCGCAGCAAGGGATGCGATTTACAGATGCTCATAGCTCCTCTGGATGCTGCTCCCCGTCTCGTTATGCACTGATGACGGGTCGGTATCACTGGCGTAGTTCTCTGCAAAGCGGAATCGTTGGTGTGTGGGGAAAACCGTTGATCGAAAAAGAGCGTCTGACGATGGGTAAGTTGGCGCAGCAGGCCGGCTACAAAACGGCGTGTGTGGGTAAATGGCATTTGGGGCATGATTGGCCGATAAGCGAAACGCAAAAAAAGTTCTTTCAAGGTTTCGGAGGCAAGGCTGGAGGTGGAGGGGATGTGCGGTTCGAATTTACCGAGGAGCACGTCCAGACCTGGAAGGATGTTTTTTCTCAGGAGATAACCGGTGGTCCGATCGATCGTGGGTTTGACGAATACTTTGGAACAGACGTACCCAATTGGCCTCCTTATTGCTTCATCGATGGAAACCGAACCGTAGGTATACCAAGCCAACTCTTGCCCACCGACAAGTTGGTAAAAAATCAAGCGAGTTTGCAAGGGCCAGCTCTTGCCGATTGGCAACTCGAAGGAGTCTTACCTGCCTTGCTAAAGCGATCGGTAGACTTCATCGAGAGGCAAGCAGTAGCCGGAAACACTTTCTTGCTTTACATGCCACTGACATCGCCTCATACCCCGCTTGCAGTCAATCAGCAGTGGAAAGGCAAAAGCGGATTGCAAAGCGATTTTGCCGATTTGGTCGTCGAGACCGACGCCGTTGTGGGAGAAGTGCTCAAAACGCTCGATCGAACCGGTGTGGCTGACAATACTTTGGTGATCTTCAGTTCCGACAATGGTTGCGCCTCGTATATTGGGGTTAAACAATTAGAGAACCAAGGTCATTATCCAAGTGGTCCTTTGAGAGGTTATAAGTCCGACGCGTGGGAGGGCGGACATAGGGTCCCGATGATTGCCAAATGGCCCGGTGTCATTGAACCAGGAAGCGTCTGTGAAGAGTTGGTGCATCAGGCCGATTGGATGCAAACGATCGCCGAGATTTTGCAGGTAACACTTCCGGAGAATTCTGCTGAAGACAGTTTCAGCCTGTTGCCTTTGTTGCAAGGTGGGAAGGAGCCCATCCGCGAGCATGCTGTAAGTACTTCTTGCTCAGGAACGCCTGCGCTGCGGGAGGGACTTTGGAAGTGGATACCACCTGTGAAGTCCGATCAGGAGGGCGAGTTGTATCATTTAGGCCAGGACTTGTCGGAATCTCGCAATCTCGTGAGCGAACACCCAGAGCGGGTCCAGCAGATGAAGCGGCTGTTGGAAGATTTGATTGTGCGAGGTCGCAGTACGCTCGGGATGAAACAAAAGAACGACATGAAAGTCGTTCGATATCCAAAATCCTGAGTCCTAAAGATTTCCTCAGTGAATTCTATAGACTTCCTCGCTTGGCACATTTCGTTGTGGGAAGCTAGAATGATCGCTTTCCATTTCGCCCTAACGACCGCACCAGGAAGCATCGTTGCTATGACTAGAAATACACTCGGAGAGGCCCGCACCAAGATCGTCGCTACCGTTGGGCCTGCATGCGAGGACGAAAAGATCCTTGCCGAACTCGTCGAAAACGGAGTGGATGTCTTTCGTATCAATGCGGCTCACGGAAAGCAAGCTGATTTCCAAAGGATCCTCGATAAGATCAAGTCGGTTCGCATCAAAACGGGTTTCCCGGTGGCCGTACTGCTAGATCTTGCCGGCCCTAAAATTCGCTTAGGGCAACTTGTCCAAGACCCTCTAGAAGTCGAGATCGGACAGGAGCTCTCCTTTGTACGAGGCGATAAGGCGACGAAACCCGATGAGCTAACGAGCAACTACACCAAGCTCATCGATGAAGTAAAAACTGGTGACCGAGTGATGCTCGCCGATGGAACGATCACGCTCGAAGTGATCGATAAAACGAAAGACTCGCTACGTTGCGTGGTGGTCGTTCGAGGTACCATTCGTTCGAGGCAAGGGATCAACTTACCAGGTGTCTCGCTATCGGTTTCCTCGATGCGACCCGAGGATGTTGAAAACGCGCTGTGGGCGGCTCGCAACGAAATCGACTTCATCAGTCTGTCGTTTGCTCGTTCTGCACAAGATGTCGCATCGCTCAAGAACCTGCTGGCCTCGATGGATGCCCATGCGATGGTCATCGCCAAGATTGAGAAACGCGAGGCCCTACAATGCCTCGAAGAGATCGTCGAAGCGGCCGATGGGGTGATGGTCGCTCGCGGAGATCTGGGAGTCGAAATCGATGTGGCAGAAACACCCGTAGCTCAAAAACGGATCATCCAAGTCTGCAAAGAAAAGATGAAGCCGGTGATCGTCGCGACACAGATGCTCGAAAGCATGCACCACAATCGACGTCCCACGCGAGCAGAAGCGAGCGATGTGGCCAACGCCATTCTCGATGGAGCCGACGCTTGCATGCTCAGCGGTGAGACCGCCATCGGCCAGTACCCGGTCGTAGCTGTCGAGACGATGAATCGCATCATGCTCCACACCGAAACAATGCTAAAAAACACACCTCAAGATTCCAAACCTCGCCCTTCCTCCCATGTCCACCCAATCACTTCGGCAGTCACCCACAATGCAGCCAACATTGCCGAAGCGATCCAAGCCAAACTCGTGGTCGTCGCGACTCGCACCGGCGGAACCGCATGGGTCAAGGCCAAGCAGCGGAACTACATCCCTACTTTGGGAGTAAGCGACTCGGAGGCCACGCTTAGACGCATGTGCCTGTTTTGGGGGATTATGCCCCACCAAGTCACCCAGCTCGATAGTCCTGAGACGCTCGTTGAGGATGTGACCAAGTGGGGAAAATCGACCGGGGTTCTCACTGCCGGGGATCGTGTGGTTTTTGTCACCGGAACCGGATTGCTCAACCAAACCCACAATTTGGTTTTTGTTAACGAAGTCCCCAAATAGGGGTTCTCGTTGAATTCAGGCAAGCAAATTCCTTGGCTAGCGAATAGAATCAGGAGAGGCAGGTTTTATGGAAGCCTGCATTTTTTCGGTTCCTCATTCCAAGCCAAGTGCATGACTGCGCCAAATCGCCTGAAGCTTTCGCTTTTGTATCTGCTTGTCGCTTTGATGGGCCTGAATGCAATCGAGTTTGCTCAGGCTCAGCAAGAGCCTCCAGCCGACCAAGCCATGGCCAAAGTGCCCGAACTCAAAGGCGCATCGCTGGTTCGGATTCCGTTGCCTTTGTCTGGCGATATCGACTCGAAAATCATCGCTTCGCTTGAATCGATCTCGATGCGTTCCGTGGGCAACGAGCGCCCGGTTGTGATTATCGAGTTTGTTCAAGCCACGCCATCGTCGGATGCTACGGCTAGCGGTCGCGCACTCGATCAGGCCGGAGAGCCCAAGAGTATAGGGCAAGGTAGTTCGTTTGAAAAAGCGTTGACGATCTCAAGATGGCTCAGTGGTCCCAAGGGGAATCGGGTCAAGAGCGTTGGATACATTGACTCGAACTTGCGAGGCCATGCGGTTCTTGTCGCACTGGCTTGCGAAGAGCTCGTGATGCTACCTGATGCCGAGATAGGTAAAGCTGGCATCGATGAAGTTCAGATCGATCCGACGTTGCAACAAGCTTATTTGGATATCGCTGCTCGACGAGGAATGTTTCCCGAAGCAGCGGTTCGGTCGATGTTGGATCCAACCCAACGGCTTGTTCAGCTTGATCTCGATGGGGGTGGTGTCGAGTACACCACGTTGCAGCAATTGGAATCCCAGCCACGACCAGACGGGACATGGCGCGAACGTACGCTCGTACCCATCAACCAAATGGCCTCATTCAAGGGTCAAGAGCTCAGCCAACCTGACCGCCGCTGGATCTCGCAGACGGTTAATCATCGTGAACTCCTGGGTGTGGCACTCAAGCTCTCGGGCCCGATCATCGAGAGGCCGAATTTTTCGCTGCCCCGTAAGGCGGTTCATTTGAAGCTACGCGGTGTGCTCTATCCGAGACTGATCACCCGCAGCATCCGCGCGATCGATGATGCGATCAATAACCAAGGGGCCGACTTGATCCTGATCCAGCTCGATAGCCCTGGGGGGAAACTCGATGACTCGATACGATTGGCCTATCGGCTTGCAGAAATCCCTCCGGACAAGGCCGAGGTAGTTGTGTTTGTCAGCGAGCATGCGCGAGGCGATGCGGCTTTGATTGCACTCGCTGCCGATGCACTTTACATGGCGCCTAATGCTATCTTGGGCACGGGTGGAGAAGCCAGCATCAATGCGGCGGCCATTGAGCAACGGAAATCGAACTTCATCGAACTTGCAAAACTCTGCAACCGTCTGCCAGGTGACTTGGTCGGTTTGGCCAACCCCGATGCGATCGTCCATGAATTTCAAGCTGCCGATGGACGCCAGATCCGAACAGTTCCCGATTGGGTTGTCGATGATCCTGCAAGGCCGCTATGGGCCAAGGGCAAAGCGATTGACTATCGCAATGGAATCGGGGTTGATCAAGCGATCGCCATGGGCATCGCTTTGGGTAGGGAGAATGATTTAGGAAGTGTGGCTCAGGCTTTTGGAGTCAATGAACTACCGATGGAAAAACAGACCAGCCGGCTCGAACAGGCTGTCGAGTGGCTAGCCTCTCAGCGCTGGCTATCTTACGTTTGCTTCCTTGTGGGGCTGATCTGTTTGAGTGCCGAGCTCAGCACTCCGGGGGTTGGAATCCCAGGACTCATGGCTCTAGTGTGTTTCATGATCTTCTTTTGGATGAATCTCTTTCAAGGAACGATCGAGTGGCTTGAGATTCTTTTGATTGTTGCGGGAATCGGTTGTCTGCTTGCAGAGATTTTCATCCTTCCGGGTTTTGGAGTTTTTGGGATCGCGGGCCTGATCATGCTTGCCTCAGGCCTCTTGCTTGCAGGTCAAACCTTCACGATCCCTACGAACCGATACCAACTCGATAAGCTTGTGCAAGGAATGGGCCAGTTGGGTTTTGGGATCATCGCTCTTTTTGGGGCGATTTTCGTTTTTCACAAGCAAATCGGACGTCTGCCCATGTTCCGATGGTTTGCGCTGGAGCATCCTATCGGCGACAAGTTCGTTGTTGCCATGGACCGGCTCGATGAGGATCGGCAGATGCTTAAAGGCCGATTTGGGACAACCATGACCAGGTGCAATCCTTATGGCAAAGCCATCCTCGGAGACATGGTAGTCGATGTGGTATCCAAGGGAGGTTGGATCGACGAGGACATGCCGATCGAGGTCGTCGAGGTCAAAGAGAACCAGGTTCTGATTCGCACTCGAAAAATCTAGAACGTAAGGTTGCTATCAACGACCACTTCGAAGCGCCGATTGCAAGGATGGACAATACTTTTTCAAGAACCCCAAATAGCCATTAATTGCGGGTTTGTGCCTGCTTAAGAATCTGCGACTGAGCTTCTTTTAATCTCTCGGGCCATTTGAATGTCGGAGCTTGGGTCGGCTCGTAGCCTTCAAGGTGTCCGCGTAAGCGCTCTTGTGGCTTGGTGTAGCGAAACTCAGTTTCTCCGAAAACTTCTCTGCAGAGCGATGCCAATGCTGGATCGTATTCGAGCAACTCACTGCGGGTATTGACATGGTTATGGTCGTGATCGTCTTGGCGGTTGTTATCAAACCACGATTGAACCCCTTCGGCAAAGTACTCATGATGGTTGACACTGGCGTACTTGCCCTTCCATAGCCCAGCCTCCTTGGCCTGCTTATAGGCGGTTCGAACCCTGCTGTCGAATGTACTGTCGACATTGACCATTCCTCGCAGGTGAATGTTGTGAGCAAGTTCATGAATGAGGATGTTTTCGGTTGAATAAGGGTCGCCTGGGTAGCATAGAAGATTCTCCTCTCCGCAGGAACAGAAGGGATCGGTTTGACTGCCCCCCATCCCCCTTGCTCGCGCATCATAAAAGTCTTTTGCCGAAACGCCCGGAAACTCTTTGCGGTTCTCGTTGGCGAGCCACTGCCACTCGGGTTGCTCGGTAGTAAACTCATTCCAACCCAAGATGCATAGTCTTGAACCACTCTTGATCATCGCCTCGCGCACATCGGGCCGCTGACCGAGCATCCCATCGATAATGGCGGCTGCCTCCTTGAGCGCATAAGGGTTCACCGAAACCGATGCGACGATTGGAAATCCATTTGCTTGGATCCTTTGCGTATAAAAATCCGGAATACCTCCGACGCGAAACGCCTGAATGGGAACTTGGCTAGTAATGACCTTTGGTACTTGATCCGCATCTTCAACCACTTCAAACCGGTGCCCTAAGGTCGTTTTGATGATTCGATCCTTGCCCGGTTCAACCGACCCATTGGAGATCCGCTCCGAATCGGACTTGATCCAATAGATCTCGACACTCTTGTCGGTCCCATTGATTATCTGCAAACTCGCCCTTGGATCCTCCTGGGCAATTAGCACAGTATCACCCCATGCAATGCTGAGGATAAGCCAAAGTGCAATACGCATGATCAAATCCATTTTCTCTTCTTCAGGAATTATTGTGGGTGAAAACTAAGTTCGTGCATCGCATCGGATTTCTTCGTACTCGTACTCAATGGCTGTTTGAACGGCTACTCAAGGGCAGGTTTCTCAGTGCCAGGGCGTTGGTTGTAGCGAATGATTTGTCTGCGGTGATGAGGATCGCGAGGATTTAGTCGTCTGCATTGAATCGAGATTTCAATCGCCTTGTCGATATTCCCTTGTACAAAGTACGTTTCGGCAAGGGTATCCAAGTAGTTGTCTGTTACATGGCGATCGACAACCATCTGAGAGAGTTCCATCGCTCGTTCGAACTCAAAGCCACACTTGACGGCCAGCCATGCGGAGTTGTTGGCGATCAGAGTGTCTTTCGGGTACTTTTTCAAGTGCTCCTGCATCGGTTCGTAGTAGACCAGGAACCATTCGCGAAGCGTCTGGCGATCGAACTTATCGAGCACCCAGGGAACTGCATCGATTAGCGTATTGATCTGCTCGGGATTGACTCGATGTGCAGCCCGCAAAAATCGATCCGCACGGGCTCGATCCCCATTTTGTACTGCTTGCCAAAACCCACCTGCCAAAACACGCTCATATCTCCAAGCCCACTGCGACCAATCCAAATCCCAACCCATCGAGGATCGAGTGCGGCCAACTCGCGGCATTCCACTAGACATCGAATCGACTTCGGTAAATAGATCCATCAGACAACTGGCCAGCGACAAATCAAAGTTTCGGCCGACCCGCTCTGGGAACTCGGGCGCCGTCTGATGGTAGTGGTTAGCTAAGAGTGAGAGATTCCAACCCCAATAGATATCGTCGAGCCACAGGTTTCCAAGACTCGATGGGAACGCGTCATGTTGCAATTCCAAAAAGCGTCCGACGGGCTCAGGCAATTCGAATCTCTCTGTTCGCCTCATCTCCTGAGAGTATCTTGCGAAAACCTCCATCCCATTTGGACGTGTCAAAACCCGGCTATCCAGAAGCTTCTGCGATGCTTGATCTCCCAGCAGTCCAAACAATTCACTTGCCCATTGGTAGACCTCTAGGCTGCTAGACTCCTGATCTAAACACTCTTGGGCCAAGGTTCTTGATGCCTCATACTTGCCGATCTTCCAAAGATAACGCGATCGCATCAAATCGGCCCGCGTGACTCCAGATAGGGTCTTGAGCATTTCAATCGCTTCCTCGACCAACCCCATCGTTTCCAACGCTTCGGCCAAATCGATCACGCATCCATTGGCTCCCATACCATCAACGATCCGATGCGTGACTGCTCCCTGAAAAACCTTTATCACTTGGCTTTCTGTCCAACCCTCGGGCAAGACTCCTTGGTGCAACAACTGCAACCCATCGAGCAACACTCGATTGGACTTATCGGGATACTCGCGCCGCATCGCCTGGTAGAGAGGATACGACGCTTCTTTCATGTATGGAAAACATTCGCGGAACAGGTCCTCAAGGGTCAATTCGCGCTCTTCCTGCGCTTCAGGAAAACCCGCAACCCCGTTGCCCGATTTTCGCTTGGGCGGGCTCTCAGCATCCATCTTCGTTGTTGCGATCGCTAGAAGTTCAGCCCTGAGTTCATCCAGACTGTATCGCATCGTTTGCTCGAGATACTCTTTCCAATAACGGATCCTCTGGTCGCGAGGATGGCTATCGATGAAATCGATAATCGCTTTCTGAATCGCATCGGACCAAGTCGTTTCTCCGAGCCTTCGAAATAACGCCTGAAACCTTACGGCCTTCGTGAGCCCCTTACCCTCGACGACGTTGCGGTGAATCCAAGCCGATACACTTTCTTCGGTTCGCTCCTTCAGATTCTCTAACTCCATCAACTCATCGATTCGGTTGTGAAGGAAATACATCCCCAACAACTGACCAGAGTCCCCCTCTTTGAGTTTCGAAAAAACCGTTTCCATATCACCGTTGACCAGTGCCATGTGAGTCAGGAGCAACTGTTGCTCAATACCTTTAGCATTCGCAGTCTTTCTCGTCTGGTATTCCTTCTGGGCTTCCTCGTGTCGATCCAACGCTTTGAGAATCAACACTCGTGGCAAGTCTGACCAAGCGACCGAGATCATGGATAACCGGTTTGGGTCCAGATCCAGCCACTGATTCCAACGATTGTTTCGTAGAAGCAGCTTTTCAACCTCTCCAGGTTGGGATGTCTGTCTCGCAAGTTCGATGGCTTGGGTGATTTGCCCCTCGCTCTCGAGTGCAGCGATCTGCATTTCGCTTGTATCCAACGGGAGTTGCAACTGCCAGGGATCGGCAAGTCCAAGCATGCTCCAACGACGGTTTAACCCGATCCGAACCGGGTCGACGGGCAAGATTGCATCGAGAAATTTTGGGATCAACTCAGGCTTTCGCATCGCCCAAGCTCCATCGAAAACGTGATCCAAACTGCTTTCACCTCGCGTGAAGGTGTTCTGAAGGATCATGTCGCGACTCCCTTTGGGCAAGAGTCGAACCATTTCCAATAGCAGTTCGAGTTTGCCCTCTTTCGCGTAACGCTCGACCACTTCAACGGAACCTTGCACTAAAGCAGGAAAGTCACACGCAGCCTCAATCCTCGTTTCGATCGAACCGGGCAAAGAGCGGATCCGTTTGAGCCATCCGAGAGTCGATGCCAACTGAGGATCCTCGGCTATATCGCGACTTTTGGTCCAGTTATCGATATCCAACGATGGATCGCATAGCTTTAGAAAAGCCTCCTTGCGGTCGGCATACTTCGGCGCACTGAGTTGCTGAATCCAAACCTTGATCCCAGATGCTTGGTCTTGACCTTCCGATCGATTCTCGTCGGCTCTGAGTCCCGTGACCCAAAGACCAAGCAATAAAGCAGTCAAGCTTAGCGTCTTGTGAATCATTCCACCGGCTTCCGTTGCCACCCTTTGGCGATCAAATAAACCACTAAACCACTTAGGAAGGTCACTAGGCAATGATAAAACTGCTCGCGTTTGGCAACCCACGCCCCAGCGATCAGCAACAGTGCTCCTCCAATATACACCGCCACAGCTAGATGTTCCCACCAGGAGACCGGTTTTCGTGCCTGCATTTCCCGATAAGCGATCCAAAGGGTCGATGTGGCGATCGCCCCGCACATCGTCAGCGTTAAACCCAAATAGCTAATCACCTCGATTAGACTCGCACGCCAAAGGACAAAACAACTCGCCAAGGCTTGTAAAACAATCGCCAATCGCGGTGTTTCGCTACCGGAAAAGACTTTCGGCAACCACCCATCTACCGACATCTGCGAGATCACCCGAGGACCGGTCGCCAACATCGCTAGCACACTCGTCGCTGAAGACAAAGCGATGGTAATACGCATAACCCACTCGAGGCTCGCACCCCCAACATTGCGAGCTACACCCCTGACGAAATCGTTCCTTCCTGCCTCAATCGATTCCCTCGTATCGCACATCAGGAATAGTGCATTGAGAATCAAATAAGTCACCGTGACTAGCACACACGAGAGTATCATCGACCTGGACACGAGCGACGAAGGAACCTCGCCTCCGATGTAAATGCTCGCGTTGAATCCAGTGTAAGCAAGAGCGATAAAAAACAACTGGACTAGAAGGATTTTTAGAAAGCCCGATTCGTCGATCCTATTGAGGTAATCCGTGGCCAAAAAGGACTGATCCAGGGCAGGATGGAACGGATCGCTCGGAGCCATCCGCATGAGGAACATCACACAAGCGACTGCAAAAATTCCAAAACCAACGAACTTGAGGCCTACCACAGCGTTGTTGACCCAGGCCCCTGTTCGCAGATTCACGCTGTGAAAAATCGCACAAGCCGCTATCCACAAGGTCGCTAAAACCTGTGCTTGCCAAGCTGAGTCCGATGAAGCCGTAATGTATTGACCAAAAATCAATCCCGCCGCAGCAATCGGAACAGTAAATCCAGCGACAATTGAGATCCAGCCTGCCATGCACCCCACTGCAGGATGAACAAATCGACTTAGAAAAACATACTCGCCACCGTTGAGCGAGAACCTACGCGCCAGAGCCGAATAGGCGATTGCACCACAGATCGCATGAAGGCCCCCAATAGCCCAGGCGATCAAAACCCACCTGGCGTCGCCCAACGCTCCGATGGCATACGAGGTGGATATGTACACACTCGAGCCAATCATATTGCCGATGACCATACAGACCAACGATACCAATCCGATGGAACGACTCGAGGAAGCGGTTTGCATGGCCAGAATATCCTTACTTGTCTGGGCTCAGGGCCATCATTTTCTCTAGAAGCGGGTGGGACTCCGTTGGTATCTCAAAGTGCAAACCAACTTGTTTGCCATAACCGCTGACAAATCCACCACCGCTCATCGGCAACTTACCGGCCATTTGAACCGTTTCTAAAACCAGCAAACCATCCCGAGCAACGACAGCGACCCACTGCTTGGGATGCTCGACGATCAACGAGAGTTTCAGTGCGATATCGCTGAAAACGATCTGACCAGGAGCGAGTCCATTTTCTGCGAGTTTTCCCGAATCAACATCAGCACAATGCGCCTTATGTATCACCATACGAACCGCTTTGCCTTGGGCGTTGACCAGATTGCCATACACGCCCGGCCAAGGCTGCAAACCCCGAATCTGCCGATCGATCCATGCTAGCCGATAGCGAAAATCGAGTTGACCATCGGTTTTCTTCAACCTCGGTGCTTTGGTGGTAAGCTCTCGAGCTTGTGGGATGCCAACAACGCGATCGATCGATTGCGAGCTCTCACGCGCCAGTGTATCGATTGCCAAGAGGGTCGGCTCGATCCCCAATTCGCTCAGCCGAACCTCTAGCTCTTGAGCATTTTCATGTTCTCCGATCGGCGTTGCTCGTTGTTCAAGCACAGGCCCTGCATCAAGCTTGGGCGTCATGTGAATCACACTCACACCAGCCTGAGCATCACCCGCGAGAATCGACCACTGAACCGGAGCTGCTCCCCGATGGCGAGGCAAAAGCGAGCCGTGCAAATTGATCCCACCGAGTCGAGCAGTCGATAAGGCTTCGTTTGAAAGAATCTGACCATAATCGCATACGACGAGCAAATCGGGCTTGAGCTCTCCGAGCCACTGGATCGAACTTGGATCATTGATCGATCCAGGCGTAGCAACCGAGAGCCCCTCCTGGCGTGCCCAACTCATCACGGGACTCTCGATAAGCTCTTTGTCACGAGACGGTTTAGCAACCGGTGGCTTGGTCACCACCGATACGATCGTGTGCCCCGATCGAGCGATCTTTCGAAAGGAGGGAACCGCAAAAGGACCGGTTCCCATGAGAACAAGTTTCAGCGAAGGACCGCTCATCGAACCATCGGCTTTCCAAGGGCAAAGGTTAACAGATCGCTTAAGGCTTTACTTCTTGCATCTGAGCCGACAGATACTCGATCAGATCGATAAACTCCGAGGGAGCAACTGTCGCAGCAGCACCCTCTGGCATCGAACTCTGTTGTAGTGTCTTTCGCTCTGCGATCTCCCCCTTGGGGATCTTACGAGCCTCTTTGCCATCGAAGATCTCGAGAACATCGGCGGTGTCCGACACGAGCAATCCAGTGATGATAGTCCCGTCATCGGTCACGATCGCTGTTGAACGATACTTTTCAGCGACTTCTGCGTTAGGATCGACTATCGATTCAATAAGTTTGGTTCGTGGCATCCGCTTAGCTACTCCTGCCAAGTTGGGTCCAAACTCACGCCCGTCTCCATTGCCTACCTTGTGACAAGCTGTGCAGTTTCGTACGAACACTTCGCGGCCTCGATTCACATCACCTTTGATTTCCGTCAAGGCGGTCATCGCTTTGTTTCGCTCTTCGGCTGGTTTGGGCTCCTGGCTCATGAGGACTTGCAAATGAGGCAGCGCGGCTACTCCGGTTGCATTCGATGCCATCAACTGGGCGACCATCTGCTTTCCTCTCTCGGAAGCTTCGGGAATATTTCCTGCAACAAAATCGCCGATCCATGCTCGTTCGTTGGCTCCGAGTCCATGCTGAACGGTGTAATCTCTCCAGTAATCCGGTGATGCGCCGGTCATCGCAAAGAGCGCCTTCATCGCTGGCTTGGTCGGATAGAAACTCAGCCCTCTTGCGGCCTCGGTCTGAACTCGCGGATGACTATCGGCAGCACTCGCGACAAGGATCTCCTCGGCCTGCGGAATTTCATCTCGGCTATCGGCCAAGATTCGCACTGCTGCAGCGCGGGCTTCAGGCGCCTTGGCCGATCTGAGCACCTTGGTCAGTAGATCGACATCGATGCGGTGATGCGACTGCTGAACCCAAAGGGCTTCGGTACAAAATCGATCGTAATCGGCTGAACTAGGATCCTTGCTTGCAAGCCAAGCGCTCGTAGCGGCCAACACCTCTGCTTCAGGTCGGTCTCGCAATTCCCTTCGGGCGCGATATCGCGTTCGCCATTCGTACTGGCCAAGTTGTTCGAGGAGTTCAGGTATCGACTTGCCATGCTGGGTAACAGGTTGGACCAAAGGCCGATCCTTATAAACCAATCGATACAGTCGACCTCGGACGTGGTCGCGGTTCGGGTCGCGTTGGCTGTATTGCATGTGGCCGACAAGGGCGTTTGCCCAGTCACCAAACCACAAGGCCCCATCGGGACCGATCTGCGGATCGGCTGGACGGAAATGCTTATCCGAGGACTTGATCAAATCGTCCGGTGAACCATCGGCGTTCTTCATGCGAGCACCGCTGTAACCACCGCCGTTGTCATTGACGGTAAAGCGAGGCATACCGTTCATGTTGATCACGCAGGCATAAGTGAATTGACCTTGAACGTTGTCGGGGAAATTTCGGCTGACGAGAAACTCGCATCCAAGTGCCGGACGCATCCCTTCGTTGTTGAATACAAAGTTCAAGCCTTGGCGACCACGGAATTGAGCACCCGAAAGGGGAGTGTCCCAAGCATGATTGGCGGTCGTTCCGTCCCCAACGATCCCTTGCCCCCAGTCGTTAAAGACATAGCACCACATGTTGTACTGACCGGGCAAAGCAAACTGTCGAATCTTGAGGGTTCTCGGATCCATCACATAAGCACCACCATCCCCTTTGCTGCGATGAGGCCCCCAAGGAGTCTCAAGGGTTGTGCTCGTCGCGATCCCTTCGAGCATGTGGAGCAGACCTCCATTGTTCCACTCAAAGGCACCGCAAGTGTGGTGGGTATCGTCGCTAGCCCATCCGTCCATCAAATGGATGACCTGATCGGCTTTATCGTCCCCGTCGGTATCCTTGAGAAACAGCATCCGAGGTTGATCGACCACAAGCACACCGCCGTTCCAGAACTCGAAACCTGTCGGGCAATGGAGTTTGTCGTAAAAGACCTTCGAGACATCCGCCTTTCCATCCCCATCGGTGTCTTCGAGGATCACAAGCTTGTCTCCAGGACGAGGGTCACCTGGTTTCCATTGGGGATAAGTCGGCATGCAAGCAAGCCAAGCTCGGCCTTTGTTGTCAAAGTTCAGTTGCACAGGTTTTGCAATATCCGGAAACTTGGTCTCATCGGCAAAAAGCTCGATCTTGAAACCCTCTGGAACTTGGGTTTGCGCAATGAACTCATCGGGAGTCAAATAGCGAAGCGATTCGGCCTCAGAATACTTTTGCCTAGGATCACCGAATCGGGTCTGTGGAACGAACAGTTCACCGGTATTGTCGTCACTGGGAGTCGTCGGAACTGGTTTGCCTTGAGCAATGTCCCAACAGTACTGATCTCGGACCTCGGCCATCCGACGAATCTTGGCATACTCCAGAGGAAACGTTTCTTTATCCCAAGTACGACGACCACCGTAAACGTACCAACCGTTGAGCATGCGATAGTCTTGAAGATGCACCCAGCTCTTATCGTTGATAGCGGTTCGAAGTTTCTCGAAGCGATCCTTGTCGAATCGCGCTGCTATATTGTCTAGCGAAAGTTTCGATGAATCGATCTTGAAGAGTTGCTCGGCGATCAACTGCGCGACAGCCGCATCGCCAGCTTCATTCAGGTGACAGCCGTTGATCGTGAACTGCAAGGCGGGTTGCCCACTGAACATCTTGAGTGTTGGATTGAATAGATCGACGAAAGCTAGTTTGCGGTCCTTGGCAACTTGCTCGACGGCAGATGCATAAACGGCTAAGCGTTTGTTCTCCTCGGTTCCATTAGGCAGAAACCTCGAATCGGCTGATTCGAAGGCGATCGGGGAGATCAGTACAAATCGAGGACTCGGCGATGTCGCTCCGCGCGGGTAGAGTTTCGATGTCTGATCGATGTACTGATTGTATTGCGTCTTGAAATCCTCGACCGACTCGATGCCCGAGTAGGATTCGTTGAAGCCGAAGAAGCACAAATAGGTGTCCGCTGAGAAGACCTTCATCGGATCGTCGATCGCCGTGTAGTCGGCCGACCGCTGCTGATTGTTGACCGCTTCGGCGGGTCTTGCAAAGTTCCGAACGACTAGGTTTCGATCCGGATGCAGTAGGTGCAAATAGGTTTCGAAATGGCCATAGAGGTTCATTCGCTCGGCAAGCGAGTTGCCAACCAAAGCGACCTTTTCACCTGGAAGGAACTGCAATGGAATGGAACTTGGGAGCACAGCAGGGCGATCCTGGGCATGGGAAATCTCTGGCCCAAAAAGGTTAGAAAATGCAAGCAAGGTCAGCAGAGCAACCCGAAGAAACTTATCGCTAATCATCGGAAAGATCGACTCCGGAGTGGGAATTCGAGGAAGGTGGGAAGTTGAGGATCAGGAGTATCATAGTTCAACGAGATTGTTTTTGCTATTCTCGACGAAGCATCTTGTTTTGCTTGCAAGACTCCCCCTTACGCTTATGATGCCTGCTTGACTTACTGCCAACGACCTTATCGAGACGATCCTCATTTATGCGCAAAATCCCCAGTCGATGCATCTGGATCCTCCTGTGTTTTCTGAACCTTGCAATTCCAGCGTTTTCTCAAGACCCAAAAAAGCCGTTGCAGATCTACATCCTTGCCGGTCAGTCGAACATGCAAGGCCATGCCAAGATCAGTACGTTTGAACACATCGGCATGGATCCGGCGACAAAACCGATGCTCGATCTTATGATCGATGCAACTGGCAAGCCCACAATTTGCCAGCGCGTTTGGATCTCATCGATCGGCTGCGCGGAAACCGAACAGACCGGCAAATTGACGGCAGGTTTCGGAGCATCACCCGAGAAAATCGGACCCGAGTTCACCTTTGGGCTCTACACTCAATCGCTTACCGATGCACCGATCTTGATCATCAAAACTTCTTGGGGTGGCAAGAGTCTCCATACCGACTTTCGTCCACCGAGTGCCGGGCCTTATGTCTTCAACGAATCACTTCTGAGCAACCTTGCCAAACAAGGCAAAGACCTCACAGCGATCCGAGCGGCTAAAGAAAAAGAAACTGGAGTTTTCTACCGACAGATGATCGACCATGTGAAGTTTGTACTTAGCGACATCAAACGAATCATCCCTGAATACGATCCATCGGTCGGTTATCAGCTGGCTGGATTTGCTTGGTTCCAAGGTTGGAACGACATGGTCGACTCGGGAACTTATCCCAACCGCGACAAGCCCGGTGGATACGATCAGTACAGCGAAGCTTTAGCGCATTTGATTCGCGACGTGCGCAAGGACTTGAACGCACCGAAGTTGCCGTTTGTCATTGGAGTACTCGGTGTTGGTGGTCCGACTTCCGAATACGGGCCAGACCAACTCCGTTATAAAAGCACGCACGATAATTTCCGAGCCGCGATGGCCGCTCCGGCACTCTTGCCTGAATTCCAAGGCAACGTCGCAACGGTTCTGGCAGAGAAGTATTGGGATCGTGAGCTGACAGTTGCCAAAGCAAAAGAAAAAGAACTTGAGCAGAAAGCCAAGATCCAAGCCAAAGAGGACAAGCTTTCACCCCAACAAGAAAGAGCTCTCGTCGAGCAGATGCGTCGCGAGGGCCTTAGCGATCGCCAGCGACTGATCATCGACAAAGGGATCTCGAACCTCGAATTCCATTACTTGGGCTCGGCGAAGATCCTGGGCGGTGTCGGCAAAGGCCTAGCCGAAGCCATGGCAGAACTGCGGCGCAACAGCATCAAGGAAGATTAAAGTCGAATGCCTTTGAATTAAAAGCGGAACGGCGCGAGCCGTCCGGTGAAGACCATGCGAATTCGCGCGTATGACATCACTCACCGGAGTGCTTGCGCACTTCCGCTTGCAATGATTGGCTCTACAGGAATTATGAAGGCTAGGAGTAAACGCTACTCGATTACGATCACGAGCACCGTTTCACTGAGCACGGGCAAATGACCCCCAAACTAACCGAAGAACCAGTTTTCAAAAGAAACGAAACAGAACGATTCGCAGAATGCCAAATAAATCCACATTGTTTGCGATAGCCATACTTGCATCAACATTCGCCTTGACTTGCGTAATCGATCGAGCTCAAGCACAGGAATCCAAAGTTCCTGATCTTACACAAGGCTCAAAAAAACCCGACGATGCTAAGCACGACTGGAACCTCGGAGCCACTGGTCTAAGAGGCTGGATCTATTGCGACAAGATGGTTACCTCCGATGCCCGACAGATCGCGATCACCAAAGTGGCAAAAGGTTCTCCAGCCGATGGTATCCTTGAAGTTGGCGATGTGATACTCGGTGTCGGAGGAATGCCTTTTGCATACGATCCTCGCACTGAATTCGGGAAAGCGTTAACACAGGCTGAGAGCGCAACGGGCGAGGGAGTTTTGAAGCTCACTAGGTGGCGAGCTGGCAACACAGATCAGGTCGTAGTGAAATTACCTGTTTTAGGAACCTACAGTGCGACAGCTCCGTATGATTGTCCCAAGTCAAAATCGATTTTCGAGCAAGGCTGCAAGGAACTTGCAAAGCGTATGGAGCAACCCGGTTATACCAAGCGCCTGGATCCGATCCCTCGGGCACTCAATGCCCTCGCATTGCTATCCAGTGGCCAAGAAAACTATCTGCCATTGATCAAGAAGGAAGCCCAATGGGCAGCGGATTTCAAGGATGAAGGGATGGCAACGTGGTACTACGGCTACATCATGATGTTTCTTGCCGAGTACAAGATGGCCACCGGTGATGATTCAATCATGCCAGGCTTGAAGCGTCTTGCGCTCGAGGCTGCCAACGGACAGAGTGCGGTGGGATCCTGGGGACACCGGTTCGCTCGGCCCGATGGACGGCTTTATGGTTACGGCATGATGAACTCACCCGGTTTGCCTTTGACGATCTCGCTGGTTCTAGCTCGCCAAGCAGGAGTTGAGGATCCAGCTTTGGATCGAGCCATCGAATTGAGTTTACGTTTGATGCGATTCTATATCCATAAAGGAGCGATCCCTTACGGCGACCATCATCCATGGATTGAGACGCATGAAGACAACGGCAAGTGCGGGATGGCTTCGGTGCTCTTTGGATTGACCGATGAGTCCAAGGGTGCTGAGTTCTTTTCGCGGATGAGTGTTGCGGCGCATGGACCCGAACGCGACACAGGGCACACTGGGAATTTCTTTAATATCCTTTGGGCCATGCCGGGGATTTCTCTCTCGGGTCCGAATGCGACCGGTGCGTGGATGAAAGAGTATGGAAGCTGGTATTTTGATCTAGCGAGGCGTTGGGACGGCAGTTTCTTGCATCAAGGTCCACCCGAGAACGATGCCGATAGCTATGCCGGTTGGGACACGACAGGATGCTATCTGCTAGCCTATGCAATGCCGCTCAAGAAACTCTATTTGACCGGAAAAAAACAGATCGACGTTCCAGAGCTCAGCGCCGACGTGGCCGAGTCTCTGATCGACGACGGGAGGGGATGGAACAACAAGGATCGAAATAGTTTTTACGATGGGCTGCGCGAAGATCAACTCATCGAGCGACTCGGGAGTTGGTCGCCTATTGTGCGCGAGCGAGCGGCGATGGCGTTTGGGCGTCGCAAAAGCGCACCTATCTCCGCGTTGGTTCAGTTATTGGACTCACCGAGCTTGGATACTCGCTACGGGGCTTGTCAGGCTCTGACAAAGCTTCGCGGACGAAGTGCTCCTGCAATCGAGGCGTTGAATAGAACACTGTCCCATGAAGACCTTTGGCTACGAGTCAAGGCCGCAGAAGCTCTGGCAGCGATCGGCAAGCCGGCCATGCAGAGCGTACCAAGAATGCTTGAGCTTTTGGCACAAGTCGACACCGACAATGATCCACGTGGGATGCAACAGAGATATTTATCGTTTGCTCTTTTTGATCGTGATGGAATGCTCGGACGATCGCTCGAAGGCGTCGATCGAACCTCGCTGTATCAAGCCGTTGGAGCTGGACTTCAAAACCAAGATGGACGGGCCCGCGGCAGTATAGGCTCGGTCTATCGCCAATTGTCGCTTGAGGAAATCAGACCCCTGTTACCAGCGATTCACCAAGCGATCATCGAGCCGGCACCAAGTGGCGAGATGTTCGCCGATGAGATCCGCGTCGAGGGGCTTCGGCTCCTGGCGGAGCATCATATCGAGGAAGGGATCGCTGCGCTTGTGTATTACACCCGCGAGCAGAACCCTTGGGCGAGTGAGATACGCACACCCGAGCTCATGAAGATACTCTTGAAGTATGGCAAGCATGCCCATGTGGTTATTCCCGAGCTAACCAAGATCGCCGATTACTTTGAGAACGAGGAGAAAGATTTTCCTCGAGAGTTGGGGTTGCTCAAAGCCAACAGCGTGCGGGAAACGATTGCGGCCATCGAAGCATCCAGTGATGAACCGGAACTTAGAGGAATCAAGTAAAGTAGAAGTGCAACAACGCAACGTGCCTGCAGTGTTTCTATTCGTGGAATAGAAACAGCACTTACCGATGCGAGGGTTGACCGTTGTGAATATCAATGAAAGTGGATTGGACTATTCCAGAGCTGATTGCGAGGACCTCGCCTGTTGAGCTGTGGCCGTTGAGAAACGCTACGTAGGAATCGATGTTAAAGGCTAAATTCAGCCAACATCGACATGGTGGTAAGTCTCACGAATTTGAGCCGTGTCCTGACATACTCGGTCTTGTTGGCTAGTCGATGAGTGTCCAAGCGTGTGCCGACCAATTTTCGTTGATAACAGACAACCGTGGGCTAGCTATCAATTTACTAGACTTACTCCCCCGATTTTACTGGTGTCTATCCACTGTCGAGTCGCAAACCCTACTTGCAACGAAAAAGAGCGTTTTCCGAAGAAGCATCTCAACAATTTTTTGCGGACGGATGCTTGAAACATGAAATAGCAGTCTTTAGAATCCTTCTTACATTTCTTCAGCGTATCCCATGTGTCGCAAGTAGTTCAAATGAATAAGATCCAACGTTTTGGTCTTAGGCACGAAAATGCGAAGATTGGAAGATTGATTGGCATCCATTGGAAATTTAATCTCAATTCGCCCGGCGTAGTCAGTGGCGTAGTGGTTTGGGTAAAGAGACTCGTATCTAAAGGGACGGGAAAGGATGCTCGAGAAGTTTCAAAACGCCATCAGCCCCAAGTCTCTGGTCGAAGTTGTACCCGAAACGGTGCTGCGAAGTCAGATGCAGGGTTTTTTCTTTGCGTTTAGAGCCGGTGCGCTTCTCATTTACGATGAAGGAAAAGATGTAGATGGCAAGCTAATCCTGAAGCGATTGGAGCCCGTTGACGACACGGATTCAAGCCAGGAGATGACTAGACGTTGGCGAACACGATTCGAGAACTTTAATCCGTTTTGTGCCAAGTTTCGTGAGAACCCCAAACGAGATCAATTGTGCGAAGCCTGCGATCAACGGGCCGCTTTTCGTGCAATTGAGGAGCCCGCAAGCGATTCGAAAAAGGCTACCAGGTATAGTTGTCATATGGGGCTTTTGGATGTTACCTACCCAATCAAGATAAGTGGTAGAATTCGAGGTGTTCTCTTTGCTGGACAGAAGATCGCGAAAGATGACGAAGATCAACTTGAACGGATTCATGAAAATGTCAACATCAAAGCACCAGAGTTGACGGACGAACTTATCAAAACGGCCAGTATTGCGGCAATGCCTAAGCAGGAGATTGAGAATTTTATCAAAAGTTTTGAGAAGTTTGGGGAATCAATGCAAGCCACAGTTGATGCATTCGTTTCCGCGAATCGCGAGGAACAGGAGCGGGAATCTCTCTTGGAAATCAGTCAACTCATCGCAAATCAAATGGTAAGTGGAGATTCCAACTCAAACGAATCTATGCAGTGCACGATCAATGCTGTCGCCGAACTGTTCGGTGGCCAATCGATCTGGTTGCTTCAACGCAGAGGATCTTCGTACCGATGTGTGGCTTACACCGAGAATTTGATCAAACCTAATGTAAGCTTTCCCGTAGCGTCACTGATCAGTCTGCCCCAAGACAAACTGGTCAAGATTGCCCTGGGCACTCGCGAGCATAACGCCTTGGCCAACAAACTCGAAAAAAAAGTCGACAAAATATGGGCGATTCGTTGTGATGCGCCAAGCCGCCCCCATGAACACGCCTCCCTGATCCTCCTTCTAACGGAGAATCTCCCAACCCACTTGGTGGAGTTTGCAAAAGGAATGCTCCGAATTTTGGCACGATCTGCGGGAGTTAACTTGCTTATAGAGCGACTGGCTCAACAACAAGAGGACTTTTCAAAATCCACCTCCTTCACTGGGCATCACCTTAAGACACCTATCCAAGCCGCCCTGAACTTGCTCTATGAAGCAAAACGAATCGTTGGTGTCGATCATCTAGCGCGATTAGAGATCGAAAAAGCCGAAGAGCAAGTTTTGCTAGGCCTCGCTGATACGTTGCGCTTGCAGGACGCCGCATCGTCACGGCAACGAACATCGATAGACATCTACAAGATGCTAGTCCGAATATGTGAGGATTTGCGACCGATCGCACGACCTCGCAATATCTCCGTCAGAATCGGTTCCCGCCCAAGCAGCCTATCTTGCTCTGTTTTTGGTGTAGAAGCACAATTACGAGTTGCTTTTACAAATCTCTTAGACAACGCGATCAAGTATGCTTTCGAAAACACCTGGATTGACATTCGTTTTTCTGGGATCCGAACGGACCAAAGTCCACGAACGAGCGATTTACTACTTGTGGAAATTGAGAATGTCGGAGTTGGCTTTCCGCCGGATCGAAGGGACGATTTGTTCAGCATTGGCACTCGTCTTGTTACATCGACGGGAGTTCGCGAACGATTGGGCAGTGGAATAGGACTCGTTCAAGCAAAAGAGTACATTGAAAACGTTGGGGGATCCCTCGACATTTCTAGTTCGTTGGTTCCATTTAGCCAGTCGAAGCACAAAGTAACGGTATTCGTACATTTGCCCAATCAACCCTAACTAGAAATGTCGGATGAATATGCCAAATTTGTTCTTGCTCGACGATAGCAAAGAAATTCAGGGAGCCGTTGTTTCTATGGCAAAGCGATGCGAATGGGATGTCGTGCCTGCAAGATGCCTCTCGGAGGCTGAAGAAATATGGGAGCACAAGCCAGATTTCCTACCCGATGCTGCAATGATTGACTTGATGATTCCCAGGTTGAAGGGTGATCTTGATAGGGTTGATTCGCTGCTCGAACAAAGGATTCAACATTCCCTGCTTTTGACTCGCAGAGCTCGCACTGACGACGATAAGACTAAGCATGAAAATTCAAAAATGTTGCTCGAGCAGATTGACAAACAGATTATGCCCTTGATTTGCGACGATGGTGGAATTCAATTTTTAGGATCCCACACTGGAAGACGAGTTGCAAGCTTACTCGGTCCTAAACTTGCGATATTTTCTGCAAGGCGCCCAAATACAGTACCAACAGGTGAGGATAACGACTTACGAACGATGGTCTCAACAGCGATCGACCGGACTGATTTTGAATGGTTTGAAAAGCCGGTACCGATTCCCGATCTCGAAGATTGGCTCACCAAGATTGCAAGTAAAGGCTAAATTCATGAATACTCCAGTAGAAAACCTTGCAAACGAAATTCGCAGTCGGCTATATAGCAACGAATTCCGATGCCTTAGTTCGTTTCTCAGTGCAGTCGCTGAGTTGAGTGGTGCCTTAAGCGCCGGAGTCGCGTCGATTGTCAATGGGGATGTGATACACCATCGTTCGGTTGGGTTGGATTGGAATATCATGGAGAGTCACATTCGAGAGGCGTTGATTAGGGCAAACGAGCATAACGGGAGAACAGTACATGTAGATTCTCTTGGGGAATGGACCGTGGACAACCGGTACTTGCTTCTTAGGCGATTTTGGCCTCCCCTCGCTTGGCCGCAACGCCCAGGCGAACGATTTTGGCTTTATGTTTTTGATCCGAGTTACATCGTACCACCGATGTTTAGCACAAGTCCAGAATTAACGGAAGAATTCGGTTCATTGATATCCTCTTTTGTTCGTTGGAAAAACGAGCGGATCGCGCGCCACGATGAGTTTTTCGCCGAGGCGAAAGAAAAAGACAGGGCGGTAGAAATGATTGAGAATCTGGTTGTTCGTCCTGTATTACCAAGTCAGTTTCACAAGATGTTACAAAAACTATCTGCAACCGATTACGAAAATGACGTTGATGCAATAACGTCCAAGAAGTGGGATGGACTGATTGATCGGCTTTTGAAAGCTTGCGTTCAACCATCAAAGTGTCGCTGCCCCAAGTCGGAAAGCGAAAAACTGGCCTTCGACTGTCCACAATCGGAACCCATCGACGACGTTTTGCGAACGTTAGCAATGTTAGAGAAGTGGAACACTAAGTTTTGGATGAGGATCGAAAAGTATCATCGGCCCAATCACGAGATATCAGCCTTCACCAGAGAAGATATTGACAGTTTGATCGGTGAAGCAATAAGCGGACTGAAAAAAGCAGCAGAGCATCTTCTTTCCGTGCCCAAAGTTGAAGCGGAACCGTCCCTAAAACCGTTAGATTTTAATTCCGGGGCGGTTGGATTAAGCGGAGAGCGGTTGCTTGTACGGTATTTTTGCGGCCGGTCAATCTTAATGTCACTCGAGCTTTACGGATCCAATTGGCTCTCTCTTAACTGTACAACATCGGAATTGGAATTTCCTGCAAGGCTCGCTCGGCTTGCATCGACTCTTATTGGCGATGGACGTTGGACGCCTGACGCGATCGAGAACTTGCTGCAGGTTGTTGCCATGTTTGGACATGAGGTATTCGATGTTCCTCGCCGAATTGATTTGGTTCGACACTTGCGACAAACGTTGCGAGGGGAAACCGCGCTGCATACGCTCAAGGCACGATACAGGGATCATTTTTTTCACACCCTTGAAGTTTGCTTTCTCGGTTTTTCTTTATTGAGTACCGAAGTCTCTTCTGGTGTGACGTTGGCTAGCCACATAGTTGGATTACGGTCGGGCCAGGCTAACGATGATCCATCTTCGCACATTCCAATAGACGTGAAAACATTGTTTGGGCAATGGTGGTGTGCAGCACTAGTTCATGATACTGCTTACGGTATCGATATCTTTGATGGAACGCTGAAGCTTTTGGAGTACTTTTCTGGAAATCCCCTCGTTAAAGACTTTGCGGATAACGCTCGAAAAGCTGCATCACAGATTGCACAACAGGATCGACTTAAAGAACTAGCAGTTGAACTAGAAAAGGATCCAACCCTTAGGAAAGGTGATCATGGTGTTATTGCCGCGATGGGATTGAATTCCATTCTGAGCCGGATCGGTGGCAAGACTCAGCAAAAATATCAGGCATCAGTTCGTGCGATTGCCTTCCACAATACCCGATTTCCGCAAGTCAATGCCGGCAAGGATCCAATAGCTGCGTTGCTTATCCTCTGCGATACAGTTCAAGAGTGGGGGCGATCTTCTTTGGGCTTCAATCATTCTCCCTCCGTGCTCTTGAGCCGAATGATGGAAGCCTCGTTGACACCGCCCGAGGAGCAATTCGGTCCGGTAAAGAGGTACAAGTTGTCGATCGAAACTGATCCATCGAATCCCGGTCGGCTCATATCAGTAGAGGAAAAGACTCTCAAAATAGGGCTTGAATATGGAGACGCGTCTCTTTTAGGTTGTAATGCGAAGTTCACTTGGGCAGATTTTACGTACAACCTCCAGCGGGTTGACTTTCGCCCTTTGGGGTTGAACCTCCGTGTTACTATCTCGGTGCCAATTGGCGAATCAAAAATATCCCAGTTCGATCATTTCGGAGATTTCATTCGTGAACAGGAAGTTCGCTTCATTGAACGTTGGCATAAAACGGCTTTTTCACGAGATCCAGCGAGGGCCGTATGCCACTTGGTTGATGATTTGAGTGAAATCATTACTTTTAATTTGAATGAGCTTAGTCGCGAGTATCGGGAAGAGACGCCCATGATGGGAGGTACGATTGGTGACTTCAGCAAGGCAATTGAGCGTTGGCACGTTTTTGCTCGTCAGCAGCATGACTCAACTCCGAATCACACGTCACCTGTGTGATATAGGTCACTCAATGCCTCGCATTGCGGTTGATGATCTTATTGACCCTACAATAGATTTGGTGTGATCGACATTCGTAGGGTGATCGAATACACGCGTTGCATGATCTGCGAATCTGACACAGGCCTTCTAGTGACTACTCTTTGACGTTTTCGAGCAACTACAAACCGGGTAGATTTGATCGTAGGCGTACAGGGGCTCAGTAAAGAATTATTGGAATCCTGGCTTGTCGGCGTTGATTGGGCGTGTAAGGCCTATGGGTGGCTTTGACGGTTTGTGGCCTAGCAGGCCAGCATTTCTCGTTAGCAAGCGATGCACCACGGCAGAGGCGCCAAACCAGAGGTTCGGTGTCGGCGTTTAGGGGCAAACACAGGGTCAGGCGAATTATCTGACTTATGCGAACGAAATTGATTCTTAGGTCAATGTACCTTTAATTAGTTGTGCATGCCACGGTCTTGAATTTCTTGAGAGCCAAAGCGAGAATTTCCGTCATGGTCGCGAGCATCCAGCTAGAAAGGAATTGAAACGGGTTTATCTAAATATTCAACCGAACTCGGCGTTCGGCTGCCCGAATAATGACTTACATGGATTCCCTTACGAGCGTACGGTAGATCAATCTGATAAGATGCTGTACCAGTCGGTTGGCTTCATATTGCGGCGTCTCCTGCGTTGCATCTATGCAAGTCACGGAAAAACGGCTGCACTTGCTGCGACCTTGGAGAAAGAGGATTGGACTGAACGCATACACTGGAGGTCAATGACCAGATGAAAATTGCTCGACTATCTATTGCCAATTTTCGCGGAGTAAAGGCTGCGATTCTTCATTTCCATGGTCACACACTATTGGTTGGCTCTAATAACGTAGGCAAAAGCACGATCTGCGAAGCACTTGACCTTGTTCTTGGACCAGATCGACTGAAGCGACAGCCACCAGTCGATGAATTCGACTTTTATAACGCAATTTACCTGAAACATTCCGGGGATGATGAGAGTGTAAAAGAACTCGTGCCGATCCGCATTGAGGTAGTCTTGATAGACCTTTCGAAGGAAGTCGAGAATCGATGCGGCGCCAATGTCGAGTTCTGGAGTACTCAAGAAAACCGATTGCTTGATCGCGGGGAAATTGATGCAACGAATCAAGACACCGTAGTTCGTTGTCTTCGGCTTGAGTGCCTCGCTCGCTATGACATTGACGAGGACGACTTCGAAGCGAATACTTACTACTCGCATAGCCCACAAGCGGATGACGGAGAGCTAACATCTGTACCACGTAACATAAAAAACCTTTTTGGATTTCTTTACCTCCGTGCATTGAGAACGGGATCACGCGCACTTTCGCTTGAAAAAGGTTCTCTTCTCGACATCATTTTGAAACTTAAGAGAGTTCGAACAGGGCTATGGGAAAAAACGATTGACCGCCTACATTCACTTGATATTGAAAGTGACAACACTGAACTTGAACCAGTTCTAAGGTCCATCGAAGAGAGGCTTACTCGCTATATACCGTCCTATGCGGACAATCGAGCTACAAAGCTACATGTATCTCAGTTGACTCGTGAACACCTTCGTAAAACACTTTCTTTTTTCCTGGCAATGTCGAAGGATCAGTCCCCAGTTCCCTTTCAGCATGCTGGAACAGGTACGCTTAATACGTTGGTACTCGCCCTACTCACGTTCATCGCGGACCTGAAGCCTGAGACAGTCATATTCGCAATGGAAGAACCCGAAATTGCTGTCCCACCGCACACGCAACGGAGAATTGTCGAGTATTTACTTGAAAGTACGACGCAAGCGTTTGTAACCTCGCATTCACCTTTTGTAATCGAGAGATTCGACGCGAGCTCAACCCTACTACTTACACGAAATGCACTAGGATTACTTGATTCGAAAAGACTTTCTGATGCGACAGGACTAAAAGACTACGACTTCAAACGCTATGCGCGGCGTGGCCTGACTGAATGCATGCTTGGCAACGGAGTTATCGTAGTTGAGGGAGTAACAGAGCTTTATGCACTTCCGGTCGCAGCGAGAGTTCTGACAAGAGCAGACATCAGTTTACAGCCGCTGGACCTCGCAGGAGTCGCATTCTTTGATGCTGATGGCGATGGAAAGATGCCTAAGTTTGGAGAATTCTTTCGGACTCTAGGGCTACGGACATTTGGATTTTACGACCGAAAAGATCGTGATCCGGCCCAGGTTGAATCACTCGCCAAGCAATACGAAATAAACTTTGAGCACAACTATAGGAGCTTCGAGCAGTTGCTCATAGAAGAGATGTCCTTGGACAAGCTTTGGTCATTTCTCCAAGAACTCCGGGATAGTGGTGAGACTGGCAACGTCGGAGTGCCTACCACCCGTCCCGATGATGCAGCACTTAAAAAACTGATTAAGAAGGCAATCGGAAGCAATAAAGGTGCTGGGTGGGCGGCAAGATTATTCGAGACATGTGAATTGAATGAGATTCCAATTACCGTCGTGAATTTTCTCCGGCAGGTGCATTCGTTGTTTCCTAAGCCTACGAAGTCTTCGGATGGGATTACGACTGAGGCTGATGTCGGCGAGGCCGATGGAAACGTGGCAGAATGAGCCAGAGATCCTCGATTGAACAATGCGAAAAAAGACTCCGATTACTAAACTGCGATCAACATGCGCTTGTCCTAGGTGGAGCAGGGAGTGGGAAAACAACGCTTGCTCTTCTCAAGGCCCAAAAGATTATCCAAAGCACGCTTTTAACGCATCAGTCAGTTTTATTCCACAGTTTCTCTCGCTCTGCAATAACAAGGCTGATGGAAGCATCTATCGGTGTTATCGATAGAGAGAGCCGTAAATCCCTTAGCATTCAAACGCTGCACTCATTTTTTTGGGGTGTCATCCAGTCCCATGCCTACCTACTCGGGCTCCCAAGGAAACTACGAATTCTTCTTCCGTATGATGAGCGATGCCTTTCCAATGGCCTGAAGGAAACGGATTTACTTTGGAAAGAATGGCTCTCTTCTAGAGAAATGCTTTGCCGCAAAGAAGGACGAGTCGCGTTCGACTTGTTTGCACCTCTTGCGGTGGAGCTATTGGGGAAGAGTGAACAGCTACGCCAACTACTGAGTCAACGGCATCCATGGATCATCGTGGATGAAGCACAAGATACAAATCCCATTTCTTGGAGGGCTATCGAACTATTGTCCAGTAGGTCAACTATTATTTGTCTCGCCGATCTGGAACAGCAGATATTTGATCACCTACCTGGAATTGGACCGGAACGCGTAGAGGCGATTCGAAAGACCCTTCTACCGTTCGAATTGGATCTAGGAAGCGAAAACAATCGAAGCCCGACAACTGAGATTGCGCTTTTTGCCAATTCCATACGAGCTGCAAAACCTAGTGGTCCCTACAACGGGGTTAGTAGCCTTGGTTTCAATTGGAAAAAACCGTATGACTCTCGAACAATTAGAATGGCAATTGGGGTAATTAATCGCAGGATCAAGACCGCAACGGGACAATGGCCAAAATCAATAGCAATATTGTTGCCATCGGGCACATCTACTGCGAGACTATCGGCTGCCATGAGTTCGTGGGATAGACCGATCAAGCACAAGCTTCTTTTCGATGAAGTAGAAGTTATGCTAGCCGCTCGTTTTGCCGCATTTCTACTCGAACCCAAATGCATAGATCGGTTGCACGTAGACTTACATCATGCACTTACTTTACTTGCTCAATTGAAGAGAGCTCGCGGACTCAAAGAGGCCGAAAGATATCTTGAGTGGTCAAAGAAAGCGATCCAAGGTAAGCCAATCAACGCAAAGGCAGTTGTCTCTTGTAAGCACGTTTTGGAGACTTTGACGAGTACCAAGTTGACCGGTGATCCCATCAGCGACTGGAATTCCGTAAAACGATTACTTCGTGAGACCAATGAGCCTACTTTACAAGAAGTTGCAAGGCATTTAGAGATGGTTATCGCATTCAATCGAGGAAAGCGGATAGCAGCTGATCTTTCTATATCGTGGCAGGTGCACGGGCAATACTCAAATGCTCGCCAAACTCTTGAAAGTGCCCTCGCGCGAGATCAACTGATCGGAGGTGAGGATGACAAAGTTAAGATACAGATTATGACGATTCATAAGTCGAAAGGAAAGCAGTTCGATGGTGTAATCTTGATACGAGAAGCAAGGCCGAATGGCAGGACGATGGAGTCTTCGTTCATCTGGCGGGACGACCCGGCACCATACCAACGTAGTCGCAAGATACTAAGCGTAGGCATAACACGTGCTAGGTTTCACACGCTAATTCTACAGCCGCCCTGGCCAACCTGCCCAATAATTTCCTCTTTCAATTTGTAGATTATACGATGTTATCTATCAGCCAAGACTGGTTGGCTCACCGTGGCGAGGAAGATGTCAGCGGGGGCCAAAAAGGGGCCCGGTTAGGGCGCTTTCAAAAGGGGGCAGTTGGGCAAGGACAAGGCAATTGCACCTTTCGAATCAGTCCTGTTCCAGGTACTGGTGCTGGGAATGAGGTAATCTATCGGTCAAATGATCGCAAAGATGCTACAAAACACCCTGAAGATGGCTGTCGATTTTCTTCGGATCGGTGATGACCGTCCAAGTCCAACACCCAAACGATCTCGTCTCGTTGATCGCTTGGACCCACTCGTTGAGAAACTTATGTTTTGCCTCCGTCTCGTCGCTCTGCTCGCCTTTGATTTCCACAACCAACATCTTACCACTCTTCATTCGAACGAGAAAATCAGGACGATACTTTCGTACGACGCCCCGATAGACGTACAAAATCTCAAAGCCTAAATGGTCATTCTTTACCCAACTCTCGACAAGTTCCGAATGGTCAAGTGCATAAGCCTCCGAAGCCTCCCAGCGACTATCGTAAACGGCCATGTTGATGTGAGAGCGTTTCGTATGCGCACATGGCCGGGATGTAAACCACGGGCGCATGTCCGAAGTGCTCAAGAGCGGTCGATGCGAATCAAAGACGGGTGTCAAGCTAGTCGTGTTTTCAAATCGTATCGCTTCCCAAATGTGTTGCACGATTCGATTCATATTTAGGATCACTAACACCCGTCGCTTCAACGAATCGTTGTCGCCGCTGATACCGACGGCTCGGATTCGATCCGATTCAAGTACTTGCTGAACCAGATGAATAACTTGAGAAAGAAGGGAATCGCGATTGCCTTTCCAGCTTGGCTGCATCTGGTCAAACACGTCTCTTGCCATCTTGAATACGACCGTCTGAAGGCGATGGCGTTTGCCAAGCTCGATCAAATCGATCTCGGAGAGCGCATCCATATTCGGCTTGCCTTCGAGAATTGCCGCTAACTCGGCGTGAGTCGGGGTGTCTTGTGGGCTGAGTTCCAATACCTTGATTTTTGATAAATCCAGTTTTAGCTGCGGAGCGTAAACATGTTCAATCCGGAGAACATTCGGCCACGAAATACTAAAAGTCTCCTCTCGCTCACGGATCGGCTCAATCAAGGTCTTTGGCTTGGGTGGCGGTGGTGCGGTTCCATCATCTTCCTCATGGGGTATGAATGTAAATGGAACACCAAAAATATTTACATATTCGGGCTCAAATTGCTTCGTCTCTGGATTGATATCATACGACGTTCGACGAAGGCCCCGTCCGACAACTTGCTCGCAAAGAAGCTGACTTGAAAACGCGCGTAGACCCATCACATGGGTCACGGTCTTTGCGTCCCACCCCTCCGACAACATCCCTACCGAAATGATGTTTTGTAACTTCTCACCCGGTTGCCCAACTTGGCCGACAGTATCCACTTGTCGACGGAGTAACTCCGCCTGTTGCTGTTGGGTTAGCGGTTTACTAGGGCCGTCGTCATCGTCTTCGTCGACACTTCCATGAGAGGTTAACTCAACTGCCTGCTCTTGCGATTCCGCCACACGGAGTACACTAGAATCTATGTGAAGAGTACGGCTTGGATCGCATAATTCTTGAATATGAATTCGTTCGTGATCAAATGCGTACTTGATCCGCGCTGCGGTTTCAATTCGGTTAGCAACTGTAATCATTACAGGTGGAACAGGGTGTCCAGCACTTTCCCAATCCTTGCGGGTCTCAAGCCAATCCTGCCCGAGCAGCGTATAGGCCTGAGTAACGATGTCGGGGAGGGGTTCATGGGGCAATGCTTTGCGGTTAAAGTCGTCCTGAACATCGGCATCCCTATACAAGTGGTAAAAGCGACTTTTGTAGTCGGCATCCGATCGTCCATTGTCGCGCACAACAACCCGGGGCGTTTTCACAAGCCCAGACTCGATTGCGTCGTTCAAACCGAAATCGCTAACAATCCAACCGAACAAAGCGTCTTCGCTACTCTTTTTGCCAGAGGGTGTGTAAGGCGTTGCAGAAAAGTCGAAACAACGCAGGATATTGCGAGTCCGATGGATTCGATCTAAACCTTCGATCCACTTCGTGGCAGATTCGAGTTCCTCCCGATCAATTCCCTGAACCTTTGTACCAGGTGGTACGCGCCAAGCGTGGTGCGCCTCATCGTTGATGGCGATCCAGTTGTGAACCGATGCCAATTCACCGAGTACCTCCCTTGCGTAGGCCTCATCGCTTTTAGCTCCTCGTTTATCAACACTCTTTCTGCGGGCGATTTGTTGCTCCGTATCCCAGCCTAAGCGATGCCAATTATGGATAATGACTTTCGCTTGCCGCAACTTATCGAGCATCGCTGTGGGTACGATGTGGAACAGGTCAAAGTAGTTGCCGGGCGAATCGGGAACCAGCACGGCGAGTCGATTTCGAACCGTGAGCCCAGGCGCGATTGCGAGAAAATGTTTCGAATATCGTGGATCTTGCGGATAGGACGCTTTGTTGAGAGTTTGCCAAGCGATCACCATTGCCATAACGATCGTTTTGCCGGTGCCTGTAGCCATCTTTGAGCACCATCGGGGGAATGCACCTCCATCGCTTGGGATCTCGATGCCTTCCCGATCCGATTGATGCGATTCGGTCAACCACATCAGAGTCTCGACGGCTTCCAGTTGGCAGAAGAAAAAACGCATCCCTTCGCGTTGATTTGGATCGTACCAGTGATCTAAAAGCCGACGAGTAATTGCTGTTGCTCCAGGGTAATTTGCCTCACGCCACGCTTTCACGCGCGGGCGGATCGTGTTGACTAAATTCAACTCTACGAATTGCCCTGGGTCGTTAAACCCCTGCGCATCTGGAGTTGCGACGATGTATCCAGCAGGCCTTCGCCCCTCCATTTGCTTGAAGATCATGAACTTGCGCTCGTAACTCCAGTATTTATCTGGCTCGGCAAACGGTGTGTTAAGGATCAAGTCGCCAGCACCGAGACGATACTTGTGTCTAGGCATTTGATTTCTCCAAACACTCGAGGGCTTCCCAAGAAAAGAGGATGTCAAACCCTTTTTCCGAGAGTTTCTTGGAATACTTTTTGAGTCTCGTCCGACGATCACCGTCTCTTTGGACCTTCGAGGGTGGACCAAGAACAATGTGGTCCCCATCGTTTGAGACAAGCACCCTCCCACGGGATGATGCAATACAAACAAACGCTATGTCGACTCGCTCCTTCTCAATAATAACCTGTCTGATCACGTTGATTAGTTCTCTACTCACAGCGATCTTGCATTCGTCTTGGTTGTCGACATGCGACCAATACCGGAGCAAGTAAACCTCTCGCTCTAGCTCAAATTCTTTCTTGAACAGCGGCCCTACAATTTCCTCAAACTCTCTGCGGAATAGCCCTTGGTCGTCGACCAAAAGCCGGCAACGGATACCCATGAGTCCTGATAACAACCTGTCGACATTACCGTCTGGATTAAATCTTTCGTCTTTGTCGCACAGGTGCTTGAAGACATTCGTATCGATCAAGATTTGATTTCCTGGAGGCCATATCATTTCTTGACTCCAAGCTTCATGCTTTCGAGGATGTCGGCCCCGAAGAATTCCATTGGCAAACCCTTTTTTAGACGCCCGCCCTCTTCGACGTCCAAGTTCAAGATGGTCGGCATCTTAGATTCGTCCACATCCACATAGGCTAGAGTGAGTTCTGATGTGTCCAATTTACCTTCAGCCACAAGTGTTCTTAGTCGTAAAATCAATTGGGAACTGTGTGTTTCAATGAGGCTTGGAACTCTGAATCTCCTCCATAAGTCGTGGAAAAAAGTACCCAGAGCAAGTTGGGCGGTTGGATGTAATTGTGATTCTGGTTGCTCAACCATCATCAATGAACCAGGTGATGTGATTGCACCCTGAACGACAATCGGTAAGCACTGTCCAACACCAAAGCCAAAGTCCGCGAGATAAGACTTCATATTCGTCCGAACATTCGTCGCCACCGCGTCAGCAACATATCCACGTCCTGCCGACTTGAATCGAAGGTCAGTCACGTCGGCAATTTCTGCAAGATGCTTCTGAACGAATTCAGCTTTTTCGCCACCCAAACTCATGATTTGTCTTAAATGCGGAAGAGCAAATTGACCACGTTGCCCTACCGTTCCTGAAGGTGGGTTAGAAGCTAGAATGACGCGGGAGGATTCCTCTCGTACCGCACCAAGATGCTGCATGGAATTGAGTTCGTGCCGGATCGATGAAAGAAAGCGATCGGAAAAAACTCGGTGAATAGCTTTCTCGGGCGTTGACGAACGTGCTGGAAACCTAAGGAGACTTATCTCTGGATTTCGAAGTTGCCCAACCTCTCGAAGGACTTCCTCGCCGTCAAGTACAACATTGACATGATGAGTACCAATTCGGCTTCGCGAGCGATAAGCGATCTGACCACTGACGCTGACATGTGCGGAAATGGGTTGTGAGATCTGCGATTCAGAAGGTATTGTTAACTGGAGTCGCAGTTCATCGGTTAACGCGTTAGATTTTCTTTTGATCGATTTCGATCCACGGAATAGCGCCATCTCTTTCTTGTCTGGCAAATCCGTTGTACTGTAGTCGAGGTTGAATTGAAGCTTCCCAGACTGTCGACGTGAATTTCGTAACTGAGAGAAGTCTCCAAGCTTGATTCGATCGCCATCTGTTTTGAGAAAATCCTCCTCTGAAGCATCCAGTGACTGTTGGAGCATCAAAAGAAATTTGATCAAAGTCGATTTACCCGCGCTGTTTCTACCTATCAAAACGGTGATTGGTCGAAGTTGAAGTGACACGCGCTCTGCGAAGATTCGGAAGTTTTCCAGCTCGATCTTTTCAAGCATGATGATTCTCCACTTAGCGTTCGACGTTGATGATTTTCAAACACTCAATGCCTCGGTCATCGATAATCTTCGCGGCGATCCGGCGATTGATCCCCAAATCGAAGGGTAGAGAGATTGTACCTCGGTAAGCCTCGATCAGATCCTCGTCGATCTCGGCTTTGAGGTTCTTGGACAATCGGCTCCATCCGTCTTTTTCGCCGGACATGGGGAAAAAAACTTGCCGCGGTAGCAAACTTCGTCCGTCATAGTCCGTATCCAGTAGCCACATGGCAATCCGCGAAGTATCGCCAGACTCAATTTTTCCATTGCTTGGGTTGTAATAATCAAATCCATGCACTTCGACTTCCCAGCGACCCGATTCTGGGCCACGATGAATCTTGCGCAAGGTCACATCGGGTTGACCGACCAACCAAAAACTCTCGTTGCTTGACCGCTTCTTCTTGAGATCGTCGGTCAAAAGGTCGGTATTCATTTGCAACTTCAGGAGTTGCATTCCTGCCTTTTGCGGATCAAGTTCGTCGATATCTTTCGCTGCTTCGGGATCAAAATGAAAGGATGCGAAAAGCAAAACTTCGGGCTTAGGCTTTAGTGTCCGAGCCTCCTCCCACGCCAACTCGACATGTCGTTGTTCAAGCGGGGCGTGCTCAGGTCCAAACGAAACTGCAACGGTCCGAGGATTCTTGTCCTTTGTTTCACCGACGGCGTGTAAATAACGAGTACCTGGCAGTGGCTCGAGACGGAGGAACTCAAGCTTTGTTCCACCTTTCCCACGAACGCCGGTCCTGGCGAGTTCATCCCTCCATTCCTCTTGCCGCGATGTCACTCCACTACGACTGATTGAAGTATCAGGGGCGAGAGGTTCGGCAACTGGCCCTCGAAGGTCCTCGATCTCTCTGACGTTGATTGCTGGAACTGCTTCGTATGTAAATGGACCAGTGACGCGCGCCTTGTTTCTATCGATTTCGGGTTGATCGTACAGAACCTCATGATCCGCATACTTCCTGATCGCAGCGTCGATTGCCTCACGGGTCATACCTTCAACAATTTCCGGATTGTTCGCGATCGACTTCAACGTAACGTGCGGAACCGTCTTGTACTTGAAACCGCTACCAATACCCTCATTTGGATTTTCCAACTGGAAGTAATCGTATACCGCAGTCGTAAGACGCTGCTTGGCCAGCGTTATCGCTACCCGTGATGTATCGCACGTTATCCAACGTCTACCCCATTCTTCCGCCACAGATGCTGTGGTACCAGATCCGCATGTTGGATCGAGCACGATGTCACCTGGATCAGTCGTCATAAGAATACAACGAGCCACAATTTCCGTATTTGTTTGGACGACATATGTTGGATTCGATGCTCCTCCTAAATTGTCCCACCAATTCGAAAGGGGAGTAAATCCGAAGTCATCAAAGTAGCTACGAAAACGAATATCAGACTTACCGGGAAGTAATCGATCAGCAAAACGTAGCCGATCCATTCCTGGAATACTCCCGTCATCGGTCTGAACTTTCGTTTTCCAACAATTTCCCGGTCCTGGAGTGAAGGTTTTACCTCCCAGTGTGTATGGGAGGCTTTGGTTTGCACGGTGCCCGCCACTTTTCAAGGGATTGCGTCGGAATAATCTCGCAGAGGGATAAACTTCGAATAAATCGGCTGGATATCGACTGAAGTCCTTTAACGATCCATCCTTAAGAGGAACCGCCTCGATGGTGCATTCCGTCCCATCCGGCAATTCAACGTATTTAAATTCTTTAACAATATCGGAATCGAGAGTTCGACGTTTATACAATGGTCGATACTTTATAATTTTTGTTCCGCCTTTTCGTCGACTTGTCTTTGTATACCAAACGAGATAATCATTAACCGGATCCACGAGCTCACTTTTTTGACTACCCTTCTTTTTAATCGGAAAAACAACGACGAAACAATCGCTTCCAAATACCTCGTCGAGCAGGTTTCTTACTATGTGTAAATTCTCGTCGCTGATTTGTACAAAGATGCTCCCCGATTCGCTCAATAGAGCCTTACTCAGCAATAACCGATCACGCAAATATGTTAGGTAACTGTGTATGCCCAGTTCCCATGTATCGCGGAATGCTTTAAGGGTTTCAGGTTCCTGAGTAAGATCTTCGTCTTTCCCGTCTTTCACATCACGCTTATTCACGAATGGCTGGAAGTTCGAACCATAGCGAATACCGTATGGTGGGTCGATGTAAACCATCTGAATTTTGCCCGCCATCCCCTCCTTTTCCAATAAACTATTCATCACTAGAAGCGAGTCACCTGCAACCAATCGATTTGTCCATCCGTGAGGGTGCTTGTAGAAGTCGAGCGCATCGCGAAGGGGTAAGTAAGTTGCTGGTTCTTCAAACAACGAGAGTTGTCGATACTTGCCATCACTCGGCTTGACTCGATCTCCGTTGGTACGAACAGCCGCAATGATCGCTTTGGGATCGATCCGTTCGTGTACATGTAACGAAACTGTTGGAACTTCAAAACTAGTTCGCTCCGACTTGCCAGCCCACATCAACTGTGGATCAAGGTGAGGATCGTAAGCGTAAACCTTCTTCGTCGGTATCATGGGCTCGCTGTCCGACGTCACCAGTCCAACTGGTGGATTATTGGATCGCTTTTTGTCGACGTGCGAATACGATTCGATGTGCTTCTTCGCACTCGTTTTCGACTTGGCCGTAACTTCGTTACTCGTTGCTGGAGTGGCCTTTTTGATCGCTCTCTTTTTCGGCATCAGTGCGAGATTCCTGATTGGTGCTATCTAGAAGTTAGGCGGCTTGATGTTCCTTCGCGGGTTTGACCGGTATACACATTTCTCTTCAGAAGCAACCTCGGTCAACAAATCAAGGCAGTTTTTTGCGGTAAACTGGAGTACAAAACCTTACCAAAGATAGCAAATGCCGAATAGTGGGGACTGGAGCAGAATGAGTAGATACCTAGATCTTCCCTTGTTGTTATTGCTCAGATTTTTCGCCTTATGCGGACTATGGGTCGTTGTCCTCGGCCCGGTAGCCTTGTATCGCTCTCTGAGCTACGACGGAGATCTCGACATTGTCCAAATGAAGGGACAACACTGGCCGCTTCTCAATCGGATCTTTTTCAATGAAGGTCAAGAAGATTTCGAAGCCAAGAACGAGGGAGACGAGCCTGATCGAAGGTTTGCGGCAGTACTGGGGGATATCAATTCGGACGGCAAAAACGATATCGCTCAAGCCCGTAGCGAAGCGACCAACACGGTTTTTTTCAACCTAGGTTCGGTTGAAGAAAAGTCTACATCCGATGAATCGAAGGACTCACCATGGCTGACGTTCCCAGGCGGTGATGGACCGGGCAAGGGAAAGCGCATCGTGCTGATTTCGGCGGAACAGGAATATCGTAGCGAGCAATCCATGCCGATGCTGGCGAAAATTCTCAGCCAGCATCATGGTTTCGATTGCACCGTGCTCTTCGGAGTGAATGATCGCGGTGAAGTAGATCCGACCATGCCAGTCTATCCCGAGAAGGGTGAGGAGGATCAGTTCAAAGAGCATCATATCCCCGGCCTCGAACATCTTGCATCAGCAGACCTCGTCATTTTCTTCACGCGTCTGCTGACTCTGCCACAATCAGAGCTCCAGCAGATCGTCGATTATGTCGATTCAGGCAAACCGATGATCGCGCTTCGCACTGCCAATCACGGCTTTCGACGTCCGCTCCCTTACAAGATCAATGGCAAACAAGTGCGATGGGGTGAGGATATCCTCGGTGGGACTTTCCTGAATCACCATGGACGTTGGCACGCTGACTCAACGCGTGGCTTTTTCGACAAAGATCATACCATGCATCCGATCCTCACTGGAGTCACGGATATCTGGGGCGACTCGGATGTCTATCGCACCTACAAAGAGAACACCAGTCTCCCTGCTGAGTGCACCGCACTTGTATGGGGCCAACCCTTAATGGGACGCAAACCCGATGATCTACCGAATGAAAAGCTCGAGCCACTCCCAATTGCGTGGATTAAGCCTTGGCAAACCAGCCAAGGCAAAACCGCCAGGGTCTTCCATTGCACGATGGGCAGCGGAATCGATTTGAAAAGCCCTGGCCTGCGTCGGCTTGTGATCAACTCTGCCTATTGGTGCATGGAAATGGAAGATACGATCTCCGCTAGCCGCAGTGTGGAGATCGTCGGAAGTTACGAACCTCTCGAAAGCGGTTTCAACTACGACGAACTCGGCGTGAAGCCTCGCCCGATTTCGTACTACCGATAACATTTGATTGGATCGAAGAAGACTAGGATCTTGCTTACCATCGAAGCGACCATGAATCGAATCTACTTGTTGATTGCATTCCTTTTTGCCATCCCCCATGCTCTTGCAGGCGATCCTGCTCTACCAGGGCATCACCCTCTGACGCAGATACAAGCCGGAAGCGTCCTGATATCGGAACTGCGATGCTCAGCGTGCCATACGGACGTTGGAGCAACATCCGTTGCGGACAAGACGGCTCCGGAGTTAGCACAAGTCGGTACGCGGGTTTCGCCGGAGTACTTGCGGCGATTCCTGGCCTCACCATTAACCGTGCATCCAGGTACAACGATGCCCGACTTGTTGGCATCACGATCGGAATCCGAAAGGCAAACGATTGCCGAAGCGCTAACTCACTTTTTGGTCTCGCGCTCGATTACCGATACTCCCTCTGAGCCTACCGAATCGATCGATCGCAAGCTAGGCAAAGAGTTGTACCATTCGATCGGATGTGTCGCCTGCCATGGACCCAAGGAATCGCTCTCAGACCTGCTGCAAAGCGTCAATCAAAAACAAGAGGACGAGGACAGTGAGCAAGACGAGTCGACCAAACTCGATTCGACCAACGCCAATTCGACCAAGCCTATCGCCATGTCGCTTGAGCATGTCGGTTCAAAATACAACGTCAGATCGCTGGCCGAGTTTCTCTTTGAGCCGCTGAAAGTTCGAAGCTCAGGCCGTATGCCTGACATGAAACTGACAAGGACCGAGTCGCTTGCGATCGCAGGATATCTTATCGGGGAGCAAGCACCGACTTACGAAGTATTGGTTCCTGATACGGCGTTGGTTGAGGCTGGGAAGACTTACTTTCAATCGCTGAACTGTGCAGCTTGCCATGCACTTGAAGGCATCGCTGCGGCACGACCTGTTGGGTCGCTCAAGGGATCCGATCTGACCGGCGGATGCTTGTCCCTTTCAAATGGCAATTCTGCGAATATTCGCAGTCCGCGATTTGCTCTCGAAGAGAACCAGCGCGCAGCCATCGCTGCGGCGATCTCAGGAGGGACGGTTGTTGACTCCGACAAAGATGCATTGGCGAAAACATTGACGGCCTTTCGGTGTGTTGCTTGCCACGTTCGCGACGATTATGGAGGTGTGCATGAGGCGCATAATGCCTACTTTCAAGGGAGTGAATTGAACCTCGGGGACGACGGTCGCATCCCGCCCCCGCTGACGCACATGGGGGCCAAGCTCAAGCCGGCATGGCTTAAGAAAGTCCTCTTCGACGGTGAAAGTGTTCGCAGCTACATGGTGACTCGAATGCCGCAGTATGGGGCGAAAAACTTGGAGCATCTACCTGGGCTATTCCGTCGGCTGGATGTCTTTAACGGCCCTGAAATGAACATCCCGAGTCCCGAGGGTCGCAACGAAAAAGAGCGAGAACAAGAAAAACTTATTCGCGCTGCGGGCAGGGAACTGCTCGGCGACAAGGGTGCCAATTGCGTTGCTTGTCACCGATTCAACTCCAAAGCAGCCAACGTGAATCAGGGGATCGAACTGCTAACAAGCTACGAGCGGCTTGAGCCTGAGTGGTTCAACCGTTATCTGCGAAATCCTGGAGCGTTTCGCCCTCGAACCGTCATGCCTTCGGCTTGGCCGGACGGCGTTTCTGCATTCAAGTCGATTTTGGATGGTGACTCCGATCGGCAGATCGAGGCCATTTGGTATTACCTCTCGCTGGGCACATCGGCTGCCGACCCATCGGGCGTTCGAGCCGTCAGTACGAGGATCGAGGTTGGCGACCAAGCTGTGGTTCATCGAGGTCGCAGTCGTGTTGCCGGCTTTCGCGGGATCGCAGTGGGCTTACCGGAAAAACTCAGCTACGCCTTCAACGCTGAGACAGGAACTCTGTCGGCGATCTGGCAAGGAAATTTCATCGGGGTCAATTGGAGCGGTCAAGGTTCAGGCGATTTCAATCCGGCCAGCGAGCCGATCACGCTCGCCCAAGATGTCTCGTTTGTCTCACTAGAGAATGAGGATACTCCGTGGCCTTTGTTGCCTGTGATGACCAAAGAGGCTCCGGCCAATCCCGATCCACTCTATCCAAAAAACTTGGGCTATCAGTTTCGAGGTTACACCCTCGACGATTCTTCAATCCCGACGTTCCAATATCGCAGCGGCAGGATCGCGATCGAAGATCGCACGATTGCAACGGGTGATACATCGCAGCCGGGCCTAAAAAGGGTCTTGCAATTTGAATCCCCTGAGCCACAGGTGCTATGGTTTCGGGCCTTGGTCGGAGATGTTCTTCGCGAGTCCGATCAAGTCTTCCGCAGTGGTCGCTTGCGATTGCACATTTCTAACAATCCCGCGATCGATGCGAAATTGAGAGTACTGTCCGAGGAGCCCAAGAAATCCGAATTGTTGCTACGTTTGGAGCTTCCTCAAGGCAAATCCACTTTGGAGCTTGTGTATGAACCGCTCAAGTAATGTTTTTTTTGGTTTGCTATGCAGTCTGATCGCGATCGTTGTTTTCGGCATGGGACTGGTCCATGCTGAGGACGTCGGCAAGCGTTGGGGAACCGAGGAGCGCGAGCGTGAGTTCTATCCCATTGTGAGCATTCCATTGCCCAAGGACACGGTCATTGAGGCCGGTGCCTTTGCTGTATTACCCGATGGACAAGTCGCTGTCGGCACTAGGCATGGCGAGATTTTTTTGATCGATGGCATCGATGCAACGAAACCTACGCCGACGTTTCATCGTTTTGCATCAGGACTCGATGAAATCTTTGGATTGACCTGGAAAGACAATGCATTCCGAGTGACTCAAAGTTGCGAATTAACGCGTGTAAGCGATACCAATGGCGACCGCGTAGCAGACCGGTTTGAAACGATCTCGGATGCTTGGGGATATGCCAATTACCACGAGTACGCATTCGGTTCGAAGCTCGATGCGCAGGGCAATCAATTCGTCGCGCTTGGATTGAGCGCGTCTTATTACTCCCATGCTTGGAACCGTGGCTTTATTATGAAGGTCGCTCCGGATGGAAAAACGAGTGCTTTTGCCAGCGGCCTTCGCAGTCCCGGAGGCATCGGGTTTGATGAGCATGGAGCTCTTTTCTATATCGAGAGCCAGGGGCCTTGGAATTGTTCTTGCAGTCTCAAAGCCGTATCACCGAGTAGTTTTCATGGCCATCCGGCTAGCTTTCATTGGTATCCTTTCTCGCCCGAGCTAGGGCCTGTGCCCGAGGTGCCTCATTCGGGCACTCGTATTGTTACGGAGAAAAATCGGGTCAAGCAACTGGTTCCCTATGCAGTGGTTTTTCCCTACATCCGAATGGGACGATCGATTAGTGGATTCAATGTAGATCGGACGCAGGGTAAGTTTGGTCCTTTCGAGAATCAACTATTCCTGGGCGACTATACCCAATCGATCCTTATGCGGGCGACGACCGAGCAAGTCAACGGCGTTTGGCAGGGGGCTTGCTATCCATTCCGCGAGGGGCTATCGACCGGGATCCTCAATGTCGAATTCACCCCTGGTGGCAATTTGATATGCGGTGGTACCAACCGTGGTTGGCCCGTGCGGGGCATCAAGCCCTTTGCCATCGAGCGCCTTGAATGGAGTGGCAAAATGCCTTTTGAGATCCAGCGCATCACGATTGAGCCAAGCGGATTCAAAGTCACCTTCACCAAACCGGTTGAACCGATCACCGGTAATTCGGTAGCTTGTTATTCGATCCATGCCTTCACGCACCCTTACCATGCCGGCTATGGTGGACCGGAGATCGAGCAGCAACAGCCAGAGGTAAAGTCCGTCGTGCTTGCCCAAGACGGGCTCTCGGCGATCATCACACTCGAGAAGCTCCAAGAGGGATTTGTCTATGAAATTGATCTTCCTCAGTTACGTTCTGTGGACGGGGAAGAACTGCTGCACCGGAACGCTTTCTACACGGTCAACGAAGTGCCGGCTCGATAGCACGCTTTAGTATTTAGGAAAGATCGCTGGAGAGGGAAATCGCTCTTCAAGGTCGTTTGCGTCTTCAAGGTACTCTTCGCGAGGTATTTCAACAAGTTGCCAATCGTTAGGACGAACCCGAACGATTCGCCCAGGTCGTATCCCTTCGATGATCAGATCGGTTTCAAATTTAATTTGAATCCCACTGCTACCTATTGGTTGCTCTCCCGGTAATTGGATAACTTCCAAGATTGACCCTCGCGAGGCCATGTGGGCCGGACTATAAGCTCCATGCGTATGCTTGAGAGTGTTTTCAACGGAATTGATCATCGCTGGAACGCCTTGTTTGAAATCTGCATAGAGCGAACTATCCATTCCACCGAAGAGTGTCGCAGTGACCTTCGCGTGGCCGAATTCCCCATACTCCACGGTATCAATCCAAGCGGGCATCCAACGGCTGCGGATAAATTCTTTGTGTGATTCGCTCTGATTTCGACCTGCTCGCAGCATTGCTTCTTGGTCAAACCAAATATCAGAAATATGAAAACGGGTGAATACACCTCCAGGTGTTGGCTTCCAGCGAACTCCGAGCCAGACGCTTTGTTCACCAAGAGAAATTTTTCCCTCCTTGGGCCAAAGACCTTCGGCGATCAAGTCATCGATGCTTAAGCACTCTTTGCCTCGCCAAATACGCGTCGCGGCATCAAAAGTCATTTTCTCTTCGCTGGAGTTTTTATCGACCGTATCTGTCGATTGCCGATAGGCGAGCAGACTCCCTTGGAGATTCGCAATTTGAAGCTCTTTTAACTTCCATACCATGCCTTGGCGCTGGCAGTAGCTCGGTTCATCCTCAAGCAACAGCACGTGGTTTTCAGCGGGAAATATCCCTGCCCCTCGGTTATGGTTTGCATCTTTGACCTTGTTGTCCACAGGTAGAACCGGGACGCTCGATAGTTTTGGATCAGGAGGCAAAAAGGCATGGACATGCAACATCGTCCCAAGGGGTATATCCTTTAAATCTGCAGGAGCTCCGCGATACCGGATGATGCCATACGGAAGCATCGCGAAAGGGTGGGGATCGTTTCGGAAGAACATTCCAGAGCCTTGCACTCGAATACTTCCGCGACGGTTAGCGTGATCGACAAACACCAATTCACCTCGATAGCTATGCCCCTTTTGAAATTCGGGAAACTTACCTGCCTCGGGTCGATAAGGCTCATCGGCCAGCGTGGCTATAGGTAGAAACAAAAGCAAGGCCCCGATGAGGAAGAGTGTCAGTCGAATCATAAGACAACACCGAAAGCCTTTCACGAGAGCTTCGCTATTTAATTTCAAAGGGATATGGTTCGTAGCTATAAATCGCTACATGCCAGTGAGCTGTGATTGAACACGAAGACTGGTGATTACTACAGGTCGATGGACTTGTTGCTATCACCGAATTGATCGATTTCTACACCCATACGCTGGGCCATTAGCAAGAGCAAATTGCTCATGTGGGCGTTGGAGTTTGCCGGACGACTGCACAAGGCGTAGTGCTCGTTGGGTTTATCGAGTTGGTAGCCGCCAAAGTGACCTTCGTTGAAGTCCAAATGGCTTCCGTGTTTGAGACCAAGTTCCGAGCCACCTGCAAGTACCAATGGCAAATTGGCATTCCCATGGCTGTGTCCATAGCACATGCCGCTACCAAAAAGTGCCATGGTCGTACCCAGGAGCGGTTTGCCGTCAAGATCTTTGGTCTCCGAGAGTCGCGTCAAAAAATAACCGAATTGCTCGATCGCGAATGTATCGTACTTGGTCAACTTCTCCATATAGCCAGGATCTCCACCGTGGTGGCTCAGTTGGTGACGCGATTCGGTGATGCCGATTTCGGGTATCGAAAAAGCGTCTCCTTCTCCTCCCAAGCTAAAGGTGGCGATGCGCGTCACATCGGTTTGAAAAGCAAGAACGATTAAGTCATAGACTGTTCGAAAATATTCACCTGCCATGGTAGCAGCGATGTCGCGATTGGTACGAGTTCGATCGGCATCTGAAATCGCAGGTAACGGAGTATCGAGCCAAGCATCAGCGCGGCGAGTTCGAATCTCGGCTTCCCGAACCGATGTGATGTATTGATCCAAACGCCCTTTGTCGGCCGACCCCATCGACTCTTGGAGACGACGGACTTCTTCAAGATTCGCGTCCAAAACGCTTCCTTTGCGTCGGAGCACTTTGCGCTGGGTTGCCGTACCTCCCTTGGGTTGCTCGAACAACGACGCGAAGATCTCGCTACAGCGTCGCATCGCCGGGAGTCGGACTCCATCGGCGGTCCAAGCTAGGGAGTCTTGCGTTAGAGCAATCTCCATCGAGGGATACCGAGTATGCTTGGCCGTCAACTCGGCCATTTTCTGATCGACCGAGATGGTGTTGCGATCCGAAGGCCCGAGTTTTCCACCGGTCAACCAAACGGAAATGCAATTGTGATGATGACCTAGAGCCCCAGGATGGTGAAGTCCGCTGATGGGTGTAATGGATTGGCGATGTTGTTCCAACGGCTTGAGCGATCGCGAGAACTCGTAATCTTTACCCGATCGGGTGATCTGGTAATTGAGCGAATGAACACCGTTTGCTAGGTAGATAAACGCGCTGCGACGTGGCGATGAAATCGCTTCGGCACCTCGCAAAGGAACCATGCACTCGAGCATCGGTAGAAAGATGCAACTGCCAAGGGCTTTCAAAGCATGCCTGCGTTCAATCAACCAGGACTGGGATAAAAAGTTGCTCATGATTCGTCTCTGGAACCTTATAAGATGGTGATCAACGCTTTTGAATGAGATCGGAAATCGCTACCGCACGGATGATATCTTTCAGTCGGTATTCGCATTTTTTTGCCTCGATAACGATCGATTGGATATCCTCTTGGTCGTCTATGGTCAAAACTCGCCTCAACGCGTAGGTGCACAGGTGTTCGATCAAGGCTTTTGCCAAGCGATCGCGATCCTCGAGCATTCGTTGCTTGAATTCGGCGGAATCTTTGAACGTACGGCCATCGGGCAAGACACCTGATGCATCGATTCGAGGGTCTTGGCCAACACCCTTTTCGACTTTCTCACTGGTGCGCCACTGACCGATCGCATCGTAGTTATCCCAAGCGATCCCATAGTGATCGATTTGAGCGTGACAGGCAGCGCAATTGGGATTGCTACGATGTGCCTGGATTTTCTGGCGAATGGTCGTTTTGGGACTCTCGGGAGGATTCGGTTCGATCGGATCGACGTTAGCTGGTGGCGATGGTGGTGTTCTTCCAAACATCACCTCGCTCACCCAAACTCCACGATGCACAGGCCTATGCCTAGTCCCATCGGAAGTCAAACCTAGGACGCTACCCATCGAGAGCAAGCCTCCACGATGATCTTCAGGCACTAGCCCAATGCGCTGAAACCCTTCCTTCATAGGTTCTTTTAAACCATAAAATTCGCACAATCGTGCGTTGGCAATCGTCCAATCTGAGTCGATGAAGCTATCGATAGAAAGGTTCTTAGAGAAGACCTCGCGAAAGAATTCGATCGGTTCATTTCTTAGACTCTTTTCGAGCCAAGCATCGTAATTTGGATAAAGTTTCTTGTCTGGAGGAAACATTCCCAGCCGATGCATTTGCAACCACTGCCTTGAAAAATCTTCGATGAAACGCTGGGATTTGGTGTCCTGTAGCATTCGATCGATCTGAGCGCCCAAAGTAGCTTGATCGAGTTGGCTTTGCTCTACTGCATCGAAGAGGGCTTGGTCGGGCATCGAACTCCAGAGGAAATACGAGAGCCTCGATGCAAGTTCCCAAGAGGTTAGTTTTTCGCGTACCTGCGGTTGACCTTCGACAATATAGATAAAGTTTCTCGATGTCAAAACTCCTTGCAATGCGACGCGATAGGCTTCGGTGACCGACTCTCCTTCGGCTCGCAGGTTTTGATAAGCATCCAGATAGACTTTCAATTCGTCGTGATCAACCGGACGTCTCCATGCTCGTTTCGCAAACTGTACCAAGTGGTCTTGAACCTGCTGGATCGAAGCGTCCGAAGCAGGGAGCAGTAAGTTGCGAAGTTCCTTTTCAGCTTCGCTTACCAAAGGACCTTCCCATTCGACCCAATCAAGCAGGACAGTGGAAAAAATCCCGTTTCCTTTGTCATCGAACATCTGAGGGGCATTAGGGTTCAGCAGGATTGTGTCGCTACTGTGGGTAAACAGGTAGCTTCGAGCACTGCTTAACGCGTTTCGAAAAGCCGCTCCCTGTCGACGGTCGACTTCATGGGTTGAGACCACGCAAAAGCTCAATGAGGATGGCATTTCGAGGAACACCTCGAACTCATAGATCTCAGGATGATCTTCTGAAGCTGCGATATCAAACTCGATGATTCCATCTACGGTTTCTTCGCCCGTCTCTTTGCCGATACTCAAGTGGGCTGGTTGACCGCCCAATGGTCTAATACCACTTGCTTGGAAACGAAGTTTATAAAGTCCGCTGTATTCGGGACCAATTTTTCCAAACCAATTGGGCTTTAGCGCTGCTTGCACGCGACCTGGAAAAAGTAAATATCTTAAAGGCTTCGTGATTCCAAAACGATCCAAGATCGCCTGCTGATCCTTGCCTCCGTTGTAATGCAGCTCCGTGGCTGTTTTACGCACAGTTGCCGGCTCAATGGATCGGTCGGAAAGAGCGCGATCAAGCACCAGTCCGGCAGCTCGGTAGTATCGATCCACATGGGAAGGGGATAAAGATAATTCCGATCCGATCCTTTCGAAGCCATGCCACAAGGTATCTTCGTTGAGCTCACCCGGTTTGGTCGGATCGTAGCGCACGCCAAGCAGATCATAGATCGTGTTTTGATACTCCTTACGGCTGAGCCTGTAATGAGCCACCGGAGGTCTTGCTGCCATACGAGCTGCACGACCTTCTTTCAGCAACGCGTCGAGCTTGGAGACAAACTCTCCGATCTCTTGCTCGGTGGGCCGCTGCTTTTCTTTCGGCGGCATCTGTCCACTATTGACTTTTTCGAGGATCTCTCCCCAGCGATGCGAATCTCCACCCGATTTGAAATCGCGTGACAACAGATCGATCCGAACATCACTCTTCTCGTTTCCATCAGAGTGGCAGCCGATGCAATGCTTTTGAAGAAAGACCTCCAACGGTTCTTCAGCGGATGTCGAGCCGGCATGGCAAAGAAACATCGCTGCGATCGCTGCGACTCGCCATCTGACCATCGAAGGCAAACCAATTATCATCGATGTCGAAGCCCTATTGTGGTACTGGAATAAGTCTGTATCCGGCATTTAGGTCTTCATTATGGGTGATGATGGGGTTGTGTTCAATCAAGCATCTTCGAAAGAAGGAGATTCCATTGGAATATAGGTTTGAGACATTGCGAGTGGTAAAACCGCTGGAAATACGCTAAAGTATGACATCCTCTTGCGCTTGTTGACTCGCTAATTTGGGACGTTCTTTATGGTTGTCGAGAGTGTTTTGGCGCTGAACGAGGAGATTCTTCAAAGCCAATGGGATTGGATCCTGGAGTGTTTCAGAGAAGTTCTTGACGAGTCTGGTGAGAACGCGCTGGCAGGTCTATTGCCCGCATCCCAAAATGCCTCGATACCAGCAGGTGGACTGGGCCAGTCGGTGCATTTGACCCAAGCCTACTCCATAGCATTCCAGTTGCTTGGGATGGCCGAGCAAAACGCAGCTGACCAGTTTCGAAAATCGATCGAGCAACGCTCCGGTATGGATGCACTTCCGGCCCTCTGGGGCGACTCGCTACGGCAACTCAAAGAACAAGGCTGGACGGCCGAGCAAATCGCCAAGAGCCTGCCTGGCTTGCAAGTCGAATTGGTCTTAACAGCTCACCCTACCGAAGCGAAACGCGCGACGGTCTTGGCACATCACCGACGTCTCTATGAACGATTGCAATTGCATCGGCAAGTGGCCAGTGAGAAAGTCGCTACGGATCATCCGTTAGCTGAGGAGAACGACTTTGCGACCAAGGCCTTGTTGGCCATCCTGTGGCGAACCGGTGAGATCTATTTGGACAAGCCGGACATACAGTCCGAGCGCCGCAATGTTTTGGACTATTTGACTCAGGTTTTTCCAGCGGTGTTGCGTCCATTGGATCAGCGTTTGCGCAAGGCTTGGACCGCCGTCGGGTTTGACCCTTCGGTCTTTGATGATCCTTTGGTCTTCCCTCGCTTGACCTTTGGCACGTGGGTCGGAGGGGATCGCGATGGTCATCCGTTGGTGACAGCCGAAGTCACGCGTCAGAGTTTGCTTGAGATGCGCAGCAGTGCGCTGGGACTGGTGCAAAGGCAAATGCAGCAGCTTGCGCGTCTGCTGAGTCTTTCGGCCTATTGGCAAAGGCCTGACGCAGAGTTCCTCCAGGCACTCGCCTCGGCAGCGGATCGATTGGGAACTGCTGGCAAGCGGGCGATAGATCGGAATCCAAATGAGCCATGGCGGCAGTTCATCAACACGATGCTTGCAAGGCTTCCGAAGGTTGACGAGTCGCTCAATAAGATCACGATGGATGCTCCGCCGACTTATCAAAGATACTCTGAGTTATTAGAGGACTTGAAACTCTTATACCAGAGCTTGGTCGCCTCGAGTCAGCGGCGGGTCGCTGAGTTTGCGGTGCAACCGCTCATGCGGGTGGTTCAGACATTTGGATTTCATTTGGCGGTACTCGACGTCCGTCAAAACAGCGCATTCCACGATCGAGCAGTCGAGCAGTTGCTCCTAGCAGCGGGATTTAGCCGGACGAATTTTTCGCAGTGGGATGAATCCGAGCGGCTAGAGTTGCTCCATCGCGAGCTGGAGTCAAAACGGCCTTTCGCTAGACCGGATGTTTCGCTTGGGCAAGAAGCCGATGCGGTTCTTTCGTCGCTACGTGTGCTCAAAGAATATAGTGCAGCCTATGGATTTGATGGTTTAGGATGTCTGATCGTGAGCATGACACGCAACGTCTCGGACTTGTTGGTCGTGTATCTGTTAGCAAGAGAAGTCGGACTCATGCAAGAGACACCCCAGGGGCTCGAATGTCCTTTGCCGGTCGTGCCGCTCTTTGAAACTGTCGACGATTTGCACCATAGCCCTGCGATTTACGATGCATTTTTGCAACATCCCATTACCCAACGCAGTTTGCAATCGATCCAAAAGCGACGTGGGGAGGGGCAAGCTGTCGGGCAAGTGATGATTGGTTATAGCGACAGCAACAAGGATGGTGGGATCCTTGCAAGTTTGGTGAACCTTCGTCGTGCGCAGCGGGAGTTGGTGCAGGTCGGACAGAAGCATGGGGTGAGGGTCCGTTTCTTTCATGGACGTGGGGGAACGATCAGTCGTGGAGCAGGCCCGACACATCGATTTATTCAATCGTTACCCTGCGAGTCGCTCGGAGGCGATTTGCGTCTGACGGAGCAGGGAGAGACGATCCCACAAAAGTATGCGCATCAGTCTACGGCGATCTACAATCTGGAGTTGTTCCTAGCGGGGGTCGCCAGAAAAACTCTGTCGGATCAGCACGCTGATCCTGGCGAACATCCGCTGGAAGGTACGTTGACGGAGTTGTCAGGATGGGCTCGAGACACGTATACCGAGCTTATCCACCGCGAGGGCTTTGTTAGTTTCTTTCGCCAAGCCACACCGATTGATGCGATCGAGCAGAGTCGCATCGGTTCACGTCCATCGCGGCGCACCGGGCAGCAGTCCCTCGCAGACTTGCGAGCGATTCCTTGGGTGTTTAGTTGGGGACAAGCCCGGTTCTTTTTATCCGGTTGGTTCGGGGTCGGGACGGCGCTGGAGAAGTTGCAGCATGCTTCGCCCGAGACGTTTGAAGAATTGAAGCAGACCATGAACCGATGGGCACCAAGTCATTACTTACTCAGCAATGTCGCAACGAGTTTGGCCGCCACCGACTTAGAGATCATGAGAGCTTACGCAAGCATGGTTCAAGAGGACACATTAAGAACATCGTTTATGGAAACGATTGAGAGTGAGCTTGTTCGTACGCGAGAAAAGATCGAGCTTATTTACGGGGGACCATTATCGGAGCGTCGCCCTAACATCCAGCGGATGATGAACCTACGATCCAGTGGCTTGCGGGTGTTGCACCACCAACAGATCGATTTGCTGAAAATGTGGCGGAGTTACCATCGCATGCAGCAGACCAAAGAGGCCGAGCAATTGGTTCCGCAGTTGCTATTGACCGTCAATGCGATCGCCAGCGGACTCGGCACAACAGGCTAGCTATATTTTGCTCTCCTATTTTTGCCCTCCCATATTTTTGCCCTCCCATATTTTTGCCGTCCCATATTTTTTTGCCGGTTCTTCCCCTGAGTTCTTGATCAACAGACGAGACAACAAAAAGCTGCAGCGCTGGCATGGATCACTCACGAGCGAGTGAAGGTGGTCCGGGGAGGGTGCCCGTCAACGGGCATCCTTACCCGATGTTCGGCCGTTGTTCAGGATGTGCGGAATCAATAGATCGTCTCGCCGCACTGTTGATCGGTGAGTCCAAGGTCGAATTCTTATGCCAAGAGACGGGCATGAATCTTCGCCTCGGCAATCGCGTTGTCAGCATCATCCCAGTACGGAACAAAAAAAGCGATTTCGGTTTTGAATACCGCTACTTGCAGCGCCCAAGCCGCGTTTAGATGAATGAACTCCGTACAATTGGGATTTTCGGATTCGATGGTGTATCCCAAAGAGAATAGATCTCGTACCAATCCAGCGAGAGGACGATCGCGATTTACGCGAAGTGGCACCATCGCAACGCTATGAAGCTGTCGTTTGGTATGGATTTGGAGAGTTGATTGCCGAGTGCAATTGAGCAAATAACGCCCTCCGATGACCGAGCGGTGGCAAGAAATGTCTCGTTCAAGAAGCGGTCGGCCCACCGCTTCGGTCCATTGGGTTGTTCTTGCTTGTATTTGATTCTGGAAGATTGGAATTTGCATCTACGTCAGAAATGGATTCTTCTGTTTGAGTTGATGCTCGTATTGGTGAGCCATCTGGGCGAACCTTACATAAAGGGCAACAAATGCTACTTTCGGACCATCTCTTCGAACACACTGGACACTTCCAGCTCGACATTTGTTTCTTGGGCGCATAGTAAATAGCCTCCTCCTCAAAAAGGTGCTTGCATCCTGTGCACTGAATTCCATGAGGCTCGCTAGATATCGGTAACAACGGCACAAAGAAGATGTGAAAGTATGTCGTTTGACGAAGTGGAACATAGGTCATTGGAAGCGAGCATGTCGTACAGTAGAACTGCCCGGGAGATCCCGCTGGTTTGTTCCTCGTCCTAAATCCCCAAATCAAGAACATTGTAAATCTCTCCGCACGAACGACTGCCGTAACCGGGCACGAACGGTAGACTCTGACTTCAGTTGCCGCGTAAATGAGTGCTCCGGTTCACGGCTTTGTTCTGCGACCTATCGGGCTTAACCGTGGGAGCTTCGCTTGCTTTCGCAATCGCAGCAGTTCCGACAGCAGACGAGTCCCTGTAAGGTGCTTATCTGTCTTCTCATTGAACTTCTCAACGAGTTGTTGAAGCTCGCGAGGCGATTGGCTGAGGCGATCTGCCGGAACACCAAGGGCACTGTAGGTTTCCACTAGCACCTGGCGTTCATAGTCCGTAATTGATTCGAAGTTTCGGCGGATTTGGGTCAAGACCTCGTCAATGCGATTGCGAGGATAGACCTGATAAGTCCCGAGAGCATCGGGCACGCGAGTTGATGCGGGACCGTTCAGTAGGACAAAGATTGGTTTATTCCAAGCCGTCGCGGCCCCCAATTCGATCATCCCCATAGCATCGGGCACAGAATCCGGAGACACGATGACGATGAACGCATGACACTCTGCAAGCGCATCCCATATAGCCTTGCTAATATCCTGGCCTATAGGAACATTTGCGTCGTGAAATGGCTGAAGGCCTTCCGCCTTCAGTCTATCTGCAACATCTGCCGCAAACTCGCGATCGCGAGAGCTGTGAGAAACGAACACGTCGAAAGTTGATGTTGCTGTAGCCGTCATTTTGTCACCCGATGCTTCAATTCGGCTAGGTACTTGTCAAAGTCGTTGATGTGAAACGCCTTCTTCCCCTCAATTATATCGGGAATCGCGTCAAATGTCACATGGCAGAGTACCGGAACGATCCGGTAATCTTCTCTTCGCCCCCACGCGGCCCCAACCTCGATCAAGACCCATGGTCGCTCGATCGAGTCTGGCGTGAGCAAGACCACCAATTCGCGTGACACAAGGATTTCGCTACGTATCGACTGAGGAATGCTATCACCGCCATTGATGTCTCGATCATCGCGGAACGATGTCGCCCCGGTTGCTTCAATCTTTTCACAAAAAGTAGTTGCGATCCACTTGTCCGCTGTCGCATGGCTAACGAAAACTTGGTAGTCCGGCTTAGGTCGCGACCTCTTGGTCGCCGTCTTCTTCGTCGTTTTTCGTTTCGCCATCCTTCAAGGTCTCGAGTAACAACGAGTTTCGGGGTGTCGCAGAACATTTAATATTTAATATGCGGAATTTTCCATAACCCCGCAAAACCACAGGTTACCATAAAAAAAACAAGGCCGCAGCAATTCGTGGACGCTAAGTCCCTTCGAAGAATGATCTTAGCTCATCAGGCGCCGCTTGGAGCTGGGCAGGGTATCTTGAATTTGTGGATTCTGGGTTATACGGATTGTGTTTTTTTAGGATATGCAAGGGTTCCTCAGGGTCTGTCCCCGATTCGCATGGAATGATTTGCTGGCATTGATGACTACGCTGCTCAGAGGTGCCATGCACCCTACGCTCGCGCTGTGGCCAAGACGATCGCAAGTGGTGTAGGGATGACGAACGATTGGTTAGCTTCGCAGGTGGAACCGCCGCCGCGCTCATGTGCGTTGAACCAACGCGGCCGGACCCGCCTGCTAGGTGGTGTGGGGAGGTTGCCCGGAAACGGGCATCCTTACCCGATTTCGTCGCTTCTGGTTTTGTTACGGCGTTGTTTGGATGGATGAACTCGCAATGAGCCAGTAATTGTTCAAGCCTATCGTCCACGACGACGTCAGGTTTTGGTAGGAAGCAAACGAAGCAATCCGCGATACCCAATCTGATCGCTAGGTCGCGAGAGTATTGAGCACCGCCGCGACTCCAGCAATATAGCACATTACCAGCATCGAACATATCGCGAACATATCGAATAGCGTTCGGTATCGGGATCTGTTTCGTACCGTATGATCGAATCAGCGTGTCGTCGACATCGATGAAGATCACGGATTCTCTCTTTTGTTCAGGGTCGTTCATTTTTTGATCAAGGATGTCGGTGATCGTTCCAGTGGCGATGTTCTTCCGGCCCTCTGCCAGTGTAAACGAAGAACCAAGTTGAAGTCGCGATTGTTGCAAGTCTGGGCGATAGAAAGATAGCAGTGCGTCGGTTGAATCGCCCGATTCGATCCAAATGTCTCCCGGTATCGTGATCGAAACATCGTTTTCTTGCCCGCGATACCGAAACTGGGGTCGGAAGCCAGTTGTGAACGCGCCGCGACGTCCATCAAGGACGGTTGGGATCGTCAGCAATTTGGCGCGAAGGTGAGGTTCCATGATATTGCGACGAACGTCAAAGATGAGACATGGAGGTAGATGGCGCAGGTCCTGCGAAAGCAGGAACTGTGACAGCTAGCGGAATTGTCTTCATCGCCTTGTTAGGCTCTTTCGTCTCTTCTTTTTTTGGCAATATAATCTTTTCCGCAAGCCAGCTTTTTTGCTAAATCACTACTAGGGGCAATAACTCGCCAAAAAGGGGTAACCTTTGATTCGGCAATGCCTGCTTGGA
>JBEIGI010000015.1:0-92777 GCA_040381975.1 Pirellula sp.
ACCCGTATTGAAACAGCGCGCTCTTTCTTCAGACCGCCTAAATAATCAACGTGGTTTAAATCGCTAGGATCTTTCGCAAGATCCACTACGCTACGAACATCCGGTAGTGGATCTTGCTAAAGATCCCGGCGCTCGAGCAAACCTCAAAATAAATCCAGCGCGATCAACCCAACGTCCAGCGTTTAAAAAACACCCGTATTGAACCAGCGCGCTCTTTCTTCAGACCGCCTAAATAATCAACGTGGTTTAAATCGCTAGGATCTTTCGCAAGATCCACTACGCTACGAACATCCGGTAGTGGATCTTGCTAAAGATCCCGGCGCCCGAGCAAATCACAAAACAAGTCCAGCGCGATCAACCCAACGTCCAGCGTTTAAAAAAAACCCGTATTGAACCAGCGCGCTCTTTCTCCAGAACGCCTAAATAATCAACGTATTTTAAATCGCTAGGTTCTTTCGCAAGATCCACTACGGTGTAGTCCCTCTTATCTCCCAGCTTTACCTTCCTCGATCGCTTGACTCAGACTCTCTAAAATCGCTTGCGCATAGAGCCGATGTCCAAAATCGTTCGGATGATTAAGCCCATTGCCAGTCAAATCCAAATCATGCTTACGCTCAAGCAACTGCTGCCATATCGCAGTTAAATCGACCAAGGATTCTCCGTCTTGCACAATCCTTTGCAACGCATCGCGATAAGCGAAAAACATTTCACGCGGGGTATGAATCCACTCCCGATTTCCAAGCATCGGAGCAACCCAAAGGATCTCAAGCTCAGGCAACCGCGCCCTGGCACGCTCTTGCAACAACCTAGCTTGTTTCGCAAACCAATCCGGATCGCGACGACCAACATCGTTCATCCCATAGGCCACAATCATCATATCTGGCTTGGATTCCAGAAGTTTATCTAAGTCTTCGACACCATTGGCAATGCTCCAACCGGCCACCGAACGATTTACCAACTCGATCGGACCGCCAAAGTCTTTCGTCAGTTGCGCTGCGACAAGCTCCGGATACCCCGACTGATTTGGGATCGTAAGTGTCGTCGCCGACGCATCGAGGCCCGTCGAGATGCTATCGCCACTTACAGCCAGTACCAATCTGGATTTTCGACGCAGTCTATCAACCGTCTTTTCAAGTTGCCGAGGCGATTTGAGATTCTCAAGTCGATCGAAAGCTTGACGCCGATAGGTAATCTCGATGTTCCGCTCATGGAACCATTTCCCGGGCGCATAGAGCAAGTTTTGCTCGGGGTTCCCTATCCGATGCTTGTAACTATTTGGCGCCCCTGCGGATGGATAAAGTTGATCCATCGGAATCGCAGCAACGGGCGGCTCACCGATCCACTCAAGCACCGTTCTGCTCTCATCCAATCGCCAATTTTCCCCTTGCTTCCATTCCTTAAAATCCATCGCCGATCGTACCTGCAAGATCTCCTCGGCAGGATAAGCCAACCGCGCACGGACAGCACCTTGGTCATCTTTCAAGAGTACCGAGCTTTCGTTGTTGACGACGGATGATTTCCAAGCCGGCTTGCGCAAATGCAGATCTGCAAGGTCTTGAACATGTCGCAAATAAGCGGGCTTGGGTGCATCGAGTTGTTTTGCAAGAGTTGCGAACCACATCGCCGCAGCGTTGCGTTGACCAAGCCCAGTAAAGTGCCTTCGGCTCTCGAGAGGACCACGGTTGGGACCATCGAGCCGATCGGTATCGGGTCCTCTTTCGAAACCATGCGATTCAATAAGCGTCTCGATCGCATTGCGAATATTCGCTTCGCCATTAGGTTCGTTGTAGACCGTCGGATGGAGAGTCGATTTCGCAAGATACCAAGGGATCGCTTTCTCCCAAGCTTGATCGGCCTGTGCGCGAAATTCTATCAGGCGTTCCACATAAGTAGCCGTCGGTGTTTTCTCGATCACATCCGATTCCCCTTGTTGCCATAGCACGGCCCGAAAATCCTTGAGTTGTCGGCCAACGGCCACGAGGCGCTGAAAGAGTTCTCCGTCGGTCTTCCATTGGCTCGTCGAAGTGCCACCGACAGCGACATTGGCCAGTCCCACAGGGACTCCGTAAGCTTGCACCAACAGATCTCCGAAGGGTGGCCAAATCGAGCCACCTTCGCTTGCGTCGCCGGCGGGCTGAGGATCATGCGCGATATTCCATGATTGCTTTCGGAAATCATAAGCGACCACTCTTCCGGTCTGATCGGCGACTTGGAGTCTTTCGTCGTTGCAGTTGGTGGCATAGCTTTGTCCAGCGACAAGGAACACTTCACCGACTCCGAAAGGTTCCGAGGTAGCATGGGCGACGATCTGTCCCTCGGCTTTCATCCGAAGCTCCACTCGGTACCATCCACCTGCTGGCACATCGATAATCAGGTACGTCATTCCAGGGGAGTCGGCAATTGCCAAGATGCACTCATTGGTTAGGGATAACCACTGTGAGTTTTTTGAGTTGGCAAGCAATCGGTACTCGATCGACGTCCGATCCTTGGGGGTCCATTTTAGATGGAAGCGGACTTGAGCAAAACCTTTGGCTGGTCTTCCTGGATGGTTGCTGTGGGAGAGTTGCGGAACCTCAAAGCGTCGCTGAAAGACTTGATATCTCAGTGGATGGACCACTTCGATCGCTGGAGTCTCTTTGCCACTTTGTGCCCAAATGCTCGCAAGCGGAGAAAGCCAAAGCGTCGGCAGTAAAACGAAACATACAAACAAAAAACATGTGCGCGTAACCCGAAAAGAACCATACATGATTGATTGAGGCTTTCACAACGTAGTCTTGAAGTCATGCCACATTATAGCCGAGCAACCTGCTAGCGTTGAGTTGGGGCGTTTTACAACTACACGTTTCATCGCGGTTTGTTTTAGGAGAAATTCGGTGGCGTTTCTGTCATTGGGAGCGATTTTCGGGTATGCCTACAGATAGAGAGCTATGGTTCGCCACGTCTGCGATCAGCGAGCAACTGAATGTGGATGGCGAAAAGCAACTCGAAGCGATCATCGAAACGCATCGGCATAAGATGTCGCCGCTCTACGTGCATCGCTTTGACCTCAACCAGATTCCCAAGATCGCAGGCCTGCAAGAGAAGCTACCCGCGCTCAATGCGAGGATTGACGAGCTTAGCAGGCAGCTGTCGGGACTAGCGAACCCGGCGGCTCGTTGTGCTATGCACGCTTGGGACGTGCCTTAGCCGTTCGTCGGATTTCGTCGACTAGCCCAGATAGATCATGATCCAGATGCAACCGTACATTGGATTCCTTGAGTACGTCTCTGACGATGGGAATGGACGGATCAGACATACTGGCGAATCGCCCAATCACGTTGAACTTTAGCTGCCCATATTCATCGTCAGGATGATCCTGAAGAATCTTACCTTCCATTGAGTACTTCAGCGCGCGATTGAAATTTGCCTCTTCCTTGTCTGCTGGAAAGACAACCGGTTGAAGTAAGTGGAACGCTCCATTTTGAAACGCAAATGGAATCTTCGTCTCGCGATCTAAAATCGGTACTGATATCGAAACGTTGGTCTCGATGAGATCCGCAACTTTGCCAGCCTCAAACCGAGCTTGTAATGACTTGGGGAATGACTCGCGATTGCGTTGCTTAACCTTGCCGCCGACTAACTGATCAAACAACTGAGTGAGAGTCTCTTCGCAATCTCGAACTTTTACGAACGCTGGTTCCGTTAGCTGAATCTGATTGCCACGAGTGTCAATAAACTTTTGAAACGATTCGAGCGTGGTTACTCGTCCATGTTCAGCTTCGATCCGAGCGGAAAAGCTCTTCTTAAAATCGCTCAACAGTTTTGCGTCATCACCAGTGGTTCCGAAGAAATGGCGAACACGTTCATTGTCCGCAACCATCCGCGTTTGCAGAAACGCGCGATCAGGTACGAGTAAAACAACGCCAATGTTGACCGTCTCCCGCCGTGCGAGATCAGGGCAATACTGGACAATGCTGTAATGGCCTTTAACTGGATTCATGATTTACCTCCATCAGACAGGTCTATATTAAGTTGGGGCGGATCAAACAATCTGGATTCAATCGTTTCGGCGACAAAGATCGCTCGCTGGAACAAATAGCTAGCAAGGGCCGACCGAACGGGTGAATCCAAATGCCACTGATGCGGGACTAGTCCCAGTGCATCCTCAAGCTGTGACCGCGACAAGCCGCCGAGAATGCTAGCATAGTGCCGGATTGCGTCTCGGGACAATCTCTTCCGAAACTCGGGAAAGAGCCCAAAGACGGCTTCGTCCTTGATGTTGGCGATTGAACCGACACTAGTAGTCAATTCACCACCGAACTGGATTGCATGGCTGAAATCCATAACTCGCAAGGACAGTTTTCCGTTTTCGGTACTTTCCTTACTGAAAAATACATTGTCCCAGTTTACTCGGTTCTTGGCTAGATAGTAGCGGTCAGTATTGCGTAACCAAGTGTCCACGACAACCAAGCCCGAAATTGCATCTGGATTGTCGATCTTTGCAAGTAAACGCTTGCTGCCATCCCAAACCGAACCATCTTCTCCTCTTGTCACAAAGGCAGGACCTGGTTCGGCTTTGCCAGCCTTAAAGAAGGGCAATTCATCTAAATCAGTAATCTCTATGATGGCATAATCGAATGTCGGCAAGCCTAGAATTGCCGAAAGATGAGTACCCAGCAGATCCTTCACCAGTGCATGTGGCCCGTCTGGATTACCAAGCGCCTTCAGGTACGCCAATCCAGCATCAGTGCGAACAATAAGAGTCCCAGCGCCACTATTCACATGGTTGATGAACTGGGTAACCTCCGTTGGTTGCCAACTTGGATCGGAGTGCCACGGTAAAGCAATGGTCATGGGGTACTGCGCTTCTTACTCGACTTCTTCTTCACTGATTTTGTTTTTGCAGATGGTTGATGAAGATTACCCCCAAGTTGCCAAACTTCCAACTTTTCTTTGGAAGAATGTTCGTGCTCACTAACAAACGACCATTTTGCGGGATGATCGATGCACGGTCCTGTTTGTGAACAAGGCAGGTTCCCATTCATCTCATTACGAAAGTTCTCCATTCGATCATTTATAGAATCTTCCATGACGTAGACGAGCAATAAACCCCTTCCCTCGCGCCCGGTCGAATAGCAGGTACAGCTTAGTGGTTACTTCGAGGCGTTGACTGGCTTTCCAGCTTTCGCCAGAAACCGGTCTAAATCGCTTCGCTTGAACAGTCGATATCCGTTCGCTGGATTCCGGTGCATTTGCATGTCACCGCGCGCCGCTCATTTGCGGAGCGTGTTTTGAGCGACACCGATGTACTCGGCAGCCGCTACTGTGTGCATGTATTCAGTAAGTTTCGGCATTTTGGTTCCGGTCTCCTGCTCGCGATGCGCTTCCGAGCAAGACCAGACAGTCTAGCAAACCCTGCACGGTTCGGATATGCTAGCTCGCTTGATTTCTCCTACTGATAGGGCCCGACGTGACCACTGCAATCGCTAAGACGATCCAGATCTACTTGCCAACGGGCGAACCGCGTGGGATTCGCATCGCGGACATCACGACGCGTCTGGTGTTAGCGGTCCTCATCCCTCGTAGTGAGTTAGCGTCAGGCAAGCTGCGATGGGAACTCGATCACCCAGGCCCACATCCGATACTTGGTATTGGTACTGCATGCAGCAAACCAAAGAGGTTGGTCGCTACAAGTTGGACAATGGGCAGTTGCCACGATGTCTATCGTGTTACGGAAGAAACAGAATCGACAGATGAGCGAGCAGCAGTCTCCCGAAGCATCACACCTGCGTGAATAACACGTACAGCAATATATGTGGGAACCTAACTGAGAACATCAACAGACTAAAGCGAGATGATTTCATGTGGCCATTCAAGAAGAAGCCTCAGCATGACAACACGCATGATAACAGGCTTGACAATACATGGATTGGCGGCGATGTTCATTTGGTTCTGCCCCCACTACCACCCGAAGACGTCGGAGCCTACGGCGCGAGGTTCTATACAACCGAGTTTCAAAAACATTCGGGAACTGAAACTTGTCTTTGCATTTTCGAAGAACCGCAGTGGGCACGACAGTACGGCAGCGTCAAACGCATCGATCTAAACGTGACCAATATGGCAGTACAAACTGATGGCGGTCCTGTCGCGATAGCACTTTGGCATTTGCTAAATGGGGGCAAGTCGATGTGTTACTACGAACACTATCTCGATCCGTTAAGTGAACGCACTCTGCAAAGCCTCAAAAAGATGGAACAGCAAAAGCGAATTAAGTTGGTTATGCGAGACAATCAAAGCGGCGAGACGACTGGGTTTTGGGAATTTGATAATAACTTTCGAATGGGCGATTTCGCATCTTCTCTTTCGGCGGTTAAGGGTGGAAACGGGGTCGATTCGTTCGATGATCGCGTTGCCGAAATCAAGGCAAGGTATTCAACCGAGCAGCTGATCGCGATGACCCAGCGCTGACCGCCCGTTTGCAAATCGAAGCCGAGTTTCAGGGTTTGTCGAACCAACCCACTGATTTACCCAGCGAGCCAACGTGCTTGCAATATCGCCAACCCAAAACACAGATCTCAAAACCAGGGAACACGAACATGGCTACCAAGACCGCCACCAAAACGTAAGAAGCGTAAAGGCAAAGCCGCCAGTAAAGAACTATCAAGAGTTTAAATCAACCACCGAGTCGCTTTGCCTACTTAACGACACCAAATGACATGTACTCCTCGACCTGCTGGTCCTCCACGGGCTCGAAGCTCTCGTAGAACTGACCTACTGCCACAAAATCAGCAGGCGAATGAAGACACACTAGCCGATCGCAATGCTGCGAAATGTGTTTAAGCTGCCCCAGTGGCGCTACCGGTACCGCCACAATCAACTCCAACGGCTCCTTGGCTCTTACCGTCTTTAACGCAGCGAGCATCGTCGATCCGGTGGCGATCCCATCATCGGTCACAATCACACTTCGCTTTGCTAACCTCGCCGCAGGCTTATCGCCCCGAAATCGAGCGATCCTCGATTGAACCTGCTCCCACTGCAAATTTCGCTCACGCTCCATCTGCACCGAACTTAATCCTACACTCTGGATCAAATGATGATCCAATACCTCCGCTCCATCCTCCCCAAGAGCCCCATAAGCTAACTCGGGCTGAAAGGGAACCCGCAACTTGCGCGATATTACAATGTCCAACTCCGCCCCAAGCGCCTTGGCTAACTCCGCACCAATGACAACCCCACCCCTGGGAATCGCAAGCACGATCGGATCCTCCAATTTCAAACCCACCAACTCCTTAGCTAACCGTTCTCCGGCTTCCTTGCGATCACGAAACGGTACAAATTCGATGTCGCTGATGATTAACCTCTTTGATCTAACGCTCTTTCCACCCTCATCCCCCCCGCCCCTTACTCCCTAACGGCGTTGAAATTAGAAGCGGAACGGCGCGAGCCGTCCGGTGAAAAAACATGAGAATTCCAAGACAACCCGTCACTCACCGGAGTGCTTGCGCACTACCGCTTGCACTAATTCAACGCCATTCCCCTTACTACCGCCAGCGGGAGAAGGGGAGCCCAGCAGTTCATTTGCTAAAGGCCACAGATTGTTGTTACGAAAGGATAAAACACAAAAGAATCAATCCTTTAAAAAAATGAACTTTCGCTACTTCAAATGTTGGCTAAACCACTGACTTGCTAACTTTGCGACTTGTTCCAAAGCTCCCGGCTCGGGAAACAAATGGGTCGCGCCATCGACAATCCTCAATTGCTTCTCGCATTGCAACATTTCAAATGCTCGCTGGTTCATTTGAATGACCGCTTCATCCCGGCCGCCGACGATCAGTAATGTTGGAGCTGAAACCAACCCCAAGATGCGTTCGGCCATGTCTGGCCTACCACCGCGCGATACGACCGCAGCAACCTTGCCCTTGAGCTGTGTCCCGGCCAACAACGCAGCCGCCGCGCCAGTGCTTGCTCCAAAAAAGCCAAGCCTCAGCCCCTGGGTGTCCGGGTGCTCAAGCACCCACTCGGCCGCCTCGACAAGCCGCTGTGCCAGCAACGGAACTTCGAATACATTTCGCCGATCCTCGGCCTCGATCTCATCGAGCAAATCAAATAGCAACGTCGCCAATCCAGCCTCCTGCAACACCTGGGCCACATGCTGATTCCGAGGACTCAGCCGACTGCTCCCACTCCCATGAGCAAATAACACGATTCCCGTGGCCCCCTTAGGGATCGTCAGAATCCCTGGTAAGCGATTTGCACCAACCTCGGTGTGGGTTGTCTCCGATTCAATCTCCAAGTTCATGATCGTCTTTCTAAAATAGCGCGTGAATAACTGATACTTGCATACTCCTCATCGGGCGAATTCAATAACGCTTGGACCGCTGGATCGATCAGTCCCTCGAGCCATTTACCCGGCGGCACATCGTGTGGTCGTTGAAGAAACTCATCGAACGCAATGAGGAAAACTTCTTCGACAAGATCCGAGATCATCAGGCTCTTGCCAAGCTTTTCCTGGATCTGAGGGTATCGATTGACCCATCGTCCGATTCGTTTCGACAAGCCGTCTTCGAATACATCCATCGCGCGACGAAAGGTCGCGTAATCGTCCTGAGCCGCCGCCCAGTCGAGCTCCATGGCATCGAAACGATCGGTTGGATTCAGCTCGGCATGATTTCCAGAAGTCGTTTTGTTCCAATCGATTTTCCCCGCCATCTTGGTCTTGTGAGCTTGGACCTTCTCGATGAGTTTGTGAATGCATCGCTCAAAGGCCGGATGGGTCGCAAGATCTCGATCACCTGTAAAGAGCGTTGTACCGCAGAGCGAAAGGCTGGTCTTGACATGATAAGTCTTGTTACGCTGATGGCGACTTATCGAGATATGCAAGATCGAGCTCGGAAAATGCTCGATAAGCCTTTTGAGGGTATCGAGGTCGTCTTGCATGTCGGTTATCTCACTTGCCGACAGTTCACAACCTTGAGTAACAAGCTCAATGCGCAACGAAGGATCGTCTTGGAACATCACATCACCCTCGGAGTAATCATCCGTCCACCACGGATAGGTGATGTGGATTATGATTCAATTCGAGCCGGAACCTATCCTCGGAACCCACCGATGATCCGTGGCGGATTCCCTGATGGCAACGGATCGATCCTCATTTACCTATCATGGTCCAAACCGGATCAAAGGGTTGCCCTAAACTAACCTGAAGAATTCTAGACATCAGCAATCGAGACGGACCATCGTTTGGATTCTCGGCCAGTAATCGAGCCGCTTGTGCGAGCGTCTTTTGAATGATTTCTTCGTCGCCAGAGGAAGTTTCAAATGAACAAAGGGTCTCTTCGTAAAGGGAATAGAAGTCGCGGTGGAGATTACGCCCTTTGGCATCAGATAACTCAAACAATTCCACAGGCTCTCGAAGATTGTTGACTCGAATCCTGCAAACTCTCCTGGATACAAGCTCCTTTTTGATTCTATTTCTTGTCTCGTTCGTTATCAGAATGGAACTTCGCAGGTATTTGGTTGTCCCCTGAACACGGCTTGCCAAGTTTACGGTATTCCCAAGGGGTCCGTATTTGATTCTTCTCTGCGATCCAGTATTGCCACAGACCGCAAGTCCACTATGAATTCCAATTCCAACAGCCAGCGGAGCTTGTAGCTCAGGGAGCCATTTTTCACTTAGCCGATCAACCTCTTTTTGCAACTCCAAAGCACACATGGTTGCGACTTCGGGGTGATTGTCGGATTCCACTGGTGCACCCCACATCGCCATGACTTCGTCACCTACATAATCAACGATCGTACCACCGGACTGGAGAATCAATTCACTCAGGGAGTTCATGACGTCGCTGATCCAACGTATTGTATCCCCAGGATGGCGTGTTTCGCAGATTTTGCTAAACCCACGGATGTCGCAGACCATGACAGAGATATCGCAGAATTTCGGCTTTTTCAGGACGCTATCATCACTCAGAAGATCATGCGCGATGTTCGCAGGAAGGAACTTCGCAAGCTCGTTTCGTCGTTGCTCGGACGACCTCAAGCAATAGCTGATACGCGCCTTGAGAACCTCGATTTGAGCCGGTTTCGAAAGATAGTCGGCCGCACCTGCTTCGATCGCCTGAGAGCCCGTCGCATCCGAACAACTACCAGACACAACAACGATCGGAATATGAGCTAATCTCGGCTTGCTTTTCACTTTGCGTATAAATTCCATCCCATCCATGTCTGGCATTTGCATATCCACTAAGCAGATATCGAACGGCATCCTCTGCATCAATTCGATAGCCGTCGACCCACTATCGCAGGGAATGGCTAGATAGCCGAGTCTCCGGGTTTTTCGAACAAGATCCTCCCTTGCAGAAGGCTCATCGTCGACGATCAGCACAGCGATACTATTTGCGACGATCGCGCGTTGATCATCCTGGACTTCGAACGAATTGACTTCCGGTTGCGAAAGTAAAGAAGAAGTTTTCGACGGCACAAGATACTCGTCCCTGTGTCTCCTACCGGAAATTCGATGAACCTGATTGAGTATGCGATCTACAAGAGTAATCCAATCATTGATTTGGGTTGGATTATGCATGATGCTTTCGCTTGCAGTGCTCGCGAGATCTTGCAGATCTGCCGGCAATCCGACAATTTGGTTGGTAAACCAATGTCCAAAATTTGCATCTCTTTTTGTTAATACAGGTACCTTCAGTTCCTCGACGGTTCTTTCAAGACAGCCGCAAATAGACTGCAAAATTGGCGTACAATCACTTCCACTCGGTAACAATTGGGAAAACTCCCGAGCCTCGCTTAGCATGCACGAGAGGGACTCTGTAATCGAGCCAATACAATCATCGGTTTGAAGGTTGCCCGACCCAACTGCAGCCACTTGTTCTTTAACGACTGCAGTCGTCTCGGATGAAATACCAGAAGCCGCCACTGCCTTTGTGACAACGGCAACGCTATCTCGCATCACCGCGTTGACTTGACGATTCCCAAGCGGATCATCTTTCTGCTCTTGCCGACCGACAATACCGTTAGCCTGAAGACACTCCAAAATTCTTTTGAAGTAATCCTCACGGCCCTTTTGAATGATTGAAGATATCCCAGAGGCCAGAATCGCTTTTCTTTGCACATCCATTCCGTGGGCGGTTATTGCGACAATCTTAGGCTTTGGCAAAGCAGCTTTCGAAAGAATTTCTTCGGAAAGCTCGATTCCTAAGTAATCAATCGGATCATCGTTATCGGTGCGAGGTAAATTGATATCCATCAAAATCAAGTCAAATGTTCCGCTTTGAGTGGCTCTTAACGCCTCTTCGCCATTACGGGCCATTGAAAATTCCACCCCCCACTGATTTAGCTTGCGCTCAATCAAACGCCGATTCTCAAAATTATCGTCAACGATTAATATCTTTTTCATTTTCATTGCCTATTTTATACCTGACGTTGCCCGATCAAATTTCGTTTGGACTTGAGATTTCCGACTCGGTCGATTTCCTTGACAAGCTCGTTTAGATCCAGCGTACCTTTTCCAAAGAACTTTTCGACTAGTGGATTCAGCCTACCAAGCTCATCGTCGTCGAGTGCTAAGGCCGAAAGCACCAGTATCGGAACATCCTTTGTTTCAGACATTGAGCGAAGTTTCTCAATGAGCGCGAAACCATCCATTCTAGGCATCAAAAGATCGACGATAAACAACGATGGAATCTCATCCTTGATTCGATCTAGTGCGTCTTCACCATCGCGCGCTGTTGCATACCGTATTCCATGGGCTGCGAGCAATCGACTCATTTCCTTGCGACAACTCTCTTCATCATCAACTACCAACACCATGCCCTCTCGCGAATTGCGCATCAATTTATCAATCTCACGAGCAATCTCGATTCGATCGAAAGGCTTTTTCAAAAACCCACTTGCTCCGAGCATGGAAGCTTTGCCGGTATCGGAATGAACCGTCACCATAAGCACCGGAATTCGAGTTGTGATCGGGTCGGATCGAAGCTCCTGTAGGACATGAAATCCATCGAGCTCTGGCATATCGACATCGAGAGTAATCACACTCGGACCAAACTCACGCGCCATCTGCAAACCTTCTCGCCCGGTTGAGGCCTCCATGATCTTGAAAACATCTTTTGCCTGCGATTCGATCGCTTTGCTTATCGCAACACGAGACTCCTTCGAATCGTCGATAATCAAAAGAGTTGGCTTTTCAGAGAGCAAATCCGTATCGCTAATTCCATCAATCAATGCGTTCGAATTCTTTTGGATCGGGAGTCGCATCTCAAAGCGCGTCCCCTTACCCTCGACCGACTCAAAGCGAATGTTTCCACCAAGACTCTTTGTGAGCCGATCGCAAATGTAGAGGCCTAGGCCTGTGCCATCCCGATTGCCACGGTTTTTAACGGTATTTTGTATCTGAAAAACCTTCGCCTGTTGCTCTTTGCTCATCCCTCGACCGGTATCCTCGACAACTATCCGAACCTCCGAGGCGGACACTTGCTCCAATACCAAACTCACCTTCCCCTTCTTCGTGAATTTACAAGCATTCGAGATGAGATTGCCAACAATGCGTTCGATTTTGTTCCGATCCGAGACGATTGCCTTGTGGTAATAAGACTCAAATTCTAATTGGTTTCCGTTTTCTATCGCGTTCGACTGATAGATACCTACGACTGATTTCAGAACGTCTTCGAGTTGCATTTCTACCGATTCGACGTGAACATCCCCGGTAAGAAAACGCTGGTAATCCAACACATCATCAATCAAGTACCGAAGTTTCTTAGCGCTGACGAAAACGCCCTGGACGTCCTGCTTTTGTCCATCGAGCAGAGGCTCATCAAGAAGAAGCTCAAGGTGACCGAAGATCACAGCCATGGATTGACGCATGTCATGACTGATCATCGCTAAAAACTGCGTTTTAGCTTCATTGGCCTCTTCTGCAACCCTTCGTTCTACGTCTGCCTTATTCGAGCGTTCATGCTGGACCCTGATCTTGGTGTTCTTCTCCAGGATACTTTCGAAGGTTTTCGACAACTGGTTTGCGATCGCACCAACTTCGTCTTTACGACCTACAGGGAGATCGGACAGCAGTTTTTTAAATGATGCTTCTGTTTCGGAGGAATCGGAGTTAATGTCAGTGAGCTGAATTTGGCTGACCACCTGAGAAATCTTCTTGAGCGGCTGTGTGATCAGGAATGCAAGACCGACCGTCAACAAAAGGGAAAGAATGGCAATCGAAACACCCCAATAGAACAAGGAGGATAGCCCTTCTTGTGCCGAATTGCGAATTTCTTCAAGCGATACAGCCCTGACGATGTAGAGAATAGGGGGGCTAAATGGAGAAGCACCGGGAGGTACGATGCTTGCCACACTCAACACGAGATTGCCCATGCTCGTCTCGCTTTCCCAGGTTAAACTCTCTAACCCCTTCCCACTCCGATCGACACTCTGATAGATGTTCGATACGGTCTGTTTCAATCGACTCAGCTCTGCGTGCGACGACGCTCGCAACCAGAATCGAGGTGCCTGACCTTTCTCTATAAACACTTTAAGAAGTGGATTTTTGGCACTCGGTTGCGTCGTTTGATCAGCGACGAGATCTTGACTCAATTGCTTTACCAAGTCTGGAGAGAAAGTACTGCTTTTGCAAGTCCATGGAACTGTTTTCAACTTGTCTAAATCACCACCTACGATCAGATCTTGAAGCGATATCTTCGATTGCATGCCTTCGGGAAGATCCTCATTCGGAGGAAATTGATAGGTAAAGTTCTCTATTTCGTACCCCTCCGGTAACTGCTGGAGTTTCTCCTCGTAGTTATGAATTGCTTCCACTAATTTAGGACCAAGTTCAAAGCGTCTCGGTGCCTCTTCATTCGAACTCACTGATCTCACTGATTTCAAATGAGATGGAGAACCATCGATGATCGGAAGATAAGCCAACTCCATGGATTGCCTTCGACGAGACTTGGGATCCGTATTCGATTCCTTGTTGGGTTCAGACTTCGTATAACTGGGATTAACAAGGATTCCATAAGACCTCACGGATGAGAGGATTGCGTTCGACAAACGCTCGGTTAAATCCACTTCGTAGAACCAAATCATGTTCTCATTGAAGTTACCCCTAGCGCCATTCGCAGATTTCCGATCATTGAGATCATCTCGAACCAAGACCTGTATCTTTACACACGATTTATCGGGTGCGTTAGCCGCCGGATTCGGTTCCCAATAGAGCCTTGACCAATAGGAGTGCAACTGAGGTTTGTCCGAGGAGAACAGATGATCGTTCATAATCTGCTCCAAAACCTCACGTCTTGGAATCTTCGAAAGATCCAACTCGCTCGCTCCCTTGGATTCATCAGGGTCTAAGCCGCATTGGATTATGAATTCATCAAAATTTCGGAACTCTGCCCGGAAAGTTACCTTCAACCCGTCATCCGCGGAGATGACCTCTGAGCCCTCGGATCTTGTTCGACTATGTTCTATAACCAAGGATTCGGCGCGATTGAGCAACTTTTCGAAGCTCGCACGGACATTCATAGCCTCATCCCGCAAATCGACTTTTTCCCTTTTTTCGATATAAGCGATGATTGTTCGATGGGCCTGCGTAGCGATCAAGCCAAAGAGTGTTATCAGTAGAACCACCATCAGAACTAAACGGGTTCGGATGCTTAGATTGTCCAAACCGAAGCGGTTTGCCCAGAGTCTTTGAAGAAAAACCCATGGATAATATTTTGCCATGATTGCTGATAACGACCCCTATTGATCCCCATCACATCCAATCGAAAACTCCCTCCATGAAACCAATAATTTCAATGGGTCTTATGATAAACCTAACCATTAGGGGAATGCGTCAGTTTTTTTAAAGTTTCCGCGATTTGACCTACTGACATGCGAAAAAGATATCCCTATCCGTAGAACCTTCCCACCTTCTGGGGTTCTCCACCTATCCTTGTCGCCTATCATGCGACATTTCTGAGCCAGAGCAAATCGACTCTGCCCACGTAGTGCCCCGCATGATGGCTCCAAGTCGTTTTTGAGCCGGTGTAAGTTTCGCTGGTGCTTGTAGCGATTGCCAAAAAGCCAGTTGCTCGTCAGGTGTCAGTTGAATCGTCTGCTCGCGAACACTGGCCGTCGTTTTTTGCGTTTAGACATCGCTGTCTCCACTTGATGAAATTGCACTGCAAGATGCTACACAATCAAAATAATTAAAAAACAGGACATAGGATAATTCATTCGAAGTCGACGAAACACCATGTATTGCTCGAAACTCTCAAAACTCTGTGCTCTCTGTGACTCTGTGTTTCAAACTTTCCGGCCAGCACCCATCAACATTCCTCGCATCCAATAAACAACCACCCCCGAAAGGACTACCCCTAAACTCATCAGCAACGCCGTCGGATCGGCTGTCACCAAGACAAAAATCCATCCCACTGCCGCAATCAAACTCGGGATCGGATACAACCACATCCGAAAGGGCAACTCAATGTCCGAACGTGTCGTCCTGACGACATGCAAGGCGACAATCTGACCCAAAAACTGCACCACAATCCGCACACACACCGCCGCGTCAATGACGATCTTCAAATCCAAAAAACAAAACAGCGATGTCAAAACACCAAGCGCCAGCAACGACACCCACGGATACTTGCCCTCGGGATGCAACCTGCCAAAGACCCCATAAAAATCTCCCTGCTTGGCCGCCGCATAAGGTATCCGTGAATACCCAAGCGTGATGGCAAACATGCAAGCCAACGCCGTCCAGAGGATCAGCCACGTAAAAGCCACCGCCCAGGATCTCCCATAGAGCGTCTCCATAAAGTCCGCCGCGATGTTCTTGGACTCCATGGCCTGTTGCCAAGGCACCACGCCAATGATGCACAAATTCATCGACATGTAAATCAGAGCGATCACGACCACCGATCCAATCACCGCCCTTGGGATCGTCCTTGCTGGATCCCTGACCTCATCCCCCAAATGGCACACGTTGTAGTAACCAAGATAGTCATAAATGGCGATAAGCATCGCTGCACCGAGCCCCGTTGCAAACTTGCCATCGAGCTTAAAAGCTCCCTCAGGAAAAGTAATCTTGCTCCAATCCATGTGCATCCATCCACTGACGATCACCATCGCCACCGTCAACAACGTTCCACAAGTCATGACCACCGCAATCCAACCGATGCTCTCTATACGCCTGCATAAAAGCAACGTCACAACCACGACTGCACCCACGGCCAACCAGCGAGTCCCTCCCGGCAACCCCTGAAAACTCTGCACCAGCGAAGGAATCGCATATTCGAGGTAACTCAGGGCTCCGATGTACCCCGAAGCCATCTCCATGGCCCCGCTAACCATGAATTGCCATATAAACAAAAACGGCAATATTCGGCCCCAGGAATAGACGCTAAATATTCGTTTGAGAAAATGATAAGTCCCCCCACTCCCTGGTATCGCAGCCCCCAACTCACTCCATACCAAACCATCGCATAACACGAGTACCGCAGCCAGCACCCAAGCGATCATCGCTTGAGGCCCAGACATCGCGGCGATAAATAGAGGGATCGTGATAAACGGACCAATGCCAACCATGTTGGCAATGTTCAAACCCGTCGCTTGGACGAGCCCCAACCCACGATCGAGCTCACCGGACCGCGTTTCGCTCATCGTAAAATCGGCTTGACCACCGTGCCGGCAATGTCCGTCAAACGATAGTCGCGACCACCATGACGATACGTCAACTTGGTGTGATCCAATCCCATCAAATGCAGTATCGTGGCATGCAAATCATGGATATGCACTTTATCCTGCATCGCGCGGAACCCAAAATCGTCCGTAGCCCCATGCGCCATCCCACCACGCACCCCACCACCAGCCATCCATACCGTAAAGCCCCACGGATTATGATCCCGACCATCGGAGTTCTCCGTCGTCGGTGTCCGACCAAATTCACCTCCCCATAGAACCAAGGTGTCCTCGAGCATCCCTCGCTGCTTGAGATCTTTAAGCAGCGCTGCAATCGGTCGATCGATGTCCTCACACAAGGTCCGCGTCGAATTGTTGTGGTTGGCATGGGTATCCCAAGGCTGTCCATTCCCGTAATAGACTTGCACCGTCCGAACTCCCCGTTCGACGAGCCTTCGTGCCAGCAAGCAACCATTAGCAAAATGGGACTTACCATAAGCCTCCCGAGTCGATTCGGTCTCTTTCTGAATGTCAAATGCATCGGCCGCTTCAACTTGCATTCGAAACGCTGTCTCCATCGCGTGGATCCGAGATTCCAATTGCGGATCGATCCCGGCTTGTATCTCACTCTGATCATTGAGCTCTCTCAATAGCTCCAACTGCTTGGCCTGCTTGTCCGGTGTCCACTTCCCATTTTGTAAAAAGGGGATCATCTGCTTGGGATCCAAGTTTGTGTGATTGACGTAAACACCCTGATGCTTGGCGGGTAAAAATCCATTCGACCAAAGCTCCGCAAAGCGCACCGGACGACCAGGACACAGGGCCACAAACTCCGGCAAGTTCGCGTTCTGAGAACCAAGCCCATAGGACAACCAAGCTCCCAGGGTCGGTCGATTCGGGGTGATCGTCCCATTGTTCATCATGAACAGCGCCGGCCCATGATTCGGATTGTCGGTGTACATCGAACGAATCACACACAGATCGTCAGCCAGATTGGCTGTATAAGGCAACAGTTCGCTGATCTCCAAACCACTTTCCCCATGATGACAGTACTCGAATGGAACTGCCATCAACGATCCTGTCGGTCGCTCTGTTCGCAAATCCGCCCCCTCAGGCTTTTGACCCGCAAACTTGTTCAGCGCCGGTTTTGGATCAAAGAGATCGCACTGGAACGGTCCCCCGTTCATGAACAAGTGAATAATCCGCTTGGCCTTGGGCTGAAAATGGGGCTCGACACCCATTGCCATTGCCGAACCACTAGCATCTTGGCCGAGCAAGTTCGCCAAGGCAAGCATCCCAAGCCCAGCCCCGGTCGACTGCAAAGCCTGTCGCCTCGTGAAGATGGATCGATTTGTGTTCATACCTAAGTCCATCGGAAGGATTGGCTTTCAATTGCAAAAATAGAATTCGTTGCTCGCAAGCAGGGTCTGGGCCACAAGCTGCCATGAATCAGGTGATTCCTTGATAAAGATTATCAATTTTGCGAATTCTCGCTCGGTCGGATCTCGCTGAAATAGCCAACGGTACAAGACCTTGATTCTGGCCTCAGGCTCGATGATCCCCTCTCGCTCCAAACGCCCAACAAGAGCCTCGGATCGCTCCAAAACAAATCGACTATTCAATACAAACAGTTGTTGCAAAGGTGTCGTCGTCGGAACCCGAGCCGGACTATGGGTCAGTGGATCGGGAAAATCAAAGAGTCGCAGCAGATCCGAAACCTCACGCCTCCGAACATGTCCGTAAATCGTACGCCTGAAATTCGTCGAACTGTTTACATCCTGCGCCGGGCCTCCAACGCTCAAGCTCAGTCCATCGGTAACCTGCAACAGACAATCACGCCAAGCCTCAACGTCCAGGGCTCTGCGAGGATAGGCCGACAGATATCGCAACTCCGGATCGGCTTGGCTAGGCAATCGATTCTCACGGCGATAAGTTGCCGAAAGTAGGATCTCACGATGAAGCCACTTGATCGACCAACCTTGATCGATGAATCGCCTGGACAAATCATCCAGAAGCTCAGGATGCGTTGGCAACTCTCCCTGCCTTCCGAAATCACTCGGGGTATCAACCAGCCCGCGTCCGAAATGGTGTTTCCAAACGCGGTTAACCATCACCCTAGCGACCAAGTCCTGGGATTGTGTGGTCATCGATTGGGCCAATTCATAACGGCCACTACCCGCGTTCCATTTTTGCTCAGCCTCTACCTGCGTTAAAACAGAAACAAATCGCCTAGGTACACTAGCACCCAACTTGTTCGGATTGCCCCGAATTTCGATCGCTGCATCCCTCAACTCAGGCTCAAAAACGATCTTGCTTCCATGGGCTCCACCATCGGCAGCTCGCACCTCTAATCTTGCGTCCTTGACCCCAGGTGTCAGAAGCGAGTCATATCCGACGATCGACTTGGCTTGCTCGATCTTCTTTCGTAACTCTTGAACCTTCGCTTTATCCTCCTCTTTGTCGCTCTTGGCGAGCTTCTGCAGTTCCGCATCGAGGGTCTTGACCGACTTGCGCGCCTCGACAACCTGCTGAGCATCGACCCCTTCACTCAGTGCCACATCCGTCGGTTTGGTATTCGAGAGCACTCCTGCCATGGCGTAATAGTCCGCATTGGTAAGCGGGTCGTACTTGTGATCATGGCAACGGGCACACGCAAGATTCAATCCTAAAAATGTACTCGCGACGGTATGAACGCGTTCCTCCACTTCGTCCGAAACGATCGATTTGATGATCTCGACCGGGAGTTGCAATTCCTTCCAATACGAAGGACTTAGTCCTAAGAATCCCAACGCGGCACGTTCCTTGGCAGGCGTATCGGGAATCTGATCTGCAGCCAACTGAAGATGAATAAATCGATCATAGGGCATGTCCTGATTCAGAGCTTGTGCCACCCAATCACGGTAAGGATACGACGGCCCGATCGTCTCTGCCCACTCTTCCATCGTATCGCAGTACCGAACCAAATCGAGCCAGTATCGAGCCCAACGTTCACCGTATTGAGGCGAGGCAAGATACTGATCAACGAGCCTAACATAAGCGTCTTCGGAGGTGTCATTGACGAACGTTGAAACCTCCTGATCCGAGGGCAACAATCCATGCAGATCGATCTTGAGTCGACGAATCAAAGTCCGTCGATCCGCCGACGGGGCAGGGGAGAGGCCCAACGAACCAAGCTTGTCCATGATCGGAATATCGATTCGATTCTCGACAACGCTATCAGATTGTTGAGCTCGCAAGCCTTCGAGTTTGGCTGGGTCGATCGAGTCCATCGGTAAGAGCCTGGTCGGTCGAAACGACCAATGAGCTCTTCCCGCTTCGATATCAATCGAGCGTTGGATCTTGGCCGCCTGCTCAGAGCTGGGCATCGCAGCACCAGTGCGTACCCAGAGTTCCAATTTCGCGATGAGTTCATCAGGCAACTTGCCACCCGGTGGCATCGCCGTGCTTGGATCCTTGTACCGGACCGCTTGGATCAACAAACTCTCATCGAGCTTCGAAGCAACCATACTCGGCCCACTGTCTCCTCCCGAAAGAATCAAGGCAGGGGAATCGAGCCTGAGCCCTCCTTGAAGAGGTTTGGATTTCTCCGAATGGCATTCGTAGCAATGCTCGGCCAGAAGCGGCCGAATATGCTGCTCGAAATCGATCGCTTCAGGTGGGGATTGGCCAAACGACGGCAGGCACAACCAAGCCATCGCTAGCCAAAAAGACAGGGAATTCTTCATCCAAATCTCCTGCGGGGGGGAAGGCTCTAATGTAGCCCCTCGACGAAACGAAATCAACCAAGCCGGAACTTACCTGGACTCTTTTGTGACCGGTTAAGTCCAGATTACAATGGATTTGACACTCTTTCATCAAACCCGAGGTACATCATGCTAGGGATCTCTTATTTCAAAGGCCAACCGAGCGATTACATCATCAAGTATTCGGGCAGCCGACAGACCCGAGCCGGCCAAGGTTTGTCATTCTTCTACCTAAGATTCAATACTCAGATTGTGGCCGTGCCGACCCAGAGCATCGACTGCCCTTTTGTGTTTACCGAAACCAGCAGCGATTATCAAGTCGTCAGTGTCCAAGGCCAATTGACCTACCGAATCTCGGATCCTCAGAGTGCCGCAAAGCTTTTGAATCTGTCGATCGATTCGAAGACTGGTCAATACAAAACCGAAGACCTTCGTGTTCTAGGTCAGAGGATCGTCAACACTCTCCAGATCGCCACGCACGAAGAGATCGAAAAGCGAACCCTCGAACAGTGCATTCGTGATGCTCAAGCGATTTCGTCAGCCGTCGCTCAGCGGATGGAAAAAGATCCAACCGTCGAATCCTTTGGAGTCGAAGTCCTGGGTGTGTTTATCCTAGCGGTAAAACCGACTCCCGAAATGTCCAAAGCCCTCGAGGCCGAATTCCGTGAGCAGTTGCTTCGGCGAGCCGACGAAGCAATCATGGCCCGACGCGCTGCGGCCGTCGACGACGAACGAAAGATCCGAGAGAAAGAACTTGAAAGCGATTCTGCACTTGAAAAAGGACGTACTGAACTAATCGCTCTCCAAGGCGAAAACATGCTTCGTGAAGCAGAGAACCGCGGGAAAGCCGTCGAAGTCGAATCGCTATCCAAGGCCAAGGCACTCTCACAGGAACTCGCTGCCCTAGGTGGCATCGATCCGAAACTACTCCTAGCCGAATCGATGCGTGTCCTCGGACTCAATGCCGATAAAGTTGGACAATTAAATATCACCTCTGAAATCCTTGCCGGACTTTTGAACCCTCCACCCAAACAAGAATCGTCCTACAGCGATCGATAGAGCGCAAAAACTATGCCTGAGTTGGCGTTTGATAAGATCGTTGTCGTGACGCGAAAGACGGCCTTTGAAGAGTTGATCGAGCGGTACAACTCCGAAGCCCAAGCCCGATTCTACATCGAAAGGCTGGGCGACTCGTTCGAGGGATACGCAAACTCACACCAAGTATTCAAACAGTCCCTTGAGCTACTCAATCGTTCACTACCAGATATCCGCTGCCAATGGATCGATCGATCCTTCCTAGCGAACTTTCTTTTCGGGCCTAAAGACCTCGTCGTGGTACTGGGCCAAGACGGATTGGTCGTCAATACCGCCAAGTACCTAACCGATCAGCCACTGGTTGCATTTAACCCTGACCCAAATCGTATCGATGGAATCTTGCTCCCGTTTCATGTACAGCTCGCCAAGAATACTCTCAGTAAAGTGGTGTCAGGGCATTATCAAGCCGATCGCTTAACCATGGCCCAGGCATCTTTGAACAAAGGCCAAACGATCTACGCTCTAAACGACCTGTTCATCGGCTACTCCACTCACGCATCGGCAAGATACCGCATCTCTCACGCAGACCAATCCGAGAACCAATCCTCCAGCGGCATCATCGTCACAACAGGCGCTGGATCGACAGGCTGGTCTCGCTCAATCTTGACCGGCTCGGCTGCAATCATCGAAGCTACAGAAAACACGGAGCCCTGCCAGCAAGCTCGGGACAACTACCGTTTCGATTACCGCGAAGAATCCCTGGTCTACTACGTGCGAGAGCCTTTCATCAGCAGATCCTCTCAGGCGACATTGATCACCGGGACGATCCGAGAGGATCAACCACTGCTAGTGACCTCTCAAATGCCAAGCGGTGGCGTGATCTTTAGCGATGGTATCGAAAAGGACTTCTTAGCCTTCGATAGCGGCACCACGGCGACGATCTGCGTCGCTGATCGTAAGCTTAATCTCGTCGTGAACGCTTCGTCGTAGACGACCAACGCACTGCATCAACCTTCTAAAGTCGATGGCGCTAGCCCCCGAACACTACCGAGCAAGTGCCTATACTTGGTACTCAAATGGTTCAGCCACAGACCAAAGTAAACGTTCAAGATAAACGATAGCACCAAGAAGAAGGGAACCAACGATCCGCGCGGCGAAGCGACTCCCAAGTCAACATCCCGATGCGGAGCAGTAGGCAACGTAAGAGCAGGTGGGTTAGCCGTCGATGGTAATGGTCTCGAGGCTACTTGCGGGATCGGCAACACAGGATTGCTCGGCACCTGAGTCGCATAGCCGTTTTGAGCATAACCATTTTGAACGTAGCCATTTTGGTTCTGTGCATAACCCGAGTAATTATCGCTGGGCAAGACGTAGCCACCTTGCGGCGCATTCGGGTTGCTGGCCATGTGCGGAACATTATTGTAATTTCCGTAGGCCGGGGTCGGATTCGAACTGCTATAAGTCACGTTGCCCTGGCTCGATGCTGTGGTATTGGCCAGTCCACTTTTTCCAAACGGATTCAATGTCGTTGGCACCGATCTTGGCATCGGAGCAAAACCATCGCTTGGATAAGTGCCCTGAGGTGCCGAACCGCCCCAAGAGGACGTCGAAGCTGGTGGAGCGACGGTGGTAGAGGGAACTGGATTCGAGACGATCGGGGTTGAATAAGTCGTCGGAGGATAATTCGTCATCGGTGAGGTCGTTGTAGGCAAGACATCGCGACTGGCCGATGGAACCGAAGTGCTCGGCAGAGTCGGATTTGGCGATGCAGGAAGACTCAACCCTGGAACGACAGGCAACTGAGTGGTGCCCGATGTTGTTACGATGTCAGCGGATGAACGCTCGTTACTACGAGGCGAATCGATGGTGACGGGCGAACGCATATCTAAGTTCGAAATCAGAGGTGATCCCGATGCGCCAGCTTTTGCATTGAGTGCGGGCAAACGATCCAACTCGGACTCAGGAGGACTTTGCTCGACTGGCCCACTACCGACTCGAACGATCACTTTTTGCACGCGACCACGCAGGGCCGCTGGAATGATACTCTCGAGTTCCATCGATTTGCCACCTGCAGCAAACTGGGCAATCGATTCAGGCGCCAATTGGATCACTAGATACATCGATTGGTCAGCCGGATCTGCCCCCCAGCCTATCTTGCACTCCGGAGCAGCTACTGGCAATTGCTGTGGCTCCATGTTGCTCGATACCATCAAGGGCTTGGGCAGCGCCTCATTTTTAGGTGCAGGCAGAAGCTCATCGGGCTGAGAGACCGCGAGCAACAAGATCATCCATAATCCGCTCATGACCGTTACCTTGGACCACTGGTCCGGTCTAAACCAACATGTTTGCGATCCGTCCAGTGAACCGCTATAGATTAGATGATAGAGAATCGTGGGGTTTGGAGTAAAGACGGAACAACAGGAAGTCTGGGGAAAGTAGCATTGTTTTATCACCGGAGGGCTTGCGCCCAGAATAAGCCTACCTCTGGCTTTATGCCAATGGGCTTTGAATTAAAAGCGGAACGGCGCGAGCCGTCCGGTGAGTCTAATTACCGGTTCTTACCGGAGCGATTGCGCCCAGAATAAGCCTACCACTGGCTTTATGCCAGTGGAGGCATAACTTACAGCTACAGGTGTCTTCTTCCCGCCAGTTGGCGGGAAGAAGACCGGGGCAAGGAGGTAGTTAGACTCTTTCCTTTTGTAGCCGAAAGTCATGGCCCCACCGGCGCGAAGCCGCAATGGCGTTGAATTAGTGGAAACAGAAATGCGCGAGCACTTTGGTGTGCGCTCGAATGTCCGCGAATTCGCATGGTTTTCACCGGACGGCTCGCGCCGTTCCGCTTTTAATTCAACGCCATTCGACGAACCGCATTCAACTCAAAGCCACCAAACACAAATAAAAAACCGGGCCTGGAGACCAGACCCGGTTTTGAAGTTTTAGCAGATAATCTGCGTCAAGCGACTACTCGATGCTTGCAGCATCCCACAGGTCGCTCGCATCGCGAGTTCCCATCGCACCCCAAGCACCGTAAGGGCTAGGAGCGTTGGAGCGGGCACCGTCAAGACCCAGAGGTGGATCTCGACCGGCATCGCCAGCATCAACCGAGTTAGGAATGAAGCGAACATTGTTATCACCGAAGGCTACGTGAGCCCCGGAACCATGGTAGCTACTTGCGGAGAAGATACCCCAGTCCCAGTCACCACCACCAGCGTTGCAAGATGCTCGGTTTGGAGGAAGAATCGTGGTGAAACCGCTGAAGGATGGGTGACCATCGCCCCAACGAACACCGCGCCAGTGACCACCAAGGCTGGTGCTAACATAGCGATCGCCTACAGCAGTGTTTCGGCAAGCCAGAACACCGGTGCCGGCATTCATGCCGCCAATATTCACAGCCATACCACCTTGGATCCGGAACTTACCACCACCCCAAGCCATGTTTTGGCTAGGTGTGGTTCCAGCTTCGCCCAACATCGCTGTGAAAGCCATACCGTCGGATGCTTCCGAAATACGCTTTTGATAGCGGCCTTGGAACATACCGCGGTTTGCCGCTGGGTGCCAATTGATGTGGTTGTTTTCGGTGGTGTCACCATAGCACATCATGTAGTTGGTACGAGCCGAACCATCGTCGAACCAGTTCGCATCTGGGTTCATCCTACCTGGGTCCGATGGGCAACGAAGGCTCGCTACCTGAGTTCGCCAAGGAAGGAACGCCGAGCTTGGACCCATATCCCAAGGCCAAAGCCATGCGTTGAAAGTCACGCCGTTGACGGGATTTCGGTAAGGCTGGGTGAAGATCTGATTGTAAAGCTGTTGCTGTTCCATGTAAGGAAGAGCCATCAAGGTACCCGACCATCGGTTGACACCCATACGACCAACGTTTGGATCCGGATCCATACCAGTTCCTCCAGGAGCTGGTCCACCGTATCCAGGAGGGAATCGCTTGAAAGCAGATTCATAATTCAAAAACGCCAAACCAACTTGGCGAATGTTGTTACCGCACGACATCCGTCGAGCGGCTTCCCGGGCAGCTTGCACCGCCGGCAGCAACAAGCCCACAAGAATCCCAATGATCGCAATGACCACCAAGAGTTCTACGAGCGTGAAGCCATGGACATTCCTACGCTTCATAAAAAAACTCCTTGAAAAATGGAGAACAAAAAACTCCGCCACGAAAAACGAGGCTGTTAACCTATAAGTTTTAACTCGCCGACTATTCCCGGACAAGACTTAGCTTGGTTAACCGGTAAAATTTCGGGAACTTTCCAAGTAAACTTGAGGTTTTCCGACCCGACAGACCTTCCTAAGGGGGGATATTATTGCGTTACAGGTGTTTTAACCGTAGCTGCCACCCCAAATTTCGCCCGTCGGCTCATCCCCTCCTACTCTTTGGATCCCAAAAATTTTGACCTACTTTAGGATGGGTTTTACGTCCCTAAGTTCCGTCGTCGAAAGCCGAATCGGTCGAAACAACCCGCCGGCTCCCTGCCAGTCCTCAACCCGGATTGCAACCGATATCTTTTCACCTGGGGAAACAGACTTGGAAATCATGAAACTCGACCTCTGCTCGAAGGCCGTCTTTCTCTGCTGCCGATCCCCGGCTGTTCCAATAAGCTCCCCATCGACAAAGACCTCGATGTAATCGTCGGCACCATCGACCTGTAAATAACAGCGTCCCTCCGGCCAGTCCCCAGGCATTGCCACCTCGGTGCGATACCACGCCCAACCGTCGAGACCTTCATAGCCAAAGGCCTCCCAATGCTTACCGATCGAAATCTCTTTCCAACCCTCAGAGGAATCTGGCCCGAGCTTCTTTTCTTGCCAACCAAACTCTAAACCTTGATTCTTGGGATCCGGCTGAAAAAACCAAATACGATTTGTTAAATCGAACGTCCGTTCTCGCAAGCTATCCCGAATGCCTTGGATCGTCTCAGGAGCCATCGCTTGAACTTGATCGGCCGGTCGAGAATCTAACCACCGCAACACCTCATCAAACAACCTCGCCCCCGCGGCACCTTGCCCATCTCCATGGTTCAAGCAATCCACAAGCATTACTCCCGAACCAATCTTGGTTGCAAAAAGCAAACCATGCGTCTTGACCGTCGCGATATCGTGGTTGTCCCAGAGCATCACCAAAGGCGTGACTTGGTCGAGCCATTGCAGATCTGGAACCACCGGACCCGCAAGATCGAAATGCTGCAAATCCACCAGCAACCCATGAAAGCGATCCCAATACGAATCAGCACTGATGATCGGCCCACCCCTCAGAAACCAATGCTCTGCGGTCGGCAAACTCCCTTTCTGACCATCTGGGATCAGCAATACCGAGCCACCTTGTTCCAGATAGCCAAGAATCGATTCATCTATCCTCTGAGCAATACAGATTCCCTTCGGATCGAACGGTTGATTCTGACGTACTTCAGAAACATCCCTGCCCAAAACATTCGCTAGACTTTTTATCTGCTTATGCAGTGGCTCCGAACACGACTCATGCAAATAAAGTTTGCTCGAGCTTTTTTCAAGCTTCGATTGATCACTGCTGACCTTTGGCTTATCGACCTGCCATAGGTCCCAACGGTTTTGAGCAATCGTTTTCTCTTGGCCATTTTCACGACGCTCAATGAGCTCTACGCCGAGCGTCCAAAGTGCGACGCCACGATCCGTGCTAATCGAGTGCCTCGGCGCGATACCATCGAGCTTGAGTATCTCGTAAGGTTCGTTTGAGGATCGATCTTCATCGCTCTGCTCGCGACCAGGATCTCTGTTTGGCAGAGCCATGTCCTTGGTCATCGAAAACAAACCGGAGCGCCAGGTGCATCGCACCCACGCGTTTTGCTTTTGATCCTCCGAAAGCCGATCCACATAGACGTGGGCCTCAAATGGCTTATCAGCCCAAAAACTTCGTTGATCCTGTTCGGTTCTTAAAGTCAGCACCCTTGGGCCGTGCCAATCCCAATCGCGCCGCTCCCATTTCGGATGGCCTTGAAAATCGATCAACCCCATCGAGGCAAAGGGGAAGTCGCGAATCACCGATACGACATATCCTCCATCGGGCAACTCCCTGGAAAACGTCTCGATCTGATACTTGCGCATCAACCAAGCGTACCTCAGGGAATCCTCATAGAGCCTAGCCACAGCCTCCGCTCCCATGTCGCCTCGTCGTTCTTGAGCCCAAGTACTATTGGCTTGATAAGACAACGGAAACCAAAAAGGCTCCAACCGCGTTTGGCCTCCCACCGACCGCTTGACTCCTTGCAGTGTGGCTTGCGGCCCCATCGGACCGATCTCATCGAGCGAACCTGGTGGCAACCATGTATCAGCTGCGATCGCTTCGCCTAACACCAGCGGTTTGACTCCATGTTCAACGATGTAACGCTTGAGCCTATTGAGCGTGGGCACCCAAGTGTGGTTGTTCCCGTAAGGATGATCGTCGTAAAAGTCATGAACCCGATTCCACTGGATCCAACTGCTATCATCCTCAACGATCGATCCAGGAATACGATCATGACAACGATCATAGAGCTTTCGTATCACGGTGATATCGGCACTCGGGCCGGTCTCGCAGGTCAGACTCCGAAGAATCACCGAGGGATGATTGCGATCGTAGCAAAAGAACTCGTCAAACTCGCGTTCGAGTGTTGGTAGGGCATCGAGACTCCAGCGCGAGTGCCACGTCGGATACTCGATCCAAACCAAGACACCCATTCGATCGGCCATCTCCAAATACCCCTTGGGTGGAACCCACAAACAGAACTTCATTAAGTTAAACCCATAGTCTTTGACCAACTGCAACTCGCTGCGCCAATGCTCAGGATCCAAACTCGGAGCAACACTCGGGGGAGCGTATCCCCAATTAAGCACCCCTCGCACTCGGAGAGGCTCACCGTTGAGTAGCAACTGCCCCCCTTCTGCACGCACCTCCCGAAACCCCGCTTTGGTTTGCACAAGATCGATCCATGAAAGAGGCTCTTGGGCACTCGTCGTATCTTTAGAAGCCTTTTGATCCCGGCTTGCTGGAGACTCCAATCCAACTTGGACTTCATAGAGACTTGGCCTATCGGGACTCCAAAGCACCGGCTGGCTTATGCTGACCGAGCCCTGCAAAACCAGCTTGCCCTCAACTCGCAATTCTTCGACTTGCCTGTGGCTCAGTTCGATCCAATGCTCGTCCCATCGCTTATCTTCTTCTTGCGAATTTTCGCTCTTTGCATCTAGTCGATACCGCACACAAACGCGATAACGAAGACCTGGGTCTATCAGCTCCTTGATTGCTTCGAGATCGCTACCCTGCAGAGGGATCTCGTAGCGTAAGGTTTTGCTCTCAGGCTCACCCCAGACGAAAAGCTCCTTGGTATCGATCCGAACCGCATGGACGAACAACGCCTCGATCGGTTTCCAGATCCCTCCAAAATGCGGAGCGAAGACCGGAAGGAAGCCTTGCGAGTTGTGTCCGACCAACTCATCGACCTTCAAAAGAACTTCGCAATCTTGCGACTCTTCGACCGATGGCTTCAGTGGCTCTTGTTCGGCCACCGAAGCGCGGACGATAAAGTCGGTGATATCGCATTCGAAAGGGGTCCATCCTCCAAGATGCTCAGCCACAAGCTTTCCATCGCACCACAGGGTGGCTTGGGTCGCCACACCATGGAAACGCAGAATCAACCTTTTGGAACGCAAGTCGGATTCCTTGGACCGAATCCGTGGAAACCTTTTGCGATACCAGCCCACCCCGTCAAACCCAACCCCTTGGTGACTTTCAAAGGTACTCGGTAAGCTCACCGGTTCCCAAGATGTCTGTCCATCGGGTCGAAACTCCCATCGATCGTGAATCCTCTCGGGAAGGAAACCCTCGGAATCCTTTGGGAAAAAGCCTAAGGATCGTACCGAATTCTGATCCACCGACGAACGGTTTAAGCCTTCGTAATCCTGACCAGGTGGACTCGCCTGCCTAGTTTCCTGTGCTTCTAGTTGAGTCGAAATACTCAGCGGGACTAGAAAAAACCAAAGGAAGCAACGGACGACAGGACTCAATGATGTTTTCATAAACGCTCACTTCGGAGGTTTCATTGTTGGCTCGATCCGTCTAAACTGATGGACGGCTTGCAGATCGCTCCGTATTGTTGCAAGTTTTGCTTGGTCTGTGTAGCAAATCAAACATCCACTCTCCCCTGTCTTTTTATTGAAGAGGCCTGTCAGAATGACTTATCGTTTTTGGAAATACTCGTTTGCCGTTGCACTTGCTTTGGGTATGGCTTCGAGCTCTGCCGTGGTTGCCCAAGACACAGCAGCCAAGCCAGCAGAAGCACCCGCAGTGACCAAGCAGGTCTCGCCTGAACAACTCGCATTGGAAACCGAGGCTGTCAAAGCAGCCAAGCAACTCTCGGACGCATTCAACGCAGGGAACTCCGATGCAGTTGCTGCCGTCTTCTTGCCAGACGGCGAACTGATCGATGACTCGGGTACCGTATACCTCGGTCACAACGAGATCAAAGCCCTCGTGAAGGCCTTCCAAGAAGCTTACCCTGGTGCTAAGACCGATGCCCAAGTCGAATCGGTTCGCTCGGTAGCAGGACTCGTGCTTGTCGATGGCACCAGAGTCATTACCGACAAAGATGGCAAAGGACTCTCGGTTCTTCGTTTCGCCACCATCTGGAAGAAGACCGATGCAGGGCTGAAGCTCGCGTCGCTGCGAGATGTCAGTGAACCACTGCCACCAACTCCGCACGAAGCTCTCGAAGGACTCGCTTGGATCATCGGCGAATGGATCAACGAATCGGGTGATACCAAGGTATCCTTGAATTATCGCTGGGATGATAACGGCAACTTCATCGTCGGCGATTTCAATATCACCAGCGGTGACCAAGTCCTCATGAAGAGCTTCCAACGAATCGCTTGGGATGCCAGCCAAGGCAAATTCCGCTCCTGGACATTCGATTCCGACGGCGGATTTGGCGAAGGTGTCTGGAATGCGACTCCCAATGGACTGGTCATGCAAAATAGCGCCGTGGGCCCCGATGGATTGCGTGGAACCGCAACGGTCAAATTGGTATCTGACTCCAAAGATCGCTTCACCGTCGAAGGCATTCATCGCATGAGCGAAGGGATGGAAGCTCCAGATTACACCTACACCGTGGTTCGCAAGCCACCTGTGGCCAAGTAATCGTTGCCATTGAGATCGATCGTTTCAATAAAGATTTATTCAGAAACTTGTGACGGGCTCGTAGTCGTGCGGCGATGAAGCCCGAATAATCGTGGGAACTTAAGTGGTAACTTAAACGGAACTTGGCGTTGTCCGAATCGAATTAAATAAGGTCAAAGAGAATAATGAAGCGTACTCAGTGGATGATGCGTTGGTTGTATCCAGCCGCGTTTGCAATCGGTTGGATCGGTTTTGTCGGCCCCATCGAGGATGCGGCCGCTCAAGGTCGAGGCGGTGGACGTGGCGGTGCAGGCTTTAGCGGCGGTGGCGCGCGTCCGAGCATGCCCAATATGGGCGGGGGCGGTATGTCGAGGCCTTCGATGCCTATGTCCCGTCCCGCTCCCCAAATGCCGATGAACCGCCCATCGCTGGGCAACTCGATGCCTCAAGCTCGACCGGCCGGTCCGTCTACACTTCCGGGTAATCTGAGTCGCCCAAGTGGCAACATCGGAAACCTTGGTGGCATGCAAAGTGGAATGCAACGGCCTATGCCAGGAAATATCCAAAGACCTGCTCCTGGCAATAGCATGAACACCAGTCGCCCAAGCCTCGGTGGTGGCGTGCCAACCGCGCGACCTGCGCCTGGCGGTATTTCGAACATCACTCCACCTTCGAACCTCACTCGACCTGCACCAGGAAACCTCGGAGGCCAGTCCCCTTCGACGCGTCCTAATATTAAACTCCCTGGCTCTTCGGGCTCTTTGACTCGACCTGCCCCAGGTGGTATTGGCTCTGGAAACATCGGCTCTGGAAATAATATCGGTTCGGGTGGAATCGGATCTGGCAACAGACCCACGACTCGCCCGGCTCCACTCCCAGGAACCAATGGACCATCGCTGGGCGGAATCAGTCGCCCACCAAACCAAGGTGGCATCGGTACGACAAGGCCTACTCCACTGCCCGGCATCGCTGGCCCTGGTGGACAACCGACGACCAAACCAGCACCTGGTTTCGATGGCAATCGTCCCAACCTCGGGGGAGGAAATCGCCCGAACATCGGTGGCGGCAATCAGCCAAACATTGGTGGTGGCAATCGCCCGAATATTGGCGGAGGAAATCGTCCGGACCTCGGTGGGTCTGGTCTGACCACCCGTCCACAAACCAAACCGAATCGACCAAGCCTTGGGGGTAACGGTTCTGGTGGAATTCAAACCCTACCCGGTGTTGTCGACAACAACCGACCCGGTGGCGGTGGCAGCTGGAATCGACCCGATTGGAACGGCAACAACAACAATTGGGGCAACGGCAACAATTGGGGCAACGGCAACAATTGGGGCAACGGCAATAACAACTGGGGTGGAGGCAACTGGGGCAATTGGGGCAATAACAACAATCGCCCCAACTGGAACAACGGCAACACCAACGTCAACATCAACAACAATAACTTCAATAATTTCAACAACAATAACTTCAATAATTTCAACAACAATAACTTCAATAATTTCAACAACAGCAACAACTGGTTTAACAACAACTACAACCGACCGTTCTGGGATCGCCCCGGCTATAACAACAACTCTGGCAACAATTGGGGCTATCGTCCCAACTACAACTGGAACAACGGTTGGAACGACCACTGCATTCACCCCCACTACCAGGGTTGGTACAACGGATGCTGGTCAGGTTATTGGGGTAGCTCTTGGTATTCACCCATCGTTTGGGGTGGCATCGGTTGGGGACTCGGTTCTCTGAGCACGAGCTACTTCAACACCAGCTACGCTTACAGCAACCCCTACTACGTTGCTCCTGCGATCGGCACGACAACCGTCGCAAGTTCGGTGCCTTATGACTACTCCCAGCCTGTGGTTGTCAACAACTACATCACGGCTGAGTCACAAGGCTCCACGGCAACTTCGACATCCTCACCGACGACCAATGCCAACCCGACTTCGAACTCCAATATCGAAGCCTCCTTTGGGGATTTCGACAAGGGTCTAGCATCGTTCAAAGAGGGGAACTATCAATCTGCATTGAACTCGTTCAACACAGCCCTCTCGAAGAACTCCGGCGACCCAGTGGTTCACGAAGTCCGAGCATTGTCCCTGTTTGCACTGGGTGATTACACCAGCGCAGCGGTGGCTCTAAACTCGCTGCTTGCTGCTGCACCTGGTATGGACTGGACGACCATGAGCAGCCTCTATGGCAACAGCGATGATTACACGGCTCAGCTTCGCAAACTCGAAGAGTACTGCAAAGGCAACCCAAAGAATCCTGCTTCGGCATTCGTGCTGGCTTACCATTATTTGGTCATTGGCCAAAAAGAATCCGCGATCCGAGCATTGAAGGTTGTCGTTGAGAATCAACCGAAAGACGTAACGGCCAAGCGGATGCTCGAAGCTCTCGATCCTAAGCCGATCGAAGCCAAAACAGCCGAGCCGAAGACCGAGGGTCAGCCCCAAGCCGAAGAGCTCGCTAAACCGGCACCAGAAGTCGACTTGGTTGGCAAGTGGCAAGCGGTTGCAGGGTCGACGACGATCGATCTTTCGATCACCGAAGACTCGACGTTTAGTTGGAAAGCCACCGAGTCTGGCAAGCCAGCCGTTGAGCTCGCGGGTGACTTTGGAACCAATGGTTCTGCGGTCCTTATGGAGACAACGGATAAAGGATCCTTGGGTGGTACGGTCAAGAGCATCAATGCCGACGAATGGATCTTGAATCCACCTGGAGCAACCGATGACAAAGCCGGCTTGAAATTCAAGCGGGTCAAGTAGCTCGACAACCTCGCTGTTAGCTCAATCGAAAAGGTCCTGTGAACACGATTTCGCAGGACCTTTTTTCGTTGGATTGGATGCGGACTGACTAGGCTTTGCTCGAAGGGACAAAGGGCCAAATCTGTGCGAGTTAAGCCCAGAGCTCTGTGCTGAATGTGACCTGCTTGGCTCCCCTTCTCCCGCTGGCGGGAGTAAGGGGCGGGGGGGATGAGGGTGGAAAGAGTACTGGCTCTCGTGAGGTTTGTTTCTTCGAGCACCAGACGGCTCTCGCACTTCCGCTACCATTCAGTGAACCCACAACAACTACCGAAGCCCCAATTTCACGACAACCCCACTAGTGCTGTTCGTAGCCATCTTTCCCTTGACGACTTTGTCCACTTTCGAAGTGACCACGATTTTTCCTCCGGCAGTTGCGAGAGCCCTTACCAACTGATCCAAAGACACATCAGGTGCAGCCCTCTCAATCTTTGCTACTCGGGGTTGGCTGGTTTTCATCTTGGCACCAAGCTCTTGCTGGGACATCTTCCTTGACTCGCGTTGCAAGCGAATTGCCTGAGCGATGGCTATCCGAGTATCCAGAAGTTGTCGTTCCTCGGTACTCATCTCAAGGAAATCCGCAGCATCACCAACCTTCCAGCCTGCTGCCTCAATCGCTTTCCGTTTCTTCGCATCCATCAAATCACCTTTCGCTTTAAACTACTTCTTCTTTTCGGCTGCTCTCACGACTTCATCGTAGTACTTCAATCGATTTTTGCATCGGTCGATTACCTCATCAGGTATCCTTCGTGTTTTCTTGGAATACACATCGAGGATCAGAATTGCATCGGAGTCGATCCGATACATAATTCGCCAATTATGTTCTGCATCGCGAACCCGGAGCGATCCACATCTTGGACCAAGGATGGGCAACGGTTCCGACTGCGGCATACTCAATTGAACGCCATTCTGTAGAGATCGAAGAAGCATTCCAGCTTCTTGCCGTCCTTCACGTGTGAAAGGTGGTGTCTTGACTTCACCGCTGAGCCACACCAAATACCTTTCAGTCTCGCCATCATCTTTGCGATTCCTTGCCTTTGACATTGCGCTCGATCTCCCCGATTAACTGATGAATAGTATATCGGATACGGTATACAGTCAAGATTAAAAAACCAGAAGAGTCTTGAGTTTGGATTTCGTCTTTCCAGTTTGAGAGTTCGGGCCGGAAGCCCCGAACTACAACGACTGCATACAGGCTGGCAAAGTTGTGCATTACCAAATATCTTATAGATCGAAATAGCCAACCCGAACCAGTTAAATCCATCATGCTTGATCGAAACACAAATCTAAAGCTTGTCGATGAGTATGTCGCAAGCGACAGCTTGAAACGTCACATGCTGGCCGTCGAAGCCGCCATGCGAGCTTATGCCGAGCGGCTTGGCGAAGACACCGAACTTTGGGGCACGGTCGGCTTGCTCCACGATTTTGACTATGAACGCTGGCCCAATCCCCCGGATCACCCCGTACAAGGTAGCACGATCCTCAGGGAGCGGGGGTACTCAGAAGAAATCATTCGAGCGATTCTGTCCCATGCGGATTATCTGAGCCACCAGTATCCTCGACAATCACGACTCGAGCACGGGCTCTATGCCTGCGATGAGTTGTGCGGTTTCCTTACGGCATGCGCCATGGTGCGGCCTCAGCGCCTCGAGGGTATTACGGCCTCGAGTGTCCGCAAGAAGCTCAAGAACTTGAGCTTTGCAGCCGCAATGAATAGAGAAGACATCCAACGAGGAGCCGAGGCTTTCGGTGTGGATCTCGACGAGCACATCGAGTTTTGTGCCCTTGCGATGCACAACGCGAAGATCGTTTGAGTGAGTCACCCTCGAAGTTCCATCGTTGTCGTTGGACTCACAACCCAATTGCAAATTCGCTACAATACGCCCGAGAAAGTCGGTCTCTTTGGGTTTTCAGGTTTTTGAGACTGATTCATTTCGCTGGAGCATTCAATGAGCAACATAGTCTGGATTTCGGTTGAAAAAGCACGCCAAGCCCAATCGGTGGGCCAAACCGTACAAGTTCGAGGATGGGTGCGCACTCGTCGCGATAGCAAAGGAGGCTTTAGCTTCATCGAAATCAACGACGGCAGCTCTTTTGGCAACCTACAAATCATCGCCGACGCAAAACTTCCTAACTACGAATCGGACGTGCTGACTTTGACCGTCGGCTCGAGCGTCGTTGTCGAAGGCGAACTCAAGGCTAGCCAAGGGCAGGGCCAAGCCACCGAGATGGCCGCATCGAGCTTGCGCGTCATGGGACTAGCTAGCGCTACGGATTACCCTCTTCAAAAGAAACAGCACACGTTCGAAAAACTCCGCGAGTGGGCCCACCTTCGTCCACGCACCAATACCTTTGGTGCAGTCACTCGTGTGCGCGATCGAATCAGCTTTGCAACCCACGAGTTCTTCCACAACGAAGGCTTCGTCCTAGTGCACACGCCACTGATCACCGCTAGCGACTGCGAAGGTGCGGGTCAGATGTTTCGCGTTACGACACTGCCACTGGATAACTTGCCAACGGCAAATGGCAAGGTGGATATGTCCAAGGACTTCTTTGGCAAGTCAGCTTATTTGACCGTCAGCGGACAACTCGAAGGCGAAACCTACGCCTGTGCACTCGGCAAAATCTACACCTTCGGTCCTACCTTCCGCGCCGAGAACTCCAATACCTCAAGGCATCTCTCGGAGTTCTGGATGATCGAACCAGAAGCGGCCTTCTATGAACTGTCCGACAACATGGGACTAGCCGAGCGGTACTTGAAATTCATGATCCGTGAAACGCTCGAACACTGCGCCGAGGACATGGATTTCTTCGAGAAACGAATCCAGCCCGGACTACTATCGGCTTTGCAATTGGTGCTCGATAAACCTTTTGTGCACATGACGTACACCGAAGCCGTCGAGGTGCTGATCAACAGTGGCAAGAAGTTCGATTACCCGGTCAGTTGGGGCACCGATTTGCAAAGCGAACACGAACGGTTCTTGACCGAGGAGCACGTCCAAGGCCCATTGATTCTCTACAACTATCCCAAAGAGATTAAATCGTTTTACATGCGGCTTAACGATGACGGAAAAACGGTTGCGGCCATGGATGTTTTAGTCCCTGGTGTCGGCGAGATCATCGGCGGATCGCAACGCGAAGAGAGACTCGATGTTCTGATCTCGCGCATGGAAGGCTGTGGGCTCAAACAAGAGGACTACTGGTGGTACTTGGATCTGCGTCGATACGGTACGGTTCCCCATGCGGGCTTTGGACTAGGACTCGAACGCATGGTTCAGTACACAACCGGCATGGCGAATATTCGCGATGTGATACCATTCCCAAGAAGCCCTGGGAATTGCGATTTCTAAGTTGGCTTGCTGGGTCTAAAGTTTTAAACAAGGACATGGAGGTGGATCGATGGAATCGTTGTTTCGCAGAGCGGCAGGCCAACTGATCCACGTCACGTCACTTGCCCCTCGATTGCCGGGAGTATCCCATCAAGAGTCATTGCCCGGAACCGATGGTTCTTGGAGCATTGGCGATATGGGTTCGGGCGATATCGGCCCGGGAGCTTATGAATTGCTCCGTTTCCTGCATCGAGCCGGTCAGCGATGGTGGCAGATTCTGCCGACTGGCCCTGTAGGATATGGATACTCACCCTACCAGTCACCTTCGTCTTTTGCAGGCAATCCTTGGCTAATCAGTCCTGCACTCTTGGTCCGCGACGGCTTGCTCAAACAAGAAGACCTCGATTACGCAAATGCTGGCGTAACAGCCGAAGATCTCCAGCAAGTGAATTTCCAAAAGCTTGCTCCTCGTCGATTCGAACTCTTGCGACTAGCCTTCCGCAGGCAACCTGCAACGCGGCCCGATTGGACGCAGGGCTGGGAGGAGTTTCGCCATCGCAATCGCGATTGGCTCGATGAACACTGTTTGTTCACTGCTTGCAAAGCTTTTCATCAAGAGCGAGCTTGGCACGAGTGGGAGCCGGCACTCCAGAGGCGCGAGCCCCACGCACTGGGAGCTTGGAAAGAGCGACTTCAAGGTGCTTGCGAATTCGAATCTTTTGTCCAGTATGTATTCGATCGGCAATGGCGAGAGCTCAGGGACTATGCATCGAGTCTAGGGATAGGAATCATCGGCGACATCCCGATCTTTGTCTCGATGGACAGTTCGGATGTTTGGGCTCAGCAGCATCTCTTTGAGCTCGATCAGCAAGGCCGACCTATCTGTGTTGCGGGCGTTCCACCGGATTATTTTTCAGAAACTGGACAACGCTGGGGTAACCCCTTGTATCGTTGGGATCAACACCAGCATACAGGATACGCGTGGTGGATTCGCCGCTTTCAGAAAGTTCTCGAACTATGCGACTTGATCCGAATCGATCACTTTCGTGGCTTTGAGTCCTACTATGCGATTCCAGCCGAGTACCCAGACGCGAAAATCGGACAGTGGCGTGATGGCCCTAGGCATGCATTCTTTCAAACCATCGCTGCTGGGTTAAACAATCACCCTGGACAGGAATTGCCTGTGATCGCCGAAGACTTAGGGTTCATCACCCCCCAGGTGCATCAGTTGCGAGACGCGTTCGGATTCCCAGGGATGCGGATCTTGCAATTCGGTTTTGGAGATGCATCGGCCTCCGCGTTGGATCTACCTCACAACTATCCAGCCCACTGTGTCGCTTATACCGGCACGCACGACAACGATACCGTTGTGGGTTGGTACAAAAGTGTCGCCGGTGGTGCTAGCACGCGCACTCAAGATCAAATCGATCGCGAGAAGGCTTATGCGATCCGTTACCTCGATTGCACTCCGAATGGCATTCATCGCGCGATGACCCAAGCGATTTGGCGGTCGGTCGCGAGTCTGACGATCACTCCCGTACAAGACCTGTTGGGGTTGGGGAGTGAGGCAAGGATGAATATTCCAGGGACCACTCAAGGCAATTGGATTTGGAGATGTCCTCCGGGCTTGCTCACCCCATCGCTTGCCGATTGGCTCGGTGAATTGACTGAAACCTATGGACGCTCTGCGTAGCTATCTTTTGAACTCCTTTTTTTGAAACACGGAGTCACGGAGAGCACAGAGTTCCAGAGACTACTGACGCCCCCCTCTCCGTGTCCTCTGTGCCTCTGTGTTTCCTTTCTTCCGGTCCCTCCAAGAATCCTCTTTTGAAACTCGGAGTCACGGAGAGTACAGAGTTCCAGAGACTACTGACTCCCCCCTCTCCGTGTCCTCTGTGCCTCTGTGTTTCCTTTCTTCCGGTCCCTCCCAGAATCCTCTTTTGAAACACTGATTGTGCACAAAAATGGAGAAAAGTGTGTGATTTGGTAAGCGAATTTTTTGCAGCTTTTCCCGACTGTTAACCTACAAATCCTCAATCGGCCGCTGCACGTGTAATGAGTGCTGCAGCAACCGGCAAAGCGATCGAGTCATTCGTGAATTCGATATGTCCATCTGCGTACAAGAAATGCACCCCGCCTGGATGGAAGCTGTAAGGCTCGTTCTGATTGGTACGGTTCATTGCATAAGGACTCATGCTCGGACCTTGGCCCAATCGAGTTCCACTCGCATCGGATCCGTCCAAACTAAAACCACCCTCGCTATCTACCCATCCATTACCCTGGTCGTTCCCAACATCGCGCACGAACATTGATTGACGAAAGACAGCCGGCCTTGCCGAACTCTCGACAACCATTACTGTTTGCGATGTACCATCGGTGATATCAGCAAACCGCGTCGCTGAATTCCGAAACATTACCGAACGCGTAGCCTCCGTCGATAAGTAAGTCTGCGGTGCGATGAGAGCACGAACCCCCATAATCGCCGCATAATCGGTTGCACCGAGCGGACTGTCCAAAATCAAAGCAGGGCGGGGCGGCTTGGCAACAAGACTACGCGGACGCTCGGTAAGCGGCACCGAAGGACATTGATAGACCGACATCGGAATACGACCAATAAGCAGATTGCTATCGGTCCACCAATGCTTGTTACGATCATATCCAAGTGCAACTTGACTCTGCTCTAAATGGACCAACACCGCAGCTTGCCAACCCAAATAAGATCCCGAGGGATTGTGAGGCGAAGCGATCGTCCAACCCGATGCCGGAAAAGTCTTCCTCGCATCGACATGGTTATGCAGTGCGATTCCCATCTGTCGCAGGTTGTTCGAGCATTGTAGGCGTCTTGCGCCCTCCCGAGCACCCTGAATCGACGGCAGCAATAGGGCGATCAATATCCCAAGGATTGCTATCGACACCAGCAGTTCGACGAGAGAGAAACCCTTTGCGCTTCGATCAATCGTCACCGAAGTTGCCTCGACCATTGGATTTGTTTTGATACTTGTTCTCTTTGGCTTGTTTGTCCAACAAGATTTTGAGTTCATAAAGCTCGTCGGCCACCGCATTCTCGGGCAGATTCGGATCGCGCGAGACCGTGATCGACTGACTCTTGATCACCTTACCATCGACAACCAGTTGCACACGATAAACCCCATTAGGAACCGGACGGGGTCCTCGGAAACCTTGAAACCCTTGGGGTGGTCGAGTTCCCGCTGCACCTGCAGCGCCCGGGGCGCCCGGAGGTCTTTGCCCTTGTGGCCGAGGAGTTGCCTGAGGTTGTGACTCCTCTGAAGGCGTCGATGGTTGCTGACCTTCGGCATCCGACTCTTCTTGGGCAGGCGGGGTTGGATTGGTTGCTGGTGCGGATTCGTCCGATGGAGCATTGGTGCCTTCTGGCGGATTATCGCCACGTCCACGGCGCTGACGACCAGCTCTATCGCCTCCGCCGGCAGCTTGGCCGCCGGCACTTTGGCCACCGGCTTGTGCGCTGCTGGCTTGATTGGGGGCACTAGCAGCACCGCCGGGCCCTCGGCCCTGATCGCGATTGGTTTGGGTTAGATCCCAACTGATCACGTGCAAACCAGGTTCTGCTTTTGCGGTCACTTCATTGATTAGCTCGCCTTCGATATTCTCGATCCTTGCGACAACCTTCTCGGCCTTGTTCGGAAGTGCATACCATAACTTCGCTCCAGACGAAGGATTCTGTCCTGCGAAACTGCGATTGGTGCCTCCTCGGCCTGGATCACTTCGCCAGCGAGTTACATCGACGGGATCAAAAAATGCAATCTCTTTACCGACATTCTCGGGCTTGAGTTGCCTTAGACCACTAACGTCACATGCCCAAAGACTTCTTCCATGCGTTGCAACGACGATCTCTCCATTTTCAGGATGGATCGCCACCTCATGGATCGCCACGGTCGGTAAGTTCTGATTGAATTGCGTCCAGTTTTGACCTCGATCGATCGACACCCAAAATGCAAACTCGGTACCTAGATACAACAGGTTCGGATTGACCAAGTCCTCGCGCAAGCATCGGGTCGATCCCCATGGAAGTCCTGCATGCAGAGGATTGAAGGTTTCGCCGAAATCCTCGGAGACAAAAGCATAAGGGTTATCGTCATCGGAGCGGTGCCCATCGAGGCACACATAGACTCGCCCCTTGAAGTGCCGAGACGCTTCGATCGTCGCAACATAGCGTGGGCCGGGTGACTTGAGATTGGCAGTGATGTTTTTCCAAGTAGTACCGCCATCGCGAGTGACCCAAAGAGCCCCATCGTCAGACCCGACGTACAGTAAGTTCGGGTCCCTTGGCGACTCCGAAAGAGCCGTGGCAGAACCACGCTGCGTAAGTGTGATCTCGGGCGATATGGGCCTTAAATCGTTTCCGCGATCCAACGATCGGAAAACATAGTTTCCCGCCGTATAAAAAATCTTTGAATTGTGGCTCGAAAGGATAAATGGTGTGTTCCAATTGAAACGGTAACTGAGTCCATCGACACGAGCGGGTCGAATCGAACCTCTCTCACCTGTCTTGAGGTTCCGACGGACGATCACCCCGTTTTGACTTTCGGCATAGAACAGATCCGGGTCGCTTGGATCGACGCGGCATACGAAACCGTCTCCTCCGTTGAGGTTGACCCAATCTTCGTTGACCGCTCCGCCTGATCGACTGATTGCAGGTCCTGCCCAAGACCCGTTGTCCTGCAAACCACCGGCGACCCAATAAGGTTGCTTAGGGCTGATTGCGACATGATAGAACTGACCGATCGCAGCGGTATTGATATGATCCCATGTTGCGCCTCGGTCGTGAGTAACATAGACTCCACCATCGCATCCGATGATCATGTGCCGCCCATCATTCGGATCGATCCACAGGTCGTGACCGTCGGCGTGAACCCTTCGACCGAAATCTTCGGTGAAGATCGAGCCGCCATCTTTCGACTGATGCTGAGCAACACCAAGTACATACAGATGGTTAGTGTCGCTCGGATCAACTTTCACGACACTAAAGTACATGGGTCGAGTGTTGAGTGAATTGATTCTTTGCCAAGTTTCCCCGCCATCGGTGGATTTATAAACCCCTCCGTACTTGTAACCATCGGATCCCTGCTGATCTTGGATATTTGGGGATTGGCCAAAATACGAGTAGGTATAAGGGCGGGCAGCAGATCCACCCGAGAGACGATCGGCCAAAGTGACTTCGACCTCAACACTTTGATCGCCTCGCTTGACTTTCACCTTGAGTTTATCGTCGGGCTTATGCGTGCGGATTTCAGCAACCAATGCATCGTAACCCGCGATTTCTTTTCCATCGATCTGCGTAACGATGTCGCCAGATTTAAGTCCAGCTTTCTCGGCTGGGCCAGCCTCGGTGATCGAGGTCAGGTTCGCTCCGCCACCGGTTGCATCCTCACCTTGAATACCCATGAAGACGTTGCTTTGGGCAGGCGTTTGAAAACCGCCGCCTCGACCGACGCGAGCTTCGAGAACTACCGTTACATCGAGTTTTTCTTCGCCACGCTGAATTTCAAGTTGGACTTTGTCCCCTTCGGACTTTTTTTGCGTGCTTTCGTTGAGTGCTTGGAAAGGTCCGGGAGCTTTGCCATCGACCTTGGTGATCACATCCCCGATCTTGACCCCAGCTTTGGCGGCAGAGCCACCGACAGAAACTCTTTGAACGACAATCTTTTCGTCTTTATCCTCGCCTTGCAAGCCCAATGAAACCGTAGTGGCTTGGGCACTCGTACCTGGACGGCCCGTTAGCAGGATATCATAAGTCTTCTCTTCTTCACCTCGCTTGGCTGTGATGCTGACACGCTGGCCAACCTTCTTTTTTCGTAAGGTTTCGAGCAACTGATCGAATTGCGTGATACTGTTGCCATCGACCGTTACGATTTGGTCACCGGCTAATAGTCCCGCTTTGGCTGCGGGGCTATCGGTCATGACTTGAGTGATGATCGATTTAGAATCGACGTTGTTTCCGACGAGTCCCAGATAAGCAGCAAAGGCTGGGGGGCCTTTTCCGATATCCTCACAATCGATGATTGCATAGAGAGTGTTTGGCGAATGTTGTTGCCAATCCAAACCGATACGACCGGTCATGCCTGGCGGTAAACCTTGGGATATTTTTTTCCAATTCGCCCCTCCATCGGTGGTACGGTAGATTCCACCGGACTTACCCCATTTTCGAATAGGATCGTAGCCATCAACCCCATCTGGCTTGGGAACTGTGCCGGGCCAGCTATCGAATCCATCTCGCAACCGATCCCACATCGCAACGACGATAGTGTTGGGATCCGTCGGACTCATCGCCATATCGATCACACCGGTCTGGTCATCGACAAACAGAATTTGTTGCCAAGTCTTACCGCCGTCGGTGGTTTTGTAGACTCCACGTTCGGGGTTGCTTCCATAGAGTCGACCTGCGGCACCGACGTAAACGGTGTCTGGATTCTTGGGGTCGACTAGGATTCGAGCGATTTGGTAGGAACGATCAAGGCCGAGGTGTTGAAAGGTTTTGCCGCCGTCAACAGTTTTGTAAACACCGTTTCCGTAGGATACAGAGTTGCGAGGATTAATCTCACCGGTTCCAACCCAAAGGACATCTTTGTTGCTGGGGTCGGTTGCGATGCTACCGATCGAGACTACTTTTTCGCGATCGAATTGATGTTGAAACGAGCCTCCGTGGTTGGTCGATTTGAGCAATCCACCTGAGGCCGTAGCGATCCACCAGAGCGAGGTATCCTTTTCATGAACTGCGATATCGGTAATTCTTCCCGACATGTTTGCAGGGCCGATCGAGCGCCACTTAATCTCCTCGAGCCAAGCGGATTCGAGTTTGACGCTTGCGGGTAATCGAGGAGGTGATTGGCGTTCTGCACGAGGGCGCGGCGTTGCCACTAAGTCCGATGGTGCTTCAGGTTTTTTATCCTCGGCCTTTTTGGGTTCATCCGTTTTTTTTGCAACATCGGGCTCTTTACGAGCCTTTAGTTCTCCGGAGAGTTGCTCAAGCAGTTTCTCGATAGCTTCGAGTCTCTTATCGGTTTCGGGGGCTGGCTTTGGTTCTTGCACTTTTGATTCACTAGCAGACGAGGCGGGCGCAGGCTCTTGAACCGCTGGGGTAGCCGGTGGCTCGGTGGTCGCTGGCTCGGTCGTTGCGGGCGCTGTAGCAGCGGGCTCTTGAGGTTTATCCTGATATTCTGCACGCAGAATCAGGTTTTGGGTCAGGAAGGAAACAAGGACGATAACCGGTGCGAGTGCCAAGCGAATCATAGGTAGAAAGATCCCCGTCACAGCGAGTTGAATATAGGCAAAAAAGGAGTTCAAAGAATCGGTTGCAATCCTGTTATAGACTAGCTTGAAAATCTTCGTACGGAACAGGGAGAGCCGAAGAATTTCGACAAACGACTAGAATGGGGGTTGCGACAGAAAGCTCGCTGAACCTCAGCGATCAGGACTCAATTCGATTGAAAAACATCGAGTATGAAACGTCCCTTCGTTTTCCTGAAAAGCGCTTGAATATATCGCTACATCTTTGATCGACCCATCTTTGGCCATGAGTTTCGCGACATAATGAGCAATGGATTCCCCTTGCCGCAACAACCGAAGAATATCGGATATCGCTTCTTGGTCGGCATGGAACTTGGCGATCGGTTGCCCCACATACTCATGACGGCAATAGCCTAGGAAATTCAGCTCGGCACTATTGGCCCAAATAATGGTTCCCGATTGGTCTACGGAGTGCAGTGGGATATTTGCATTCTCCGCGAAATCTATGAAAGCTTTTTGGCTCTTGGCGAGCTCGTATCCGAAAAGATTTTCGGCCCCAGAATTCCAGCTCTGAACGACTCCATTTAGATCCTTAGCGATGATCGCGTCGCCCGCTGATTCAACGATTTCAGAGAGTCGAAAACGGTCTGACTCAATTCGTTTTTTTTCTTCCTCCAATTCAATGCGTTCGGTGATGTCTCGAGCGACCGCATAAACGATCCCTTCGTCCTTTAGAGATCTTGCGTTCCATTCGAGCCATATGTACTGGCCATTCTTTTTTAGATACCGATTTCTAAATTGGATCGTCAGTTCTCCTTTGGACAGACGGTTGACTTCGTTGAGCGTACCAATCCGATCCTCAGGGTGAACGAACTCGATGAATGGCAAAGAGGTTAACTCCTTCGATGTGTACCCAAGAGCCCTAGTGAAGTTCCCATTTACTTTCCAGAAATATCCTTGGGTATTTGCAATACAAAACATATCTAGGGAGAGATCAAAAAATCGCACCAATTCCTCTTCTGCTCTCCGCTGGCCAGATTCCAAGTAAGCCTTCAACACACGAACCAACGAGCTTGCGGTTTCCGGCCGATTACTCACGTTTGGATCCAAGCACTGTTTTGCCAGCAAGACAATTGAGGTCGGAGCGCCGCAGCGATCCAATTGATCCATAGCTCGCGACACATCTCCGGAAGCACTTTGCTGATATACATCGAGTATTTTTTCACCGACGAACGGTGGAGAACCGGTTAGGAGATGGCATAAGATACCACCAAGTGAGAAAACATCTGCCCGGTAGTCCACAGACTCCCCCCGCGCTTGTTCTGGAGCAAGGTAGTAAGGGGTTCCCATAACAGTCCCGAATTGGGTACTAAAGCAATCTTGCGATGGAGAGATCCGTTCCAACACCATCGGGAGGACTTCATCCGCTTCGGATTCTTCCTCCAAGGGATCGTTTTGAGCACCCTTAGTCCCTACAACTTTGGCCAACCCCCAGTCCAAAACGGTAGCCAAACCGTAGTCGCCAACCATGATATTGGCTGGTTTTAAATCTCGATGAACAACACCGCTGGCATGGGCAAAAGAGGCCGCCTGACAAATCTGCAAGAAGGTTGTCAGCAATGATAGACGCTTCGATTCGTCATCCTTGGACTCTGCGATCGCTTGCTCCATGGTTTTACCGGTGATGAGGTCCATGATGATATAGCCCGAGCCAGTTGGCTCGATATAAAAATCATGAATCCCTAGAATCCCTGGATGCCGCAATCTACCTGCGATCCTAGCTTCCCGAAGAAATCGATGCACAACCTGCTTGTCCGCCTTTCGATCGTGACGAATGAGTTTGATGGCAACATACCTTTGCAAATTCAAATCCCAACCTAGGTGGACAAATCCCATCCCCCCGGTACCTATTTGCTCACCGATCCAGAAGCGTTCGTTGAATGGACGAAATGTTTTATTTCGAACTAATAATGAAGCAACTTGTTCGCTTTCTTGGGTATCGTGCTTTTGCAACGAAGAATCGGGTTCTCCGGAGGTTCCATCCGGCTCCTCCGGGCAGACCACTTCAAAAACCAGATCAGGGGCCCCTCCAGAGTGATCCAAGAGGATTTCCGTGGGCGAGTTGAATTTTGAATTCCCGCCGGTCGATTCCGACCTAGGGGGTTGCTGCCCAGTCGGGGATGGATCGGCCCGTTTTAGGTCAACCAGAGCCTCGTGAACCGTCTCCGGATTGCCCTCCAGCGGAAGGATTTTCGACGATTGATCTTTCATCCTTTGGATAATCCTATTTGAGACACTAAACTGGGCAGACCAAAACTAGGCACATGACAAACCAAATCATGACGCGCAATCTTACGTTTTCTGGATAGATCGTCCCTTTTTTTACAAAAAAGAGATCCGGATCCCAAGAAACACTGATTTCGGTTTCCCACCTACTTTGCGTTCTGAGCGAAGCCTCGACATTTGGGACTCTACTCGCTGCGAGCTGATAGGTGAGAGCGAATCTCATGAGAACAGTTCGTGCGCTTGAAATAGTGGCATGCAGATTCCGATGTGCCTGCTGCCTTGTGCTCGACCGTAGGACGGGGCTCTGACCCGTCTGTTACTTAGCATCAAAGGAAACGACCGTACCGGAGTCCCGTGCTACGGTCGATGAGTCCAACAGCCTCTCGCCTAAAGCCCTCAAGCCTGGTTCATCACGGGTACAGACCATGCGTATGCATACATTTATTTGCTAGCGATTCTCTCGCTGGGGCACCGCGCAGAACTCGATCGCAAAATCGAAAAATTCTTCGACCAAATCCAACACTTATTTTCAATTTTCTGCACAATCAGGAAATCGGTTGCTAGGCGAAGGGCGCTCGTCTAGATATGAACGCTTCAATCTATGCTGGGTTCAATACCCACAAGCATATCGAAAGCGTTGGAACCACTGACAAGGTCCGATACCTTGCATGTGGTTGCGGATGGACACCGCGGATGGTTTTTACCCGTGTTTGTTTGTTTCGTTCATCTGTAGGCCAGACAGGAGGGCTACTGCTATGTCTCGTAAAACCCGTAAAAGTTTGATTAACCCCGATGAAGTCACCATCGCTCATACCGTCGCAAAGACGGCCAGGAATCTGTTCCTCCTCGGTGAGGATCTAGTCACTGGAACACAGAATTCCCATCGCAAGGATTGGATTGTCGATATTATGGAATTCCAAAGTTCACTTATGGCAATCGACCTTTTTAGTTACTCCTTGATGAGCAACCACATTCACCAAATCTTGCGATCCAGGCCCGATGCGGTCAAGCAGTGGGACGATCTTGAAGTTGCTCGACGTTGGATGACCCTTTGTCCTAAGTCTAAAAAGCGGCTCAAGGTTGGGGACAAGGTTCTTCATGTGCCCATTGCCCCAAAGGAAACGCAAATTGAAGCTCTGGCAAAGAACGAGAAAAAAATCAAGGAAATCCGAGAGCGTTTAAGCAGCATCAGTTGGTGGATGCGCCTTCTTTGTCAAAAAGTTGCCCAAAGGGCAAATTTCGAAGACGGTGGTTCTATGGGTCCGTTTTGGAAAGGCCGTTTTCACTCTACGATTATTGAGGATACAGAGCATCTGCTTGGGTGTGCTTTGTATGTCGACCTCAATGCGGTTAAGGCTGGGATAGCCCAGGGGATCGACGACTACCAGTACACTTCGGGCAAGATCAGGCTCGATGTGCTTCGATCTAAACAGGAGTCGCTACAGAAGACGGAGGCCCAGAAGGCAGATCCGATCGCGAAGGTCGATTTACCGGACCAAGCCTCCATCGCCACCCTCTCCGAGGATCCTGAGGATAGACAAGCCAGCGAAAAAGCATCGCTTGCGGTTCCGAAGATATCCAAAGGAGAGTTCATTAGTGTGATGAAAATGGACAAGCTATCGCATGATCCTCAGTTGCATCAGGGTGGTTTCCGTTGCAGCGATAAAGGTTTTTTGGACTACACCGACAAGGAGTACTTGGATGCACTCGAGTGGTGCATCAGGAACAAGATACTACAGCGGGAAACCAACACGTTGCCCGTGGACATCCCCGAGTGCATCAAGCAACATCGATTTGGTGCTGAGGTGGTATTACGTCAGGCCAGGGATTTTGGGCAGATGTATCGATATCGGACTGGTAAAAAGGCTAGCTTGGAAGGTCAGCAGACCAGCACTGCAGACGCACCTGAGCGATCCACCTAAAGCAGCCTATTACTGAGCAATCAAGCAACACGTTGCCTTAGCGAGCGAGCTAGAGCAAGCTCGCAATAAAAGCGAGAGGATTCGAGAGAAAGATCTTGCTGTGGTGATTCGAATAGTCCTGAGACACTCTGGTCGGTAGTCCAGGGGTTGCGAGACACGATGTTGCAAGAGGGTTGATGGATATTTCGAAGAGTCCTTAGAGGGCTTAGCGCAAGAGGACTGCGCCGAGTTGGAAAAAATTTCAGCTGAACAAGCGAGTAAGCCCCTCTTTTGGGTCGGATCGGTGGTCGATTTCGCTTTTGGCCGCCGAAAAAATTGCTGTCATTCCCGCACCCTCAACTCGGGGACTGTCCCCGTATTTCAACACTCGGGGACTGTCCCCGTATTTGAACTGGGGACTGTCCCTATCACCCATTTCTCTTTCATCATCCAACGTTTCAAGCCTCGCGACCTAATATCGCAAGCTGATCTTCCGTCAGTTTTCTTTGTCCGACGTCTGACGCTATTTCGAGCGCCTTGAATGCAAGGAGTCGATCCCGCTCGCAGTCCTCAGCGCGTCCCTCAAGTTTCGCAAGTGCCGCCTGTGCGAGAAGCCTGCGGGATTTTTCGACGATTCCACCTCTACTCGCCTTTAAGTGCCGTCGAACCGCGTCTGTATCCCTAGCCAACCACGCGCAGATGGCCAGTTCGATATGGATGGATTGCTTGAAACCCGACGGGTATCGATCAACACTCGACTCCAATAATGCCCGGTACCGCTCAATGTCTCCATCTTGCCGGCAATCCATAGCATGGGCAAGCAGATACAGCAAACCACCGGTACGCTGTAGCGAATCTTTACAATCAGCCCTGGCCAATTCGTCTATCGCCGACGAATCCCAATCGCGAGGACGAACACCGTCTAGACTTTGTGCGAAGATCTGCATGAGTGAATTTCGACCGATGATCGAATTGCCCCCCCTGAGCACATCGATTATCTGCAAGCCATCGCTCATGAAGCCACCCGAGCGTACAGGAATCAGAGTAACTACAAAAATCCCAAATGATGTAGCAGCGACGAACGTGCAATACGCCGTAAAGCGAGGGCCGCTTACCGATGCCAGTGCGATGGCGAACATTGCCAGTACAAGGCTAGAGAGCGGACCTCCAGCTATCAACACCAGTAACTGCCGACGAGTAGCTCCGATTTTCTTCGGAAGCAGGGCAGCTAGGCCTCCCATAAGCGCTAGAGTAGTATTCCACTGGAATTTCAAGCCGGAGGACGAGGCGTGCCAGCCGAAAGGTCCAACAATCAACATCAGGAATCGCATCCCCTGCGACAGGCCACCCAGAACATGCCCGATTTCGTGTACGCCGAAGACCAAAAGCATCAACACTGGAAACGCTAAAATGTCCCAGGCCGTCAGAATCTCCCGAGCTTTGTCGAGCTGTTGAATCAGCCAGTTTTCCGACAGCCCTGAGTCAGTACTGGCGTTCGCCACCCATGTCAATAACCCAACGAGGATAGCACCAACAAGGCCACCGACGAGGCCACCGACGAGAAGACTTTTCCAATCTCCTAGGGAAGAGGATTCGAATGAATGTTCTGTTGTCTTATCCACGCGTTTGCGCCTCTCGACCAAGAGCATGAAACCATCTCGTTCGGGTACCTCGATCAGAAATACGGAGGCTGTCCCTTGTTGGTTTGTCCCTTGTTGGTTCTATTTTTTGGCAGGCTCCGGAGTTTGCACTAGTAACGTGATCGGCTGACTCGGCAGAGATACCAATGTATTCTTGAGCTCACTACCATCGGCTTTCTTGGTAAAGGGCACTTGCCCCTGACCCAATAGACTCAAAGTGTATTCTCCTGCTCGCGTACCAGCTTGAACCTCAATCGATACAGTTACCTCGTCGGCCCCACTTGGAATTTGCACACTGTTGAATTTGAAATTTCCAGGCCACGAATTCGAAAGAACATTCAGCGACTCCTTAAATGACCCCCAATGACGATCCAACTTGAGCTTCACATCCACCTTAGCCCCCGCAACCACCGGTACCCGTGACTCCAAAAACCTCAATGCGAACGGAGCCTTGTCTCGTACCGCAATCCAGTGCTCTCGCATCGGTTGGCTGGTCCCATCTCCCTGATTCCATACCCTCGCATAAGGCCTAACCTCGCGAGTAAACTTCACTCCCGCCCTTTCCCCAGTCGCGATCAATCGAATCGGCGCCGCAGTCTCTGGGGCATCTTGGTCTGCCCACAAAACAAAAGTTCCACCGCTCCCCAATCCCAACGTCGCAGGAATAGCATGCACGCCCTGCGGAAGATTTTCAGCCGTAATCACAATCGGACCGCTATACCCTCGAGTCTGATGGATGATCACATCGAAATAAGCGGCTCCTCCCCTCCAAAGTGTTGTGCCACCAGGCCCTGGATTCTGAGAATGCATGGTAGCAACAAAAAAATCGGGCCGACTAGGCTGCAACTCCATAACATACTGGTATCGCGGTCCGCCTCGCTGATAACGATCTTGAACCAATACTTTGTATCGCTTGCCCTGACTTAAATTCACCGTTCCAGATGGATCACGCAAATGCCCATCAAAGGCATTGATGCGATGGCCAAAATCATCGAGCTCCAAAACCCGTTTCTCTTGTTCATCAAAAATCACTACATAAGGATCCGCTTGGCCAGCGATCCGCTCACAGTAAACTTCAATGCTGTAACTTCCATTTTCCGCCGCTGTGAATGTATACCAATCGGCATCTCTAGGAACATCAAATCGACCACTTACTGCAACAGGCAACTCGATTTGCTGGGGATCATTGCTCTCAACTTCTTGAGTAACGGGCAAATCCGTCGACATTACATTGATGGCATTGACCGTTGGTACCCCTTCGAATTCAGGTCGAACCTGCCATCCATTGATCGTACAAGTCGATGCCGTCGGAGCAACCGAATGCTGCGCCGGGTGCTCAAGAAAAACAAACTTTCCAAACTCAAGCACATTCGCAGGCGACCGCCCCGTAAAACCAGCTTCGAACAACTTCACGTCCTGCAACTCCTTGGTCGTTTCACTCGACTTAGCACCTAAGTTTCGGCCGAGCACCGTGAAGTTCACGTCTCGTCCTTCCTGCACGACTCTAGGAAATACGTTCTCAACAAATGGCCTCGTAGTGACCATCAATCGATATGGCATCCCACCCCGATAAGACAAATCATGGAGCAATATCCAGTGATCCCCAGTCGATGGCGCGATAAAGTCGATCATTGGATCTCTACCGAAATAATCGCTGCTTGCCGCTAGCTGCCTGCCTTGCGCATCGACCACTTTCAAGGTTCCATCAAGCATCGAATCAAGCCGAGCTGCAGAACAATCGATCGTGACACGCATGCCCTGCATAAGCTGGAGCTTAAATACATCCAACTCATTGCTGTCGCTCATCCCAAACACAACATCATTTACTTGGATCGCTTGCGCTGCAGATTGAGAATTATTAGGTTCAACTTCGGCAACATCCGCCAACCCTCGATGTACCGCAAACAACCGAGGATTACTGATCCCATACTTGCCAATCACTCGGCAATCGTATGTTCCTTCGGGAACCTCGTTGGAAACAGAAAGCTGGAAGAATCGATCCTTGCCTTCAACCTTGGTTGCGGAAATACCTGGATGATCGAAGACGAGACTTGGCTCCTCCAGATCCGCACCAACGATTTCCAATTCGGCTTTCCCCCCAGAGGCAGCCCCCAAAGGCGAAATCCGATCGAGCCTCGGCGATGGCAACTGAGCCCATAAGCAACTTGGAATCGCAAGGCTCAAAATCAATGTCCAGAGTCTGCTATCCATCATCATGCAATCAATTCCGCGATCGGCTCACCCTCGTTGAGAATCGGTAGCGGGCGATTGGCAGGATCATAGAAGATATGCTTGTGATCGATGCCTAAGCAATGGTAGATCGTACTGAGTACACATCCAACCGAATAAGGCTTACTTGTCGGATACTCCGCATACGCATTGGTTTCGCCGATGACCTGCCCCATTTTCAAACCTCCACCAGCATACAAGATCGACATCGCACCGGGCCAATGATCGCGGCCAGCACCACCATTGATCTTTGGCGTTCGACCGAACTCACCAAAAGATACGACCAACACATCTTCGGATAGTCCTCGATCATGAAGATCTTGCACCAAGGCCGCCACGGCTTGATCGTACTTGGGTAGCAAACTGTCCTTGAGTTGCTTGAAGTTGTCGCCGTGTGTATCCCACCCACCCCCGGCTTGAATGGTCACGAATGTCACGCCTGCCTCGACCAATCGCCGAGCAAGCAAGCAACTTTGCCCCAGGTCGTTGCGGCCATAGGTATCACGAAGGCTCACTGGTTCTTTTTGAATAGCAAAAGCCGTTTGAGCTTTATCACTGGTTACCATCTCCATCGCATCGCGATAGAACTTATCCAAGCCGACTAGATCCCCCTTGTTATCAATATCGCGCCGAAGCTGATCGAGTTCGCCTAGCAACACGCGACGGCGATCCAATCGGGCGATTGGAACACTCCCGGGCAACTTCAAATTTCGTACAGCGAACGAATCTTGATTCGGATCACTATCGGGTGAAAACGGATTGTAAGAAGCCCCCAAATAAGCCGCCTTACCAAGTGGCAACAGACGTGGCAGGTTTACATAAGCAGGTAATCCTGGCTCATTGGACCCTTTCATCTTCGCTACTACACTTCCACACGAAGGGTAGATGTTGTCATTAACCTCGATGGTAGGCTGATAGCCGGTGAGCATCCATTGACTCCCCATTCCATGACCAGCGTTGGTATGAAAAGCGGATCTTACAATCGCAAGCTTGTCCATGATCCGAGCTTGATAAGGGAGATGCTCACTGATCTGAATGCCTTTGACATTCGTTTCAATGGGTCGGAATTCACCCCGGATCTCTGCTGGAGCTTGTGGCTTTAAATCGTACATATCGATGTGGCTTGGGCCCCCTGCAAGCCATACGAGAATCACCGACTTTTTGCGTTTGCCAGTCGCTGGCTCTTGGGCCGCTGCCTGCATCCGAAGCAGATCTGCAAGGGATAGTCCTGCAAAGCCAACGCCTCCCAACGCACCTACCTGAAGGAACGTTCGTCGAGAGGCACCTGAAGCAATATTGCCGCCATTGATTCCTTCGATCTCGAACATTCTTCGCTCCCTTATTCAATGATTAAACATGAACTCGCGTGAGTTCAGTAAAGTCCACAGCAAATCCTGATAGGCCTCGGTTTTGTTCTCGATGGAATCCACAAAATACTTGGTCTTGGTTCGTTCTTCTGCATTCGGAAAACGGCTTAGCGATCCGAGATACAGCTCATCGACGATCTCATCGTGGGATTTTTGATCTTTCACCAGTCGTGCAATGACACCCTGGGCATCAGCTACCTTGCTCTCGATTTCGTCGCTGTTGGCCAAAGTCAGAACCTGAGCCAAGGTCGCTCCGCTGGATCGCTCGCATTCACAACCTGTCACGCGGCGAGGTCGATCGAAAGTGTCAAGAAAATGGGATCCAAAATTCTCATGGGGCAGATCGACGGCTCGGGCTGAACTGGCTACGCCATTGAACTTGGTCTTTACTCCCGCAGCTTGATCGACCGAATCGAGAAACACTTCTGCGATCATCCTGCGGCCATAGTATCTAGCGAAATTTTGCCGATCTTTTTTATTGCCATCGGTTGGCTCACTTCCAAGCTGGTAAACGTTGCTATTGAGCATCACTCGGCAAATATGCTTCATGTCGAATTGATGGTCGATAAAGTCTTTGGCCAATGCATCAAGTAACTGCGGATTGGATGCCGGATTGGTTGCCCGCATATCATCCACCTCGTGGACCAACCCGCGTCCAAAGAAATGGCCCCAAAGTCGATTCACTAGGGACTTGGCAAAGAACGGGTTCTCCGGCTTGGCCATCCAGTCGACCAATCCATGCCGTGGATCCTCTTCGGCGGAAAATGTTGCAACTTCACCGCTGAGGTATTTCGGCTCTGGGACCTTTCCCGTTCGCGGATTTTTTTCGCCGGTGGTGACGCTTGCAGAGGCAAAATAAGGGGGGGGTTGACCAAAACTTTTGCGTCCAAGACGCGTGAAAAAACCGGACAGACCATAATAGTCATCCTGGCTCCATCGTTCATAAGGATGATGATGACAACGCGCACATTGCAATCTTTGGCCTAAGAAGACTTGTGCGGTGTCGGCAGTCACCTGATGCAATTGATCGTCTCGGCTTTGCCAATACCAATTGATCGCAGGGGCGTCTTGCCATTCACCACTAGCGGCGATGATACCTCTTACGAACTCATCGTATCGACGATTGCGAGCCAACATATCCTTGAGCCAGTTATGGAAAGCATAGGAAGCTTGATCTGCACCTGCCAAGTTCGAATTGCGGAGAATTGACCCCCATCTCAATGCAAAGTAACTGGCATACTCAGGAGAATCCAACAATCGATCAATCCACTCTGAACGTTTGTTTGGGTTTTGATCCGCAAGAAACTCCCGCACCTCTTTGGCCGTCGGTAATCGTCCGTTTGCATCCAGAGTCACTCGTCGAATGAACGTCGCATCATCGCAAACAGGAGTAGGAGTTAGACCTAACTTCTTCCACTTTTCATGCGTTAGCTCATCAATATAGTTGCGGGGCTGGAAATTATCGATGTGAGTCAGTGGGACACCGTGAGGGAGGATGGCGGTAAAGACTGCCACCTGCCCCATGAATCGAGCCATGACGGTCGCTTCTCCCGATTCCTTGCCCGCCGTAACAACCCCTTCGTCGCTGACGCTGGCAACAACGTCGATATTGCTCGCAAAAGCGGCTTGCTTGGTAACATCCCGCTGCTGATTATCGCTGTAAGATGCCATCACTCGCAGATTGACTTGCTCTCCACTTTGAAGCGAGCGCTCACTCGGTTCGATACGAATCGATTCCAGGCGCGGTGCAGAAGGAGACGCAGGTGGTGCGCCATCTGCAATCCACTGCTTGAGAACTTCATACGCTTGGCTCGAGGGCGAGAAACGAGTTCCCCCACCATGAGGAACCGCACCAATCGATTTCAAAAGAAGCAAACTTTGCTCTGGCGTCGCAACGTTCACTCGCCTGCCTCGAGCCCTATCGACGATCTCCTCATAATCAGCCTGAGAATCAAAGCCGAAAAGAGAAAGCTTAAATCCGTTTTGCCCACTGGCTTTTCCGTGGCAGCCACCGGAATTACACCCATAGCGGGTGAGCAACGGTTGTATTTCATTCTCGAAATCGGCTGCAAGCGCCCCTGAACGCATCCAAAGAGCGATCATCAAGAACGCAGCATTCAATAATAAAGATCGCCAAGGAGGAAACATGCGTCGATCTCAAGAACCGATACAGGGTCAAGTGAACCAAGTTGGGCCATGGCGTCTGATTATAGCTCAATCCATTCGTGGCGTTTGCCCCTAGCCCCAATTCTTTTAGCAACTTCTCGACCGCAAGAAGAATGGGTCTAAAGGGCAATACCTATGCGTCTCGAGGGCTTCGAGGCTAGCTAAAAGCAAAGTCTCCACGGGAAAAATACAGCGGTAGTCTTTAGCTCGAATCCTACTTGGACAACTCGTTGATGCGGTCTTGAGCTTGGCGGGCCAACTCATGTTCTGCGTGGCTGGCAAGCAAAAACTCATAGAACGATTTGGCGGTTTCGACCGCTTTTTTGCGTCTTTCGCCGGTTAAGTCGCCTATGAGAACCTCCGAGCATCGGCCAGCCTCGTAAGCCGACCGAGCTTGCCAATTCTTGACCTCAGCAGGAGCTTGCGTTCCACCAAAACCATACATTCCCTTTTGGAACGTCTGAACGGCTTTGGCGTAATCCTTCTGCGCAAAATACAACTCACCTTCCATGAACCGAGCGCGAGCCCCAAGTTCATTGCGTTGCTCTTCAGCGATAGCCTCGAATAGCTTCAATGCCTCGTCGGCCTTCCTAAGATTCTGCAACGCTACGGCTTGTTCATACCGAGCGATTGGTAAAAGGTTCGATTCCGGTACCACCTTGGCCATAGCACTGACCCAAGCGTCCACGTCGGCCCACTTCTTAAGCTCGCTTGCTGTTTGCGCACCATGCAAATAGATCAGCGATTGAACCTGCTCCTGAATCCCGACTCGGTCTTGGTTAGCTTCGAGCGCCTTTCGGGCCGAATCGTAGTGGATCATCGCCGAGGCAAACTGCTCGGCTTTGAATGCGCACTCGGCAATCATGAGCCTAGCATCCAAAGCCAACTCGCCTTTAGGAAAGTCGGCTAACTGCTTGCCAAACTGTCGGGCTGCCTGTTCGTATTGCTTCTGTTGGTAAAGTGCCAGACCAATCTTGTAGAGGGACTTTTCCTGCAACTCCTTGCTGGAGGACTTGCTGGCAGCGACGGTGTAAGCCTTCACCGCAGTTTCAAAACTAGAGTTCTCAAACTCCGCTTGGCCGACATGAAAATACGATTCGGCTGCTACTGGACTATCAGGGAACTTCTCGGCGATCGACCGGAAGGATCGGTTCGCTTGATCGATATTCCCGAGTTCCTTTTGCGCCCAAGCTCGTTCGAAGAGAACACGATCCATTAGCGAGTATTCGGGAAACTCTTTTTCAATCCGATCGAAGACACCCACAGCCGCGTCAAATTTCTCGGCGGCTCCATATCCAACGCCCAACTCATAAAGTCCTTTGACCAAAGCCCCCTTGGTCGGCCCTTGCTCGATGAGCTTGGTAAGCGCTTCGATGGATTCGGAAACTTGTCCTGCTTGCCGCATGCAGATGGCTTTGGCTACGGTGGCTTCTTGGGCGAGCCCGAGATTCTTCGTCGATTCGATCACCTGCTCGACGAGCACCTTGGCTTTGTCGTACTGATTCTGCTGAATAAGCAAATAGGCGGTATCGAATTTAGCAAAATCTCGCAGGTTCGAATCCAAGTTTTGTGCGATCACACGTTGGTACCAATCGATCGCCTCTTGAGCCTTGCCGGCTTGGGCCGAAAGTTGACCCAGTCGAAACTCGGCCTGAGTCTTGAAACGCGACTTTGGGTATTCCTTGAGCAATCGTTCCAAGATCGATTTTGCCATGGCCTTGTCCTGCTTGGCTTCGTAGGCTTGAGCCAGCACCAAGAGCACCTCGTCGGCTTGTCCCCAATTGGAGCTTACCTGCAATGACTTTTCCAAAGCCCCGATAGCATCCTGGGGCTTGCCCATCTTGAGCATACAAGCCCCCTGGAGAAATCTCGCTTCGGCGAGTATCGCAGGACTGACTTGAATCGTAGGGTTCTCTCCAGCTTTGAAAATTGGCTCAAGGCGAGTTAACGCTTTTTCGGGCTGGCCTGCAAGATACACGGCAGTGATGCCTCGAAGTTCCCAAGCCGTCCTCGATGGATGGTCTTTGGCCGACTCAACGAGTTTCTCGAAAGCATCGCTTGCCGCTTGGTGCTCTCCCCGTTGCAACAACGACTCGGCTCGCACATAGGCAACATCGACAGCAAGTTCATTCTTTGGGAATCGCTTATCAAATGCCTCGGCCCATCGCAATGCTTCCGGTAAATCACCCATCTGCAAAGCTGCAAAGGCTGCATTGTAAGAGGCCCTTGGCGAAACGACTTCGTCGTTGCTTTCAAGTGCAATCTGCTCAAATAGTTTTCTGGCCTCTGGCTTGCCATCGACACTCGAAAACAGTCCATCGGCCAAATCCATCTTGAGCAAACCGAGTTGGCTCTTGACTGCCGGCGTTAAATCCTTGGCAGGGAGCTGCTCGGCCCAACCGAGCGCTTCACGTGCGATTGGAACCACTTGTTCTTTGCGGTTCTGGAGAATCGCAAGCTGACATAGCCAGTGGGCTGCTTCGATCGCCTTGGCATCTTTCGAGGCAAGCACTTGCTTGAATGCCTCTTCGGCTTGCGGATACTTCTTGTCCCTCATGAGCGTTTGAGCCATCGACAACGAAGCATTCTGCGCGTACTTGGAATTCGGGAACATCGCCGCAAGCTGCTTGTAAGCATCCGAGGACTTGGCATACTGCCCGGACTTTGCAAGCGCAAAGGCGTATCGCGAATAGATGTAGTCGGCCAAAGGCGTTTTCTTGAAATCCGGCGAGGCGATCACTTTCTCGTACCGCGCTGCGGCTTGCTCTGGTTTATCCAACTGCAGAGCGATTTCACCCAAGCGAACGTTGGCGTCACGCACCAGCGGATGCTTGGCATGCTGATTGATTAAGGCATCGTAGTTTTCACTTGCGAGCTTGGGCTGTTTGAGCTCTTCGTACGAGAAGCCCAACGCAAAGAGTGCTTCGGGGATGAGCGGAGACTTCGAGAGTTTCTTGTTCTGTACTAGTTGATTGTAGAGCCCGACTGCTTTCTCGGTGTTCCCCAAACGTGACTCAGCTTCGGCGGCGTAAAAGATCGCCCGATCGGCAGAGGGACTATCGGGATACTTGTCCAAAAACGACGCGAAGACTTTTGATGCTTCCACCAAGGCACCTTTGGCATTTTTGTCCGCATCGGCATTGTTCGCAGATCCCTCAGCAGTGGGTGTCCCGAGCTGCGTCAACGACCATCCAAGGTTGACGAGCGCTTCCTCTTGCTCCTTGAGCTCTTTGTCCTCGAGTGCTTTGCGAAACGCTGCTGCTGCGTTTGCATAGTCGGGAGGAGATTGCTCTTGGTAACATAGCCCGAGGTAGTAGCGAGCGCTCGAGGCAAGCGGATCGGATGGAAACTCCTTGATCAGCTTTTGCCATTGCTCCATGGCCAGGGGATAGGCTCCATTGTTTTGAGCATTGGCGGCGTCTGCAAAGAGTGCCCGAACTCGCTCTTTGCGCTTTTCCTCGTCGGTCATCTTGCGACTCGGAGCAGGCGTTTGTGGAGGTTGCTGCGTGTTGGGTTTCCCAGGACGATTGGCTTGGGGTGGTTGGCGATTTTGAGCCACGGACAGATCTGTCCAGGTGGTTACCAGACCGACGAAGCTCATCGCAGCCAAAACGCTTCGTCGATTGGCGTTCGAAAAAGGATTTTTCTTCATACCCAGCATTCCCTTGATGGTCTTTGCAAGTTTCAACTCGGCCCGCGAAATGGATCGCGAAAACCCTACTCAATGTACCGAATTGACGGCGGCTTGAGAAACCCTGGGCCTCCGAGCCCACCTTCGCCTATCGAGCTTCGGAATCCCGCGGTGCCCAACTCCAATGGAATCCCCCCAGGGCTCACTCCTTAACGGTACAAACGGCAAAGCCGGCAAAGTTTATCGAGGAGGGACGCTTAGGGGCGTTTTCTCGTTACAAACCCTCGACAGTCGGTACAATGAGGGACTTATAAGACTTGCAATTCCGCCCCTGTTTTTCAGCTTTGGATCGACTTCATGCGAATTTTGGTTACCGGAGGTGGTGGCTTCATAGGCTCTCACCTTACCGAATTTTTTCTTCATCGCGGTGACGAGGTCATCGTCGTTGATGACTTCAGCACCGGAAGTCGCAGGAATCTTAAGCACTTGGAAACCAATCCCAAGCTTCGGATCATCGGTTCGGATCTTGGAAAGGCTGCGTGTGTCCAAGAAGCCTGCCATGGAGTCGACGCAGTCTATCATTTAGCGGCAGCCGTCGGCGTTGCCCTCATTGCTAAACAACCGACACAAACCATCCATCGCAACATCTATCCAACGCAGATATTGCTCGATGAACTGCGACGACAGCACCTTGCGGGCAAACCGATCCCACTATTTTTAGCCAGCACCAGCGAGGTCTATGGAAAGAATCCCAAACCAATTTGGAACGAGACGGACGACCTGGTCTTTGGGCCTACGACCAAGCCACGTTGGAGTTACGGAGCCAGCAAAGCGATCGATGAGTTCCTGTGCATGGCATGCGTCCGCGAACACCAAATGCAAATCGTCATCGGTCGATTCTTCAATGTAGTCGGACCTCGTCAAACTGGTGCCTATGGCATGGTCTTGCCCCGTTTCGTCGAAGCCGCGATGCAGGGTAAGCCTTTGATGGTTCATGACGATGGGCAACAAACTCGATGCTTTGCCCACGTCAATGATGTTGTTTATGCCGTGACTCAACTCATGCAAAAACCAGCTTGTTTCGGTCACATCTACAACATAGGATCGGACTCTCCGGTCTCTATCCTCGATGTGGCCAATCAAGTCGTTTCGATCGTCAATCCCAAGGCGACCATCCAATTCCAATCCTACACGGAAGCCTATGACGAAGACTTCGAAGACATCCGCCGACGCGTCCCAGACCTTGGTCGTCTGAAAAAAGCCATCGACTACTCTCCTCGATACCATTTGAGCGATATCATCCGCGACGTTTGGCAAGACAAGCAGCGCGCGATGGGATAGGCACCGAATAGAACATGGGCACAACTCTCCTGGATTACCAACTTCGACACGCGTGCCTTTGGGGATTCTTGGCACTCTGGCTTTGCACGGGGTGTTCGCCTTCTACGAATAAAACGCCACCCGAAAAACCGCTTTCGGATAAATCCCCTGTAGAAAAAACACTCAGCACACCTTCGGCGATACCGCCACTTACCGAGAGTTTTGAGACGCGGCTCAAACGGGCCGAGCAACTCTATGCCGATCAGAAATTCGAAGAAGCTTGGGCAATATCCAAAGAGCTCTTGATCCAAGAGCCCAAATCCGTGCCGGCATTGTTTATCGCTTCTCAAATCATGGCCGCGCGAAACAATCTTTCAGGGGCGATCCAACTGATTTCTCAGATCGATCCGGCAGATCCCCAAGCGGGTCCGGCTGCAACCGGCCAACTCTCCGAGTGGCTTGCACGCAGTGGCGATCTTCCCAGTGCGGAAGCCAAATTGCGGGGCTTGCTCAAACAATATCCAACCGCCGTACCGGCACTAAGGTTGCTCACGGCAATTCTCCATGCTCAAGGCCGCCGATGGGATGCGGGTAAAGTGCTCGATCGTATTATTCGCTTGGGCGATTTTACAACGCCAGACCTCATGAGCCTCGTCGATCTTCACGATCCAAGCGATGAGCAGGAGCTCCGTACAGCGTTTGAGAAATTCGCACCCGATAATCCATTGAGTCAACTCGGTGAAGTCCGACTCAGGCTCTATGCCGATCGATGGAAAGATTGCATCGATCGCTTGGCCGCACTTACCAAATCCAACCCGCAGCAACTCGAACCTTGGATCTGGTACGGCGAAGCACTGCTCGAAACAGCCCAGATCGATAAGCTCCCGGGTTGGCTTAAGACGCCACCCGAGGGTCACTTGCGGCATCCCGAGTATTGGTACATCGCCGGTCGCTACTGGATGCTCGAGTCCAAATGGGACACCGCAGCACGCTGCTTCGCAGAATCCCTCGAACTCGATCGCAGGCATATCGGATCGATCCAGTCCCTCTCGGAGTGCCTTATGGAACTCAGACTGCCCGAGCAAGCTCTCGAAGTTCGTGAACAAGCCGGAAAGCTCGTCCGTATCAAGGATCTTACCAACCAAATCCAAAGAGGATCAGCAAAAGATCAAGCGTACTTCGAGATCGCCAAGCTTTACGAGCAATTCGGCGATCAAGTCTTGGCGTTCGGTTGGGAAGTCATCGCCCTTGCTCAGACCAAGCAACCCATCCCGCAGAATTTGATCGCGCTGCAAAAAGAACTGCAAGCTGGCAAGGTGTTCGCTTCACCGACCCTCGAAAAGCTGCCCTACAAAACGTGGCCGCTACCCGACAGCCAATCTGCTAGCCTTGCCGATAACAAAGCCCAAAGCGAACAAGTTCAAAGCACTGACTCCTCTGCGATTCGACTCGATGATGTTGCTCAATCGCTCGGATTGGCAACTGCTTACGACAACGGCTCGAAAGGGAACAAGCACTGGACGACGCTAGAAGGACTCGGAGGTGGAGTCTCGGCCATCGATTACGACAAGGATGGCTGGCCCGACCTGTTCTTTTCCCAAGCCGGCGATAGCCCACTGAGTCCAACGCCTGCGTATCTACCTAAGCAATTGTATCGATCGATTCGAGGAACGGGTTTTGTATCGCTCGAGAAACAAGCGCACATCGGAGACCTCGGTTATGGTCAAGGAACCGGAGTAGCAGATATCGATCAAGACGGTTTTGATGATTTGCTCATCGCCAATCTAGGGCACATCCATTGGTACAAAAATCAGGGAGACGGAACTTTCGAAAACGTACCATTGCCCCAAGCGACCGCGCCTGCGATTTGGAACAGTGCTATCCAAGCGGCAGACCTCAACGGGGACAGCTTACCGGATATCGTTCAGTGTGCTTACATCGATGGTGACGAATTTCTAAGTCGCAAATGTCCGACCCCCGCGAGCCCTGAATCGGTCTTTTGCCATCCCAAGCGATTCACGCCAGGCAGGACCCGAATTCTATGGAACCAAGGGGATGGGAACTGGAAACTCGCCGACAAGGATCTTCTGGATTCGCTTGTCGATGGTTATGCGTTGGGTGCGTTGATCACGAATATTGACGGTCAAGCTGGCAATGATCTTTTCTTGGCAAACGATGTATCTCCCAACCACTTGCTCTTGAGCAGTGTGACCAACGCCGAGAGCAAACAAGTCCTATCGCTTCAGGAATCTGCGATACGGTCGGGGGTTGCAGTCGATCATCTAGGGCGAGCTCAAGCTTCGATGGGGATCGCTTGTGGCGATCAAGATCGCGATGGATCGCTCGATTTGATCGTTACTAACTTTCGCTATGAAGTAAGTACGCTTTATCGGCAGATGCGTCCGGGCTTGTTCATCGATGCGACACGCATGTCGAAACTCGGTGAGCCGACTTTGGAATGGCTCAGTTTTGGTTGCCAACTGAGCGACTTGGACAACGACGGTTGGCTTGATTTCATTACGGTCAACGGACACATCGATTATTTGGACATATGGCAAATGCCTCCTCAGGTGTTGCAAAACAACAAAGGCAAATTCCAGTGGCTAAGAAGTCCGAGTCCGGGCAAGTATTTCGATAGCGACAACGTAGGACGTTCGCTTACGGCATTGGATTTCAACCGAGACGGTCGGATCGATTTTGCAGTAACGCATTTGGATCGCCCCGCAGCATTGCTTGCCAATAGCACCCAAGCTTTCAATCATTTTGTCCAACTCGAATTGGTTGGAACACGGTCGGATCGGAATGCCACGGGAGCGTTGGTGCGAGCCATCAAGGGTCAAGAAAGTTGGATTGCTACAGCCAGCGTTGGCGATGGTTTCTATGGCACCAATGAGCGAGTCATCCACATAGGAATCGGTCAACACAACGGAGTCGATCGGATCGAGATCCAGTGGCCAAGCGGCCAAAAGCAGACGATCGAGAACGTGCAAGCCGATCGCCGTTATGGATGGGTCGAAGGCTCTGAGCCTTACGAGATTCAGCTCGCACGCTAAGTTGAGGAGATCGAGCATGATCAAGATTGCTACAAGAGTTTTCCTAGCGATATCGATATTGCTTGTCGGAGTCGATTCGGTGATGGGGCAGGGGAGTGCCAAGCCTAACATCATGATCGTACTCGTCGACGATATGGGTGTGATGGACACCTCGGTTCCGTTTCTGATGGATAAGCAGGGTAGGGCCGTCGAACATCCACTGAATCGATGGTATCAGACGCCGAATATGGAACGGCTGGCTAGACTTGGGGTTCGCATCAGCGAGTTCTATGCGATGAGTGTTTGCTCGCCATCGCGCATTTCACTCATGACCGGTCAAAATAGTGCACGGCACCGCACGACGACTTGGATCAATCCCGACGCAAACAATCGGGGGCCATCGGGTCCAGCCGATTGGAACTGGAAGGGGTTGGACGCTTCAAGTGTTACGCTTGCTCGACTCATGCAACAAGCCGGTTATCGGACGATCCATGTGGGCAAGGGCCACTTTGGGCCGCGAAACAGCGTTGGTAGCGAACCGAATAACTTAGGTTTCGATATCAATGTCGGGGGCTCATCGATCGGTCAGCCGGGCAGTTACTATGGGACCAAGAATTTTGGGAATGAGGGTAAGGATTCCAAGCATGCTGTGCCTAGTTTAGATTCGTACCATGGCCAGGAGATCTTTTTGACCGAGGCACTGACGCGTGAGACCAAGAAACATGTGCGGGAAAGCGTGAAGGAAGGTAAGCCATTCTTTTTGAACTTTTGTCACTATGCAGTCCATGCACCGTTTCAGGCCGATCCGAAGTTTTTGGTTGAGGACACCAGTGGCAAATACTCCAAGCAAGCCCTTGCGTTTGCATCGCTCGTTCGAGGGATGGATGATTCGTTGGGACAGATGCTCGATTGCTTTGAAGAGTTAGAGATCGCCGAGAATACGTTGGTGCTTTTCTTGGGGGATAATGGTTCGGATGCACCGCTAGGCGAGGCGCATGCGGTGGGCAGCTCTGCCCCATTGAGGGGTAAGAAGGGTTCGCACTATGAAGGCGGTATGCGGGTTCCGTTCATCGCTGCTTGGGCCAAGCCTGCGCAAAATCCGTGGCAGGAGAGATTGCCGACGCCGGCGGGCGAGGTTCGCAAGGGATGGAGTGCGATTTACGATTTATTTCCGACGATCGCCGAGTTGGTGGAGCTTAAGGTGCCTACGGGGCACGTAGTCGACGGGAATTCGCTAAAGCCGCTTTTTGTATCTAGCGAACACAAGTTCAAAGATCGAGAGTTTTTGATGCATTTCCCGCATGCCCCGCATCGCAGCAATTACTTTACAGTGTATCGGCGGGGAGATTGGAAGCTTGTTTATCACTATTTGCCGGAGAAACAGGGCCCTAGCCGACAACTATTCAATCTCAATTCAGATCCATACGAACAACACGATTTAGCAGACTCACGGACAGATGTTTCCGATGAGTTATTGAGGCGAATGCAGGAGGATCTCAAGCATCAAAATGCTCTATATCCTGTTAACCAAGAGGGTGAGCCTCTTTTGCCCAGATGAGCTCTTTTTAGGGTTCTGGCAGATAGGTTTCGCTGCTTGCCTGCTGCCTTGTTTTGAAGTGCCCACCCACCTTCGAGTCCATCAGTGGCGTCACTCCGGGCACGTACCTAGCCATATTTTGAAAAGGCAGAACCAGTGGTTTGGCCAGCGACTTTGTCCCTTCCGAGACATCCTGCATCCTTGATGCTTGGTCCGACTCTCGGTGGCCGCTCAAGACACCTTTGACTTTATCCCAATGGACCAGGTTCCCCAAACGGTCCGTAAATGACCGCCCATTGCGATACACCACAGTCGGGTTTCCGAATCTTGGGAATGAAACCAAAACGGCTCTATCTCCGAAATCGTACTCGATCGATTGGGCCGTGTAGGTTACCAAGGGGGATCCAGGAAGCATTTGGACTGGCAAATACACCTTCTGGCCGTTTTTTGGATGGAAAGCCACGATGATACTTGGACCTCCAGGAAGATCAGGTCCACGAAAAGTTCTGTCGCCCGTGTAATAGTAACGATGCACCATAATCGTCGGTGCGATATCTACTTGAGTTTGCCCCCACGCGTCCTGTCCGACGATCACTCCCGGATTTCCACGTGGATCGACGTTTGGATCAAGGATCTCGATCTCGAGCGATGGGATGACTCGAGCGATTCGAGCCTGCGCAAATGCGACCTGTGTGGCCATCGCGAGAATTAAAACAGCGGCTAGGAGGCATCTCATAATTAATTTTTCCAGGAGGGGTGTTGCCAGGGCATGACGACTCCTTGGCCCGAACCCGTCAAAGGATCCAGTAGGGCGTAAAACTGAAACTCGGCACCTGCTATGCGATCGAAGTGCTGGGCGATCTTGGGATCGTTTCCGTGAAAAGTATAAAATTCAGAACTTTCGCGTTGAACCGAGATCCTGGGAACTTGCAACTGAACCAACCCCGTCGAACGATGATTCTCGATCGAAGGTAGCGTCCTGGTAGCCGACAAAACAGCACTTGTGCGGGCGACAACCGCATCGGTCAATCGAATGTCCATCACAAACAAATTACGCTTTAGTTGCAGATCGACATTGCGAACCACCGCGTTGCGATCTAATAGCGGATTCTGCTCGGCTTTGAAACTGATCGTCCAATTCCCTTTCGGGTCGATCGCGATCGAAGCATCACGGATTCGGCAATGGGCTACTTCCAAAAACGGTGCCGCCATCTGAAGTGTTTTAGCATCCGGACTCACCAAAGGTGCTGTGTTCGAGGTTGCTAGGGCTGGGTTCCTTTGGAACTCGACTTGGGGAATCGCGTTGGGGTATACACCTAGTTGCGGTGGTACCATTGGGGTCCCAGGATTCCTGGCGGCTTGAATGGCCCGCTCCATCGATTCAGGAGAATGTCTAGGCAATGCCGGCAAACTCCCTGAGGACACCGCTGGGGTCCTCGGCAGGTATTGGTAGTCACCTGGAGGAACATTGCAAGCAGGACGAATCCGATGCCGTCCGCTGAAGTAAGTCAACGGGTCGATGGCTTGAGCCGTTGAAAGGCCGCATAAGCTACCCAGTACAAAGCACTTCAAGAGGTAACTGCGATTGATATTCATCAGGTGATCTCCATTGACTTTTGTACAAGCCCTAGCGTTTCGATGGCTTCGTGGTTGGCGACTTCATCAAGATTGGGTCTCGTTGCCGAGAGACGTTGGGCTCTGGACTAGTCAGTTCCTCGCTGATGATTCGCTTAGCAGGGATCTCTTCGAAACGCTCGGACAAATAACCCGTTTTTCCACCTGAGGACTTACTAGGGAATCGCGAGTTGCTGGGAGCACGCCCCTGTGGATCGTACCCCTCCTGCATCGGTGTAACTTGGTAATCCAACCCTGGTCCCTCGTAGCCGTTGGGGTGGAGCGTGGGAATCGATTCCTGGGATCGATAAAGGTCAGCGCGGCGAGCTGATTCGGGGATCCGCAGGAACTCATCGACTTTGGAGCTGCTGTAGTCGTAAATACGGTTTTCGAGATAGCGATTTCTATTGCGTACAATATATTCTCGATTCGATAGCTGCAGCGGATCGACATCCGAAACCGCAGGTGCCCAGCGCAAGCCCATCAAATCAAAAAGGGTCGGAAAGATAGTCGCTTGAGCCATAATGATGTTCTGCTGGAGCGACTTTTCATCGCTTGGCAATGGCCTCCAGAGAGCACCCACAACGGGGATATCCTCTAGCAGCGGAACACCCTTGGCCGTTCGTGCTGCTTTAAGCGCCACGACATAACGACTGACTTCTCTCAATTCAAAGTTCGACAAATGGACATCGGTATCGATGAAGTGTTGCCTGATTCTACCAAGGTGCTTTTCATCAGCCCGCACCGGTTCGCGAACTTGGGTGGTGTACATGTAGTTAAAATCGAACACAACCGCTTGGCCATCCGGAGCGATCACCGGGCGGACTTCGTATCCGGTCCCAGTCTCGAATTTATAGATCGCCGGATCCGGGATAAGTTTCTCGACGTTGGACTCAAAACGAGGTCCTGAACCAGCGTTTTGACGGATGAGCTGCTCGGAGGTCGGATTGCTCAGCGTCGGATAAACACTCACCACATTTCCAGCACCGCTTGCGACACCTCGAGCAAGTCCACCTTGGTTAGCGGCCGAGAGGGCCAAGAAGTTTGGATCTTGGATCAGTGCGCCAGCATCGTTGTAGACCGCCAGCGCTGAATCGATCCCTTCGCGAACCAAAATATCTCGGCGAGGTAGGTCGAACTCCATCGTTGCTGCGGGAGAGACTTTACCAAGCTCGCGATTATTCGCCAGTACATTGGTCGTTTCGGTTTGACCGAACTCAACTTTATAAGCTTGGCTTCCCTTGCGAATCGCACGAAACATCGGATAGTAGAACTGCGTATTGAAATCATCATCCAGAGCAGTCGTCAATCGCTTGAGGTAGTTATCGACATTAGCAGTGTGGGCGCGAGTTCCCTCAAGCAACTCGATGAATTTCTCCTCAAGCTCATCGATGAGCATGTCAAGAAACTTCTTATGGTCCAATGGCCTGCGATTGGCCTGGAGCAGCGCGCGATCGGTATCTAACTGACTGATACTCTTGATCCAATTGTTGAAACTAAGGTCTGTCTGTGTAAGTGCCTGGTCGATCTCACTCTTCAATTGTGATTGCATCGAGCCTGAATTGGGATCCACCCTACTCAAAACCTCTCTCATGCTTTGCAAAAACGAGACCCACTCTTGGTAGACCTGAAAAGCTTGCTTGACGGCGATGGGTTCTAATTGAGTCGACGCAAAGAGCACATCGACCATCTCAAGAATTTTAACCTTCTGATCCTGAATTTTCTTGAGCTTTTGTACCTTGGAACTCTGCTCCCCGAGCAACGTCAAAATCTCATCCAAGGAGACTTCTAAGTCGTGGACAGAAATCATCGCATAGCGTGGCTGACCGTCCAGATTTCTTCCCACAAGCACGCCGGTGGTTTGTATCACGCACTCGACACGATCCTTGAGTCGAGCGATGATTTCTTGACTGTTTTCCGCAGAGCTCAAATCGATTTGATTGAGCTGTTTTTCCACTTCATCGAGCCGAGCCGCAATGGCTTTTACGATCCCCTGCAGCTCCTGACGTTGCTGCTTACTCCCGGTTAAATAGACCATACTGTCAAGTTCGGCTGGATCCAATGATGTATAGATCTCGCTTATTCGCTGGTACTTGCCGTGAAGGAACATATCCACACCGTAGAGCTTGGAAATCTCAGGTGTTTGGATTTTGGTAAAGGCACCTTCGGTTGCCGTCGTGAACTGTTCGCGTCGAAAATCGCGTGTGCTAGTTATCAGATTCTTGATACGTATCAACTTGTCTTGAACGGATTCATCGTCTCGGCTGCCGGGCCCGATCCGAAGTGTCAATCGCTGAAGCATCTCGATCAGCTCCATCGAGATCGATTCATACTGCTCGATCGCCGTGTCGATCTGCGATGTGGCTTTGGAAAGGGCTGGAAGGATCGTCGAACGGAATGTCAAAGCTTGTTCGGTAGTCGCTCGCAACTGAGAAATTCGTTGCTGCTCAAGTCTGAGCATATCTTGATCGCTCTCGACGGCGGCCAAGCGTTCTTCGATGACGGCACGCTCCATGACGCGTTGCTTAAGCTCCAATTCGGTCACCAAGCGAGCTTTAAGAATCTGAGCCAGTCGAATCATTTCTCGCTGGATCGGATTGAGCGTATCATCGTTGGCGATGTTTGCATCGAAGAAGCCTCGCATCGAGGTAAACGAGGCGCTGGGTGTCAAATGGTAAGTCGGAGGAGGCTCCTTGTGCTTGCATCGTATTCTGCAACCAAACTTGCACTGCTTGCCATTGCACTCAGCGATGCTGTTTTCCAAGAATCGCTGCTCGGCCGGTCCAAGGTCGCTTTGAACGAGCTCATCAAACCTCGCCAAAATCGCCAATCGGGTGCTGTTGTTTGCAAGAGCCATCAACGTCAGTGCGCTAGACAAACTCGTCACATCCATGGAATGCAACGACAGGAGCTTGTTCCCCGTATGCAGCAACTCTGAATCCAAGGCCTTGAGTTCATCCACAAAATCCTTGCCAAAGAAAACATACAAGTAACGCTCGTCACGCTCCTCTTGGGAATCGCCAGGGTACATTCCCCGAGCTTCATCAGCCTTCTCAGCTGCAATAGTCAGTACCGCTTTGCGAAGCGCTTCCGATGACTGCATCGTCATGAATCGAGCTTGGTCAATATAAGTCTGCAGACGATTGGCTACCACCTCAAGCTCGTCGGCTTGGTCGCCATTGATTTGTGTCGAGTGAATATTAATGCGGACTGAACCACAGGGTGTATCGATCTGATCGACCATCAAACGGACTTGATTGACCCCTCGAAGGGGACCTCGCAGATGCAAGACACCTTCGCCGATGACCGATATACTGACTTGATGGACCGCATCGACGCTATCTGGGCGGCCTTCGGCAAAGGTGTCTGGATCGGTGTGAGCCGCAGCGGTCTCCATTCGGAATTGCTCGGCCTTGTTGAGCTCTTCGGTCCGCTGCGATTGGAGCCACTGCTCATTGCTTGCGATTTCCTTTTCGCGGGCGACCAAGACTTGGCTTTCCAAGGCTCGGATTTGGTCGGTATAGGCTCGGGCCGCGATTTCAAGCTGAGCGAGTTGCTTGTTACGTAGGTCACTATCTAACTGAGGTGCCAGGTATCGAGGGTCATCTTTGGTAGCTTCGGAAAATCCAGCCCTGCTTTGAGGAGCGAGATAGTTTTGATCGGCCGCAAGCCTTTGCATCTGAGTCAATGTAAAGTTGAGAGCTTGCTCGGCGTCGTTGAGTTTGTTTTCGAGTTCTCGAGTCTTTTGAGCGGCGGTCACCGCTGCACGCTCGTAGGTTTGCCGTTTCGTGGTCGCTTCCTCTGCCTCTCTTCGGGCTTGATCCGCAAGCTGCCGACGATACGAAACATCTTGGCGACCGTAGGACTGGGCCCGCCGATTGAGAATCTGAGCTACCCGGTGCGCATCGCGATAAAAATAAAGTCGGGCAACTCGGGTTTCCACCCGATCGTTGGGGTTAAAACCCTTCGGCTGATCCCGCATGGGAATCGCTTGAGGATACTCGACCACAGGGGCTCTGCCTGCGATCACTCCAGGGACCAGGGGATCAGCGTATCGGTTGGCTCCACCTGAGGGTGCACCAAGCACGGCCGTGTACAAATCTCCCACTTTCCCATTCGAGCCCTCGAGCTTGTTGCCGTATTCGTCCTTAAAAACTTCACCGCCCGAGATCGACACTCCATGGACGCCTGCATTAACGGAGGTGTTATTCAATTGAATCCGTTGTCGATCGGGAAGGAGTTTCACAAATGGTGTGGCCTGTGTGCCAGATTCTCCATTGAATGGGCCGTTTCGCGAACCTGAACTACTCAATTGAACAGAAATTTTGCTGCTCAAATGATCTTCTGTTACTGAAGCTTCCAAAGGTCTCGACAGTTTGATTTCGATAACCTTCGAGCCGATGGCAATGCCGAAGTCGCTCGGACTAACATCCAGCACACGAAATCCACCGGTTTGCATCTCGTAGTCAACTTCACTGGTTCTAGCGACCACATTGTCACCCTGCGAGAGTGTCGCAAAGAGCGAGTGACTGCCTTCGCTAAGCTTCACCCCAGCGATCGAGTTTGGTGTCGTGCCAGATCCAAGTTGCTTCGCGATCTGCTGTCCGTCGAGGAAAAGCTGAATCAGGTTTGTTGCGGCAACATTACTGTTTGAAAAATTAATAGTCCTAGGTTTTGATGAATCACTAAGCTTGATAGGTGTTCCGGAAATACCATCCTTAGATTCTATCTTTAGGTCCCCAAGGACTGTTGGATTCTCCGTCTGAACTGTGTTCAGCTTGATGGGCTTGTCAGAGACCCAGGCTTTATTCGTGGTAGGATCGCTCTCTAGAACCACAAGCCCGGTTGCACCTGGATCTTTAGGCGTCTTGAAGGAATAAATATCTCCCGAAAAGGGCTGAACCTTTTCTACGGTAAGCGTCGTCGAATCAAGCGATCCAAGTATCCCGATTACTTGCGTGTTCTGGTTGCTACGAGTCACCTTCAAAGATGCCAAGGTGTTTACGTAGAAGTCGATGGAATCTGGATAAGGAATAGGATTCTCCCAATCGTAATTTTGGCCTCGCTTGATACTAATCCCGGTGTTTTTTGAGGTGACAGTATCCGGAACGTTGATGATGACATCGGGATTGGTGTTGTTAACGAGAACATCTAAAGAGGGAATAGTTTTGGCTGCATCAGCAGGATCTATAACGTTGGTGAGTTTTAGACTCAAGCCGTATTTCCCAGGCCCCTTGAAAGTCGCAGTCAGAGTATTCGGTGGATCTGTTCCGGGAATGTTAGTTACTGTAACAACCCCACTGTTATCTTTGACATCGTTGGGTTTTATATTAGCCGGAATATCTGAGCCTAAATGCAACACGGCATCACCATCAACCAACCACACTTCTTTCGTCTTGGCGGCAGCCCAATTGAGCGTAACGCCTCCAGTTTGATCGCTTACCGAAACGATCTTGGGCTGAGTTATTCCTGTCGTATTTTGTGCCCACGATGCTAAGACAACCGAGTTGTCGGAAATAGCTTTCGATTGGTGGGCTTGCTCGAAGGCTCGCATCATGCGAGGGCTAAGCCTACTGGGAGCTGGTATGCTCTGATCGGTTCGATGAGATTCCGAACCGATTTGATCGGCCAACTCTATTTTCTGCGGTCCTGAATCCGCAGACTTATTCCAAGCGACCAAGCTCAGGGTACAACAAACGCTGCAAAACAGAAGAACGAATCCATGGTAAACCTTGTTCACTGGCGCGACCTCCATGCCCAACTCGACCGACAAACCCCTTCAGCGAATCCTTCGCTAGCATTTAACAGGTCTGCGCGGTACCAATTCCGTTATCGGTACAATCGGGCGAACCATTCGCTTAATCAGTATAATTACCTTAAATTAACTAAAGTTACCCCCGCCAGAGGGGGTGCGATCTGCAACTCCTTTTCTCAAACCGGAACGGCGTAAGCGGACTTGAAAAGGCGAATCAGTAGCTCCGCAGATCCGAAGGATTATTCAGACCATACCCAGTCAGAGCCGATCCTGTGCGACGGACTTTTTGCAGATAGCCGCTAGAACGCTCTAGAGCCCGACTGTGCCCCGAATAGGAATACTCTTTCATTTGATCCTTCGGGTCGATACGGCCCGGGTCGATCGAGATCGGAGGCAAAGTCAGCGTCTTCCAACCCGAGTCTTCATCGATCCAACACTGCATCTGCAAGTGCAGTGTCACCGGTTTACTCGGACGCAGGTACTTGAAATTCAACGCGTAACGTCCATCCCCGTAGACATCGAGCTTCATTCCTTCGAGGATGGTCAAGTCTCCGATGGTGGCACCATTTCGGTCTCCGGTGAGAGTGGTCGCCGCAAAAATCGCAGGTGTATCAAATTCGACCGTCGAAACGACCTTCTTGGCCGTCAAACACTTCATGGTTCGGTCTTGCAAAAGTTCCTGTGCTTCCAGGTAAGCCGCAATCCTACAAGCTTGCTCGCTTCGAGCTTGCATCCTTTCTAACTCGCCAAGAAGTCGATTCGACTCGGTCGCGATATCCGTATGCAACCTAGGTGGATCTAATCGATCTGCAACAACCGACTCAGCCTGGACCTGATCCTGCTTAGGACGCTTGGCCAAAACCAAATGAGTTGGTTGATGCGGGCCAGACCGCCGATTTTCATAGTAAGCCTTAGGATCATCGCTGGAGGAATTGTCAGCAGGAGTAGCTGATTCGGTAGGACTTGTTGATTCGCCAACCGGGGATTCTTGCGGTACTGGAGGTGCTGGCTTTGCAGTCGGTGCCGAGGAGGCTTCTTGTGTCGCTTGTGTATCAGTCACAGGCACCGGGTACTCGATAACTTCGGACCTACATTGGCAATATGGGATCGCCGGAGGCAGTGGCCAGACGTCTTGCTCGCAACTCATTTGACCTTCAAGCTTTGGAGCTCGTCTATCAAGGATTTGGTCGACCTTGTCTGTCAAACCAGTGTCCTCGAAAGGTTCCTTGAGCAAACGGTCTAAGCTAGAGAGCGAACTGGAGTACTGCCGCTCGAACTCTTGGCGGGCGGTACTCGATAAACTGCGCCTGGACATTGCGTGCAAGTTGCGAACGACCGGATCATTAGGCTGCGAATGTTTCAATGCGATCCACATCGGTCGCGAGACGAAATGGGAATGAGGTTCAAGTTGTGGATCAGTCCATCGGAATCGAATACGATGGAGACCCGGTGTCAGTAGAGACTTCAGATCGAATCGATAGACACCAGGATCTTGTACAACGCCGACGACTTGGCCAAGATTTCCCAGTTCCGCAAAGATATCTCCTTGAGGAACCGGCGCCTCAAAAGCAACAATCAAAAAGTCCTCAACGGTAGGGGCTTGATTGTTTGGGTGCCATGGGGTGAGGATGCCTAACGAATTCCCGACCGCGGCGACTTTAAGTTCCGTTGTCTGGATGCGGTAGCGTTCGGTAGCAATCCCCGGCGAATCAGTTTGGGAGTCACTAAAGTCTAGTTCGCCCGCGAAATCGTCGGAAAAAAGCCCATCGAGATCGTTTTGCTCGGTAGTATTCACGCAAGCCGTCGGCAAATCCAGGAGAATGTCTTGCGCCAGAGCCAAAGCCGGTGAAGAAATGGTTAGGGCAAGACAAGCAATCAAACACTCAAGATGCTTGGTGGGCAATGGGTTCATGACGGTATTCAGATCGAAAAAACGGAACGGGTGATGATCGCATGAATTTACGACACGTGCGAAACTTGTTCGAAACTAGGTTACCCAAACCGAGGAGTCTCGCTGATTGATCCTGGTAACTCAAAAAGACTTTGCCTTAACCATGGATTTTGACGGTTGTAGGGACTGTAGTAGGTTCTGATGGTCTTGATATTTTGGGCTGACCTGGAACTTTTGAGATTTCATTGGCCGATACCGGCCCCACGAATTCTGCTAAAAGCCAAAATCTTCCAGATATTTGAGAGAAAATAAGATCTCGATACGCTTACCTCCTGAGAGTTTAGTGTACATCATATAGGTTCTCCCCTAACCGCCACTACTAGCCTGAGCACTTCTTCAATGCAACAGCCTGAATCGAATGAGTCCACGGATACAGGACTCAAGAATTTCAAGGAGATGAGAAAGACCGAAATAGAAAAAGCGATTAACAAGCGTAGGCAAAAGCGTCGCGAAAGCTCGCGAGAGGGGCAGACCTATCCGGATTCCGACGGGAGTGATTTGGTTGGTCTTGCCCTTTCGGGTGGAGGCATTCGATCGGCCATGTTCAATCTGGGGCTTTTGCAGGCGATGCAAAGGGCTGGATTTTTGAAGCATGTCGACTATATCTCTTCGGTATCTGGCGGTGGATACACCAACGGCTACTTCTCGACGCTTGGGCATAATGATACGACGGCTACTAAAGACGATGACCATGGTTTGTCGGCCAAGGATGCCCAATTTCTCCTGGACGGTCAGTACTTAAACCGCCCCACCGAGTTCATGACCGACTATCTGTTCAAGACGGCTTTGCTCTTTGGAACCGTCTTTGCGAGTGTCATTTTCATAGCGTCGATGATCGCTATCTATTTTCGTTTTTTCGACTTCCCATCGGTTCGACGCTGGTTGGTTTTGCTAGACCTGAATTCGGATCTTCGGGTGGGAATCTTCGCGTCGGTCGTATTGATCGTAGCAATGCTGGTGGTCCGCGGAGTGTATCGAGGTCTTCGGCGCTATGTTGGGGCGACTCCTTCACCCGCTCCGGGTCGTTGGGCATTGATCGCTACAGGGATCATGCTGCTTGGTTGTGCGGTGATGATTGGCAACGGAGATTTTTTCGTTTCAGACAAACTTGGTTTTTTGCCTGAGAAGATCGACCTTAAGAGTTTGCAGATTCCCATCGCGGTACTTGTGGCAATGCTATTTTTTCCATTGCTGCGTGTCGGATCCTTGATCCGTAGCGAAAGGATTACAGCATCGCTATGGCAGCGAATGGCACTGTGGGTCATTCTTTCTGGCGCAACTTGGGGGTCGTTCTTCGTCGCTGTCGGATACTTAGGTCAGGAAAATCTGTCCGGATTCATCAACGGTCGTCCTCCTACATTCATGAACCATGATATTTTTCAGTATGACCGGTTAGCAATCACCGCCATGGATAGCGAATTGCGAAAGGCAATTGAAAAAACAATCAACGACAAACATGATAAAACAACTGAAAATCGACCAATAGAGGATCTCGCCAATTCAATTTTTATTTTATCCAAACAAAAAAGCGATTCAGAGACGATACTCAGACAGGATGATTACGAATGGAACACATGGTTCGACTTCAAGAGTGCAACGCTCCAACGGTGGTCCGATACCATTCTAGGGATGACGGGGTGCGAAACCGAGGCCAAAAAGTATGTACTTGCGGACCGAGAATTGAACGAAGATATCGGCCCTAAGCTCCTTGCAAAATTCAATCTTGCAATCAAACCCGACCATCTAAATGAATCGTCTGGGAACCCAAGCGTCACAACTCCCTCCCAAAACGATCTAGCGTTATCGAATCTACTATTGATTCGTGCTGCTCGTAAAGTGGTACTTCGAACTAAGGACATTTCTGCCAATGTAAGAGACAGCCTTTTGAAGGATGGGCCAAGCAAGCAAGTCCAAGTTGGATCATCGCAGATCAAGACCAAGTCCGAGCAAGTCGTCGTTCGAGATGCGTTGGAAGTATTGAACCGTTGGGTTGCCCAGGGATCACCGATGGCGCGACGTATGAGTAGCGATCCAGAAGGTTTCCGCGATGCGTCTGATCTAAGGACGATTCTCGAAGCGCTTGGCCCCGCTTGGACGAACCACCCCAGCTTTTCGTCCGAAGTCGAACCAAAGACTAACGATCCATCCGAAATAAGTATTAATCAATCAATCGCGCAGTTAACACCTTTGCAACATTGGAAGTTGAATCGATTGCTCCTTGAGGTCGCTTATCCTGAGGTGTTCAAAGAACGTCGCTGGATAAGCACCTCGGTAACGATCTTTGAGGATCAGGATTTCCGATGGACCATCATGATGATCTCGGGGATCGTAGCTGTGATCGGGATCTTGATGGTTGACATCAATCATTTGTCACCATGGTTCCTGTTCTACCGCAAACGAGTGCACGAAACGTTTCTTCGAAAAGCAGGGCAAAGCAATAAAGAAACACCTCTGCATGCACTAAATCCATACGAAAAAGGATATCCCTATCCGCTTTTTGTCGGGGGGTTGATCCTGCCTCACGCGCCCGCCTATAGACACATCCAGGCAGCCACGGAAGATGGAGGTGCGACCACCCCAAGCTCCAACATTAACCCCTCGAAAGTCGATGGAAGTTTCGGCTCGCTTTGGTATTCGTTTTTGATGTCCCCGTTGCACGTGGGGTGGATGCAATCGACGACAAACCCGGATCTACTCGAGCAAAAGACATATCGCTGCACCAAAGAGTACCTGCACGGTGGACTGACCGTCAGCGATGCAATCGTACTCTCTGGCGCCGCTGTTTCGACGTTCATGGCTTCCAATCCGGCCCTGCGTGTCCTGATGCAAGTTTTCAACATCCGACTCGAGCAGTGGTTGCCCAATCCGGTCACCAAGAGCCAACCTAACAAGCACCAGTCCATGCTTTTTGGGGGCGACAAATACGTCCGATTCAACACATTCCAGCTTTTTACGGAGTGGTTGAAGTCTGGCAAATGGTCGACTCAGGAATTTCGAAGCGATTCCTGGGGCTACGGCGTGGTGGCCGACGGAGGCTTTCGCGAATTTTTAGGCGTAGAAGAACTCGTCGCAAGGCGATGCAAGATCATCGTTGCATCCGATGCCGGCTGCAACAATGGTCTGTACGAATTCGGTGTGCTTGCGGATTTAATCCGTAAGCTTCGTTTGGATCACGATGTCGAGATCCTCGATCTGGATCACGACAAACCCCTGGATACCAAACGACTGGTGCGAATCGGTAGCGAAAATTCGCTTTCACCTCAGCATTATATTGTCGGACGGATTAAGTATCCAAAGCCCAAAACGCCGTCTGGCTCGGAACAATCCGATAACGCTATGACAGCGCCTCAGGAGGGACTCTTTGTCTATCTTCAAATGTCGCTTACAGGCGACGAAGACATCGATATCGCGCAGTTCAAAAAAACAAACCCACAGTTTCCCGATGAGCCGATTTCGAACCAGTTTTATTCCAAGGATCAAGTCGAGTCATTCCGGCAACTTGGTGAGCACATCGGCAAACTACTGTGCTGGGACGTCGATGATTTCGATTGTCCGTCGACCAACGCGAGCAAATGGCGGATCGAAACGCTCAATAGCGCGTTTAGAGAAGCTTATCGCAGTGAGTGCCGACAAGAATCGATGGTCGCCAACGACGATGCGAGGATTGGTTGGTTGTTCGATGGGCCACGACCTAACGATGAAGTTGAGAATGTTATCAAGAAATTCGAATCTCCCGAGGAGACGGATCACCAAATTTTGATTCGTAATTTCGTCTGGCATTGTGTCGATGGATACCGCGAAGAAACGCAGATGCACGCCGAACCATACTTTGACTTCAAGCAACTCAAAGCTGCGGACTTGTATGGAATCGCTATCGAGTCGAATCGTCGTCACTCAGGATTTCGGCCCGAATGGCCTACGGCTTTCTTTCAGATCAACGGTAGAGACCTACTGATGCGTGCGACACAACGGGCGCACGAGTTGCTCGGAGAAAACGATGCCTTGCAAAAGATCGTCGATATAGGACTCAACCCAAATGACCACGACACACAGAAACTCATCAAAGAGTTTTCGAGGCTCGCGGTCATGCTTCCAAGAGCCGTTTTCAGGCTCGAAGGAACCAGGACAGCCACCGACGTCCTGATTTGCTTAATTCGCTTGGGGCTCTCGAACCTGCAAAAACCTGATACCCCCGCCCTTGAAACCGATTGGACTAGAAAGTTACTACTTCAATTGCGTTCAGAGCCAGTCCAAAGGAAGTTGCGGCGCGCGGTTCAAACCGGAAATTCTCTAGAAGTAGAGGCCGTTCTCCATGAAATACTGGATGTTTTTTTTTCAAGCACCCAATTAGAAAACGGTAAGAACCCGGCTAAACGTTCTGATAATCCGCAACCTCCGGAATTCGAAGCAACACCAACCAAACCTAGGTGATTCGAGTGCAATTATGGACCAGCAAAGAGTACATAAATTTGAGGAAGTCCTCCAAGAGGAGCAAGCCCATTTACAATCTCGCTTGAATAAAGATGATACGATCGATGGGAAAGCGAGTGATGAGGATCACTTTAGCATCTGTTTTTCAGGTGGAGGAATCCGCAGTGCAGCTTTCAATTTGGGAGTCCTCCAAACGCTCGCTGAAAAGAAAAAGCTTGAGAAAATAGACAATCTTTCGACCGTCTCTGGAGGTGGTTACATCGGTAGTTGGTTTATGGCTTTGCTCCAATGAACCGAAGGTGGACTCGGGGAAGTCCAAGACATACTGACAACCGTTTTGCATTCCGATGCTTTGAATCAGCCCCAATCAAAAAACTTGAGCGTAACCGAAAAACCCGATGATCCTTGCGAACATCCATCCATTCAACACCTCCGAACACATTCTAATTTTTTGCGCCCAAAATCGGGATATTCTCCACGGATCTTTGGGCTCTTGGGATGATCTATCTTCGAAATACATTCCTTAATTCACTGGTGCTTGCTCCGCTGTTATTGGCGTTTATCTTCCTAGTCAGGTACTTTCGATTTCATCAGATGTAAAGTCAAGCTTCCTTTGGGTCATCGATCATCCAAGGAGCTATTGGCATTTCCCTACTGATCATTGCTGCGAAACGAATTGCCGGCGCCTAAGAAAGGTGTCGGGAGCAGAAAGACAAAAACCACAACGCGAAGTTGTTGGAAAGGGCTAGAGAGTCTTTTTGGCTTCCGGTTTTACTGTTTGCCTTGGCGACGGCATTTATCGGCTCAACGATTCGATATTTCAAATCGGAGCAAAACAATTCTTTTTTAAGTAACGTTTTTAGCGACGAAGGATTTTTTTCTCACGTGACCGGAGTTGCCTTGCTGGGTGGCCTTTTGCACGTACTTCTTCTTAACAGCAGGTCATTAGCGGCCCTGTTTTTATCTAACAATAAGTTTACGCATGAAAAGAATGAGTTGAAAGAACCTTTTCGATGGGTTGCGTCGGGATTCATAGCAGGAGCAGTCCTCGCAGTTCTACTGTATGCATTTGCTGTTTTTTTCCCATATTCGATCGGGATGGTTTCGCGCGGAATGATAATCAGCGATCCACCGAGAGACGAAATACGAACACTCACCAAGCGTCAATCGAATCAGGTGAAACCAACAGAATTGAATCGAAAGAGAATCCTAAGACATTGCAGGATGGCAAGGCAGATCACGGCCCCATGGAAAACGACTGGATCGTTTCCCTATTAGTTGCATGCATCATCCCCGCGACGCTCCTTGCCTTTGCCGTTGCCGAATCTTTCCAAGTAGGAATTCTTGGACAAATTGAAAAGCGAGAGGTCAGGGAGAAATGGTCTTTCTTGCATGCCTATTGCGCGGTGGCCGCCTTTGGTTGGTTGGTCGTATTTCTACTTGCTATTGTTCTTCCTGATTGGCTTTACCAGAAGTGGAACAAAGAGAATTACCTCCGAACAGGAGATCTTGCTGCTTTATGGGGAACCGCATCGGGTTTTGCAATTTGGCTCGCCCAAAGTAACTTGGCTGGAAAAAATCGCAAATCGATGGTCGACACTTTCGTCAGGATCGGACCTTATTTTGCTTTGGCCTTGGGATTCGTCTCACTAGGTCTTCTGGGCAAAACTGTTGTTGGAATCCACTCAGAAACATTCGACAATCACTGGAATTTACTTTTCTGCATCGGATGCCTCGCTGTATCTTTGGTCGCTAGCAGGTACGTCGATATCAACATATTCTCCCTGCAGGAATTGTACGAGAACCGCTTGGTTCGCGCGTTTCTTGGCGCAAGCCGATCAGAGCGCAATCAAATCGACCCTGTGACGAATATCGATCCGGCCGATGATCTAGAACTGAAGCAACTCGGATTAAATGAACAGGGAAAACTAATTGGCCCGATTCACTTGATCAACACCGCGATCAACTTGGCCGGTACCAACCAACGACAATATGACGAACGAAAAGCACAAAGCTTTGTACTAAGCCCTTTGTTTTGCGGTTCGCTTAAGACCGGCTTTCGTCGAACAAGTCAGGGATACGCAGGAAACTTAACCTTGGGCCGAGCGTTTGCAACTTCAGGTGCAGCCGTAAGCCCAAACATGGGCTACTATTCGACGGCCGCCGTGACGGCTCTCTTGACGTTTTGCAACCTCAGACTCGCAGGATGGTTCCCAAACCCAGAGTCGAAATACTTTACGCAAGCCGGTCCAAGCTATGGTTGGCACCAAATCGTAAGGGAAGTCCTTGGCTTTACCGACGCAGAGAAAGACTTCGTCTATCTTTCCGACGGTGGGCATTTCGACAACCTCGGAGCTTACGAGTAAGTCAGACGCAGATGCAAGAAAATCTACATCTGCGATGCGGGGGCCGATCCCAAAGGAGCATGCCACGAACTAGCACTCTTGATCAGAAACACTCGCATCGACTTCGGAGTCAACATCGATATCGATGTCTCTGAACTGGCAAGGGACAAAGAGTCAGGGATGTCCAAGTTGCAATTTGTTTCCGGCAAGATTTATTATCCTGCAAACGATAGCAAGGACGCACAAGAGGGAGATGTCATCTACATTAAACTCAATATCACCAAAGTCGATTCGACCGATCTGAAACGCTATCAAATCCGCAATCCAGACTTCCCTCACCAATCAACACTCGACCAGTTCTACTCGGAATCCCAGTTCGAAAGCTACAGATTCCTTGGATACTCTATAGCTAAAAAATGTTTTTAAGAGCCAAGCACCCTCGCCCTCTTGTAGCTCAGTGTGCTTACGAACCGATTGTGTAGCACTCACGCGCCAAGGGTCGTTCTGCGGTCCATGTGCAATCGTGACTCTATCTATTAGGGCAGTCATCTAGATTCGCGAGCTTCCTTTAAATGCAAAGAGGACCGCTGCACGTACCCTACTAACGCGTCGCTAAAGCGACTTGGCAAACGGTCCGTAGATCGGGGCTCCTGACCCGACTGTGTACCAATTACACGCTCCAAGGTACGTTTCGCGGTCCATGGGTAAGCGAAACTTCATCCAATAATGTAGTCGATTAGATTCACGAGATTCCTTTAAATGCAAAGAGGACCGCTGCACGTACCCTACCGACGCGTCGCAAAACGAGAAGGGTTTTGCTAGCAAAAACAAGTTGCGTTCTTTTTTAAAACTACGTCAACTTGCTCAAACATTCGACTTGACGAACAACCCTCGCTTGGGACAAGTTGATCATATACCCGAAAACAACGACTCAAGTCATCTCACTCATCCGCGACTCGATCAGGCATGGAGGCCTCGCCAAGTGGACCGCACTTCTTTTCTCTCGACCTCGCTCAAAGACCTCTTCCCAAACGCAAAGTTCATCGGGGCCGATGACATCCGCTGCCAAGCCTGCGACCAATACCCAGACTCCCACCTTGAAAACTGGATCTTCGCCTCAGGCACCATCCCATGGGCTTCGCCCGAACAAGAAGTCCTTAAAGCTCAAGCCCACGGTGCCGTCGGTATACTCACCGAACAATACCTGCCAACACCTGTCCCCCAATGCATCGTCCCTAACGTCCATGATGCCTTGGGCAAACTCTCGATGCACCTTGCAGGGAACCCCTGCAACAAAATTCTTACCATCGGAGTCGTCGGTACCCATGGCAAAACCACCGCGAGCCTGCTGATTGCCTCGATGCTCAAAAAGATCGGTAAATCGGTCGCCTACCACACCACCCTCGGCGGCTCAACCGGACAGCAAACCGGACTCATGGCCGAATCCACCGCCGACGCCTTGACCCTAGCCGAGTGGCTCAAGCAAAGCGTTCTGGAAAAAACCCCAGCTGCTATCCTGGAAATTACCGACGAGATGCTCCAGTCGCATGCTGCTGCAGGCGTCGAATTCGATGTACTAGTCTTTACCAGCCTTCGACGAACCCAACGCTGCGATAGCCTCCAAGCCCGTGGGATCGAAAACGCAATGGGCCGCCTCATCGGCCAACTCAAAGAACACGGTGTGGTTGTCTGCAACGCCGATGATGCGAGACTCAACCGATGGGCAAGCCGCAGTTGCCCCAGTGCAATCCGATACGGTCTGGATGCCGAAGCAGATGTCCAAGGCCGACGCTTGCGATCGATGGTCGGCGAGCAAATCCTTATGCTCTCGGCAGGCAACAGCATCGCTCCCCTTACAAGCACAATCGTTGGTGATCACAACGCTCGCCACATGCTCTGCGCCGTGGCCGTCGGCTACTCGCTTGGCCTGGAACTCTACGAAACAGTCTGCGGCATCGAACGACTTCAACGCATCCCGGGACGGATGCAACGTGTCCCGGTCGATCACGACGTCAAAGTCTTCATCGACTCGGCCGATCAACCCGACCGACTCGCAGTAGCCCTCCATGCAGCATCAAAAAACGGCACTCCGGTGACTTGCGTTGCCGAAGTCCCCGATGCTGCCACTCCCGAACAACTTGCCGCCTACGGACGCGTCCTGGAACGTTCGGCCTCTTATGTGATCCTGACCCAAAGCCGTCGCAGCGTCCGGTTTGGTCAAAAAGCGATCTGGCAAGTACTCGATGGTTGCGAACGCCCAGCAGCGGTCCAAATCGTTCCAAATCGAAAGGCTGCGATCGAACTTGCAATCCGCTCGGGCAGGCCCGGAGAAGCCATCCTGCTAGCCGGATGGGGCGCTGATCGTTGGACGAGCGACCAAAACAAAGAGAGTCGATGCGATCTGGACGTGGCCACCGAATTGCTGCGCGAGTTCCTCAGCGAACCACCATGCGAAAGCATCTCGATGCAATCACCCCCGTCGAGCACGCCAACCTTGAGGATCTACCGAGGCAAAGCCGGCTAGAGCTTCTGCTCGATGAGCTTGGCAACAAGCTCTGGGTTACGAGTCTTGCGCAGATGCTCGATCTGATCTGCAGGAACGCCCATGCGCTCAAGATTCGTAAACAAGCTGTCCCAAACCTTTTCCTTCTTCTTGCCCTCGGCCAAATACAGCTCGGTGAGTAACTCCTGGGCGCGTTGCAACGAGACTGCATCGCGGTTTTTGTAAAAGTTCTTGATCACCGATTGTTGGTATCGAGAGAAATTCTCCATGGGCATAATCCGTCACTCCGTCGCTCTAAGGGTATTTGCTGGAAAGTCTATTTCGGTGAATGATTGGTGCACTACTGGGCCATGTCTTGAATGACCTTATCGAGACCTGGAATATCGACACCTTGGGTTAACTCCCGGATCGATTCGGCATGCATGGCCTTGGCCTGCGTAACGGCATGGTTGATCGCTTCGAGGGTCAGTCGTTGAGTTAGCGACCGGTGCTCGGGCGCAAACAAAGAGCTTGAAATGTCGACTTCGTGCACTTGCCCGAGCCCGCTTACCTCGACGGTCACTTGATGATCCCCTTCGCATGCGCGGCCTCGAATCCGCTTGGCTTCCATCTGCTGCTTGAGCTTCGCAGCTTTGTCAGGAAGTTGCCCGAAGGCCTTCATCAAGTTGGCGATATTTCCAAGGTTTTTAAACATAGTTTCACCGACTCCCGATCGGCTCTAGCGAATTTGCAATTGTAGCCAACCGTCATCGATTCCGACGGCACACAACTGCAGATCCTTGAATTGCTCTGGCAACCGGTCGGACCATCGGATGGGGCTATCGAACAACTTCTCTCGAAACAATTGCTCAAACTTGTTTTTGAGGAATGTGCGGAGAACAACGCCTCGCGCTCCCTGTTGCACTTTTCCGGTAAATTCGACATTGAGGTCACCTTGCCTCTCAAGCTGGACCGTGCCATCGCCTTGCACGAGCCTATAGGCGGCTTCGACGGTCGCCGTATGCGGCAGCGACTGATCCTCTTTTTCGAGCCGTTGGGTGCTGACTCGGAACTTGATCAAATTGTCGTCAAAAACGGTTTCAACGGGTTGGAAATTGTTCAAGGTGATGGCCCAGGGGCCGTCTTCTTCCTTGCGCTGAATCCCCTTGGCCACATCGCCGAATTGGGCGGTGTATCCATCCATCTCTTCGCTCCTTAGGATACGGCCGGCCAAGACTGGATCGAGCAGGTTGGCAACGACCGACTCATGGATTTGAAGGGTCAGCCCGCATGGGTCGCTGGGAAAAGGGCAGGGGAGATCGGCGGCAAACTGTGTACCGGATTGAACTTTCCACTGCAGCCCCATCTCCGTTGAATGGCTCCAGGAGTTACGCTGAGGGTTGGAGATACCCAAACGACTAATCACTGGCGAGTCCATCGCCTCTTTGAGTCGTCGATTGGCGTCCGAGAGTTGCTCGGTAAGTTGCTCGTGGAATTGGGTGCGGATTCGATTCTCCATGCGAGCCTCGCCGATGGCGTCTGCTTGCGGCTTCTTTTTTGCTGCTTGCTTGGCCGCGATTTTTCGGACCAGTTTCATTCGATGCTCGATGCTTTGAATTGCCGTCGACAACTGCGCATCTGCTCCAGTATCGCCCAGGGCCACCAGGCCGCTATCGCCCAGGGTGAGGGTTTCGCAAGCGACCACGTCGGCCGTACCTGTGGTATTGAGTACTACGCCGCGGTTGTAGCCTTTGTTCTGACTTGCGAAATCCGCATTCATCAGCAATCGCAAGGTGGCTTGGTTGGGGTTGTCGACGAGCATCGGCGAGACGTTACCGCAGAGAATGCTCTGGCCGACGATTGTCGTACCCAAGATGACTTCGTTGACCGGATTGGCTTGATCGACTGGTCGAGAGAATGATTTGCGTAAGAAATCATCCGATACGATCGCGCGAATATTCGGCTGAGAGTATTTCGATAAGACTTGCGAAACGAGTTGTGGACTTTGGTTGGCTTGCTTCATGTAGCTGACGACTTGCGCCAAGTCATGGACGGCTTTGGGATCACGTCGCATGTCGGGCAGCTGCATCCGCTCGGAGACTTTCGTCAGCCGGTTTTTGAGGATCTGCAACGTCGTCTCGGGGTCTCGCGACAGGCGTGCCTCTTGAACGTACTTGGTAAGCGCATCGCGAAGTCCGACAAAGGGGGAGTATTCGAGGCCTGGGTAATTTTGCCGGAAGCGTTTTTCGAGGTCGTTAAGGGTCTCGGGGTTTGGAGTTTCTTGGGCGAGTTCCTTTTGCAAGGTGTCCCACTTGAGAAAACTCTTCCACAAGGGGCCTTGGGTCGGCGAGGAGTCCAGATAACGCTCGAAGTTGATGATTTGCTGGTCGAGTTTGGCCCGTGCGGCAGCGATATCAGGAAATTTCGTAGGATCCAGTTCGCCTAAGGAACGATTGACGGAGTTCCACAGCGCAGGATCCTCGGGGAGTTGACTGTAAAGCGGCTTGGCCATCGCCCCGAAAAGCCCCAGAATCCCCATCGCAAGGTGGGGACTGACTGGAATCCATTTTTTGATCATCGTGTTCTCCGTTCCTAATTCGAATTCGTGCTTTGCAAAGCTCCTTCGCAAAGCTTTCCAAGTCAGTGTAATTGATCAGGAAAAACGCTCATAGCACCCAAGCCCCCTAGAACACCCAAGTTAACCGGAAAAGCGAAAGGAACCGGTGATCCTATCGATCGAACCACGGTATAAAGAGCCGCGATCCGACTTGCACTCAATAGTGAAAAATTGCTAGGTTCCGCGGAAAGTATTCGCGTCAAGATCGACTTGATACCCGTTGGTTTTTACTTCCTCAAGGGACACTGTTTTTCCATGGTCGCTCGATCCGCAATCTGCGCCTGGGTCCTGATATTTCTCGCCGTGTGCTGCGCAATGCTACCGATGCACAACGTCCAGGCGCAGCCTAGCAGCACGACGGGTTCGAACTCTCCGCTGAACTTCTATGGTGATGGATTTGTTTTGCTCCAGCATGGTGCGGTCATCCATGGGTTCATCAAACCCCAAGCCGATTCGGTCACGGTCGTGATGGACAAAGGAAAGCAAGTCACATTGATCAAAAAACAGATCCTGTTTGTCGGACCGACGATGGAATCGCTCTACAAATACCAAACGCGAGCCATTCGGAAATGGGGTACCGGCGAACATTGGCACCTTGCTCAGTGGTGCATCCAAAACGGCATGCTCGATCAAGCTATCGAGCATTATCTAGAGCTCGAAAAACAGGCGGCCGACAACCCAAAATTCAAACAACTCGATCTTCAGCTTAAACAAGCCTTGCTCGCCGATGAGAATGTCCGCCGCGCGATGGCCGAGCAAGGGATCGATCCCCCGACGATCGAAGCCCAAGATAAAAAGAATTTCTTGGCATCAAGCCAAGGGCAGGTCGTCCAAGCCACCGCGAACGTGCCCAAGCCCATGGCTGATTCGGGCAAAACTGCACGCTCTCAGGAGACATTTCCGATCCACGCCGTTCCAGGTTATCTGCGACGAAGCTTTCAAACCGAAGTCACACCGATTGTGGTTTCCCGATGCGGACAGTCCGGATGTCACGGAATCTTGTCCAAGAACCAATTTCAAGTTTTTCAACCGGTGGGCCAACAAGCCGCTTCGCTCAATGAACGCAATCTCGAGAACGTTTTGCGGTTTATCGATGCCCAAGAGCCTAAGCAATCCGACTTGCTCCATTTCGCAGCAAAGCCCCACGGTACGCAGCGCAACGCCAGTTTCAATCTTCAACGCGAAGAAGACCGCCTGCATCTCGAACGCTTAGCCAAGTGGATACAGTCTCTCGATAGCATCAAAGCCAAAGCTCCCAGCGAGACAGCTAACAATCCCGTCGTCCAAGCTGCAAATTTGGCCAAACCCGAGACAGCACCGACGGTACAAACGGCGGTCGCTTCGGAGCCTAAATTGTCCAAGCCTGCGAAGAACGGTTCGGGTTCGGTCGTGATCGACGCGAGCGATCTAGCAGAGATCGAAGAAGAGATTCGCAAGTTAGAAAAGATCGCTAAAAACAAACCCAAGGATCCTGTCGATCCGTTTGACGCCAAGATCTTCAATTATAAGCACCGCAAACCACCCGAGTAGACAAGCACCTACGAATCCTCGGGCTCGATTCGACTCAGGAAAGCTAAGTTCGCGACGATCATCATCGCTCCAAAGGTGATCATGCCGAGGAAGATCGCAATACCAGCGTGAACCAACAAGGCCATAGCAAGCACCCATGGCCTTGTGAGCCTAGGCCACACAAGGGCCGCATAGGTGATCTCCCAGAATAGGGTTGCGTGCGTAAGGATCGATCCTAACGTTGGATATCTGCCAATCCAAGTCATGTCCAACGACTGGTATTCGTAGGACGCAACGGAATACCACATCGCGGTTCCATCCCACCACATCCACCCACGGGCTTTCCCAAGTCCGCCAAAGAAATAGATCACGCAAAGATGCAACTGGATCAGACGCGTGGCGAGTCTGTTTTGCCAATGCTTGTCACAGGCCGGAGTCAACCCAAACCGCTGATCGAGACTCCATGTGTCACCGCAGCGGGAGATCGATAAGTACATCGAGAGCATCAACACAATTTGGTCGAGGCCAAAAAGAAACGGTGCGAGCCGATGGGCTGTCATGAGAGTCAGTAGCCAAGCCAGCAATGTCGTCCATCGAGTCCAGAATCCTAATGCCATCGCAAGGCCCGCTCCTAAGGCGACGACTTCATGCACGCAAACGAACCACAGCGGTTGATCGCCACTGAGATAAGTCCACTTCCAAGCGTTGCGATGAAGCATCGCCAAGGCCTCGCCATCGAGCAACGCCGATGCGCCAAAGAAACTCTCAAGCCCTAAGAGCCATACAAGGTGGATGTAAGCGATCATCAGCCCCGTAACGATACGGATCAGAGCAAGGATCCTTGCATCCGAAGGCTCGAAAAAGAAGCGATCGATCTTCTGGAATGAATCGGTCCACCATCTGGCGATAGCGACAGTTAGTCCGCGTGCGATCATGGAACCCCTAACAACTGAGCCGGGGGGGCGATGGTCTCTGGGCCCTCGGGTAGGAGAATCAAATCCCGCGAGTCACCCAGACGTCCCCCTTGTCGAAGGATTTGCTCGGGACTGGGCAAAGGTCGCTCGATCCTGAGAAGTTCCAAACTTTCAGGAGCGAGCCATTCTTTCCCGCTGCGAATCAGATGCGACTTGGAAATCGAGCGCTGAAGCGATTCGTAGAAACGTCGATCAAGTTCCCAACGCTCAACAAACATGCGATCAGCTTTGTCTTGTTCCGTAAGCTCGGTGGGTGCAAAGGAGTTGTTGTAGAACTCCGAGAGCATGAAGTAGCGGTGATACAGGAGTCTTGGCCAGTGCGTCTTGCGATCGGGAAAGATCACTGCATCGGGCTTGATTCGCCGAGTTGTATTTGGTTCAGAGTTCTTCTCTTGCGCTGCTACCAAATGGTTCGGGCCCGGGTTGGGTGCAAAGAAAAAGTAGCCGTGATCGAGGTACATCCACTCGACGTAGGGTGAAAGTGTACGTCGGAGTCCAAAAAACTCTGGACCTGTTTGAATGTCGCTTCTTGAGAAAAACGCCAAAGGTTCGGCCACGACTGCCAACAGATGCAAAAAGACTGCGGCTAAGATCCATTTGCGAAAGGTGGATTTGCACTCCCGAGTGCGATCTGTTTGCGAGTTCATCGCCTGCTCATTGGGTGTCAAACGCCTTGCTTCTTCGATAGTGCCTGCATCAAAGTTATCGATACAAACAGACCTAGACTCAAACAACCCACGATCGTCGAGCCGATTAGCCAAGGTTTGCGTTTCTCGTAGTACTCATTGATCACGAAGTAATCGGGTGGTTGGTGGGTAGGCAATCCGGTCTCGACCATGTAACGCCAGTGATCCCATACTCTCGCCGGTGGATCGTGCATGGCTTCGTCTCGCATGGCCCCAAAAAACTCATCCTCGGTGTGTCCGAATTCGATCGGTGCCCTCCAGCGATCCCATCCTAGATAAGCGGCGTTGAGGAGGGAAACGGCAGCAGTAAAAAGCAAGAAAGCAGGGAGCAATCGACTCAGGATCGAGTCATCAGAGGTCCGCCTACCGTGGGTTTGACTGTTCTGGCGGGCATTCTTTGGTGAGCTAGCAACTTCGGCTGTGAGCTCGTCAAAGACAGGCAGGGTTCTTAAGACTTTCGTCGAGGGAACCTCGTTGAGTTTTCCACATGCAGGACAAAGTGCCGATCCGCCCGCTTGGGCAATCCCTACAGGGATCTTCGCACTGCATGAACATTCAAGAGCATATTTTGGCATAGTCGACTGGCGAGCTTGGAAGACGAAATAATGAGGGCAGATCGTAAGTTCTGCGATTCTACGATCAATCCCCCCTGACGGTTTCGTCGACTCCAGATATTTCCTCGGTAAGGGATACTTGAGCAGTATTTCTGAGGAACTCAGAAATTTAACTTAGACCCTGTGGAAAAAACGGCCTGTAACGATCCTGACAAGGGGTTTTGACAAGATTGTTGAATACGTCTACTAGACCGAGCACCTTGAGTGGGTAAAATTATGGTGCCAAAGTCAACCCCACCCAGCGATTGCGACTTGACCTTGATACAAGAACAAGGATCAGAGGGTCTAAGGGGCAAGTTGACCGGGATTCACTGTCGCTTACCGTTTACTCCCAAATCCACGCCATCCGAGATCGCCACGTCGTTCGAGTCATATAAAGCTCCAGCCAATTGCAAATTACCGTCAGGCTGGCTTCAAACTACAGAACACGACCAAGGAATGACGAGGTAGATTGCGGTTGGGGTAAATCGTGCGAACCGAAGCGGTGATCGATCGATCTCTGCTTGCGCGCAGTGGCCATCCCGGGCGTCAAGGACGGTTTTTGAGGTCGTGTTCCGCACGAAGGCTGGATGATTTAATCGATAGCCTTAAGTCGCCTAACTTTCCCTCGGAAATTTTCGGTAGTTTTTGAAAATCGAACTACTATGGGGATTTTCGTCGAGTTTGCCATGGTCCAAGGTGCGCAATGCGGTTTTGAATGAGCTACGGCAGGCACGTTTTTTTCATCCATTCGTAAAAATTTACCAATTCACTTAGGAGATCCGCTAGTCACCACTTGGGTGCTACACTTGCTTTGCCTTTGTCAGGAACGATCGGTTTTGAAAAAAACGATTCGGTTGCTCATCGCGGGTCAAGTTGTGGCATGCTCCTTGGAGACCGGCTGCTCCTTTTCCCTGCATTCATTTAGTGGTTTGAGGAATTATGACCTTGTTCGACGGCCTGTTGGATTTCGATGATGATTTGCCTCGCAGCGCTGATGACTTGGACGGTTTGCACAAACTATCGCTTGAAGAAGAAGGCGATGATTTGACCGATGCGGTGGTCGATGTCGTGGTCCCCGAGGACCAAGTTCAACTCGATAGCGAAGATGATTTGCTATCAGGGATGGACGACGTAGAGACTTGGTCGGACGATCCTGTTCGGATGTATTTGACACAGATGGGAGAAATCCCATTGCTTACTCGCCAAGAAGAGATTCGTTTGGCCAAGAAGATCGAGGTCACCCGACGTCGGTTTCGTACCAAACTTCTCGAATGCGATTATGTGATCCAGTACGCCTACAAGATCCTACGCCGAGTCCATACCGGGGAACTCCCATTCGATCGCACGGTTCAAGTTTCAGTGACCGATCGACTTGAAAAAGACCAGATTCTGGGTCGACTACCTAGCAATCTAAAAACACTGGACGTTCTGCTCAAACGCAATCGTCGAGATTACCGAGACGCGCTTAGCCGCTCTTTGCCCGCGAAGAAGCGAGCCGAAGCTTGGGTGAACCTCGCACGTCGACGCCGTAAGGCCGTTCGATTGATCGAAGAACTCGGTCTGCGAACCCAACGCATCGAAGCGATGATCGGTGTTCTTGAACGATTGTCATCCAGAGTGGACGAGATTAGACACGATTTGGCGACCCTCAAGTCTCACCAAGTCGCACCGTCTCAAATCGCACAACTGCGTCGCGAGTACCGCCAAATCCTTGTTGCTACCCAAGAAACCCCGTCCTCATTGCGCAACCGCGTAATGATGGTAAAAAAGGTTTTCACCGAGTATCAGCAAGCCAAGAAGCAACTCAGCGAAGGCAACTTGCGATTGGTCGTCTCGATCGCCAAGAAGTATCGTAACCGAGGTCTCAGCTTCCTGGATCTGATCCAAGAAGGGAACGCCGGTTTGATGCGGGCTGTGGATAAATTCGAGTACCGACGCGGTTTCAAGTTCTGTACGTATGCAACCTGGTGGATCCGCCAAGCAATCACAAGAGCCGTGGCGGACCAAAGCCGGACGATTCGTATCCCTGTCCACATGGTCGAGACCATGTCCAGAGTGCGAAACGTCTCGCGGCAGTTGCTCCAAGAACTCGGACGCGAACCGACTCTCGAAGAAACCGCACGACGAGCCGAGACAACGGTCGAGGAAGCACGGCGAGTGCTAGCCATGAGCCGCTATCCGATTTCGCTTGATCGTCCAGTCGGAAACAGTGAAGACAGCCAGTTCGGAGACCTGCTTCCTGATGGTGCGGCCGAAAGCCCTGCCATTGGAGCCGCTCAAGAAATGCTTAGAAATCGCATCAACTCGGTCCTGAAAACACTCAGCTACCGAGAACGCGAAATCATCAAGCTCCGCTACGGACTCGGTGACGGATACAGCTATACGCTCGAAGAAGTGGGCCACATCTTCAAGGTGACCCGCGAACGAATCCGTCAAATCGAAGCCAAGGCGGTGCGAAAGCTTCAGCAGCCTAGCCGCTCTCAAGAACTCGTTGGATTCCTTGACTAGCTAGAAGATAGTCGCCCCCGCGACGCACACCATGATTCTAAAAAACCCTGCCTTGGAAAACCTAGGCAGGGTTTTTTCTTTGTGATGCTAGCAAGCAACACACAAAGATAGGGGTAGGGAAGTCCGGTTGAGCCGGACTCCCCTCCCTCCGAACCGTACGGGCGGTTTTCCCGCATACGGCTCTCCAGTTAGTAGGTTCCTATGGACTGATCGAACCGAACATGGGCTTCTTGCAGGCTATAG
>JBEIGI010000016.1:0-87128 GCA_040381975.1 Pirellula sp.
ATCGAGAAACGATACTTCTGGGGACAGGCACATGTAGAGGCGGTTTTTGAATGCTAGCAAAATGCGCTGACGGTTCGCCGTGTGCCTGTCCCCTGGAGACTTGCAAAGTTCTGAATGCTAGCATTGGGTTACGGGCCGCTTGGCAAGGATAGACTCAAGTCAATCGCTTGCAAACGACGGCAAACTCGCCGTATACGCCTAACAAAAAGAATTTGTAGATGTTCACCCCGCCCCGACGAAGCAAACGAATCGACAGCCACCCAATGGCCATCACCACCGGCCTTCGGCACTCAATCAAGCAAATACCAAGACCAACAACCGGTCGGCCTACCTACCCCCCTAAGAAGGGGGCCCCTGGCCAAAGTCTGCCGCCTCGCTACCCGAACTCACCCCAGTGCCAACATCACGCAACGCTAAAAACATCGCTGCCGTTGGCTCAATACAAAACCCCTCCAAGAGCTTGCGACGCGATTCCCCCGCCTCATGCTTAAAAAGCCTCCTGAAGTTCGTCACCCTATCTTTCCAGATCTCCAGACTCATCCCATGAGATCGTACCACCGCATGCTCAAGCCCCCGAATCTTGCCCTCCTGATTCTCATGCCACTGGGCGGCCAATTGCTCCATACTCCACTTGAGTACCTCCAAATACTCCTTGGCATTGATCTCCAAAAAACCATCATTAGTACACCGCGCTCGCCTGCGCTTGCATCCCTCCCGAGACTCGGCTGGTTTTACCGGCTGGCTCTCGACACCCCCTGACGACTTATTGTCCTCCACAAACTCGATCGGATTTAACATCCGTGACTCCGGGAATTCACCCAAGGGATTCTGCTCGGTCGGTACCAAATCCCCCTCTGTGAGCATTTTGTTGAATGTGTCTTGATACTGCATGTACATCGATGTGTACTTGTACCCCTCGATGCTATCGGTCATCCTGGCCTTAAATGGGTTCAGATCGATGTACACCGCGCAGGTGAGCAAATACTCCCGGGAATGAATCACCGTCATCTCAAAACGACCCTTCCAAAAGGCTCCCTTGCACACATCGTCCTTCTGAACCTCCGCATTGGCTCGCTTGGCCACCTTTTGCTTGAGCAACTGCATCCAAAAACTCAACGAACTAAGCTTCTTCCTCAGCTTCTTGAGCTTCTTGCGATCACCAAGTATCTCATCGACATCCTCCTGTGTCGGATCGACCACCTCGTAGTGCCACTTGCCATTGACCTTCCTGCGACGCTTATTCTTCGGACACAAATTCAGGTAATTCCAAGCTACTTCTTCGTCGCTCCACGTTCGCACAATGTCAGGCCTGGTGCGAAGCAAAAAATGGACGTGATTGTCCATGATCGCAAACCGAAGTATCTCGACTGCCATGAACATCGATTGATGCGCCATGATATCGATGAACCAATCCTTTCGGTGCGAAAAGTCTTGGCCTGTTGTCGGATCCCTACCCAACAGAGGCATCTGCTGAACAACCTGAGACCAAACGTGAACGATGTTGATTTCGTCTGGCGAAATCTTACTGCCGCGAGATGGACGTGCCATAAGACCAGGTCTCCTTACCAAAAACAAACCAGTCCCAAAAACAAAACGAATGCTGCCGGAGTCGACTGCACCTAGACACCATTTTCCAAAAAAAGAGTTTCTGTCAAGAAAATGGTCGGTTTATTTTCCAGCAACTGAAAATTTTTCGGCAAGCGTACTGCCGAAAAGCGCCCCTTGCCTGAAACGAAAGAAGCATGCGAACGCGACTAGTACAGAACCGCCGAGCCACCAAAAGTTTATTCAACACGGAACCTCGACAAAGTGAAGGAACAGAATTCCAATGCCTGATGCAGACAAGTTTCGATGGCATAACCGCAGAAAGTCAAATCGACGAGTGCCTGTCTCCTGCAGAATCGGAAACAGAAATGCTAGCAATCGCGAAACGCGAGTGCGGGGGACAGGCACGTGTTGAAGCGGTGTTTGAAAGCTAGCTAAACGTAACGACGGTTCGACGAGTGCCTGTCCCCAGGATGAATCGCAAAAATCAAATGCTAGCATTGGAAACCGGGCTGCACGGCAAAGCCCAAACGTAAACCGATTTGGGAACAGTGCAAAAGTCGTCTAGCCTACTCCCCAATTTCACCCTGATCAATGATCTGTCCCCCCATAGGCCCAGCTCCCGGCCCTAACTCAATCCTATAGTCGGCCGCCGCATTGAACATCTCATTATGCTCAATTGCTATCACACTACTCCCCCTATCTATCAACAAACCAATACACTCGACAAGCCGCTCGACATCCTGGAAATGTAAACCCGTTGTCGGTTCATCCATCACAATCAACGATCCACTCTTGTCCTCTAAATACGATGCTAACTTCAATCGCATCGATTCACCGGCCGATAGTGTCGATAAACTCTGCCCCAACGGCAAATAACCAAGACCTATGTCCCGCATCGGCTTGAGTTTCTGATTCAACCTCCTCTCCCCCCTAAAAAACTCCGCCGCTTGGTCCGCACTCATACCAAGCACCTGCGAAATGTTCCGATCCCTATAAGTCACCTCCAACACCTCCGGACGGAACCGCTGACCTCGGCACTCGGTACACTCCAGCTGAACATCTGCCATAAACTGCATATCCACCAACGTAAATCCTAAACCCTCACACACCTCACACCTTCCCCGCCCAGTATTGAAACTGAAGTGACTGTCGCTTATCCCACTGGCTCTGGCCATCGGCGTTGACCCAAAAAGCCGACGAATCTCATCCAAAACCTTTAAAAAAGTCGCAGGACAAGATCGTATCGATTTGGCTATCGGCGTCTGATCAATCGCTATGACCCGCTTGATTCCCTCAGCACCCTCTATCGCTTTGTATTCGAGCCCACCAACGGAATCCTCTCCCAACTGCTTGAGCATCGCAGGAACAAGCGTATCGAGCACCAAGGAACTCTTTCCAGAACCACTCACTCCCACCACACTCACAAAACAACTCAGCGGCACACGTAAATCGATGTTCTTCAGATTCCTCCCACAAGCTCCATACAAAGTCAACCGGCCTCTCTCAAGCGGTCGCTTAGGCCGGTTGGTCGCCTTGGCATTTAAATACTTAGCCGTCAAACACCCAGATCGCTTTAGCTCTCTCGGACTACCTTGGAAACAAACCTCCCCCCCTCGTGCCCCCGCGCCAGGTCCAATCTCTATGACCCGATCGGCTTGATGGAGCAAATAAGGTTCATGCTCAATAAGCACCACCGTGTTGCCGCGATCCACCAATCGCCTTACCGATTGAGCAACCCTCTGCGTATCGCTCGGATGTAATCCAACCGTGGGCTCGTCCAACACATAAAGCATGTCAACCAAATCAGACCCCAACAGATTGGTCAAATTGACTCTCTGTGCCTCACCCCCACTGAGCGTATGCATCGTGCGGGACAAAGTCACATACCCAAGCCCCACCTCCTGCAAATACCTCAACCGCGACAAAACTTCAGTTAGCCCCCGCCCAATCCCTTCCTGACGATCGCTAGCAAAGGATCCTAGCTCTCTTTCCACATGGAGCATCCGATCCACTAGCCGATCAATCGATTCCTCTGTCCAGTCGTAAAAACTCATTCCACCGTAACGATACGCCAAGGCCGCCTTCGAAAGCCTCTGACATTGGCACGTAACGCATTTGCGATACGACTTCCACCGAGTCAAAAACACCCGTACATGCATCTTGTACTTCTTGCGCTCAAGCCAATCAAAAAAACCCCTCAACCCTCCAAACCGATGCTTGCTTGACCCTCGCTCTATCAACTCCCAATCCCTAGCCTTCAACTTCCCAACCGGCAGATCCAAAGGAAGATCAAATTCACTCGCCAATTCAATGAGCTCATCGAGCTCATGACTGTAAGCCGGTGTACGCCAAGGCGCTATGGCCCCCTGACGAAGACTCAACGTCCGATCCGGCACGATCTTGTCCATATCCAACGTCGATGTCTCACCAAATCCTGTGCAATCTGGACAGGCCCCAAGCGGACTGTTGAAACTAAAAAGCCTTGGCTCTGCAACCGCAACGAGCATCTGGCACTTCGAGCACCTTAGCTCCGACGAAAATCGATGTACACAAAACCAATTCCCGTCGACCTGCAAACACTCCTGCGGAGCCTCCTGCGTATCTTCGCTCTCGACAAGCACCGCAATCTGCCCCGGACTGCGCTCAAAGGCTTGCTCGATCGACTGTCGCAACGAACTATCGATCGACGATGAAACTCGGAATCTCTCGATTACCACATAAGCCTTCCCAGACTTTGCAAACGATGCAGCAAGCTTTTTCTTCTCCGCCGAAAGCTCGACCGTCACGCCCTGAACAATCAACCGTATCCAGCCCGCCGCTTGGAGCTCAAAAAGCACCTCGGATAACTGGGACTTGCTACTCCATTCAATCGGAAATACAAGCATCGCTCGGCAACTGGGCAACTGCTCGATGACCCTGGCAACTCGATCGGTCGTATAGGCCTCAATCGGACTCTCGCACGCGACACAATAGGGCTTGGAGATGAGCGAAAAGACAATTCGCAGCGGTTCTAAAAGATCGCTCGCTGTTCCCACCGTACTGCGGTTGTTCCTAGATCGATCCGATCGTGTGATCGCTAACGTCGGCGGTAAGTTATCGAGCCGATCAAACTTCGGTTTGTCCAACCGCGCCAAAAACTGCCGAGCATAAGCGGAAAAGCTTTCGATGTACCTACGCTGTCCTTCGGCATACAAAGTATCGAGAGCCAAAGACGTTTTCCCACTCCCACTGACTCCGCAGATGACGGTCAATTGATGAAGCGGGATGTCGATGTCCAGTCGCTTGAGGTTGTGCTCGCTTGCACCCCGAAGCTCGATCGACTCCCGTGACTCAGATCGTGACATTCAGGAATCGAAGCAGCGAGAATGTCCAACCCATGGCAAGAAACAACACGCCCAATATTGCAAGATAAACCCAAACCCTGGTCATCGTGCAGCACGATGCTACTTGAACGGGCGGATTAAGCCTCTGGTCAATCCACTCCTCGCGCTCTGTATCGCTAGCAAACCAGAAGCAATCGACAAGTTCGAGCAAGCCGTACTCCATCGAGAATTCCAAAGCACCACACTCGGTCTTTCGCTCGCTGGGACTGGGTTGGGTCATCGACTCAAAACACCAAATTTGTCGCCCGTATCTACTTTCGGTTTCGTCCTCGAAATGGCAAGGCCTTAAATTCTCGATCCGCGACGAGGTCTCTTGAGTTTCACGAAACGAAAGCTCTCGCAGGGCATGCTCGGTAACAGCTTGCCATGTCTTTCTTGGGAACTGAATGTGTTCGACTTGATGTCTCAAGCTAAGATTCCTTCTGCGCGACTCCTGCACACGGTTATGTAATATACTAGAACGTCGGGCAATTTCCAAAGGGAGGTTTCCCGGAGAACCCACGGATTTTAAATCAATCCTTCTCGGAGGCAAAACGCCTTGTTCGAACGAAAAAGCCTCAAGTGGCCGATTTTGGTCGCAATCTTGATGATCGTCATGCTCGTGGGACTAACCGTCGGTTGGGTCTTACTGAACATATCGAGCGCTTGGGATGCCGGGACAACCAACAGTTCGGCGGTGTACTGGGTTTTGCTCAGCGTCGGTGCGATCTTTTTTGCTTTCTTGCTCGCTGGGGTGATCCTCTATCTGATTTGGATCATCCAAAACGTGAATCTTAATCGTCGCCAAAGCAATTTTATCGATGCGGTGACCCATGAACTCAAAACGCCGATCGCCTCGCTGAAACTCTACCTGCAAACGCTCAATCGCCGGGATGTCGAAGGCCCCCAGCGGCAGCAGTTCTACGGCACAATGATGGAGGATGTCGATCGGCTCGATAGGCTCATCAATCAGTTGCTCGATGTGGCGAGGCTTCAACGCGATCAGCAAGACCCATCGTCCAAGGAATGGGTTTCGCTCAGGGCCATCACCGACGAGTGCGTCAAGCGTGTAGCCAAACAGCATGGACTGAGCACAGAGGTATTTCAAGTCACCGCTGAGGATGCTCAGGTGCTAGCGCATCGCATCGACATCGACGTGCTCTTGGGGAATTTGCTTGACAATGCGATCAAGTATTCGTCAGCCGAACCGCAGGTCGAGGTGCGGATTACTTTTCAGAACCAATCGGCATTGATTGCGATATCGGATAATGGCCCCGGAATCCCCAAGCATTTGCGGCGCAAAGTGTTTTCGAGATTTTACCGGGCTGGAGATGAGCTTGAACGGCGGAAGCCTGGAGTGGGTTTAGGATTATTTTTAGTGCGATCGATCGTCGAAAGGCTCAAAGGCTCAATCACGGTATCGGAGCGGATCCGGCACCCCGGCGCAACGTTTTTGGTGACCTTACCTGCAAGACAAGCGTGATTTGTAGGATCGGACAGATTACGAAAAGACCCCGGTGACATCACCGGGGTCTTTGGATATTTTTGAAGCTGAAAAGCTCTTCAACTTACTTCTTCATGCGACGACGAATCAAGGCGACACCACCGAGGCACAGAAGCGATGTCAAAGCTGGCTCAGGCACTTCTGAATTATTAACAGATCCAAATAGAGCTACCGTCATGTTCGAACCAATGTCGGTCCAAGTGGGCGAACTAAACGTTGAACCATCTTGGGAGAAGACGTAGGTAATACCGGACGAACTTTGAGCCGTTGGGGCGGTACTGGTGTACCACTTTGCGCCCGGAGTGTCTGGAACGATCCAGTAGGTCGTGTTGGCAGACAGTACGACCCCGTTCCCAAAACTAAAGAGGACGTTCGACTTCGCTGTCGTAACAGTTGCCGAAGCGGTACCCAACGAACTGCTCAAATTAGGAACCCCCGACGCATTGCCATAAATTCCCAGACCCATGGCGAAGGAATCAGAAGCTCCTGGGTATTGAGCAGAATCAACATCCAGAATGAGGCGTACCTCATCTACTGTGACACTATTCGCACCAACTGTGAAGCCCAATGCAGATCTAGTATTGGCATTCTGAATCGTACTGTTACTACCGCCGGTAATCCCCGTTCCAGATGTTGGAATGTTACCAAACAAGTACACCCCAGCTTCTGCACTTGAACCTGAAATCATCGCCAGAGCGGCGATTGCAAAAGTCCTAAAAAGCTTCATTCGAAAGCTCCTCCCAAAAAACTTGATGAAAAAACGTTTACCCAACTCTATGTGTTCTTGTGGACGTGTTTTGCTTGTGTACGAACACTTTGTCGATGTTCCTCGAACAAGGTGGGAGTAAGTTATCAGCAACGACATGTTGTCGTCAAGAAGTCAAATCAATAATGGGTATTTTTTTTCGAAATTTCGTTTTTCAGTCAAATTGTGTGGTTTTTAGTAGTTATGAGCAGTTTTGATGCAAGGCAGGCGCTCTCCCAGACGGCTAAAGACTGCAGGAATCTTCGATTTTCTCGCAATTCAGGGCTGTAAAAACTTGATAGCTCTAGGTCTAGCCGGCAGGAATGTGCAGTCGTCGTTTGAGGAGTCGCACTCATTGGCGATGTCACATTTCCATCGCGAAGCAGTCCAGCTAAGAAAACTTTGCGATTTAGTTCCGAGGGTGCATTTGGCCCCAGGTGCCCGGTGATGCCAATGGCCAAATGAGCCTCCGGGGTGCGAGAGAGAATTTCACCAGCGAGTTGCTCGCTAGCTTGGGGGCTAACAGGCCCGATTTTTTCATCGGCGAGCATTTGCGGATCGAGACCCAGCCACTGTGACTTGGTGTCGTTGCGGTAGACGACCATCGATCCGCAGAAGACATCCGAGGCACCCGGAACGCTGGTAAACCATGCTGCAGCCAGCCCACCGGTGCAGCTTTCGGCCAGCACGATCCTGCGATTCGATTCCCGAAGTAGCCTAATCACTTCGAGAACTTTCGAGTAAATTGCTTCTTCTAAAACTTCAAGCGTCAGGCTTGCGTTGGTCATTTTTGAATTCCTCTCGATACGAACCTCGACTCTGCAAATCCTTAGCCCATGGCGATCCCCCCGAAAAACTCCAAGGCCCATCCGGTTCCTGGCACCAATTTACCCGCTTTTTGCTTTGACACGATCCAGGAGCTATCCCATTATGCGGCCCACATCGTCGCGGGCCTGATCCGCGAGCGGGCGGCTTTGGGCCAGCGGACCGTTATTGGGCTGCCTGCAGGATCAACACCGCTGACGACCTTTCGGGAACTGATCCGGTTGCACAAAGAGGAATCTTTGGATTTCAGCAGCGTCGAGTTGTTTTTGCTCGACGAGTACTATCGCCTGCCTACCGGTAGTCCTCAGTCGCACGAAGCTTGGCTCCGCGAACACTTGATCCAGTATGTCAATATTCCTGAGCAACAAACGCACTACCTCGACGGGAACATTGCCGAAGACCAAATCGATGCGCACTGTTTGCGGTTCGAAGAAGCGATCGAGCTTGCAGGTGGTTTCGATTTGGTGCTTTTGGGAATCGGCATGAATGGCCACATCGGGTTCAACGAGCCGTTTTCATCGAGGCGTAGCAAGACACGATTATGCACGTTGGATACGGTCACTCGCCGAGGAGTCGCAAGCGATTTCTTTGGCGAGGACAATGTGCCGAGCGAAGCCCTCACAGTGGGACTGAGCAGTATCCTTGCAGCCCGTCGCATCCTGCTACTGGCACTCGGAGAGCACAAAGCCAAGGTTGTTGCCGAGACACTCGAAGGCCCAGTAAGCGAGCGACTCCCAGCATCCCTTCTTCAAGAGCACGGCGATGTACGAGCCCTTATCGACACTCCCGCTGCGGCCAACCTCAAGGGGGTTGCGACACCGTGGTTATTGCACCATGTCCAATGGACCGATGAGCTTACCAAGCGCGCTACCTTGTGGTTGTGCCAAAAAACTGGCAAGCCTTTGCTCAAGCTTACCGACGAGGATTTTCGCAACAACGATTTGCACGAGTTGCTTTGGAAACAGGGACGTGCCGAGAAGATCTCTCATCGGGTATTCGATTGGATGATGAAGACGATTGAATCGCATCCTGCGGGACTCAAGCCCAAGACGGCTCTGTGTTTCAGTCCACATCCGGACGACGATGTCATTAGCATGGGAGGGACACTGATTCGTTTGATTCAGGACAAGCACAACGTGCACATCGCCTACATGACCTCGGGCAATATCGCGGTCTTTGACCACGATGCCCGAATGGTTGCTGATTTGGTCAGCGAGTACAATAAGCTATTCGGGATCGACAGCGACAAGTCAGCTCAAATGGCCCGAGCCGTACGGGCAGATTTGGATCAGAAATCGCCCGGTCAACCCGACTCCGAGTCGATCCTCGATATCAAAGGGCTGATTCGCAAGAACGAAGCCCGTGCGGGAGCGTTGTCGATCGGCTGCCCTGAATCCAATCTACACTTTTTGGATCTGCCTTTTTATCGAACCGGTACGATCGCCAAGAAGCCTGTTGGGCCCGAGGACATCGCGATCATCGATGAGTTGCTCAGGCGATTGCGACCGGATCAAATCTACGTCGCGGGGGATCTTGCCGACCCTCACGGGACTCACCGGGTTTGCGCCGAGGCGATTTTTGCGGTGCTTTTGGATTGGAAGTCGCAAGGAGAACCGCTCCCTGAGGTACTCATGTACCGCGGAGCTTGGCAAGAATACCCGCTCCATGAGATCGAGATCGCTGTGCCTCTTAGTCCAAGCGACCTTGCTCTGAAACGCAACGCGATCTTCATGCACGAGAGCCAAAAGGACAAAGCTCTATTCCCCGGCAGTGATCCACGTGAATTTTGGCAGCGGGCCGAAGACCGCAACCGTGGCACGGCCGACAGTTACAACAAACTCGGCCTGCCAGAGTACTTTGCCATCGAAGCGTTCGTGCGATGGAAAGGCCTGCCCATTTGATTCGACGGGGTGAAGGGAATCTGGCGCTGGGTGTTGGAATATCAGAGATTTCGCATGGTTTTCACCGGACGGCTCGCGCCGTACCGCTTTGAATTCAAAGGCATTGACAGCATTGAGGATCTGTCTTGATTTGAGGGGGGGGATTTGCTATCGGATTGGCTTTGTCCCGTTGGAATTTTCGAAACGCATCGAACTAAAGTCCCCATGCAGAGAATGCCAAGACGATTCAACCTTGTTGGCGTAGCCATTTGGTGCTCAGCGTTTGCAAGCTCACTATTGGGCCAAACGACACCAGGATCGGTACAGTTAAAGCTTAACGAAAATTCGCTAGATCCGCAGGTCGTCACGGCCGGCTCGATCGAACCGGCCAAGGAACTGAGTCTTCCGCAAAAGACAATCACTGCAGAGGCTTTGCAAGCGACATCGACCGAAGTTCAAGAGAACCTGCCTCCCGAAACGATTTCGCAAATCGTTGCCCCGCAGATTGTGTATTGGCAAGCACCCTCGGCTGGTACACTGAATTCCAAGGAACCTACAGACGGGGGTGTTCTACTGCAAAGCGGTGTTGGGCAATTGAAAGTCTCAGGGGCCATGTCGCTCCTGGGTGTCTATGGCTCGGATCGAGCATTCGTGCCATGGAGTCCGCTTTTTATGTTGCCTCCTTCGATCTTAGGCGACAGCACCCCGACCTTTGAAGCTCACGCGAGGCAATCGAATTTGCAATTTCTCTATGCGGGGCCAGAGGTGTCCGGTTGGCAAACTGGGGCCTTTGGCAAGTTCTACTTTACCAGTTCGAGTCTGACGTCGGACATCTATGGGTTTATGCCTGTGGTGGCCTTTGGCGAAATTCGCAACGAGCATTTTCGTTTTGTAGCAGGGCTCCAACCGGACTTGTTTGCGCCGCGAGATCCGATCGTCATTCCGATGACGCTCATGGGTGGTGCCGGCAATGCGGGAACCTTCCGAGGGCAATTTCGTGGCGAAGCGTTTTGGAAGCCCAACGATGCATTCCAAGCGACCTTGCAAACGGCATTGAGCGACCCGATCTCGACGGTGCTTATTGATTCAAGTCGCAGGACGACCGAGTCCGATGGAATACCGAATTTCGAAGTCCGAGGGGTTTTAGGTTTTGGTGAAATCGAGGAATTGGCTGGAGGGCGCAAGGAACGACCGTTGGAGTTGGCTGTCGCAGGACTCGTTGGTCGGATTCGAAACTCTCAAATCATTTACAGCCTCGATGATATTGATCCGAGCATTCCGATCCGTTCGATCATCGACATTGGCGGAATGTCGGTCGACAGCAAGATCAACCTGACGGACCGTTTGGGGCTCATCGGCGAGGGGTACTTTGGCCAAGGTTTGGGAAACTATGCAGGAACAATTTTCCAGACGTTTAATTCACAAACTTACCAAGCGATTCGAGGTCAGGGTGGATTCTTGGAGGCGTTTTTCTACCTGACGAATCGGCTGCACGTGCACATGGGCTATGGGCTCGATGCGGCATTGCGTAGGGATTTGCCTGCTAGCCCGGGAGCCATCGCCCGCAATTCGGCTTATTATGGCTGTCTGTTTTGGGACATAACCCCTTCGCTCCAGTACGCAGTGCAAGTCGACTATCGGGAGACCGATTTTGCGGTTTTGAACGACAATTCCGGGTGGTTTGTGTACAACCAATTCGCCATCCGTTTTTAAGCTTCGGACGCTTGATTCACTCTGGATCGACGCTATACTATCGCGTCCTGAAAGCGAGACTTTCTCGGTTCGGAACATTTCCCATGGCGGTCTGTCGACTCTTGCGGCACTGAGTAGCCAAGCGGTTTTCTGTTCGTTCCACCGGGGTCGTAGCTCAATTGGTTAGAGCACCGGACTGTCGATCCGGAGGTTGCGGGTTCGAGCCCCGTCGACCTCGCTTTTTCGGGGAAGTTTGCCGACTGGCCAATAACTTGCCAGCGTAGGGCTTTGACTGATCCTTGCCTAGCGGCCCGTCTTTGAATGCTAGCACTGTGAACTTTGCAAGTCCTCTGGGGACAGGCACGCAGCGAACCCTCTGCACCAAGTATTGCTTGCCCCTGTAACCCGAATCATTAAAAAAACCCTTGGTTTTTCCTGTTGCCAGGATTCGCCGAGTCGATATATTACCGATCCCTGGAATCTGACCTAGGCCCGTTATTGCATTGGTAACACCAGAGTTTGGAGTTCGTTAAGATGAAAGTTGTATCCTCAATCGGTGCGCTCAAGTACCGACACGCAGATTGCCAAGTCGTTCGTCGTCGGGGCCGAATCTACGTTATTTGCAAAAGCAACCCTCGTTACAAGGTGCGTCAAGGCAACGCAAAATGCAAACGCCGAAAGCGGTAGTTGGTCTGTTGCCCGTTGACTCCAATCAAGTCCCTATCGCTGATCTTTACCCGGTCAGGGGGCTTGCACTCCCAGCGAGCCTAATACCCAATGGCTCGCTTTTTCTAGTGTTCATATCACACGACATATGATTGCAGTTTTCCTGCGCTGACGAATTTGCAATCCGCTCCTGAGGCAAATATGCAGAAACTCAAGGTTGCGGTTATAGGACTCGGTTCAGATTGGCAGCAAAGATACCTCCCTGCCCTACGCGCGCTGCGAGATCGATTTGTTGTTGTAGGAGTCTATCACAGTGTCTCGGCCCTTGCGGCGACTGCTTCAAGAGAACTCGAATCAAGCAGTTTTGATAGCTTCCGATCCCTTATCGCTGACCCTTCGGTCGATGCCGTTTTGATTCTCGAAGACGATTGGTATCACCTCCAACCCCTCTGGGCCGCTTGTGAATTTCGAAAAGGAGTCTTCTGCGGATCCGAGGTAGATGTTCAATCTATCAATTCTCAGGGACTACAAGTTGCAATTGCCAACTCAGGTATCCCTTTCATGAGTGGATTCTCAAGACGCTATGCGCCAGCCACCCTTCGGTTCAAAGAACTTATTGCAACTCGACTCGGGCGGCCCCGACTACTTTTTTGCCATCGACGACTACCTAGCGAAACAAACGAAATTGCGACCACTAACTCTATGGAACGCAACTCAAGCAGGGAACTACTCGAACTGATCGATTGGTGCAAATACATCGTCGGCGAAGAACCTAGCTGGATCCAAGCTATCCGGCACCTGAGCCGCCCAAGCCCGAAAAACGCCGACTATCAGATCCTGAGTTTGGGCTTTGGCGACCCGGAATCCGACCCCAACGCAATCTTGGCTCAAATCAGTTGCGGTGCTTACATCCCTTCGGTCTGGGCCGAAGCTATCGCGTTTCGACCACCTGCTGCCGTTCAGGTATGCTGCGAACGAGGTCTCGCCTTCCTCGATCTACCCTCGACTCTCGTGTGGTTCGATGATGCAGGCCGACATCAAGAAACCCTCGATACCGAACTCCCTATCGGTCAGCAAATGCTCATTCAATTTCACCGAGCCGTTGCATCCAAATCAAGCCTAGTGAGCGACTTGCAAGAGACCAACGAAGCGATCGAAATTCTAGAAAGAGCCAAACAAAGCACCCTCACCCACCAAAGGGTTGTACTCTCAAACCCGCCCCGCTAGGCAACTTCCAACGGCAATCTGTAACGATCGTACCGATTCGACTCATGAAATCGATCGTCACGCGCCGAAACCTCTCGAAATGCAACAACAGCACAAGCTGCGGCCAAACGCTAGCAAACCGGTGGGTGATTCGAATGGTGGAATCGTTCTTTGGACTCTCCAAGCGGCCTTTTCATGTCGCTCCCAACCCGGACTCCTACGTTCCTACAACTTGCTGCAACACAGCCATAGAAAACTCTGTCCGTTGCGTGCTTCGCGCCGAAGGCCCATCCTTGATCATCGCTGGAGCGGGTTTGGGTAAGTCGATCTGCTCGATGATGATCGCAAACAAACTCAGCGCCGCAATGCAAGTCGCTCTCCTTGCAAGCTCGCAACTATGCACCCGACGAGCCCTTTTGCAGTCGATCCACTATCACCTCGGCCTTCCCTACCACGAAACCAGCGAAGGCAAACTCAGACTCAACCTACAAGAGTATCTAAGCCAACCAAAATCTGAACCGCATAGAGTCGTCCTAGTGATCGACGAAGCTCAAACGCTCTCGGTAAAACTTCTCGACGAATTAAGACTCTTGTCTAACTCTGTTTCCTCTGGCCAACCCTGCGTCCATCTGGTGCTGGCCGGAACGCTCAAGCTCGAAGATACTCTGGCCCACCCTCATATGGAGTCGCTCAATCAACGGATCGTTTCCAGGGAATACCTAACCCCCCTGAGCCATTCCGAAACACTGCACTACATTCAAAAAAAGATCGAACTTGCCGGTGCAGATCCCTCAGCCATTTTCGAACCCGCAGCACTCGATGCAATCTTCCGCGCTAGCGATGGAATCCCTAGACTCATCGAACAACTCGCCGATCAAGCGATACTTCAGTCGGGAATGCAGGCTCAAAAACCTATCCCTGCAAGCCGAATCGGTGCGGTTTGGACTCAACTCCACCAACTGCCAAACCCTTGGTCCGAACCAGAACTCACGCGCCATCCGCAATCGGTTGCGAGCCTAGAGAATACACCTGTCGCAACAGATCATGTCCAAGACGATCCACCCGAGGGTGTCATCGAGTTTGGATCCCTGGACTCCATAGACTCGCTGGCTCAAGAACCACAACCTGTGAGCCTCTTTCAGGCCTTCATCGAGGATACGCCCGAGGAGCAAAACACCAAGAACAAACTCGTCTCATCGACGTCACTCGAAGAATCGTTCCTACAACTAATCAAGAGCCTAAACCTCGCCGCAATTCAACTTCAGCCCAACAAGCATGTGTTCACAAAAGCTGAACAACCGACCAAGCGAACTCCAAAATCAGTTGGCAATCCTACGAATTCAAACGTACGGGCGACCAGTGGTCACCTAGTCGGAGTCTCTGTCGATGGGGATGATCGAGACATGATCGTACTGATCGAAGAACACGATTGGGTAAGCCCCTTTGCGATTCGCTAACGGGCATAATAAGGCATCCGTCAAATGATTTTAAATCCATGCATCCCAACCGATTCATTTTTTGAGTCTCTTCCGAAACGTTCGAGCGTTTGTATCGGATTTTGTTCTAATCCATCAGCTCATCTCGATTTAGTCTCTGATCCAAAACAGGTTCTTCTACTCCAAATCGCTTCGCACTGGAGTCTTCAAACTAAGCGCAAAAGTTGCGTGATCACTGGTCCATGCCATTGCAGTGGCCAGATTCAGTTGGCCCATGCAAACTCAACATTAATCCACTGGGATTGGCTCGAACCTACCGGCCAACCCTTGGAGAATTCGCCCAAAGCACTTGCTCGGGATATTGCAACCTTGGGTCGTCTGCGTTCCGAAAACGGTTTGATCCTTATCGATCTTGGGCCTCTAGGCCTACCCATTGCCCAAACCATATCGAAGCTATGCGATGGACTTGCACTGTTGCTGAATGAACATCAGGAACACCATAGCTCAAATTCACAAAGTCGTCGACGTATCCTTGGGACGCTCAAGTCCTATCAACGACCCGACTGCCGATGGCTTGGCTTTTGGCAATTTCATTCCCAAGGGCTTGGTGTCTAAGCTTCAAAGGGAAGGATTTTGAACGGTATCCCTTTGATCGCAGCACCAGGATTGTAGAACACTTGGCCTTGGTAGCTGATCGCATCGACAGGCCTATGGGTGTGCCCAAAGAAAACTTGCTCGGCCCCTGTCTCTGGAGTTTGCTGCGCCCATTTCAGGTAGCCGGAGACCTGATCGAGAACTTTCTGATTCGAGTTGACGACATGCGCAACGACACGGTGGATACGTGTCTTGACGACAGCATCGTAGAGAAAGTGCTTCATGGGAGCAGGCCGAGGTCGATGCTCGTGAGCCACCCGCCTTGCATCGAGCAACTCATGAAAGTCGGCATCCAAGGGGATCTTTGCATCGATGATATCGCCGTGGAGAAATACGGTGCGGTTTAGCCGAAGGTAATGCTTGTGCCACTGTAGCTGGGGGTTGGCCAAGGTCAGTTGATGGAGCTGCTCGGTGAAACCAGGTAGGGCATCGTGGTTCCCAAGAATGTAGTGGAAGCGGCAATCAGGATTGACCGAAATAAGGCCTTGAAGCCAACGAACACTTTGCTCGATCGTTTTCTCGTGCGATTCAAGCGAGCTCCAGCGGAAATCGAAAATATCTCCCCCCAAAACGAACGTATCTGACCGAGCCGCGGCTGCTTCGATCGCACGTTGGACTTGCGGCCCAGAACTACGCCTCGAAAACAGATGCAAATCGGAAACGAAATGAGCTTTGGGAAATTTCATCGAGCAACCTAAAAGATCCAGTCTATCGAAGCCAAGTCAATGGACATTTTAGAGCCGATCTCTTTCTTGGCCAGCCTGATACCTCAACTCGATGAACCACTGCATTGAAAGCCCGATTCCAAAAAGTAGCATCGTCCATTGAAAAATCGTTAGTCCTAAAGCAAAGTTAGGCTCTGGGCGAATTGCTTCGGTGATGAATCGGTAAATGCAATAAAGGATCAAATAGAATTGCAAACGATGCGTTGCAAGTTGTCTTGATGCAGTTAGATGCCAAAGAACCAAAGCCATCGAGCCATGGAAAAGGACTTCATAAAGCTGGGTCGGATGCACAGGACCGCTCCCAATGAAGTCGACCCCCCAAGGCAATTCGGTCGCGATCCCATGACAACAACCATTGAAAAAACAACCCAAACGTCCGATGGCTAATGCAACCGCCAGAGGCAACGCAAAACTGTCACCGGTTTTGAATCGAATCCCTAGAAAAACCTTGGCGATCTCAACGCTCAAGTAAGCCCCAACCAATCCTGCGGTGACAGTCTTGCCGTCAGCAGCCCAAGCCAACTGTCCCGTGGATTTTCCAAAAGATGCGATCACAAAAGGGATCTTTGCACTGATCGAACCACCGAAAAAAGCGGCCGTCGCCAGGAAAAACCTCTGACGAAGATCCAATCTTGACAATGGCGAACTCTCCTTGGGTAGCATTCCACGCACCAATAGAAAGGCCCCAAAGGCCATCGTCATAAAGACCGCGTAAAGCAATCGACCCGTCTCAAGTCCACTGCCGTTCACTGGATGCATCCGCAAGTTTCAAGTATATAAATGACGGTTGCAACAAACCACATCACGACAAACAGGCCAAGGAGACTTATAACCTTCAGTAGTGCTAATATGGTTTGAAGAAATATCCCCAAAGCAGATCGATCCGCATCGGACTTGCTATTGGCAACGATAACCATGCCGAGGATCGCCAATACCACAGTGATCATCCCAATCACGAAAATCCGCGAGAAGATCTTGTCGGTGGGACCTACCCAAGTCAGCCCGCCACTAAAGAACAGATAAACAAAACCCAAGGCTAAGGCGTAAGCAAGAATCTGGATAAGGACACCTGTGTTGCGGAGATCTTGGTTGGCTTGCTGATAGACAACCTGACGATCCTCTTGATCCTCTCGACTCAGTTCAGCCGGCATGGACACCCACGGGTTATCGAGCACTCCGTCGACGGACTGACCGCAAACAGGACAATGCTTCCAATTGGTCTCCATCCCACTGCCGCATCGATTGCATTTGGGTTTGTTAGCCATCATCAATTAAACTCCCAGACGATCGATGTTGCCAAATCTACGGGCTTGGCGAATCGTCTGCCCCACCAGCAATCCAGTTGTCAGCATCGAAAGGATGACTACTGCAAAATCGGTCGTTCGAACCTGAATGGCAGAATCACTCCAGTACTTCTGTGTACCTACGAACCAAAAGACATAGAAGGCCAAACTGCACACATAGGTCCCCATAGCCATTCCAGTTGCAAAGTAAACAAGCCTCAGCGAGTGCCTTAAGGCTGTTGCCGTAATCGGTAGCAGATAGATCATATTCCAGACACCAAGGTAGCCCTCGGTTAGTTTAACCGTCGCAGCAATCATCAAAATGTCATAGGCTGTTGCGATGTACTTCAGATAAGGAGGATAACCTTGTCTTTTTGCCATCACATACACGGCGATGACCAGCAACCCCCAGGTCAGCGAAAGAACCGTAGCGCGGAGATGATAGTTCGCATTGTATGTCGATGATTCGGCGGTCAAAACCTGGAGGACATGTTGGCCGTAGAACATCAAGATCGCGACAAGCCTAATGAAATTCACTCTTATTTCACCTGCCCATGATTCCCAATCAAACTCGTTGGTTAATTTTGGCTCAAGTACCACCGACATGGTTCGCTCCTTGGTCTTTAATCACTCACCGTGCGACTCTAAGACGTTTACCCAACACGACCATAACAAAAAATCTTACCAATTGCCACTTGCCATTCGTCTGTGAATGGACATTTTTTTCCATCGGTATTTACTCCAATACGTAGCCCGAAACCCTTTTTGCGAAACCCACAGAAGTCGGATTCAGATGCTATACTTTACTGGGCTTGCTGCATGGGTTGATTCCCTATCATGGCAAAGCACGTTTCATAGGTTCCCCTACGTATCGAACAACTTCCGATCGACCCATGCGAATCGCAATTTATGTCTTTTGCTGCCTGATCCTCTGGAATACCGATGGGCTTTCTCAATCCCCAGAGTCCAACGGGCTGACTTTATCAGGGATCAACGTTACCCCACATCAAGTCTCCTCGGAAATGCAATGGAGACGACCACCCGAGCAAGCCCTCTCGGCACGCACCGAAATTTTTCTAAACAACAATTCGCAAGAAACAATTAATGTGGTGGGGCCAATCCGTTTCGATAACGCCACTCCAAGCGAGCTTGTCACAGCCAACGCATTGGCTTGGCGAGACCCTTCTTGGGAAAACGGTTTCGAACTCCCCGCCGGTGCCCTTCGCGTCCTGCGATTCAACGGCAAAACAGGAGAGTGGGGAACCGAATCGAACCATACGCTAACTTTTAAAACTGCAACAGATGCCCGAGGTGAAATCCCCTTCGACATCGATTCTCCGAAGGCTTGGATCGAATCGATCGGGTTCCTCAACACCCCCGAGTCGTTTCGACCCACCAAACTTGTAGTCACCCTGCGAAATCAACTCGACGAAAACCTCACACTCAAATCATGCAGGCTATGGCTGCCTAAAGACAACGACTCCTACCACACGCTCTTTCCCTTTAAATCCTACGAGCTTCCAAACGCAAGAGACCTAGTGACTTGGTCGGGCAATCAGAAAGTTTCTGCCAAAGAACTCTTTGGCTTTACGCTAACATGCGACCCACTGCTGCTGACCTATATGGCTCTTGAGGTAGTCCTCGAGCATGACTCTTCCACCGAGCCGATGAGTCTTTGGGCAAGCATGAAGGTTCGTCCAAGTACCTTCGACATCAGCGGTGGTTGGACAGCCAATCAAGTCAAAAGCAAGATGAGCATGACCAACGAAGAGTACCTCAAAACACTGGCGCTACTGCACGTAAACACTGGACAAATCGAAGAAGTCGACGGCTTTACAAACAATGCCGAATTGTATGCTAAATATCCTATGAAACGATTCAATCGACTCGCTGATCGCCAGCGATACGACTCCGAAGCCCTCTTGCCGACAATCCATGCCGTTGAGTTTCTAGGAGAACCTCAATACGGTGGTGGCCGACCAGTTCCCCCTCAAGAGGTCTTTGACAAGTTGTCACCCTACGAACCCTGGAAACTCCCCACGAGTGTTACACTCAGCGAAGAGCGAACCTGGAGGTACTACGCGGGTCTGTCGGATTATCCGCACTACGATGCCTACCGAGTCATCGCACCTGCTGCCGATGCTTGGAACAAGTACGATCGATGGAACGGTGCGTCGATCCGCTGGGGAGCACCCCTTGAAACGATCGGCACGATGACCCGAAGCCTCCGCGAGCAGAGTCGACCAGCGAGCATCGCTTACTGGTCCCAAGGTGCCCATGACGGTTGGGGCGGTATACTCAGTCCCCGTCGTGGTTCGCCAACAGCCGATGAACTTCGCTCCCAAGCTTGGCATGGTCTGGGAAATGGGATCATGTCTTTGTACTGGTTCAATTTGAGCATGAAGTCTTTGGCCAAGTTTCCTGATCTGCTCGATCCGATACGCCGCGTTGGACGCGAGATTCAGTTGTTGCGACCCATCCTTGAATCTGGTACCGCCTATGACTACGAGCGTATCATCGAAGACACCAAGCTTTCTTGGGATCTCTCCTCTGTCGTCAGCCAAGACTCAGCAATCCTTGTGGCAAACGATCTTGCATACAGCATCGATGAAAAGACTCGAACCTTCCAGTTCTCCAACCGCTCTGCAAGCCTGTCGTTCGAGCTACCTTTTTGGCTATCAAGTCTCCAGGCTCCCGATGGCCTCGATTGCTTCGAGATCGACGCTCAGGGCCCCAAGCCAGTAGGCTACAAGCTCTCAGAGCAAGGGATTACCATCGACGCCAAGGACCTCAAGGTCGTCGGTATCTTCATCGTGACCCGCGACAAATCGATGCGTCAAAGGCTAGCCGAGCACTCTCAAATGCTCGACGAGCGAGAGAAATCCTTAGGATTCGACCCCATCGGCAACCCCGAGGATCGCAAGCGGCTCCAAAGCTGGGTCGACTAAAAGCAATAGAATTCTCAGATGACAGATTCGACCAATCGACTACCATTAACGGTGGTGTGAATCCGCCTTGCACCTGACCCACCTTCGTTTGATCCCACCTGAGAGAATATGCAAAAAAGAAATATTTTGGCAGGCCTTGTGGCCTCTTTGTGCTTGTCTTCTTTCTATGCGATTGCTCAAGACCCCGCGAGCAATCCAGGCACGGAGGCTAGCTTTGTTTCGGGAATCCGGCAACTAACCTTCGAAGGCTCCCGCGCAGGTGAAGGCTACTTTAGCCGTGATGGTAAGCAGATGGTATTCCAGAGCGAACGCGAGCCGGGTAATCCCTTTTACCAAATCTATTTGCTCGATCGCGAATCGGGGGATGTCGAGCGCGTTTCTCCTGGTCATGGCAAGACGACTTGTGCTTGGATCCATCCCGATGGTGACCGTGTGCTTTTCGCATCGACTCAGTTCGATCCAGAGGCGAAAACCAAACAAAAAACGGAACTTGATTTTCGAGCTTCAGGTCAGCAGCGCAGATACGCTTGGGATTACGACCCACAATTCGAGCTCGTCGAATGGAATCGCAAGACGGGCAGCTATAAGAAACTCACCGAAGCGATGGGTTATGATGCGGAAGCTTCGTACAGCCCCGACGGTAAATTGATTGCCTTTTCGTCGAACCGCGCAGCTTATTCAAAACCGCTTAGCGATCGTGAGAAAACTCTTTTCGAGACCGATCCTGCTGTGGCCTTGGATCTGTACGTGATGAATTCCGATGGAACGAATATTCGCAAGATCACGGATGTTTTTGGATACGACGGAGGACCGTTCTTCTCGCCCGATGGAAAGCGGATCTGCTGGAGACGTTTCAGCGAAGACGGAGCAACTGCCGAAATCTATTCTGCTAACGTCGATGGATCTGATCCAAAGCAGGTCACACGTTTGGGAGCCATGAGCTGGGCACCGTACTTTCACCCTTCGGGCGACTACATGATCTTCGCCACGAATCTACAAGGCTTTGCAAACTTTGAACTTTACATTGTCGATGCTGCAGGAACAAAAGATCCTGTGCGCATCACCTCGACCGATGGATTTGACGGTCTGCCGGTCTTCTCACCCGATGGCTCTGAACTTGCATGGACCAGCAATCGCACCGTGGAGAAAAAATCTCAGATCTTCATTGCGAAATGGAACGACACTGCCGCTCGCAAAGCCCTCGGACTCAAAGGTGATGCACCCAAAACCGATGCCGATGCTTTTGGTCAAGTGTCGAGCTTGGCCATGCAAAATGCCAAGGCTAACGACAACGATTACAAACCCTCGGATGTCGGACGCCACGTCGATTACCTCTGCCGACCTGAACTCGGAGGCCGACTCACAGGTACCGACGGCGAGCGACTCGCAACAGCTTATGTGGCTAGCTACATGTCCCAGCTGGGACTCGTTCCGGCCGGAACCGATACCTTCACGAGCCTCCTGGAAACAATTCGCCAGGCTACACCCCAGCAAGCTGGATCTGGAGCGAGCAAACTCGATGCTGCGGACATCGATGAGTACGGCAAGTACTTCTATCCGTTCCCTTACACGGCCGGAGTCGAGCTTGCAGGTGCGAACAAACTGATTTCAGGAGACAAACTCCTAAAGCTCGATGAGGACTGGAGACCACTTGCGTTTTCCAAGTCGAACGAAATCGAACCAACCTCAGTGGTCTTTGCCGGTTATGGGATCGTCGCACCGGCCGATGGGGATCAAAAAGAGTACGACTCCTATGTTCACTTGGATGTTGAAAACAAATGGGTCATGGTCTTGCGGCAACTACCCAGCGACGTGAGTCCCGAGCGACGTCAGCATTTGGCGCGTTACAGTTCGTTGCGATTCAAAGCCATGGTCGCTCGTGATCGAGGAGCCAAAGGGATCATCGTCGTTAGCGGTCCAAAGAGTGGCGTGCGTCAGCAACTCGTTCCACTGCAAAACGACGGATCCCTCTCGGGAACGAGCATCGCAGCCATCAGCGTCAGCGATGCGGTCGCCTTGGATTGGTTTTCCAAAAGCGAGGATAAACTTGAGGATCTTCAAACAGAACTCGATAAAGGGGAAATGATGATGGGCTTTGAACTCCCTGAGGTTCAAGTCGCTTCATCGATCCAAGTACAACCGATCAAGCGAACAGGGACGAACGTCCTGGGGATATTGCGAGCCTCGGACGATCCGAATCAAGCGGCCAAGTCGGTGATCATTGTGGGTGCCCATATCGATCACCTCGGTGCAGGAGGCAATAGTTCGAGTCTAGCTCGAGACGAAGAGCGAAACGGAATCCACCGAGGTGCTGACGATAATGCGTCAGGGGTGGCCGCGATGCTCGAGATCGCACAGTCGCTCGCGAGCCAAAAGAAGGCGGGCAAGCTGCAACTCAAACACGACATCCTCTTTGCCGCTTGGTCTGGGGAAGAGATGGGCCTTCTTGGTTCGGCTTACTTTGCCGACCATTTCCATGACATCTATCCTCACTTGGAAAAACCAGAAGCCAACAAGCTTTATCCAACCGTGACCGCATGCATTAATCTCGATATGGTCGGTCGACTTCGAGAGAACCTAGTTCTCCAAGGTATCGGCTCGTCACCTTATTGGAAAGCAGAAATCGAAAAGCGCAATGCGGTCGTTGGGCTCCCGATCACCTTGCAGGCCGACAGTTACCTACCGACCGATGCAAGTACATTCTTCCTCAAAGGTGTACCCATTCTATCGGCCTTTACCGGTTCGCATTCGGAATACCATACGCCGCGAGATACACCTGAGCTACTCAATTACGACGGTGCGGCTCAGATCGCTAAACTCATGGGGCTCATCACGCGAGCTTTGGGGACTTCGGAAAGTATCCCTGAGTACACCGAGCAAAAGGCTCCAGAGAATCAAGGGACCCGAGCTGCGATGACCGCCTTCCTAGGGTCGATTCCCGATTATGCCCAAGGGGACATACAGGGAGTGTTGCTCTCGGGTGTATCGAAGGATGGGCCGGCGGCCAAGGCTGGAGTCAAGGCTAAGGACATCGTCATCGAGCTTGCAGGTCGCAAGGTCGAGAATATCTACGATTACACCTATGCGATCGAGGCCTTAAAGGTAGGGCAGGAGACCGAGATCGTGGTTCGGCGTGGATCCGAAACCCATCGATTCAAGGTCACGCCTCAATCGAGGCAGTAGAACGACAAGTCAACGATTGAAAACACAGTGACTCTGTGCTCTCTGTGACTCTGTGTTTCAAAGGTCCTCTATTTTTTGACCCTACCTGTTTTTGGATCGACGTCGATCTGAAGTGATTCGTTCTGATCGACGTAGAAGACAAACCCGTTGAACATTTCATCGACCGTTTGAGGGCCATACTCGACTGTCGCTTTCGGATCCGGATTGAAAGGATTCAATGGTGAGTTGTCAAAGTGGGCGATCGCTTCGATCGTGGTACCTTTGGGCAAGAGCTTTGTGCCTGGTGCAATTTCGTAACCGAGTTGCCACTCGAAGTTGTAGTTGGGAATCTGCAAGAGGGTTTCTTTGTTGCCAGATGGATCGCTTGCATAGAACGTCATGTCGCGCCCTCGCACGTGCATGTGGGTAAAGAGCCCAAGCATGTCAGCATCGCGTTTGAGCTCATGCTTGGAAGTGATTCGGAAGGCTGGATCGCCCGGCGGAATTTTCCAGCCGCGCGGATCCAAAACGAAATGATACAGTTGCTTGCGGACCTGCTCTTTAGGAAATCGTAGCCCAACTTGAATTCGGCACTTCTGCTCTTGTCCGGTCGTTGTGTAGTGGATTTGCAATCCTAAGGCGGATCCTGCGGGGAGTTTGTAAGCCACCCCGTTATCGAATTTGGTTAGGTCCATTGGCTGACCACCTGGTACATAACCGGTGATAAAAGTTTCTTCGCTGGCACCTTTGCTGGTGGCGTAGGCCATATTGCAATGGTGGACTACAGCAGGATTCAAGGGTCGGATTTCAAAGGCGCTGACCCAGGTATCGCTCAAGAAGACATGAGGCAGGACCACGTACTTGTAAGGGACAAAACCGGTTGCAGGGACCGTGTGCTGTTCGAGGGTGGTGATGATCAGATCTGGAGTGCCAATACGCCAAGGAGTGTCCTCGAACTGATGTTGCGCTGGCGCGGCATCTGCAGGTCCGATCGATCTTTCGGAGGCTAGCCATTCAAGCAACATCTGCTTGTTTTGGTCGCTCAAGGATCGGTCGTTTTGGAACTTGCCGTGATGCTTGTTGGCATACCAAGGGGGCATTGTTTCATCGCGAACGACTTCTTGGATCATCTCCGCGTGAGCCACGACGTCTTGATGGGTAAGGAGCGAAAAGGGAGCGGCGGTTCCCTCGCGGTGGCAATAGGTACAGTGCTTTAGGATGATCGGTGCGATGTGTTGTTGGTAATTGAGATTCGATTGGATGGGAGTGGAAGCAGGGGGATTGGTTGAAATCGCACAGCCGTCTGAGATTGTTTCGGGAACACTGATTTCCTTACCGGCAAGAAGTTCATCGATCGCGATTTTGAGATCGTCACGGGAGGCACTTGGTTTGGTTCCCCCGAGGCGAAATTGATCATCGACTCGGCCTCGGTAAACCAACTCATGATTCGAGTTTAGGACAGCGACTTGAGGCGTACGAGTGATGCCCAGAGTCTTGGCTACTTTTGCATCGTAGTCTTTGACAAATAGCCAAGGGGCTTGGTATTCGAGTGCTTGGCTTGCCATGTCTCGGATGGTGTCGTTGGCTCCGACATTGACACAGACAAATAGGACGTCTTGGGTGTGGTAGATTCTGTAAAGATCGAGGAGTTTAGGGAGTGTCTTTTTGACGATTGGGCAATCGGAGGTGACAAAGACAAAGACGTAGGCTTTGTGGGAACCAAGTTCGCCCAGATCCCTTGGGACACCCCGGATATCCTTCACTTGGATGGTCTCGATTTTGGTCCCGATCTTTACATCCCAAGCATGGAGCGACGGGATAGAAACGCTCAGAGTCATGCACAGTGACAATGCAGAAGTGATTGTTATCTTGGAGTATCGTCTCATTTGAAAAATCGTTCTTAGAGATTGCATCTTACCCAGATTCGCCACACGTAGAACCCATCCCGTAGTTTACCCTGGGAATCGGACTTGCGCAAAGGGTTTCTTTTGACTAGTAAGCATCTTGTAATTAAACTCCGCTCCCTTTGAAGACCACAATGGAGGACTTGTTGAACGGTTTGAAACCTGATGGACGAGAAGATCTCTGAGGATTCGCTGGATTTTGGAACGAATTTTGATTTGGTGTCGACTCAGTCTTTACCTGAACCAGTGGCGATTTCGGTAGAACGCTTAGCGAGGCGACACTACAAGATCCCAGAGGAACTTGCGAGCCGACTTGATAAAGCGAGCCACAACGAGGGAGTCGAGGCGTCGAGTTTTCTGCTAGCAGCATTCACCGTTGTTTTGAATCGGTATGTGCAGGACGACTTGAGTGATATAGCAAATACGCAGTCTTCCTCGAAAGATCTTCAAAGCGTAGCCAAACATTGGATGCGAATCGGAGGCAATCTCCCTCGTTGGATTGGAGCCAATTGCGGCCCAGAGAACCTCCGAGAGACCCTCAAGAAGGGCTCACATCGATTCCGTTACTGGGCACGTCGTTTTCTCAGTCAAGGTAAAACCGAGTATCGCTTTGAAGACGAATTTGGTGCTCGACGATCGCATGACGATCGTCACGAGATCCTCAGTCGAATCTTTCAGGGTTTCAATGCCTATCGGCCTGAACCTTATGGTGATCGAGTGACTTTATTCCGAGCGTCGGTCCGTCCATTGCTTCACAGTTTGTCTCCAGATCTTGGATGGTCGAGTGTTGCCCAAAAGGCGATCTCTTTGTTGGGAGTCACTCCAACTGCCATCGTTATTGGAGACGGTCGTGAACCCGTTTGGCCAGTTGGCATCGTTGGGAGTATCACCCATTGCTCGGGTTACTGCGCTGCGGTTGCAGCGAAATCCTCACAGGTACTATCCATTGGAATCGATGCAGAAGAGAACCTTCCACTGCCTGAAGGTGTTTGGGAACTGATTGCCAGCAACCAGCAGCCGTCGGCTCTTGCACATCACAGCGAACCACTCATCTGCTATGATCGATTGTTGTTTTGCGCCAAAGAAGCTGTTTACAAGGCTTGGTACAGCATCACCAAGCAGTGGCTGGACTTCAGCGAGTGCCACATTCTTTGGGATCCTTGCCAACTGCCCAGATCACTCACAGGCGGGCTGATTTGCGGGGATTTTGTGGCTGAGTTGAAGCGACCCTGCAGGGTTGATCGTCGCCAGATCGATGAATTTCAAGGCTGTTACATATCCAGCCCAAGTCACCTTGTTACCTTGGTCCAGGTCCGTTAGCCCACACTTGATTGTCTGACAATTTCGGGTTTTTGAGTTCTCTTCGCGCTGATCCAATCCATGTTCGACTGTACAATCGGATCCAGATCGCCCGGTTGTTCGGAGCGATCAAAGGAACGGCTTTTCTAAGGCGGGCGCACTTACGATCATGAAGAAGTTCTTGAGCATTGGTCTATCTGGTCGGTCGTTCGGCATGATGATGGCAGGGGCCGTAGTGGCTTTTGCGGGTTCTGAGGCTCATGCCCAGCAATCGTTTAGCTTCAGTTTTGGATCCTCTTCGAGCTTCTCCTCCGGTAGTCAGCCTTCCAAAGAACTAAAGTCTCCTGGCGAAGAGAGCTCAGGCGATTACCCGTCGGCTGCTCGCAACGGCTTTCGAAATGGGATGAGCAAATCGGTCACCAATGTCAATGGACATATCGTCGAGAAGTCATTCGAAGATCGAGATGGCAAAATCGTCTCGACAACACGAGTCCTCAACGGCAAACAAGATGTCTTGATCGAAGAATCCGATGAACTTGGAATCAAAGTAACGATCAAGGAATCCGTTCGAGGCAAAGAGAAGAAGTCCGAGTATCAAGCCGATTCGCGCAAGGCTCTTCGCAAGAAACATCCTGGGGCTTTCGAATGGGTGCGCAAGTATGCTTCAGAGCCCAACAATGCAAATGCAGTAGGCGCAATTCCAAACGGTGGTATTGCGAATGGGGCTTTTGGAAATGCTGCGGGTGGTGGGAACGCCCAAGGAGGAGCATTCACTGGCCCCGAAGCCCAGGAGATGATGATCAAACACATCGAGCAGATGATCCAGCAGACTCAGGATCCGAACCTCAAGCAACAACTGCAAGCGGCCCTCGAGCAACTGCGAGCTAATGCACCGGCACGTAAGCGATAAAGCAGCCTCATGACCGAACGTAGATTTCTTTGAGATCGTTTAGGTTTCTATGGGGGAGAAGTTTGTCATACTGCAGCCTCCCTACGAGGACTCCGGGAGCGATGCGAATCATACTTGCAAAAGACACAATTTGTTCCCGTGTCTTCAACGCCGCCACCTGATCTTTGTAGACAGGTGGAATAAGTAGATCCCAAGCAAATTCGTTGGCACTCTTTTCGCGAGAATCTTCTGAGTAAGAAATATCCAGGTAAGTAGCTTTTTTACTACCACTCAAAACGTGACCAACTTCGTGAAAGAGAGTGAACCAAAATGTATCGTTCCTTTTTCCCAAAAGGTTTATCGCGATGAGTGCTTTCTCGGGCGATAGCCACTTTGCCGCTCCGCTAATTTTTGCGCCAGGGATCTCGGGCACGAAACAAAGGGCGACACCAACCGACGCGAACGACTTGACCAATTGAGGAATAAACTTCGTCGGCTTAGTCAGCATTAATTCTCGGGACGCTTTCGCGACACTTACGAATTGCTCCCTATTGAACCTCTCAACCTCCTTATGCTGGCCTTCAATCTCAGCAATCCTTAACCAACTTGCTAGCTTAACGTCGCACGGAAAACTCTTCACAGATTTGCGAAACCCAAATTGATCATCGCTCCAACCCTCATTCCAAGCTTCAACACTTGCAACCCCGAAAAACTTAAGCGATTGCTCTAGCAGTGAAACACGATCGCTGGTCTCTTTCAGAAAGCCTCGCCTTATTAGTTCTTTCGTTGGTACTTTTCGAAGCCAAGTAACTTGATTTTCCAACTGCTTGCTGGATGCAAGGCGCGCAACTTGCTCACGATAGTTACACTCCAAATTGTTCCAAAGACGAGCAGGCACATTGGTAGCGCATTCGAGCAATATCGCAGTGTGTTGTGACAATGGGGCTTTTCCCTTGATGATCAGATTGACCGTCTTAGGAGTTAAACCGGTTCGCTTAGCCAGTTCGTTTTGATCGATACCTAACGCTTCAATCGTTTCTTGCAATGTTCGCCCAGGCGGTACAGCATAGTCGGGCGATAAGCGATCTGGGGACTTATCTACAAATAGGGTCATAGCCAACTCTTAGGGGTTAAAATAATTCGTCGTTTTAAGATTTGGATTTCTAGTGGTAATCGCCAATGCCCTGAATGACGATCTTTTTGACACTCCGCCAATCTTTGCTGAAGCTTATCTGCCATGCGTTTTCCATATTGTGCCTGCATTTCTTTCACAGAATTGCAAACCTTAGCAATTTTCTTGTTTGTAAAGCAAATGTCCACAATCCGATAATTCGAAAGAATACTTTACCTAAAAGGTTAATCTTTTTCAATGCTAGCATCCACCAAAAGAGCCGTTTCATTGCATTGCAAGAGTCAACATAAGCAGTTGCGTTGACACCTCTGGTCAAAGCGATAAGAAACTCCACACTTGATTCCTGAGGAATTATTGTGGGTGAAGCAAAGGATCATTTGGCCGAAGTGAATCCTTGCTCGTGCTCAGTGAGACGGCGCCAAAACTCTATCGGAAGGGCTTCGAGTACTTGAAGTGCGAGCTCATGAAAATCGATGATTTAGCGACCGGGCGGCTTGAGTGATTCGATCTTCAAGCCGCTTCCTACTTCGGCAGGTGGTTCGGGGGTTTGAACACTCGCCGGTACGACATCGGCAGATCCAGTTTCGATGAGCCCCTTCTCGCTTGCCACGGTCGACTCTTGAACTTCGGAGGCCGTTTGCAGCATCTCCTCGATCGCTTTCGAGACGACTTTGGATCGAAGTGCATAGCAACTGACACGACCTGCCCTGGCGATATTGAGTCCAACTACATTCCCGTTGACATCGACAATCGGCCCACCGCAGTGCTGTGGTGCCAGTACGCTGTCGTGCTCGATCACGTCGCCAAAACCTGTGGAGCGTGCAGAGATGCTTCCATTGACTTCGAGTTCGGTTGGATCGAGCATCAGGTTCGTCAGATCCATCATCTGGGCCTCGAAAGACATCGACTTGCTATCTCGATTCACGTCGATGGTGATCTTTCGACCGGCTTGGAATGACATCAGCAAGTTGAGAACCTCTTGCCGTGTCTGAACCTCCTTGCCGTCGATCTTGATGATCACATCTCCCTCACGTATGCCTGCTCGATCGGCACCACTTCCGACGACGATGTTCTCAACCAATGGGCCTTGATGAAACGAGGAGAGCTGAATCCCCAAAAGAGGCCTTTGCTTTTGGATATTTCGCTTCTCAACACTCACCACCCCTAGAGCCAGGGGCAAGGAGCGGGCATCGGCGCTGGCGATCCAGCCACCCAAAGGAACCTGAGTATCGTTGCTCCAACGGATCGCGGGCAAATCAACCCGATCGATCTTGATCAATGCAAGATCGAGTTCCGGACGTCGGATTTTGACAACTCCAGGTAGCTTTGTCCCATCTTGCAATCGAACTTCGATGGACTTATCGGGGATCTCAGAGGATTTCGTCACAATCCAACCGTCGCTTCGAGCGATGGCTCCGAGAGCTAGCTGTCGGTTCTCTCCGTAGATCTGAACGGTGGACTTCCAGTGCTCGCCGATGGCTTCGCGAAACGCACGAAGCGTTGCATATTGGCTGCGTTGATGAGCACGGCTTGATAAGAATCGATTCTCGCGTCCCCGTCCCGCAGGCCCCTGCTGACGCGTCTCTTGCTGAACCAATCGCAACGGACTTGGATTAGCCAAAGCCTCGTTGGGATGAAGTCCAACAGGATCACCCGTGCTGGACGAATCGTCTTTGGACTCGGGTTTGGAATCTTCGAGAGCCTCAAAACTTCGACTGCGGCGATCGGAATCATAACTCGCGGGCAGACTAGTCGATGGAAGTGGTTGTTCGCACGAGCCGTCGAAGCAACGCGGATCGCGGGTACGAATCGTGCGATCGGCAAGCATCAGCCCCCAGATGCCCATGCAGCCTACGAGAAACAATTTATCGATTCCAAACTTCATGATGCTGTCTTTCGCACGCTTTTAAGGCTCATCAGAGACTCCGATGATCAGCTTCAAATTCACTTTCTGTCCATCGCGAAGCACCTCGACATTGACCCTCTCGCCAGGAACCATCGCATCGACCTCTTCTTTGAGTCTGTCAAAGCTATTGATCTCTGTCCCGTTGAATCGCACGATCCGATCACCAGGGGCGATGCCTGCTTTGGCAGCAGGCCCTCGAGGTGCTACCGTTCCAATGACACATTCATTCTTGGTATCGGACTGACGATCCGCCGTCACTCCGATGATGGGCCTGAATCCTGGAAGGACTCCCCAAGCTTCGCTGTTGGCTAGGCGATCCCATGAATCCATGTAGACGTTCATCGGTACGTGCATGTTGTCGTCGACATCGATACCGATGCGGCTATGGATCCCAATGAGCTTGCCTTGAAGATCAAACAGAGGACCACCGCTGTCTCCACCGATAAGAGAACAGTCGCTGACGATCGTCGAATCGGTCACTCGCAAAATTCGTCCAACGCGAATGACCGCAGGTCGATCCGACATCCAACCACCAGGATGCCCTCCAGCGATACACCACTGCCCAGACTTGACCCGCTCACCCACGGCTGGCAAAGCTGCATGGGGCCAGGGCTGATTGTTTTGATCGCGATTCTTTAAGATGCGAACTAGGCCCGCATCGGTGTCTCGATTGACACCCATGCTCACTCCCTCGACGCGCCGTCCGTCGTGAAGCACAACCCACATCTTTTGTTTTGGCTTGCCTGCCACGTGTGCTGCCGTCAGGATGTATCCGTCTTCATTGATCAGCACACCGCTACCTTGGGTGCTACCGTGCTGCAGGTTGACCGTCACCTGATTGATCTTTGCTGCCACCTTGGACTGTTGATCCTGCAAGGCCTTCAGATCCGCCAGTGACTTTGGATCTTCGCCCGAGAATAGACTCTTGAGCCCCGGATCAAGCGATACATAAGTTATCCCTTTAGGCTCCGAATCGTCCTTGCTATCCAGAGGCGCAGGCATTCGAGGCTTCGAGGGCGCCTCCGGCAAAACGTCTTGGGCGCAAAGATCCAAACTCCCTAATAACGCTAGCCAACCAATCAAACCCCAACCAAAGCAACCCAATAGCAGATCCGAACGAATCCGGATCGATCTTTTTTTGTAGCTGGTTTCGCTCGTCGGCTCAAGCATTTGCATACCCCTCAATCGCCACATGCCTCTGGCACGCTATCATGGATCCGATTATTCGCTATCAGAGCTCAAAATAAAACCCTCTACACTGTAGAACTTGAGAAAGTTCGGTCCGGAAAGTCAAGAATCACCCCCGCAGGTCCGTTCATAACGATTCGGAAGGATAATCCATGTCCCAAGTGTCTAACCCAACAGATCGCCAGTCGGATCGCAAAACCCGGATAATTCTTGGGTGCGGCTATGTCGGCATGCACGTGGCCAAGTTATGGTTAGGGGCCGGCGACCGAGTGTTGGCTCTAACTCGCTCGGTCGAGCGGGCCGCTGAATTAGAAAAACTAGGAATCGAGCCGATCGTCTGGGATTGGCTCGATCCGAATGTTGCAGACAAAAGTCGACTCGATGTCCAAGGCCCATTTGTTGGGCCAGTTTCGACAATCCTCATCGCCGTTTCCCATGCGAGTGCCTCGCATGCTCAAGCATTGGCTCAGCTTTCGAAATATCCCTTTGCCAACTCGGATTCGAGCACGCCGCGCTGGATCTATCTTTCGACCACAGGAGTGTTTGCGGATCCTATGCCCGTTGGCCCTCTATGGGTCGATGAATCCTCCCCTGTTGCACCCAAGCGAGCCGGTTCGGTCAACGCCCTCGAGGCCGAGCAGTGGCTCGCACGCTCTGGCATCGAGCATGTTGTTTTGCGACCTGCAGGAATCTACGGCCCGGGTCGGATCCCCAATCTGCAACCACTGCGAAATGGGGAATCGATGGCAGTCGACCCCGAGAGCTATCTGAATCTCATTCATGTCGAAGATCTGGCACTTGCGATTGCCGCCGTTGCACAAGGCCCAGTAAAGCATCAACTTTACTGTGTATGCGATGGCAATAGCGTCCAGCGTAAGGAATACTATACGTTTATCGCTCAGAGCCTCGATTTGCCGAAACCAGTATTTAGCGAATATTCTACTCAAGATAACATGCGTAAGCGTAGCCAGGGCAATAAACGGGTCAGCAACAAGCGACTCCTGGCCGATTACTCCCTGGAGCTACGGTTCCCGGACTACCGAAGTGGACTCTCGTCATTGGTCGAGGAAATGTCGCGATGAAACTGCAAGATCGAGGATGGTGGGGTTGTCTTTTGTTTTTGTTTTGTTTGAGTGCGCTGGTGTTCGCGTCGAGCGATACGACTTCTAGACTCTACGCGCAAGGCAGTTCAGCAGAACGAACCCCCAGCCTTAGCGTTCCAAAGACAGAGATCCAAAAAGCATCATTTCCTGTAGTCGATGTGCACACCCATTTCTTTGTCAAAGGCAAGCATGATCCTGAGTTGCTCGATCGTTATGTCCAAATGATGGATCGAAACAGGATCGCTGTGAGCGTTTCGCTCGATGGCCAGTTCGGCTCCCAACTCGATGCCCACGCAACGTACCTTTGGACCAAATACCCCAGTCGTTTCGTTATCTTTGCAAACATCGATTTCCGAGGCAAAGCACCAGAGGACACGCCTGCAAGCTGGGCATGCAACCAACCCACGTTTGTGTTCGATACGGTCGAAGCGATCCGCGCTGAATTCAGAAAAGGCCGAATCTGTGGCCTGAAGTTTTTCAAGGATTTCGGATTGCGTTGGAAAAATGCCGATGGCAGTTTGATTCAAATCGATGACCCAAAATGGGATCCAATTTGGGATACCTGTGGAGAACTCGGTATCCCGGTGCTGATGCATACAGCCGATCCGAGTGCATTTTTTCGTCCCGTGGACGAAAGTAATGAGCGGATCGTCGAACTGCGATCCAGACCCGAGTGGGCCTTTATCGGCCCAGAGTTTCCCTCTCGCGACTCCTTGCATCAGGCGCGCAATCGAGTCATTGCAAAGCACCCGAAAACAACGTTCATCGCAGCCCACTTTGGAAACGATGCAGAGAATCTCACCGAGCTAGCCCAATGGCTCGATGATTACCCCAATTTGATGGTCGAATTCTCCTCTCGCATCAATGAACTTGGTCGCCAGCCCTACTCCTCTCGAAGGTTCTTTGAAAAGTACCAGGATCGAATTTTGCTGGGAACCGATGGACCGTTTCCCGAGGAGCGAGTGCGTATCTATTGGCGATTCTTGGAGACCTACGACGAATACTTTCACTACTCTGAAAAATCACCTCCTCCTCAAGGGGATTGGAGAATCTATGGCATCGGGCTCGATGGTGAGATCCTCCAGAAGATCTATTCCAAAAACGCATGCCGGATTATTCCGGGACTGGCAAGCAAACTTCGAGCCTTCGAGGCCACTGAAGGATGCGAGTCGCCTGGGAATTGATTAGACTATGCTGACGCTCTAATCACGCTTTAATGTTTTTGGTTCTTCGGGATTTATTGTGGGTAAAACGTAAGTTCGTGCATCACATCGGATTTCCTCGTACTCGTACTCAGCAAAGCGGTACTCAGTGCAACGGTACTCGTACTCGTACCTGTGTACAAACGTTTTTTTTCGAGTACGAGTACGATAAAAGCCAGTAGCGTATACCACTTGCCACAGAGATTCCTGAAGAGCCGTTTAACGAGTTGATCTGCTTATGCATCATTCGGCCAACACCACCGAACACGAAGAAGCCCACGTCATCGCTCGACGAGAGCGGATCGGGGTAACGCTCCTGATCCTCTTTACGATCGCCTATGGAGGCTTCATCGGCCTTTGTACTTTTGCCTATGACTGGATCACACAGACCAAGGTCGCGGGGATTCCCTTGACGATCGCCTATGGCGTCGGTTTGATCGTGTTGTCCTTGATTGTCGCTTTGCTTTACGGCATCCTCAGCCGCACTCGCTCATGATTTATACTCCAAGCAGCCTTGCTGTGATTGTCTTCTTGCTCATGGTCATTGGGACCGTGGCACTGAGTTTTTACCTTGGATCCAAAGCCAAATCGAGCGCCGGATATTTTGCAGCCGGTGGGGAAATCCACTGGTTCGTAAACGGCATCGCCTTTGCTGGTGACTACCTCTCGGCCGCTTCGTTCCTAGGCATTTGCGGTATGGTGGCATTTTATGGCTTCGATGGATTCCTTTACTCGATTGGCTTTTTAGCCGGCTGGTTGGTGGCCTTGTTGGTCATCGCCGAACCCCTGAAGAGACTCGGTAAATACACCTTTGCCGATGCACTTGCTAGTAAGTTCCAGTCCTCTGGGATCCGCTCGGCCGCAGGCTTTAGCACGTTAATCGTAAGCATTGTTTATTTGATCCCACAGATGGTCGGTGCCGGTGCGTTGGTCAAACCGCTGCTTGGACTGCAGTATTGGCAAGGAGTTGTTCTGGTAGGATCGATCGTGGTGATCATCGTTGTCACCGCGGGGATGGTCTCTACGACCTATGTGCAGTTCCTCAAAGGTGGACTGCTAGTGATTTTTTCATTGGTGCTCACGATCCTAGTTATGAATCGAGGCATCCAGGTCTCACCTGGATTACCCAGAGCCGAGCCTCAGCGAGTGACGATTGCAGACGATGGCGGCAAGCTCGTCGATGGAATACCGCTGGGTCTGAAGGAAGGCCAAAAGAATCTCGAACCGGTCGGAAAAGTACTCTCGCTTCGCGACGCCAATAAATCGACTGGCCCGCTGAATCCAATCAGCTTTTTGACTGAGTTATCGAGTGCTCGAATTGAACTTTCTCAGACCAACAAGAGCACGGTCGATCAAAAGCCTGTGGTCGAGTATGCTCCGAGGGTTGTCGATGGATATGAGATGATGGCACCGGGAAACCATCCGACGTTCAAGGGGATCCGGCAGCAGCAGTGGTATCCGAAGCTTGATTTTGTGTCGCTGATGTTGGCCTTGTTTGCTGGCACGGCATCGCTTCCGCATATTCTGATCCGATACTATACGGTCAAGGATCAAGCGTCGGCTCGCAAGAGTACGATTGTTGGGATTGCTGCGATAGGTTTTTTCTATCTGCTGACACTCTATATTGGGTTTGGAGCGATGGTCAGTGGCTCGATGGATCCGAGCGACAGCAACATGGCTGCGCCGTTGCTTGCGAAAAGCTTTTCTGAGCTCCTCTTTGCGGCCGTATCGGCGATCGCATTTACAACCGTGCTAGGTACTGTTAGCGGTCTGATCGTTGCAGCAGGAGGTTGTGTGGCACATGACTTTGTCGCAGGCATGTTGGGAATGAATCTCAGCGATCAGCAGCTTATCCGTGTTGCAAAAATTGCCTCGATCATTATTGGAGCACTTGCGATCGTTGCCGGATTGGCCTTCGAGGGCATGAACGTCACCTATCTTGTGGGGTGGGCGTTTGCGATTGCGGCCTCAGCGAATCTTCCAGCACTGTTGATGCTCTTGTTCTATCCTGGGACGACCAAACAAGGAGTCATTTGGGGTGTCCTTGTAGGAACGATTAGCTCGGTACTTTGGGTCGCACTGTGTCCGGAGATGTTCAAGAGTCTTTACGGCTTGGATCCCAAACAGGCTTGGGTTCCTTTTAGTCAACCTGGAATCGTGACGATCCCACTGAGTTTCATCGCGATCGTGATCGTTTCGCGGTTTACGGCTGTTCAAAAGGTAGGAACTCGAAAAGTTTCTAAAGAATATCGCCAAACCAATTGCACCAACCAAAAACAGAAAAGACTAAGCGAATCGCCCAGCAATGATCAAAGTTGAAGACCTGAAGCCAGGATTGCTACTTGTTGGATTAGAGCCAACGTCGGTTGCCACTATCGCTGCTGTGGTGCCACTTGGCCAAGGGGCAGTAACGGTCAATCACCGCACCACCGATGGCACCACCAAAGAACGTCTTTTGGGCCGAACCGATGAAGCGAGACTGAGTGTCGCCACCGTCGAGCGTCCATGGTCCTTTGATGGCGATGGTTCCGCTTTCCAACTAACTTGCGAAGCGAAGCGGATCGACCAGGCATTTCTGTTTGACGCCATGATGGCTGTTCACACATCAATAGCGGAGGCCAGGCATGCCTAAGGAATATGCGGTGGATACATCTAATCACTACGACAACGCGCCAATCGTTGAGGCCATCCTCGATGCTTCGATTCAACGAGCATCGCCGATTCAAATGGATGAACTCGCCGAAGTCGTCACCGGTAAGGAAAAGTATCCTCAACGGGTCGAATTGATGACGGCGTCTGGCCGGATGATCGTTGGACCAACTGTTTCCGCCTCGGCAACGACTCAAAAGCTTGGCTATCAGTTCATCAGTGCTGACAAGAAACTTGTCGTGCATTGCAAAGTAGACGGTCTGGCTGTCAGTCGGCTCGCTCCATATACAAGCTGGAACGATGTCTATGCTGAGTATGTACGTCAATGGGACCGCTACGTTGAAATCATAAAGCCGGATCAAGTAATGAAGCTTGCGGTTCGTTATGTAAATCGATTTGATTTGCCTGGCAACCGTGTGGAGCTGAGTGACTATTTCCGGACCTACCTGAGGTTTCAAAAGACATTAAGTACGACCTCTCTGGCTTTCTGAATCAACTGCATATTCCGATGCCGGATATTCAAGGGCAAGCCATAATCACGCAAGCCAGAGTTCCACCTCCAGACGATTCCGTTATCTCAGTCTTGCTCGATATCGCGGTCTCAATGGCCGTACAATCACCAACGGAAAAGCTAGACCTGGAAAGTAAAATGAACATGCTACGTTCGCGGAAGAACGAATTGTTTGAAGCTTGCATGAAAACGCAAGCTCGCGACCTAATACGGGAGACTTCGAAATGATCTTCGGCAGGGAGATATACTGGATCACTGCGCAGTTGCATCCATCTCCGACAAATTTGAACCGGACGCTTCCGAAGATCTCGTTCACATTGACACGGCAAGGCTAATTGTAGTGACTCAATCTTGCGACCTAGAGAATGGTAAAGCACCCCACGCAGCACTATGTCCGGTCTATACGCTTTCGGAATTTGAGAAGAGTGATGAACGATTCAAATCCAAAGGTCGCTGGGAGGAGGTTCGAAAAGGTAAAGTCGAAGGGCTTCATCTATTGCCGGGAATCGCTGAACCCCAAAACAATCGAGACGCTCTGGTTATCGATTTTCGGCTAATCGTTTCTCTTCCGATTGGATACCTCACGCGTCATGCGGAAGCCTTAGAGAACCGTCCTCGACTGCTGTCTCCGTATGTGGAGCATTTCTCTCAATCGTTCGCTCGATTTTTCATGCGAGTCGGATTGCCGTCTCAGATACCGGCCTATAAGTAGATTGAATCGGTAAGTTAAGCAAGAAGCACCTATCATCTCCCCAAAAAAACTGATTGAAGTCGCGTTGCCGCTGGACGCTATCAATGCCGCAGCGGCACGCGAGAAATCGATTCGGCATGGGCACCCTAGCACGTTGCACTTATGGTGGGATAGGATTTAGTGCGGAGCAAGTTGCGGTCCTCATTGATTCCGTACTGCAGGACCGGGAGTTGTTTCGACACGCCGATCCAGCTGGAATCGATCTCGTCACGTCAGGACCCGAAGCTCCAGGCATTACCAGTCGGGATACATCCGTTGTCGTTCGAGAGATGTTTGCGCATGCCAAACAGTCTGTGACAGTAATTGGTTATGCGGTCTATCAAGGACAAAAGGTCTTTGAAGCACTAGCACAGCGAATGGATTCGAAGCCAGAGTTGGAGGTCGAACTGTTTCTCAACATTTCGCGAGGAGATGGCGATACGACAAGGTCAGAGATTCTCGTGTCCCGCTTCATCGAGCGATTCAAGTCGTATCAATGGCCGAAAGGCTCGCGTCTGCCGGCCGTTTACTACGATCCACGTAGTGTATCAGACGACATTCCCATTCGATCCTCGCTACATGCTAAGTGTGTTGTCGTTGATGAAACCGATGTGTTCGTTTCATCCGCAAACTTCACCGAGGCTGGCCAGGAGAGGAATATCGAAGTCGGCCTGCGGCTCGATAACGCGTGGCTTGCCCGAAAACTCGTCGAGCATTTCAAGAAGATGGCCGAGACAGGCCAGTTTAGGCGGGCGATTTAACATGTTTCATTACCATCAAAGCTGATCGTCGCGGCCGCCACATTAAGCCAGCCCAAAAGACCATCGAAGACCGACCAATCCCCGAGCTTATGGAGGCACTATCTGAAATTGAGCCTAGTTGGGAATCAAACTTTGAAATGGTGCGGACATCTACTACGTTTTGGATGGACTTTTCCAGCGAAAAGACGACAAGCGGATCTTCATTGCTGAGCAACTCAGTATACTTTGGAACAGCCAAGACGCGAAAAGCTCGGTCATTTGCGGCTTGCTACTTGACTGGACGAAAGTAAGTAAGGAGCTTTCAAAAGCCGCACTAACCTGCGGGCCCTGCAACGCGTCCAAGGGGGCCGGAAACGGGAAAAGTCGTAGGCACAAATAGCGAATGTTGCAAACAAAGTGTCCAGTAGCGATTACGGTTACGACAGGCATGGTGCCCCAAACTGAAGTTGTGGTCAGCGACGATCCACGGAACACCTTTTTATACTTTTTTATGGACGCATACTTCCCCTGGACTAGCCGATGGCACAACGAACCCAACGCCATCTGCGATGGCGTCCGAATGCGCGAAGATATCAAAGGGAAGGCTTCGTGACCCAAGAAGTAAGCAACCTCGCCAAACCCCTTGCCGAAATCAAAGCCTGGGTACCACCGAAGAAGGTGGCCGAGATTTCGACTCGAAGAAAACCAAGAAAAATGCTGCTCATGCCGAGGGGTAATCAGAGAGTTGATTCGTTCAAATAGCCTCCCCTAAACCTAGATTTCGGACGATAATAGTGAAAACGCGGCAAAATGATCAATCAGAGCATGCCGAAGTACAAATAAGTAAAAGGCAAGGACTGAAGATGCGAGAAGAAACAGTTCCAAACTCCCCAGAGTCCGACTTCCGACAGCTTGTGTCAGACATCAAGCGACTTTCGGCAGTCCCCGAACCGCAGATTGACCAACTTTCCGTTGCGTTACACTCAGCGCCGGAGTTCTATCTGATCGAGAAGGTTGTTGCTGCGAACATTAGCGATGAAAAGCAGGCCAGTGCCGTGTTGCGGTTGGTTGATCGCATCATCCCTGACTCGATTAACTATTTGACTGGAATGGTCAAGAGTTGGCGTGAATCGTTAGACGAACCAGATAGTTACATGACGGAAGAGAAACTGGAGGCTGTCTGTAATGCCCTCAACAAGCTTATCCGCAATTCAGCAGCTATCACACGAGTCAAGAAAGCTCAGGTTCTGAAGACTGTGACCGGTAACGAAGTCTTGGGTGTCATGTTCGTTTGCGATGCCCGTCCAGTCTACAACGAAGAACGGGACGAGATTGAGGGCTATTTGCCGGTGACCACAATGAAGATTGTTTACCAGCGCCAGAACGGCGACAGAGAAGAGATTGAATTCGCATTAATGCCAAATGAAATCGATTTGCTTGTCGACAGAGCGACTAAGGCCGGAAACAAGATCCGAGCTCTAAATGAAAAAATGATGCAACTACTTCCTAATGCAATCGCGGAGGAGAGCAATGAGTAAGGCAAACATTGAAGTTTTTGCGAAAGTCAAAAGCAGGGAATATCTTTATAAAACGCCAAAGGCAGTGAAGCTCTACGGGGGAGGACGGCTTCGTAGGCCTGCGATAGAGGATGAGTACAGGGAGGGAGAAGAATCACGGGTTGTTGCGATCAACTATCGATATGGAATAATGCCTACCATCGATTCGAAAGGTGTACGCTCAAGGCGACATTGGGCATTACCCTCCGAGTCGTATGAGTGTATTGCTAACGTTGTTGGTGAGCGTGATTCAAACGCTTCGATTTATAAGGCACTGTGGAAATCGAGTGAAATAGATGACTCATCGGTACGAAAAGGCTGGGATTCTTCGCAAAAACGACTTCACGCCCCGCTCCATTTTTGCATTGATGAATCACTGGCATCGTACAAGCACGTATTGGATGAAGCGAAATCAGAGTACGCGGGGTTCGATTTATTTTGCCCCACTCAAGCGATCTTTCACGAACGATTTGCGCAGCAAGAATCGGTATTAGTTGGATTTTCTCGTTCGATTGAAGAATTACCCGAATCAAACTGGGTGAACGAACCGGAGGGAATTCTTCAAAGACTAGAGAACAAAGAAGCGTTTCCCGAGGACTACGAAGCAGCGGTTCTCTTCGCCGAGGTGAAGCCGTTTCCTGGAGAACAGAGGACTAGGCTACTGAACGCTCTCGCAAAGTACATTAATGACAATCGTTTTGTGGAACACCAGGAATCTCTGGTTACGCTCTGTTCCGCGATTCGCAAATACGCGATGAATATGCCTGAGGCACGTTTTGAGGAGTATGCGAAATGGTTGTTGCCTACCGAGACTGCAACGCTTCATCATGAGGCGGAATTGGAGTTTGCCATGGGAATCTGCTGGCGACTAGAGTTTGAGCGACATCATTGGCCAGCGGAGTATCCACTTCTGTCAAGGACGCTTTTTGATTTAGTGGATTCTTATCTCACTCCGCGACTGATTTTACAGAAGAGTTATGCCAACACAGCAATGTTTGGGTTGGTCGCCTTGCATGTTCTCGAAGGAGTTTCGACCTCCAAAAAAACATTAGTTGCACATCTTCGCACAAAAATGCTTGATTCTGGAGTGAAATGGTTTATCGAGATGGTAGACGATCATGTCGACGCAGCCATTCAGTACATTTCAGAACGAGATGAAGCGTTGGCAAAGGCAGTCTCCAAGATTCGGCAAGGATAGTTACTTTACATGCCAGCGCAAAGAACTTCGCATAGTGTCCCAGTTTCAGCTAGTCCGGGCAACATGCTCGCGAAGTCGAACGGTGTATCTGACCTCATGGTTCACGCCATGTTGTTCGACGAAGACAACGAACGCAATGATGTAACGAGTACAACTCAACTTCGAATAGCTCACATGGGACCTCCTCTGGGTAGAGCCACGTTCACATGCGACGTTGTTGGAAGGATTGATCTTTCTGACGATCAGAAAATTCGGATCAAGAAGTTCATCGCACAGTGCAAGGATGCGTCTGACAAACGAAAAGAAGAATATAAGAAGCGGGGGAAAAAGGCCGATCCTAGAGAACTATATGTCATTCTCCCCTCGGCGAAGCCACCTAACGGTGATTTTTCTTATTGGCGGTTTAGTTGCGTTGGTTTCGTAAAAAAGGCCTATGAGGAGTTGAAAGTTCGCTTACTAATAGGGCCGTTTCCCGAGCGAACACTAGCAGAGCTCAAGAATTTTTATCCAGGGTTCGCAAAAGAGCTTGATGATGCCAGTACTCGTGCAGCGATGGGTATAGGCACTGGCGACCGTTGGCCAGTTGAGCTTGTTGGATATCTATTGCATTCGATTGCTCGAAGCGATGAGGAAGTAATCGCAAACCCTTACAATCCGCAAGAGGGAGATGAGCATTTCCCTCGCCAGAGTCCTTCCGGTGGTTCCCCTCGCATGTCGTTTGGCGAAGATTGGAAGACGTAAAGATCAGGGGCCACCGTGGTAGCCCCTGGCTTAGTACCTGTCCTCGATGGCGCTCGTGTTGGTTCCCACCTGAATTCTGTCCTCCATCGAAGTGCGATTTATCTTATCGAGCATCTATCGCACTGGAAATGATTTGTAAAAAAACATCTTGAACCCAGTATGGTATGATGAGGATTCACGCCGGTGGTGCCACGACCTGCCGTTACAATCACTCCTGAAGAGACCCGTAGACAAAGGTACTTATGAAGATTTGGAACGATTTCAAGCCAAGCGAACGGCTCTTGAGCCTCTTGGTCGTGGCGATCTTTGGTGTGCATCAAACAATCGAGGCGCAGTCGGTGGCCTCGGGTTTGGCGTCGCAGGAGCTGACCCAGGATTATTTGAAGTCCAAGACGCCTGCCCAGTGGGCCGAGCTTGCCATGGCTCGAGGAGATGCAAGCCGTGGGGTTAATGTTTTCTATCAGAACAACCTCGCCTGCGTCCGTTGCCACTTGCCTAGCGCCGATCAAACCCGACCCTTGGGCCCCAATCTTGGACACGCACTTGAAATCGCAACGGCAGATAAACTATCCGACGAACAACTTGTCGAATCGATCTTGGAACCCTCCCAAACGATTCGAAAAGGCTACGAGTCGCTGACGCTTCGCTTAAATGACGGTGAACTCGTAACTGGATTGCTCATCGATAAAGACCCCAAAAGCTGGCGATTGAGAAACGCCAACGGCGAGTCGATCCAGATCGATGCTCAGCAAGTCGAAGAGACGGCTATAAGCACGCAGTCGCTGATGCCCTCGGGACTCATGCAGCAACTGGCAAGCGAACAAGCCATGCTCGATTTGATCAAGTACCTCGTTGAGATACGGGATCAAGGCCCCAAGGGGGCTGCGAGCCTGCAGCCAGACCTTTCGTTACTAACGGTCAAAATTCCAGAGTACGAATCCCGTATTGATCATGCGGGGTTGATTCGCGATTGGAGCAAGGACTCTTATGAGCGCGGCCGGGCCATCTATGTGCGGGTCTGTGCTAATTGTCATGGAACCAAAGATCAAATCGGTTCACTGCCGACCGCGTTGCGTTTTGGTGAAGGTAAATTCAAAAACGGGAGCCAGCCGCTGGAAATGTACCGCACGCTGACCCATGGCTACGGCTTTATGGCCGCTCAGACTTGGATGGTCCCCTCTCAGAAATACGATGTCATCCATTATATTCGCGAAGAGTTTCTCAAGTCGAATCCGAACATCAACTCTCTGGCGATCGATCCAACGTATTTCGACAAGCTACCTGCTGGCGACACGCGAGGTCCAGAGCCGAGCAACATCGAGGTCTGGAGCGCGATGGACTACGGCAATATGCTCACGCATTGCTATGAGATTCCGGGCGATCGCTTGAATATCGCTTACAAGGGTATTGCCGTGCGGCTCGATCCTGGGCCAGGTGGGATCACTCGCGGACAGCAATGGATGGTTTTCGATACCGACACTTTGCGATGGGCAGCCGGTTGGCAGGTCTCGAAAGAGAAACCCAAGGATGTATTCATCGATTGGCGAGACATTCAATTCAATGGTGAGCATGGAATCCATCCAAGGATCGTTGGGGATATCGTGTTTTCCAACTCAGTCGGCCCAGGTTGGGCTCGGCCGCAGTCGCAGGGCAACCCCTTCGAGGACGACGCGAGAGTCATGGGACGAGACTCCCGTCGCTACGGTCCGTTGCCTAAGTCTTGGGGTAAGTTCAATGGCCAATTCGTCAGTGGATCGCGAACCATTCTTTCGTACAGCATCGCCGATGCGCAGATCCTTGAATCTCCATTGGCGATTGAAATCAACGCAGACCAAAGTGCTTTTGGTCGGGTGCTGAACATCGCACCGCACAAGCAGTTGATCGAACTGCGTGTTAGCGATTTAAGCCCGCAGCAGATAGAGAGTTTGGCAATCGATTCAGTAAGATGCTCGACCGACTCGCATGCTTTCGGGCTCGAGGGCCAGAACGCAGGTTTGACCTGGAAGACTCGTGACGGGATGTTGACTGTCACTATCGACGCGAATGATCAACCGCAGAGGTTTGTCGTTTGGTGCGCGAAGCGTTCAGACCAAGAGGGAATTCGTAACGAGCAGATCGACTCGGAGTTAGGTGGCCAGTGGGATTTGCTTGCGCGCGTTCGAAGCAATTCCGGCAGATGGTCACAGATTCTAAAGACAAAATTCCAGGATACCTTTTCCAAAGGTGCATTTGCGGTCGACACCATCGTGTCACCGGAGTCAAACCCATGGTTTGCGCAGTTGCGACTGACGGGCTTGGATTTCTTTTCCGACGGTTCGATGGCGGTCTGTTCGTGGGATGGAGATGTTTGGCATGTTCGAGAGTCGATCGATCAATCCGAGTGGACTTGGAAACGCATGGTCTCCGGACTCTATCAACCGTTGGGTTTGAAGATTGTCGATGACATGATTTATTTGACTTGCAGGGATCAGCTCGCTGCATTGCATGATTTCAACTCCGACGACGAGGTCGACTACATCGAGTGCTTTAACAACGACCATCAGGTGACCGAGCATTTCCACGAATTTGCAATGGGGCTTCAAACCGACCAAGCGGGCAATTTTTACTACGCCAAGTCAGGCCGTCATGCGCTCAAGGCGGTGGTTCCTCAGCATGGGACGCTCTTGAGAGTGTCTCCCGACGGATCCAGAACGGATATCTTGGCAACCGGTTTTCGCGCGGCCAATGGCGTTTGTTTGAATCCGGACGGGACATTTATCGTGACGGATCAGGAGGGGTTTTGGAATCCCAAGAATCGGATCAACTGGGTCAGTGTCGATCCAAAGAGCGGTCCGAAATTTTATGGCAACATGTTTGGTTACCATGATGTGACCGATACGTCGGATCAAGCGATGGAGTCGCCACTTTGCTGGATCACCAATGCATTTGATCGCTCACCGGCAGAACTGCTGTGGGTCGAGAGCCCCACGTGGGGAGAGTTGCAAGGTGGATTGCTGAATTTGTCTTATGGATACGGCAAAGTCTATCTGGTGTTGCATGAGCAACTGGGATCGACGCGTCAGGGAGGAATGATCGAGTTGCCGATTCCTGCATTCGAGACTGGGGTGATGCGAGGTCGATTTTCGCCTGGCGATCACCACTTGTACCTCTGCGGCATGTTTTCCTGGGCCGGCAATGCAACGGCACCAGGTGGTTTGTATCGGATCCGAAAATTACCTCGACCAAGCCATTTGCCTCTGGGGTTGCACGCGGTCGAAGGTGGGATCGAACTGGTATTCAATGAACCGATCGATCCAAAATCGCTCGATGTAGCGAATATTCACATCGAGCAATGGGGGCTCAAACGCAGCGCCAAGTACGGCTCGGATCACATCGATCAGCACAAGGTAGCCATTGAGCGAGCAATGCTTTTGGATGACACCAAGACGGTTCGAATCGAAAGCTCGAGTATGAAACCGAGTTGGGGGATGGAGATTCGCTACAAGCTCAAGGCGAGCGATGGAAGTCCGGTCCAAGGAACGATCCACAACACCCTGTATGAGTTTGGGGAAAAGAAGGTAATTCAAGCGCCAGGGGGCGTAGGAGATTAACGCATCCGATCGTCCGCATTGACCGAGTGCGAGGAGAATAAGTCACCATGTCAGAGGGCGCCGATCGAGCACTTCGGTCCAATGCTATGTTCGTGCTTTTTCTCGTACTCGATCGATCCAGTATAGCTATCCGGCCTATTGGTCCGCAAGTTGCCGCGAACCGCTTCGCTGAGTACGAGTACGACAAAATCCGATGCGAGCCACGAACTCCATTATCACCATGCCAATCTTAAACGTTCGTCAAAGTTTGAATCCTATCACCGGTTTTGTACGATTCTTAGGGTTGTTTTCGGTAGCGTCCTTTTGTCTTTTGGTGATGCTCACGGGTGTCGCCTGCGCGCAGGGGCTTAGTCCAGAAGAATCGCTCAAAAGAATGCAAGTCCCAAATGGACTTCGAGCAGATTTGGTTGCTTGCGAACCGTTGATAAGACAACCGGTGGCAATCGACTGGGATGATCGTGGTCGACTATGGGTCATGCAATACCTGCAATACCCAAACCCCGAGGGGCTAGAGCGAAAACTGGTCGACCGGTACTCTCGCACCATTTATGATGTGATTCCCAAGGCACCTCCTCATGGACCACGAGGCACCGATCGTCTCACGATCCTTAGCGATACCGATGGCGATGGCAAGATGGATCAGGCCCATGACTTCGTCGACGGCCTGAATCTTGCATCCGGTTTTGCTTTCGGGCACGGTGGGGTCTTTGTCCTGAATGTTCCGTATTTGCTCTTTTACCCGGATCAGGATCGCGATGACCGACCCGATGGGGATCCACAAGTTCTGCTAGAAGGGTTTGGAATGCAGGACGCGCATAGCGTCGCCAACTCGCTGTGCTTTGGCCCAGATGGCTGGCTTTATGGTTGCCAGGGTAGTACCGTTACGGCGAATATTCGCGGAATCGAGTTTCAGCAAGGCATCTGGCGATACCATCCCAAAACCAAAGCATTCGAGCTATTTTGCGAGGGGGGTGGAAACTCTTGGGGGCTGGACTTCGATGCCTCTGGAGAACTGCTCTATAGCACCAACTACGGGGGCTATGTCCTCGTACATGGCGTTCAAGGTGCTTACTACGTCAAGTCGTTTGCCAAGCATGGGGAACTTCACAATCCCTACACTTTCGGCTATTTCCAGCATGCCCCCCACGAGAACTTTACTGGGGGCCATGTCACTGTCGGCGGAATAGTCTACCAAGCCGACCGGCTTGGCACAGAGTATCGCGGCAAGTACCTAGCAGCGGATCTACTTGGACATGGTGCCCACTGGCATCACCTAAAGCCCAACGGTTCCACGTTTTCTACCGCCCATGGTGGCAGTCTCTTGCAGTCGAATGACCCATGGTTTGCCCCTTCGGATTTAACCTGCGGTCCCGATGGGGCGATCTACATCGCCGATTGGCATGACGCGAGGATGGCGCATCCGGACCCAGATGCCCAATGGGATCGGTCCAACGGACGCGTCTACCGCATCACGTCTGCGGACGCTCCGAGTTGGTTTGCACCCGTCGATTTATCCAAGCTCGACGATCAAGCCTTGCTGGATCAATTGAATTCCAGCGATCAATGGCATGTCCGTCGGGCCCGACAAGAATTGGTTCGCCGTTATGCCAACATGCAAAACCCTCAGGCCCATCCTCCGGAAGCCTTGCTGGAAACATTTCGGCAAACAACCTTTACAAGCCATGATCCTCAAAAAGCGCTCGAGGCCTTCTGGACCTGGACTTGCCTTGCGAGTCTCTCCGACGCCGAGATGAGCAAGCTTTTGGCAAGTCCTCATGCTTGCATCCGCCGCTGGTGCATTCGCTGGATTGGTGATCAAGAAGTCCTCGGAGGGCCTTCTGTGTCGAGCCAACTTGCTCACCAACTCGATGAGCTTGCCGAGAACGAACTGGATATCCGCGTACAACAGCAACTGGCTTGCACCGCCGCTCGGCTTGCCCCGTCAATCGCCATGCCGATCATCAACGCGAACATCAATCGCAGTATCGATCTGCAAGATCCCTACATGCCGCTGTTATGGTGGTGGGCCGTCGAACGCCACTGCATGGATGGAAACGAAGAGGTGATCAGGAGATTTGTTAGGCCGACGCTATGGAATTCGCAACTTGGGCGAGACAAACTCCTGGGTCTATTGATCCGTAGGTATGCAGCCGAATCCTCTTCGCCGGATCGCATGACTCTAGCTCAAAACTCCCTCGTTCGTCTCCTTCAAGCAGCCCCTTCCCAAGAGGAGAGGATACGGCTTTGGAACTTCGTCGACGAGGGCTTGCAAACGCGCGTCATTTCAAAAGGTGCTCATGGAGGAAGACCCCTCACGGAGTCTTCGGAAGTACTTCTTGAATTGCTCAGCGAGGATCTCAAGGCCCACCCAAGGAATCTTTCGCTTCTCCGTATCTCCATGCGACATAAATCACCTATGGCAAAAGGGTTTTGCAATGCTGCGATTGACTCATGCGACCCTAACGATGCAATCCTGATCGGATATATCGATGCGCTAACAATAGACCTAGAACAAGCAGATGTAGATCGAATAAAGAACGTTCTGAATAACTCAAGCAATCAAGCCATATGCATCAAAGCTGTCGAGTATTTGGCCAAATTCGATCATGAGCCGTTGATTTCATTTCTGATTGAATACTATTTGGAAAACAAGTCCCAGAAAGTTCGAGAGGGTTGTGCGGGGATTTTGCTTTCTCGTAATAAGAGTGCTTTAAAGGTGCTCGAGCAAATCGAAGCTGGTCGGTTATCACCCGAGAAAATTCCCCTTGATCTTGTCCGAAGATTGGCTGACTTCAATGATCCGCAGATCGATGTACTGCTTACCAAGCACTGGGGACGACTCAAAGGATCGACCCCTGAGGAGAAACTCGCCGAGGTTCGGCGTCTGAATAATGATTTGCGAGCAGGCACGGGAAATCGAGCTAAAGGCATGCAACTGTTTCAGCAGCATTGTGCTTCTTGCCATAAACTTTTTGGCCAGGGCCAAGAGATTGGACCTGATTTGACGAGTGCGAATCGCAAAGACCGAGACTATATGCTTGTATCGATCGTTGATCCAAGTAGCGTCATTCGACGCGAATACGTTTCGATGGCCATCCGCACTACGGATCAGCGGGTACTTACCGGTCTAGTGAAAGACAACGGGAATGGGAAATTGACGATCCAACCACAGCAAGGGCAGGCTATCGAGGTATCACGAGATGAAATCGAAGAGATAAAAACATCCGATGTCTCCTTGATGCCCGAGGATCTGTATCGGAGATGGTCTCCACAAGAATTGAGAGACCTCTTCGAATACCTTCAATCCGACGGCATCGAGACCGACAGATTATCAAAGTAGCCACAAAGAAACGTATTTAGCTTCGAAGGCACCAACGCATCATGCACTCGACGATAACAACTAGTCGCTTTCTCCATTGCATCATTTGGGCACTATGGGTCTCAGCGACCTTGGCTCAAGAGACTTCCGAGGTTCGCATCTATGAGAATCGATTAACCAAGATTGCAAGCCCAAGGCCGATACTGGGGGATTACCCGGAGTTCTTTGAACCGATTCACGAACAGAGCCACTTTGAAGCCCCTGCGATCGTTGCTGATAAAGATGCGGATCTTGAGGTTCGAGCCTGGCGATTCAGTTATAACGCTCGGGGGATCATTGAGATGCCCAATTCGCTGAAAGCCGCTAACACCGCGATTATCATGGTACACCCGTGGGCCATCGATGATCGTTGGGGTTGGAAAACTCCGGAACCCAATGGAGTTGCCGATTTCTGCACACCCGAAAAAAATGAATTAGCAGCCAAGCATTCAAGCCAAGTCATCAACCCTTTCATCAAGAGGCTGCGTTCTAGTGTGCCGCTTGTGATGTACAGTTTGCCAGGTTCACCAGATCCAATCCGTACGAAGGTCTATCGGTCATTTCGCAAGACACCGACTGAGCAAGAGCGGGCCGAGGGGATCGAGCAACTGCGAAAGAAACTTGAGGATTTCGACTACCGTGGCAAACCACTTGCGAGTCAACTGAAGCTTGGATCAACACATCCGGTGGGTGATTATTTTCGACAGTTTCCGGGTTTGGATGCATCGGACCATTTCAACGGAGCAGGCTTTTGGTCACTGCCGATTCCAGTAAGTACCTCGATCGACGTCGCACCCGATGATGTGGTGATCTACGATGAAGAGGGCTATGGACCACTTCGCGATTTTCTTAAGCAGCAAGAGATTCGGCATGTGCTACTCGTCGGTTATGCAACCGACATGTGCTACTGCAAAACGACCGCCGGTTATGAAAACTTGTCAAAGGATTTCAATGTCTTTTTGGTTGCAGACGCTTCGCTTGCTACATTCCCCTCGAACACCTCACCCCGCTTTGCCGTCAACGCATCGATTTCCTATGCAGCATTGAACCAACTGATTACCCAGGTATCTTGGGTACAACTCCGTACGAAAAACAAGGGATCCGAATGACACCGATCACCCGAAGAGATTGGTTGAAAGGGACTGCAGCGGTTGTTTCTTCAAGCGCGCTGGGTTCAAAGAGTATCATCGCATCAGGTAGCACCAAGCTTGCTCGCATCGCCATCACTCTGGATCTTGAGATGAGCCGAAACTTCCCAACATGGGAGGCTACCCATTGGGATTATGAAAAAGGAAATCTCGACGAAGCGACCAAACGCTATGCGGTGCAAGCGGCCCACAGAGTCCATCAGTTTGGAGGAAAGATCCACTACTTTGCAGTGGGTCGTGCGTTAGAGCAATCCGACGTTGGTTGGCTAAAGGAGATCACCGATCTGGGACATCCGATAGGCAATCACACTTACGACCACATCAACGTCCAAGCTGCTCGCAGAGAGGATCTGCAATTCAGATTCCAACGTGCCCCGTGGCTACTTGCAGATCGGCCTCTATTGGATTTGGTCCGAGAGAATATCGAGCTCACCTCCAAGGCCCTGCGCAGCCGTATCGGTGTTGATCCAGAAGGGTTTCGTACTCCAGGCGGGTTTGCTGATGGGCTTAGGAATCACCCAGAGATTCGCGCGTTGCTCAAGGATCTTGGATACCGATGGGTCAGCAGTCTTTACCCAACGCATCCCAACACCCAACCGATGCAGCAACCCAGCCCAGAAATTCTAGATCAGATTGCACAGGCTCAAGTGCATTCTCAACCTTTTGTTTATGCAGATGGACTGATCGAAATCCCAATGAGTCCCATCAGCGATATCGGAGCGTTTCGGACTGGCAGGTGGAAGCTCGAATGGTTCTTACAGAGCGTTGAGAAGAGCCTTCGATGGGCAATCGAGCATCGTGGAGTCTTTGATTTTCTTGCACATCCATCTTGCCTTGGAGTCGTGGATCCTGAATTCAAAACGATCGATCTTATATGCCGTGTTGTCCAAGAGGCAGAGGGCAAGGCCCTGCTGAGCGATCTTAACGAAATCGCAGACAACCTAACCCAATGATTCTCTGGGCGTGTCTTGCTACAATAGCCAGTCGTCCGACTTAGATTCTTCGCGTCCATCGATATACAGACATCATCACTGAGCATAATCATGAGCATTCCTAACAAATCCCAATCGAGTTCCGGCATTCGGGTCACATGGCATGGCCATTCGACCTGGAGTATCCACGTAGGCAAATTCCACTTGCTCATCGACCCTTTCCTGGAATCGAATCCTGCGGCAAAGACCAAAGCGTCGAAACTTCATCCGACCCATATCCTTATTTCCCATGGGCACTTTGATCACATTGCAGATGCAGCCGCTATCGCCAAACAAAGCGGGGCAGAGGTTCTTACCAACTATGAGATCGCCACTTGGCTCAATAAGCACCATGGTGTTGAAAAAACAGTCGGGATGAATCTCGGTGGGAGTTATTCCTGCAAGCCGGGACGCTTTCAACTGGTGCCGGCACTGCACTCATCGAGCCTGCCCGATGGCACCTACGGTGGCACGGCAGGCGGTTGGGTACTGGATCTCGAACTAGAGGACTCGACATCCAAGCGGATATATTATGCTGGCGATACCGCACTCTTTAGCGACATGCAGTGGGTAGCTCGCAAACCAGTTTCATTGCTGATCGTTCCCATTGGCGATCTGTTCACCATGGGTATCGAAGACAGTATTCACGCCACACGGTTCGTGCACCCACAGTATGTCATGCCGACCCACTTCAATACCTGGCCACCGATCGCCCAAGACGAGAAAGCTTGGGCGTCCCAGATCGATTCTCAAACCGATGCCGAGCCGATTCTCATGACGGTCGACCAAGCATGGGAGCTACCAGAGTAGGAAACTATCGCCCTAGCACTCCGCCGAGGTATCTGCCCGACTGAGGCACTTTGCCTTGCTGCAATTCTCGCTCGGTCACGTGCCTGCCATGCTGCGGTGGAACCATTCGGTGGAGCATTACCGGAAGTGGACTTGTGTGGACAACAACTTCCTTACCGTGTACTTTCCTCGTGTATTGCTTCGCTTGGGCAGTGCCCATCAAGGCGCTCAATGAGAGTGCAATCGCCGCAAACCAAAGGCCGCGCATTTGAGAAACTCCTGTTGAATTAAATTGGGGTCAGCGTATCGGGAGTATACTCAGGAAAAGTTACATTTCAAAAATTTTTCGTGATCAAGTACCACCTACCTTCGCATCCGCTGCGCCTAACAATCGGCTTTGCATTTTTGTAACGAAGATTCCGAATGTAATCGCTCTTGGTTTGATCCCTACGACCCGTAGGATCGGTCATCTTTACCAAATCCCCATCGATCAGGAATACGATTTCTGTTGAACAGGGGTTGCATCCCGATCAATCTGGGAACAGCCCGTTTGCCAAGCCTTCTATTGACTTGATTATGTCCCCTCCGAGTTGTCCAGTTGAGTTCACGCTTTGGTGGTGCCAACGATTCCATCGCATCGATGCTTGCCTATGGACACCTGACTTGGAAAAGCTCGAGTTGTTTTCGACCATCTGCCAACTGCGTGCTCAATCGTGGATCCATCGACTCGATGAGACCCAAGGCGGCAGTCGAAAACTACTTCGGATCTTCTCGGGAACTGAGGAACCCAAGCGCGCAGTGGTGATCCGAGACGTTTTGGTTTGTGAGCCTTTCGTTAGGCTCCTGGCATGCATCTCCAAGTCGATTCGAGCCGAACAGATTCGTCGTGAGGTACATCCGATTCTTCATGACGCATTCGTTTCGATTCGACAAGTCCGCTGCTTGGCACTCGATCAACTCATTATCGACTTAGATCGCGGAGCGGTCTGGGCACGAACTCTTAATCGCCTCCGAATCACACTCGAGCGATGGACGGATATGCTCCTTGGAATCACCGCAGCCAAGCAACAGGTTGTCGTGTCGAGCTACTACAACTATGGTTTTAGTTCCGAGCGAATCAGTGAGTTCGCTTATGAAGCAAGCGATTTCGAGAATCGGCTTTCGGTGATGCTCGAAGATTGGTTATTGCTTCAGGGTATACGACGCACGATGCGATCCTTTGGGCCGCATAGGTCTCTGCACAACGATTGGGATTCGCAATTGCGTCATCTGGCGATAGATTTCTTAAACGCTTCGTCGTTTCGGACTGCTTCTGTAACGGATTCCCTGCAACTCGATCAGCGATTCGCTGCAATTGAGCATTGGTTCTCGGTGATCCAAGAAGACGCGACAAATTAACCTGCTTCGATACGTCGCACTGCAGGATCTAGCAATTTGTCTTGTTCTATTGGATCTTTGCTCCTGACGTACGATAAAATGAATTCGTTGTCGATGGGTTTACTTACCCGCAAACTCGTTCGAGGAGCGCATGTCATGGCGCACAATGTCAGATTTTGGATAGCTTCATCCTTGTCGATGGCATTCGCTTTCTTGCCATCAAGCTTGCCACTGTTGGCACAAGACAGCTTTGATCTACCTCCCATTCGGTATTCCGATAGCAAATCGAATGACCCGGTTGCTGTGCTTGAGCGAAAATTAGCTAGTGGCGAAGTCGTGCTCGATCACGATGAGAGATTTGGGGTACTACCGAGTTTGCTCAAGGAGCTCAAGATTCCCATCGAGTCGCAGGTTTTGGTTTTTTCAAAGACCAGCTTGCAGATCCACAAGATATCACCGACGAATCCTCGGGCTTTGTATTTCAACGACTCGGTGTATGTTGGGTATGTACCAGGAAGCTCGATTCTTGAATTGGCTGCCAACGACGTCGACCTTGGTGCTGTCTTCTATACCCTCGAAATCGATACGAATCCAAAGAATGTAGCACTGGTTCGAGATCGTGGTCAGTGCCTTAGTTGTCATGCCACGACTCGAACCGAAAATGTACCGGGCTACTTAGTTCGATCGATATATCCTGATTCATCTGGACGGCCTCGAACCGGCAGCAGCAGCTACACCACGGACTATCGCAGTCTGTTCGAAACGCGATGGGGCGGTTGGTATGTTACCGGTACGCATGGCCAAATGCGGCACTTGGGCAACGTGTTTGCCTTGGATCGAAACGATCCTCAGAAAGTCGATGTCGAAACCGGGGCAAACCTCTCGCAATTGCCTGCCAGAGTCCGGCCGAATCTGCATTTGAGTGCTCATAGCGATCTTGTTGCGCTGATGGTCTTGGAGCATCAGATTCGTGTTCACAATTTGATCACCAAGGCCAGTTATGAGACGCGTCAATCCATTGCGATGGATGAGTCGATGAATAAGGCTCTGGATCGACCAATGGATCACCGTACAGAGAGCACTCAAAGGCGGATCGATGCGGCAGCCAGGGCTCTTGCCGACGCACTGCTTATGCAGGGCGAACCAACCCTTGAGGATCAAGTCCATGGAACAAGCGGGTTCGAAAAGACCTTTCCGCTCGCCGGTCCGTTCGACTTGAAAAATCGATCTCTTCGGGATCTGGATTTGCAGTCGAGACTCTTTCGATATCGACTCTCGTATTTGATCTATACGCCTGAATTCCGAGGCTTACCCAAAGAGGTGATGCAGCCGGTGCAAGCTCGATTGAGGGAAGCTCTTGGGGCTCCAGAGTACAAAGACGAACTGGAGATACTCCAAGCCACCCTGCCTGGATGGCTCGTAATGAACTGATTGCAAAATTACTCTGGCAGCGGTCTGTCTTTGGTTTCAGGTAGAAACAACAAAGCGATTAGACCGATGAGGAAGAACAGGCTCATGTAGGTGCATGCATCACGGAAGGCTTGGAGTTTGACTTCCGGTGTTGAGTCAACTGGTGCCAATCTCTTTTGCAACTCGCCTAGAGTGATTGGGCCGGTGGCGGCGATGTAGCGGCCCACGTTGTAGCAAAAGCTCGTCCCGGTGCTGCGAAGCCGCGTTGGGAAGAGTTCCGGTAGGTAGACAGCAAACCCTGCAAAAAGAGCCAATTGGCAAAAGCCCATCACACCGCTTAGCCAAATCGTCGAGAACCCGTTGAACGTACGGAAGAAGAGGATCGTAGCGGCCATGGCAGCAAAGTAGCCGATGACGAAGGCTTTCTTGCGTCCAATCTTTTGGCATAGGAAAGTAAACCCTAGCATGCCAAAGAAAGCACCGGTGTTTTGGATGATGCCGTTGATGCCACGGAACGTCGATTGCTGGGCTTTGATCTCATCAGCAGTAACGCTTGGATTCTCTTGCTTCATCTGCAACTCGATCACACCGTTGACGAGTTCGGGGGCAAAGAATCCGATGCCCCATACACCAACAACGCCTGCGATGCACAAGAGCAAACCACCAAAGGCAGAAGTCCTCCACCGAGGATCTCCAAGCAAATCCATGTAGGAGCCGAACTTTACGCCACTGACTAGACCTTCCTCTCGAGCCTTCACCCACTTCTCGGGTTCTTTGAGTCTCCATTGGATGAAGAAGCATAAGAATGCTGGCAGTGCTCCTAGCAAGAACATAATCTGCCATCCGTATTTGGGGTTTATTGCTCCGGACTTGCCTAGTTGCCCGATCGCGATGCTCATGAGTCCTGCGGTGATATTTCCAAAGGCCGAAAGGGCTTGCAACAATCCTAGCGCAGGAGTCCGTGAACGTTCCGGAAGGGAATCAGCGACCAAGGCGACAGCCAATCCAAAAACACCGCCCACACCCATGCCGGTGATAAATCGGTAGATAAAGAAATCGATCCAACTGGTTGAAAACGCGCTTAAGCCCGTACACAGAGAATACATCAACACCGTGATGGCTAGAGTTCTTGCGCGGCCGATGCGATCACCGACGGCACCGAAGATCAGACCACCGGTTGCCCAGCCGATCATGAAGATCGAGGTTGCATAACCTCCATACTGATTGATCACTGGTCCATCGGTTCCATCAGGGAGTAGCGCCTTGAGTGCCTCACCCCGAGCGAGGATAAAGACCTGTTGATCCAGGCAATCGAAGACCCAAGCCATCGAGGCCATGGCAAAGACGAACCAATGGTAGGCCGTGAGACCTTTCCACCAAGGCAAGTTGTCATTGGTATCCGGGGGTAGATCAGAGAGCGAGTAGGGGTCTTGGTTGGAAATGATTACACCTAGCGCGCAGGGAGGAAGAAGATGGCGGGGATAACTGAAGACTCGGCAGTATACATCAAAAGGGCCCTCCATTCCTGATGGGTGGGCTTGGTTCAGATCAAAAAAGCGCCAGCCACAGGGTGTGGTCAAGCGGTCCTAACTTCAATAACCGAGCAATCGCAGGCTAATACCGCATCCCATTAGACCAATAACGTCAGCGGATGCTCGCGGGTTTTGCTGGGCAACAAGACCCTTTGCCCTACGCGTTGGGATTCAAAGGCTCCGAGGATCATCTCCGTGATTCCTATCGCATCAGTCAACGAACACTTTGGTGCTCTGTCCTGCTCGATGGCTGACATCAGATCCTTGATCGCGGCAAGATGACCGTCCTCATAGCTCCCGGCCTTGATCGGCTCAGGTTTTCCAACACCGGCCGAGGTCACCCGCTCCCAATTCTTTCCCGACCGGCCTGAGGACCAACTTCCATCTCTTAAAAGATGTGCCGCTGCCAAGTACCCACTCTCGATCTCCAAAATCCCTTTGGATCCGAAAACCTGCAACGCAAATCGACTCGGACTTGCTGCCATCGCTTTGCGTGATCCAAAGTAACCCATCACCCCATCGTTAAACGTGTACATCACCTGGACATGGTCGCCAGCCAGAGGCCCTAAACCCTCGTTGCCCTCGACCACATGCTCCTTGCGAATTGGCTCTCCCTTTTGCGTCACCTGAGCGACACACGACGCAGGATCACTTTTGGCGAATGTTCTCATGAGTCCAAAGATGTGCGAACCCAAAACCCACATATCCTCGGCCCCGCCTCGATGATCCTCTTTACCTCGACCACGCAACTCAAGCACTTGGCCGATCGCCCCATCCTTGATCAACTCCATGGCGACATCGAGAACTGGTGAATATTGTGCGGTATGGGCGATGGCCAACTTTAACTTGCGATCCTCAAACTCCTTTCGGACCTGATCGCACTCGATCATGGTTCGGCAAAAAGGCTTTTCCATGTAAACATGGCAATTGGCTTTGGCGCAAGCCATGAGCATCTCGAAATGCTGATCGATCCAACGCGGGCAAATCGCCACCAGATCGAGAGACTCTTTGCTGAGCATCTCCCGATAATCCGTGTAGCTATTTTGTGGCTTGAGCCGTTCCTTGGCTTGAGACAACCCCTTGGGATTCGCATCGGCAAGTGCAACGATCTGGACGTTGGGCAGTTTGGTAAATGGCATATCGACCGCATGACCGTAATCGCCTCGGCCCGTTGCACCGATGATCCCCACGCGGTATTTCCGATCGTCGATCGCCCCAGTGACGTTTTTTAATCCTGCAAATATTCCACCGGCGAGAAGTGTGCCTTGGAAGTTTCGTCGACTCATCGATTGGCTCATTGCTCGTCCCTCTGTTTTTTGAATTTGGGCAGATTGGTACCGTCATTGATCGTGGGCAGCGGTGCTTGGATCTCTCTACGCCACGTGACAAGACGCTGGTGTAGATCCTTGGCTTTGGTCGGATTGGTTTGAGCCAGATTCTTTGATTCGCCGATGTCTTGATCGAGATCATAAAGTTCGAGCCTGCCGTCTTCGAGGAACTCCATTAGCTTCCAGTTCCCGATGCAAACGGTACTAACCGGTGTGGTTCTCCATGCGTCAGCTCCAGCACCTAGATATCCAGGGAAATGCTGGTAGATCGCATCCCGCTCGAAGCCTCCTTGCTCGAGCATCAGTGGCACGAGACTTTGGCCATCGAGGACCTGATTGGGCTTTGGTGCCGAGCCTAGCTCCAAGAGTGTCGCGTACAGATCGACATGGATTGTCGGAACCTTGCAACTGGCGCCCGAGCGGATGTGGTTTGGCCATCGGACGATCAAGGGCACGCGAGTGCCACCTTCGTAGAGACTCCCTTTGCCGCTGCGAAGGGGTGCATTGTCGGTGATACCGCCGGACTTCTTGATCCCCTCGCGCACATACCCACCCACACCTCCATTGTCTGAAGCAAAGATCACGATCGTGTGATCGGAGATCTTGAGCCGATCGAGCGTATCGAGGATTCGACCCACACTCTCATCCACCGATGCGATCATCGCTGCATACGTTGGACTATTGTGTCCCTCACCATCGGAATCGGTAACGCCCTCTTTCTTTTCGAAGCGAGCGATCAGTTCCGGTTTAGCTTCATGGGGTCCGTGTACACCGAAGTGCGGAAGGTACAGAAAGAAGGGCTCCTGGTGGTGCTGATCGATGAACTCGACGGCTCGATCAGTGAGAAAGTCGGCCAAGTATTGGCCTTCGGGGTAGTGAACCTTTGGATTGGTTTCAAAATCGAAATGCTTTCCTGCACTGACGATCGCTTGGTCAAAGCCCCGTTGGCTAGGATGGTATTTCCCAGAGTCGCCGATATGCCATTTGCCGAACATAGCCGTTGCGTATCCGGCTTTTTTCATTTGGTCAGCGATCGTGTCGCGATCCAGTGGCAGTTGGGTGATGTTATCGACTGGCCTAAGTGGACGTTTGGACCAGTCGAATCGATCGATTCCACCGACGGTATAGATACCCGTTCGGGCAGGATGCTGGCCTCCGAGGATCGCCGCGCGGGTCGGGGTGCAGTTTTGGCAATGGTGATGATTAAGGAATCGGACTCCTTGCTGAGCGAGCTTATCGATATTCGGCGTCTCGTAATAACGGCTGCCGTAACAAGCTAAATCGGTGTACCCAAGGTCATCTGCAAGGATAAAGACGATATTCGGAGGTGCTGCAGTCAGTTGGATCGAACCGAGTAGAAAACTTGCACCAAGAGCGACAGCAAGCAAGAGATATCTCGATAGCATAACAGCAGCGGCCTAGGAAAAGAGAGAATGCGATGGGGTTTCAAACCCACACCAGTCTACTCGATTCCCCAGGCCGCTGCATGCTTGGGAGTCACTACCGCTACTTCAAATCGATTCAGGCATTTCGACTGCGAGAACACCTAGCCTTGCGTCGAGCCCGATAGACAAGCCCTGCGAGACCGCTGGTGGCCCATAATGCCATGGATGCCGGCTCGGGCACTAGCTCTGGATTGGTGTAGGTGAAATTCTTGTCCAGCAGCCAAGCATCAGGCCCATCGTTGAAATTCGTATATTGGTAGTATAGATAGACATTTGTGCTGCTAGTTGCTCCTGCAGCGACAAAAATCGAGTTAGGAAGGTACAGATATATATCAAAGATCGCTTCGGGGTTCCCCGCGTCGGCTGATGCACCGTTAAAGGCTGCGACGAACCCATCTTTGTTCTCATCTTTTTGGGTCGTTAGAAACGTATTGGGATTGCTGTGTTTGGCCTTGGTGTGTTGATATCTTCCGACACCGTTGTTGAGGACAGTACCTATCGGAACAGATTCCAAATCGAGTAATACACCGGCGAATAGTCCGGGAGTCAGGGTCACCAAGCAACTCAGAGCAAGGCACCAATATTTTGGTCGAAGCACCATGATTTTTCCTTCTGGCAAAGCAAACTTCACGAATTGAACAGGCCCCAAACCAACGCAGCTTGAAGCTGGGAAAATTCTGAGATTTGCAAGCACCAGAAAAAATCGAGGTAAGAGCCGTTATCCAATCGCGGAAACCACCAGCCGAACCCTCGCTTTGTCCTGGTAGATTCCTCTTGCTTGTGTTAAAAACTGAAGTCCGAATTACCCGTTTCTAGGCCCCCCAAGGCTCGCGAAAGAGCCCTAGCCCATCTGAAAGATTCATCCTCCATGAGCGAAGTCGAAAACTGCATCATCATCGGTAGTGGACCTGCTGGTTGGTCGGCTGCTATCTACGCCGCGCGAGCGAACCTGAGACCTCTGCTTTTCGAAGGTGCCATGACCGAAGAGAACCGCGTCATGGGCCGCTTTCCAATGGGGCAATTGGCTCAAACCACCGAGGTCGAAAACTATGCAGGTTTTCCGTCGGGCAAGCTCAAGGAGTTCATCGACTCGGCGATCGATCCGAGTCGTCAGTACATGTTTCCACCGGTCGAAGAACATCCCCACGCAGTGACCGGTCCGGAACTTATGGAACTGATGCGTCAGCAAGCTACCAATTTTGGTACGCGCGTGATCACCGACGACATCGTCAGCGTCGACTTTTCAAAACGACCCTTGGTCTTGAACTCCAGCGAGAACGGAACCTTCCATACCCACACGGTGATCCTCGCCACTGGGGCAAGCGCTAACTATCTCGGAATACCGAGCGAAGAGAAGTTCCGCAATCGCGGAGTCAGCGCCTGCGCCGTATGCGACGGAGCTCTGCCTCGCTTTAGAGATAAACCTTTGGTCGTCGTCGGTGGAGGAGATTCAGCCGTCGAGGAAGCGAGCTATCTGACCAAGTACGCATCGAAAGTCTACATGCTCCTTCGTCGTGGCGAGATGCGTGCCAGCAAGATCATGCAAGAGCGAGCGTTGGCGAACCCAAAGATCGAACTGGTTAAATTCTCCGTCGTCGATGAAGTCGTCGGCCAGGATGATCCTCGGGTCGGACTTACTGGTGTTCGCATCCGTAATCTGCAAAGCAACCAGACGAGCACGCTTGAGGCCACTGGCATGTTCCTTGCCATCGGCCATACCCCGAACACCAAGTTCCTAGGAGGCCAAGTCGAGACGCGAGAGAATGGCTATATCGCTTGGAAGCAACCCTATCGAACGATCACCAGTGTCGAAGGTGTGTTTGCGGCGGGGGATGTCGCCGACGACTACTATCGTCAAGCGATCACGTCGGCAGGAACAGGATGCATGGCGGCACTCGATGCCGAACGCTACTTGGCTAGCGCAGGAATCCACTAGTTCTCTTTCGTAGACAATTCGCTAAAAACAAACACGTCCGTTTGCAGGGAGGAGATGACTGTCTGTGATCAAGAAGGGCCCCAAGACCAAACGCGACGATCCGCATTCAGGAGGCCTTCCGATCGTCGTTCGCGGGGCTCGAGAGCATAATCTACGGAACATCAATGTTCAGTTGCCTCGGAACCAGTTGATCTGTTTTACGGGGGTTAGTGGCAGCGGAAAGAGCTCGCTTGCTTTCGACACCCTGTTTGCCGAGGGCCAGCGGCGCTACCTCGAAAGCCTTTCGACGTATGCTCGGCAGTTCGTCGGCCAGATGCCCAAGCCCGATGTCGATTTGCTTTCGGGGCTTGCCCCGGCGATCTCGATCAGTCAAAAATCGACCGGATACAATCCGCGATCCACGGTCGGAACGATCACTGAGCTAAGCGATTTTTTGCGGGTTCTTTTTGCGCGATGCGGGACCGGTTACTGTCCAACATGCGCATTGCCGATCACCCAGCAAACCCGCGATCAGATGATCGAGAAAATCCGAGGGCTTCTCCCCAAGAAATCCAAATCGGGCTCTGCGTCTCCATGGGTTGCGATCCTTGCTCCGCTGGTTCGGAATCAGAAAGGGTCGCACAAAGACCTTTTTGCCCATCTTCGTCGTCTTGGATTCAATCGTATTCGCGCCGATGACAATCTGTACTTGCTCAGTTCGCCCCCTGAACTCGATAGGCTTTATAAACACAACATCGATGTCGTGGTCGATCGCATTGAGCTCTGTGCCGAATTATTCGAGGCACCCAAGCTTGATGTGATGATCGAGTCGATTGATAAAGCACTCAAGCTTGGCGAAGGTTCCATGATCCTGACGCGAACGATACCCTTGGGTAACGAGTCGTCGGGAAGGGATGTCGAATGGGGCTGCGATTCGGCCAACGATGTGATTTATTCCGTGCTTTATTCCTGCTTGAAGTGCGGTACTTCCTATCCGAATCCAACACCACAGCTTCTGAGTTTCAATTCACCCCAGGGGGCCTGTCCGGATTGTGAAGGACTTGGGATAGCGAGTTTTTTTACCGAAGAGTCCTTGATCAGAAACCCGGAGCTTTCAGTCCACACCGGGTTGATTGAACTCTTGGGAACGTGGGACTCGATGCCGGTGTGGCTCAAGCGTGCGTTGGGCGAGTATTTCGAAACGATCGAAATCATTTTCAAGATGAAAAAGGGACTTCTCAAAACCCGTTGGGCTGATATTGCCCCGCCGGTGCGCAAGGCGATACTCTTTGGAGATGGCAAGCAGCTAACGTATGTCAATCAACCCTCGGTCGGAGGTAGGTACTATCGAGGGATCGCCAACGATTTGATGTTTATCTATCGCAACACCACCAATGAATCGATTCGAACCAAGTATCAGCGGTATTTACAAACAACCACCTGTCAAGCCTGCGATGGCCAACGGTTAAACCCCCAAGCTCGCTCGATTAAGCTGAAAACTCTTTCGGCGGGTTTTGACAACAAGGAAGCTTGGTGTTCGATTGGGCAGTGTTGCTCGATGTCGATCGACCAAGCGGTCGCTTTTTTCTCGAACATAGAGTTGACGGCCACGCAGCAGATCATTGCCAAGGAGGCCCTCAAAGAGGTGCGTAACCGTCTTGGTTTTCTCCAAGATGTAGGGCTGGGATATCTTTCTCTTGACAGGTCCGCACCGACTCTTTCTGGGGGGGAATCGCAACGCATACGACTCGCGAGTCAGATCGGAGCAGGGCTCACCGGTGTGCTGTATGTTTTGGATGAACCGTCGATCGGATTGCACGCAAGGGACAACGAAAAGCTATTGCGTTCGCTGAAGAAACTTCGCGACATCGGCAACAGCTTGATCGTCGTCGAGCACGATGAAGACACGATGAGAGCCTCGGATGTGCTGGTCGATTTTGGTCCAGGCCCTGGGGTCAAAGGAGGTGAACTGATCGCGACCGGATCGGTCGAAGAGATCTCGGAAAATCCTCGAAGCCTAACTGGTCAGTTCCTCAGTCGCCGCCGAGTGATTCGCAGGCCCCAAGCCCGACGAAGCGGCTCGGGAAAAACGCTTCGAGTCCTTGGAGCCAAGCACAACAATTTGCGCGGCATCGATGTTGATTTTCCACTTGGTCGTTTGATCGCTGTGACAGGAGTCAGTGGATCGGGCAAGAGCTCGTTGGTCACGGACATTCTCTCGCCGGCTCTGCGAAATGCCTTGAACCGAGCCGAAGATACTCCCGGCGAGCATAAAAAGATTTTCGGTATCGAGCACCTGGATAAACTCATCGAGATCGATCAGTCTCCGATCGGGCGAACACCGCGAAGCAATCCTGCGACGTACATCAAGCTATTCGACGAGATTCGCGATCTGTTTGCCGAATTGCCCGAGAGCAAGCGGCGGGGATTTGCACCAGGGACGTTTAGCTTCAATACCGAACAGGGAAGATGTTCGCGGTGCGAAGGGCACGGCGCGTTGCGACTCGACATGGAGTTCCTGGCCGACATCTGGGTTCCGTGTCCTGTTTGCGAAGGTAAAAGGTACGCAAGATCGACCCTTCAGGTTCTCTTTAAGGGCAAGTCGATCGCCGATTGCTTGGACTTGGATGTCCAGCAAGCTATCGAGCATTTCGATGCCTTTGAGAAGATAACCAGCAAGCTCAAGACATTGGCCGATGTTGGGCTCGAGTACATCAAGTTAGGGCAACCCTCGCCCAGTCTTTCGGGGGGAGAGGCCCAGCGGATCAAGCTATCGCGAGAACTGAGCAAACGCGGGACTGGGAGCACGATGTATGTGCTCGATGAACCGACGACCGGCCTGCATTTCCATGACATCGACTTGCTGCTTCAAGTCCTGCATAACTTGGTCGACAAAGGGAACACGGTGGTCGTTGTCGAGCATAACCTAGATTTGATCCAATCGGCCGACTGGGTGATCGATTTGGGGCCTGAAGGTGGTGCAGGGGGGGGAACGGTACTGTGCTGCGGAACCCCCGAGCAGATTGCGGAGGTTTCAAACTCGTATACGGGAGTTGCACTGAAGCATCATCTTCAGACGCACAGCTCGAAGCCATCGAGCAAAAAGGGTTCTGCTGCGGCAAAGAAGAAATCGATCAAGGAGAAACCGTTGGCGGAAACTTCTAAGCTCCAGAGTCCTGCGATGCAGGACATATGTGTCGTCGGAGCAAGCCAACACAATCTCAAGAACATCGATACGACCATCCCCAAACAGGCCATGACGGTTTTTTGTGGGCACAGCGGCAGTGGTAAAACATCGCTAGCAATGGAAACCATTTATGCAGAGGGACAAAGGCGGTTTGTCGAAAGCCTCAGCCCTTATGTCCGCCAGTTCGTAGGTCAAATGCCTAAGCCTCCGGTTGAGCGTATTGATGGGCTGGCTCCCGCGATCGCCATCGAGCAAAAGGGGCTTTCTCATACGCCTCGCTCTACGGTTGGTACGGTGACGGAGATCTATGACTATTTCCGAGTACTCTTTGCTCGGATGGGAAAACAGCACTGCACGCAATGCGATGCACCGGTAGAAGCCCAGACGATCGATCAGATCCTCGATCGATGGATGCAAAAGAAAGCCGAAGCGGCTGAAAATGCGAGCCTGCCTCAACGTTGTTTGATCCTTTCGCCAGTGGCCCCCCATGCGAACCAGAACCTCGATACATTTTTGCAAGATCTATTGCGAATGGGGTATACGCGAATTCGGGTCAATGGGACGACTCAACAGATTGATGATCAGTTAAAGATTTCAGCCAAGCAAGTGCAGCAACTCCAAGTCGTGGTGGATCGCATTCAGTTCGACCAAGTCGATCGCAAGCGACTGGCCGATAGCGCTTCGACGGCACTAGGACTCGGTTTGGGTATCTCACAGCTTGCGATGGTCGATGATTCTCGGCCAGAGGCCAGATGGAAGGTGGAAACCTACTCGCTGCACTCGGCCTGTCACGCGTGTGGTATTTCTTTTGAGTCGCTCACGCCGCATTCTTTCTCGTTCAATTCATCCGTTGGTTGGTGCGAAGCTTGCACGGGACTCGGAACCCAAAAGGGAACCGATCCGATGATGTTTATCGATGGAGGCTTGAGTCTCCTTGACGGTGGACTACTGCTGTGGACGCCAGGGGAGCACCCGATGGAAATTGTGCTATTGAAAGCCATGGCAAGGCAACTCGAATTGCCCATCGACGAGCCATTTTGTCAGTGGACCAATAGGCAGCTACACACTTTATTTCAAGGTTCGGGCGATGCCCTGATCCCTGTCTATCGAAGCGATTTATCCGATGCACAGGATTCGACTCATCCGTGGTTTGAGTTTCGATTCGAAGGGATCATCCCAACGCTTGAGCATTTCTCAAGTTACAAACATGAAATTCGGTATCGAATGCAAGAGTACCTAGCCGATGTGCCTTGCAGAATGTGTGCGGGGGCCAAGATCAATCCACAGGCAGCTCACATGAGGTGGTTTGGCCGCAGGCTCGGAGAGCTCATGCTCATGCCACTCGATGAACTGCTCCCTTGGATTCGCGCGATCGATCTTTCGAAGCACGAGGTTCAAGTTGGAGGCGAACTCCTGCGTGAAATCATTCAACGCTTGGAGTTCCTAGTCGATGTCGGACTGGACTACTTGACCTTAGGTAGAACGGCAAACACCCTCTCGGGTGGCGAGGCGCAGCGGATCCGTTTAGCAAGTCAACTCGGTACGGGTCTATCTGGAGTGCTGTATGTTTTGGACGAACCCACGATTGGGTTGCATCCGAGGGACAACGACAAACTGATTCGTGCCATGCACAATCTTCGAGACTTGGGCAATACACTTCTGGTTGTCGAGCATGATCGGGATGTCATTCGCAGCTCTGACGCGATTCGAGATTTTGGACCTGGTGCTGGGCCACAGGGTGGTAGGATCGTGGCCCAAGGATCCTTGGAGGAGATTCAAAACAATCCTGATTCCGTTACGGGCCCATATCTCAAGGGAACTAAGTCGATTCAGATCGACAATACCCGAAAGCCCATTATCGATCCGACGACATCTCAGGAGAAATCGAATTGCAAGTGGTTAACCATTCGCCGGGCGTCGCACAACACGCTCAAGATGATCGATGTGGATTTCCCTCTCGAGCACATGATCGCGGTGACCGGACCGAGCGGTAGTGGTAAGAGTTCGTTGGTTCAAGGCATTCTTTATCCGGCGCTGGCCAGGAAGTACCATCGATCGAACTTGATCGTAGGATCCCATGGAGGCATCGAAGGAGAGAATTATCTCAACAAGATCATGCAGGTCGACCAGTCGCCACTTAGCAATAGCCCAGCCAGTACGCCGGCGACTTACACCGGAGTGTTTGATCTAATCCGTCAGTTCTACGCACAGCTACCGATGAGCGATGTGTTTCATGCAAGCTATTTCAGTTTCAACACGGGGCTCGGTCGCTGTGAGGCTTGCGAAGGCGTTGGAAAACGATGCATCGAAATGCATTTTCTGCCCGATGTTTGGATCGAATGCGAAGTTTGCCAGGGCAAGCGGTTTAAGGAACGGGTATTGGCCATCAAATTTCAGGGCCACAACATCAACGACGTCTTGGAATCGACTACCGCTGAAGCCTTGGAGCTTTTTAAAGATCAAACGAAGATCGCAAGGATGCTCAAGATGATGTGCGATGTGGGGCTGAGCTATGTCAAACTCGGACAAAGTGCACCGACCCTTTCTGGGGGAGAAGCTCAAAGGGTCAAGCTTGCTGCGGAATTGGTCAGACCCACAACCGGGAAAACTCTTTTCGTGCTCGATGAGCCCACGACCGGGTTGCACTTTGATGACATCAACAAACTCATGAATGTGCTGAATCGATTGGTCGATCAGGGCAATACGGTGGTCATCATCGAGCACAATTTGGAGGTTATACGCAATGTCGACTGGGTGATCGATCTGGGGCCGGAGGCTGGGCGCAATGGAGGCGACTTGGTTTTTGCGGGAAGTCCAGAGGATCTGATCAACTACGCCCGGGCATCGAACCAGCAAGGGAAATCTCCAGGGAAACATCCAAGCTATACTAGTGATGCTCTTGCGCAGTGGGAGACGATTCGCACCCAGGCACAACCGACCCATGTAGTACGCCCGAAAGGTATAGCGAAAACTAGCAAAAAGCCCAAACAATCCAAATAACTGCGCAAGCTCTGCTCACTTCAAACTCTACTCGCTGGCCCACGAGGTATCCAATGAGAACATCAAGTCAGAATCGGTTCCCACTTCGTTTGTTATCCGTCCTATTTCTTTGGATCAGTCAGACCTACGCATCGGCTCAAATATCAACGGATGGATGGGTAAGGGTTGACATTGCTAGAGACACTTGGCTGTCGAATTATCAAGGAGAGCAGAGCGGATCCAACGGGGCCGCTCCAAAGCTCAAACTCAAGTCGATCATCGAGCTTTCGATCATCGACTTTCAACCCGGAGCCTTGAAGGGAAAGAATATCCAGAAAGCCAAACTGATGCTCAAGGTTGAAGGGGATCGGCCTATCGAGCGGGTTACATTAAGTACCCTCAGTGCCGACTGGATAGAAGGGAATGGGTCGGGCTATCAAGTTGTCAACGGAGCATCGACGTTTACCCATCGAGTCTACCCGACTGAGCGATGGTTCGATTCGGATGTGACGGCAGTCAGTATAGGTCAGGGCAATACGCTCTATGCATCGGTCGATGCAAAGCCGGCGGATACCAAGGGCTGGGTTGAATTGGACATCCCTCCAGAGATTTTGCTTGCCCGAGTCCATGGGCTCAGTTACGGCATTCTTTTAATGGATGATACGGGGAGCACTTGGACACGCAAAGGGGAAGGATTTAAGCAGGAGATTTTCCCTAATCGATTCGTTGCAAGTAAGGACTCGAACAAATCCAGTTCACCATACATTCTGGTCAAGTTTGCAAGTGACTCGCCTGCTTCGCGAGGCGACAAGCCTAAGTCGATTGACAAACTAAGTTATGTCCCTGCCGACAAACTCGATCCACGAGCTCGCTTAACTTGGAAGATCGATCCGAAAGAAAACGAGAGACTCATCGGCTTTCGGGCGAAACTAGATGGTCAGTGGATCGATCCATTTTGGGTTCCATCGATTCGAAGCCACGTGAACCACCAGTTCTGTATGCCCCTGGATCGACTATTCGACAAGAAAACCGGGTTGGTAGCTCCCGATTCCAAAGAGGCGAAAATTAGTGTGCAGGCGATTGGACTCGACGGGCAACTCGGAGAGGAACGGAGCATTCAAACCCCTATCGAGGTTCGGGACGAAACGCCGCTGAAACTCGATCCGATCGCTTCGGGCAATCTATCTGTCTCCAAGCAGCCGAATTGGGACGGAACCCTTGAAGGTGCAGGAACCAACTGGGGCGTGATCGATCCATTGGACATCTATGTCTCCAAAAGCAACATGCTGATTCCCTCACAACGTAGCACCTATCTGCGATCCAATCATCTCTTCGATGCAAAGGAACACATCGTTTCGCTCGATCTTGCCCGGGGGGCTTGGGCAGGTTTCCAGTTGGTTTCCAAGTTGCCATCTACACCGAAACTCACTTGGACATGGGAGAATGCAGCGGACATCAACTCGCAATTGCAAACCTCCCGCATTGAATTCTACGCCTACCGAGAGGTTCCAAGTGGTGATCAATCGATTCCAGACCCGTTAATTCCGCTAGCTACCGATAACCAATTCCCTCGGACTGCAAGTCGAATTGACAATACGACGGCTGCTTCGAACTGGCTTATCGAAACATACATTCCACCGGAAGTTCCAGCGGGAAATTACAAAGCCAAACTCAGGATTGAGCAGGGGGGTAAATCTGTCGAGCTTGCGATTTCTATCCAAGTCCACGGCGTTGTGATCCCAAAGACACTGAGTTTTTTGCCTGAGATGAACTGTTACGGTTTACCTGCCAATGACATTGATTACTATCGTCTAGCCCATCGCCATCGGACGGTTGTTAATCGAGTGCCTTATGGACAGAGCGGTAAGCTCGCCGAGGGTTGTGCTCCGAAATGGAACAATGGCCAGTTCGACTGGACCGCATTCGATCAGCGGTTTGGAAAACTCTTTACGGGTGAAGCCTTCGCGGATTTGCCACGTGGAAGTGTGCCCATCGAGTGTTTCTATTTGGCGATGCACGAGAACTGGCCTCTTGAGATCGAACCTAACTACAACGGAAGTTACTGGGCCGATCAAGCGTTCACCAAGGAGTATCGCCAAGCTTGGGTTTCATCTGTATCTCAGAGTTTCGACCACTTCGCCCAGAGAGGTTGGATGCAAACTCGCTTTCATGTCTATCTAAATAACAAAAACGGTTACAAGTTGAGAGGCTGGTCGCGAGGTTCTTCACCGTGGCTATTGGATGAACCGGCGAATTTCCAAGACTACGCTGCACTTCGCTATTTTGGCCTAGCTTATTTCGATGGGTTGCAAGGATCGCAAGAAGCTCGCAAGCTTGGTGGAAGGGTTGGTATCGATCGAGCCAACGGAAACGATTTGCCCCAAGTGGTTTTTCGGGCCGATATCTCTCGACCTCAGTGGCAACGCAACACGCTCGATGAGATGCTCAAATTCAACGTGGTTGCCAATGGTGCCTACAAGGAGTACGAGTCGCTAGTGCTGGATCGGAAATTCCGATATGGCCAAGAGGTGGTCGTCTATGGAGGCAACAATCCGATCGGTAAGAGCAATGCATCGGCGGTGGCTTGGAGCTGGGACGCTTGGAGCTCAGGCGCAGACGGAGTTTTGCCATGGCAAACCATAGGCACGAATGATTCGTGGAAAAAGGCGGATGAACTGTCGCTGTTTTATCCCACTGAGGAGTTGAAGATCCCGGGACCAGTTCCCTCGATCCGGCTTAAGGCATACTGTTATGGTCAGCAGGATGTCGAGTTATTCGAGCATCTTGCGAGCAAGGCCAATATGGATCGGTATCGATTCGGTGCGAAGTTAAGAGGATCGCTCAAACTCAAGTCACAAGACAAAGCCGAGGGGAATTATGCAGAGCCAGCCACATGGAGCGATTATGGATCGCTGACACCCGAGATGCTCCACCTTTGGCGAGTCCAACTCCTGAAGTTAGCTAGGTAAAGTTATGTCTTATTAGGGGATCTTGTCATGAGGCTATCGAAACTGACAATCGGAGTAACCTGAAAACAGCAAAGCTTAAAGATTTCGTTTTAAGTGTCGCAACTTATCCATTGAAGCCATGTTATGCTAATGCAGTCGAGTAGGTTTCTGGAGAATTTACTGCTTTAATCGAGGAGTTTTACCATGTCAACGACGGAGGTTTCATCGAGAATTTTCGAAGAGATCGCGGAGCTATTCGCTTCGTGTCCATCCGATGAAAAAATTCTCGAGTTTCGGCCATCAGCCCAAACGACTCGTCGTATTTCTCAATTGCTCGAAGCGGGTCGAATGGGACAAATTGACGAGACTCAAAAGCATGAACTCGACTTGTACGAACAAGCGGAGTTGCTAATGAGGTTAGTCAAAGCGCAAATCCGCGCAAGGCTTGGCCAATAGAGCGCGATGAGCGAGTATGTTCCGGTTGAAATGCGGCGTGCTGTTCGCGAGCGAGCCTCGATGCGATGAGAGTATTGCCTGATTCATTAGAAAGACGCATTCTTTCCGCATGAACCGGATCATATTATTGCGGTTAAACATAGAGGCGTTACCGATATACGGAATCTTGCTTGGACTTGCTTTCTGTGCAATCGATCGAAAGGAAGCGATATTGCATCGGTCGACGAATCATCAGGACAAGTCGTTCGTCTATTCAACCCAAGATTAGATTCCTGGTCAGATCACTTTGAACTGCTAATCGACGGTAACTTAGAGGCTAAATCAGGGATCGCGCGAGCGACTTTGTCGTTGCTCAAATTGAATCGTCCGGAATTACTCGCTATTCGACGACTGTTGGGAAAAACGAACCGAAAGCCACGCTAATCTGGCCCTAGCAAACCAAGCTTCTGTTGCAAATGCTCGAACAAAGGTAATTTCTTGTAATCCTGTGCGTTTTTAAGGCTTGTCGTGATCCGGCTTGAGACTACGGCAAGCACTTCCGGTAGATCGCAAAACCGTAAAACACCACTCAACACGAACCCCTTCGAATACGCCTCTGGGTCGATCGAATGCAATTCCAACGCTTCGATCGCGTTTGGGTCAAGCAGTGCAACATGCAGAGCATGTACCGATCTTTGATTACCGGCCTTCAATCGCACTGTATCGATGCTTTGCTCTGAGCAGATGGCTTTTATGGATTGCAATACTCCAGCGACCTGCCTCCCCTCGAGCGACCAGCCCACGAGCAAATAGGATCGCCTCCAATGCAGTCCGATCTTGTCGGTTGTGTCCCATCGCCAAGGTCCGGTTCCTTCTGGAAAAACCAAATAGGTTGTTCGCTTAGGATCGGCTTGGGCGATGAGGCTACGCCAAGCTTGGCCGAGTATCTGACCTTTGACCAATCCGTCTCCATTGACATTCTCGGGACTTAAGGCATCAGGGTTGTTGATGGTCGTCCAAGCTTCCCAGAGCGACTCGTCGGGCAGGATCACTGTCGAAGAGTCCGAGGGCTCGACCAAGTACTCGATCTTAAGGAGTGTTGCGCATGGGAGCGAGCCTGATTGGCACTCGAACTGAGTGATCGCCCAATCTCCTTGCGAGATCCTTCGTTCGGTGTCTATCAGTTGGACTTTCTCCTCTGGCTTGCGATCAAGCTTGTCCGAGTCCTCTTTAGAATTCGGAGCAAATTGAGGCAGTCGCCCGAAGACTGAACCTGCGATCTCGTCTCGAATCGAATCGGATCTTGCATTCCATTGACCGATGTCCGCTGGTAGTGAACCTTTTTGCGATGAGGGACTGTTGGCTTTGGGCACAAACCACTCTTGGACATCTGTGACTCGCTCATCGGCAGGGAGTCGATCGAAGACCTTCAAGTCCGACTTTGCCCAGAGAGGTACAGCGGCCCGTTCGATCTTGCGTCTCGAGCCGAGCAGATGGCGATCGAACCAGACGAAGCAGCCGAGCTGGAGTTCCTGGGTGTCTTCGTGCCCGCCAGTAGTCCAATGGATTCCGAGATTGGACTTGGACTCTAGACCATAAACTGCGCGGACTTGTTTGTGGATACGAAAAACCCCTTCGAGCGGAAAAATCGGATCCTCGTCAGTATTCTCAATCAAGAGAGCTCTTGGATGAACCAGTGCAGCGAGAGTCGAGTAATCCCAACCGTATCGATTGTTAAAGAACATGCAATCGCAGTGCCCTCGAATCACTTGGTCATTGACGTGATCTCTCAAGTCAGTGATCCCTGCGACGGGTGCGGCGACTTGGATTCGTCGGTCAAGGGCTGCGGCATACCAGCTATAAGCTCCCCCACCGCTGCGACCAGTTATCCCAATTTTGGTCGCGTCGACATCGGGTCGACTCACCAAGTAGTCTACCGCTCGGATAGCGTTCCACGCTTCCACGCCTGCGGGTGTGTATCCTCGCGAAGGCCAATCCCAACGGTTCATACGATGGAGCCCATGATGGATTCCTTCGATTTCTCCGAGTTGAATCGTATCGATTGCCATCGAGACATAGCCCTGAGTTGCAAACCAAGCCGGATGATGTTGGTAATGGGTTTTGTTGCCGAGGCTCACGCCATTTTCTTTGACTTGGCCATGCCCACAGACATAAAGAACCGCGGGTAAGGGCTTATCGATTTGTTTGGGACGGTACAAGTTCGCAGTCACGTAGAGGCCTGGACTGCTTTGGAAGTGGAGCTTTTCAACGACGACATTCTCGAATTCAAGACTGCCGGTTGTCTGAGCAAACAGTTGGCTAGAGCGGGATTCTAAATCCGGTAGCCCCAGCATTTCGACGAGTTGACTTCTGAGGATTTCTCGCTGGCGTGCCCAGTCCTCCTTGGTAGTGAATTGATTGAGGTTGTTTGCTTTTTCAATTTCCAAAACGCGCTGCGCGAGGACTTGGCGAGTCAATTCGATTCCAGGGTTGTCCTGCGGGTTCGATGCATTCTGCTGAGCAAAGAGGATCTGGCTCGTGAGAACAAGAAACGCTAAACAAATCGCGAGTGTTTTGGACATAACGATTGATGAAAAGGTGATGAATTTGCTTGAGACCCAGCCCCAATATACTCACTTCTGGGGTTATGCTGTTGTTTTGGGCACGAGGGACATTTTGGAATCAGATAGTGATCAAGCGACCTGCTGAGCCTACATGGCTTGAGAACCTGCTGAGCAACCCATGGCTGGGTAACCTTTGGGCGATCACCGCTGCCTTTGGGACCTATTTTTGTATGTACATGTACCGCAAGCCGTTTACGGCAGCGGGTTTTAAATCAGAGTCTCTGGGGTCCGATGCCGTTGGGGATTGGGATCAAAAAGCCGTTCTCGTCTCGGCACAGGTGATCGGTTATTTGCTCTCGAAGATCATTGGGATTCGGGTCGTTTCAGAAGCCCGACGCCAGCAGAGGGCTTGGATCATTCTGGGGTTGATCCTCTCGGCCCTTGGTTCGCTGTTGCTTTTTGCCTTAGTACCCCGATCATGGCAAGCTCCTTGCATGTTCCTCAACGGACTGCCGCTTGGGATGGTCTTTGGACTCGTGCTCGGTTCGCTCGAGGGGCGTAGGATGACCGAAGCTCTTGCGGCGGGACTGTGCGCGAGTTTCATCTTGGCTGGGGGAGTCTCGAAGACCGTCGGCCAGTCGTTGATCGATCAAACTCAAAAGCAACTTCATTGGAGCCTGATCGACTCGGAACGCTGGATGCCATTTTTCGCAGGACTGTTATTCTTGCTTCCGATATGCATCTTTGTCTGGATGCTCCACCGGATCCCCCCTCCGACGCAATTGGATCAAGTAGCACGGAGCCCACGCGATCCGATGCGCAAGGAGGATCGATGGCGGATCCTCAAGACCTACACGGTAGGTATTTGCGCCGTGGCCTTGATGTATCTTGTCGTGAGCATCCTACGAAGTTTTCGAGACGATTTTGCCCGCGAGATCCTCACGGGTCTTGGAGCGACGATTAAGTCTGTGGACTATGCGAATATCGATTTTTGGGTCATGCTCGTTGCGACACTTGCCAATGGCGCTGCGGTGTTGGTCAAAGACAACCGAAAAGCGTTGCAGTTGGCCTTTGCTACCTGTTTGTCCGGATTCGGGATCCTGCTAGCAACGGTGCTTGGCCACCGCTATTGGTTCGGTCTTTCGCCGACGATGCTGATGGTTCTTATCGGTGCAGGTTTGTACCTGCCTTATGTCGCCGTTCATACGACAGTCTTCGAACGGATCATCGCTTGTACGCGAGACCGCGCCAATGTTGGTTTTATGATGTATGTGGCCGACTCGGTCGGCTATTTAGGATTTGCGATTTTGATTTTGGCCAAGAATTTTTTCATCGGACAGATCGAAGAGAAAAGATTTGCAGAGTTATTTCTTTGGATTTGCATGATCGGTGCGATTGCCAGCATTTTCGCTGTAGGGATCGCTATGCGAAAATTCAGATCGATAGAAAATCGATCTGTCTGATCTCATTTAGCGTTCTCCAAGAACTCGATTAAATCTGAAAGCTCTTGAATACTAAGTTGACTTTCGAGTCCTGCGGGCATGATCGAGACGTTGCTCGGTTCGCGAGCTTCAATGTCGGTGAGTTCAATTGACCTTCGTTTGTCGGCAGAGACTTGCAAAACCAACTCCTTGGGAGACTCGGACACGATGAGTCCTTGGACGACCTCACCGTCTTGGAGTTGGACTTTGATGCTTCGGTAAGCTTGTTCGAGCCTGGCGCTGGGAAATAAAATGGCTTCGAGCAAATCCCTTTTGGATCGAGACTGTCCGATTTTACTGAGGACTGGACCGACGTTGCCTCCGACATAGCCGACCTGATGGCAAGCGCTGCAAGCGGCCTTCGAGGAGCGAAACACGTGGTAACCTTGTTTGGGATCGCCGTCATTAAGTTTGCCTAGCCACTGGAGGACTTTGTCCTGGATATCTTGATCCGGTCGGGTCCAGGTTTCGAGGGACTCTTTCCACTGTTTTTGAATCTCGGCTGGTCGATCCTTGAATTTCGAGAGTACGGCATCGACGCTTAGTGTTTTGGCACCTGGCAGTTTCGAGAGCGCATCGAGCAAGCGTAGATCTTCCGATGGCTTACTAGCCTTGGCGAAGGCTTCGATGGCTATGGGGAGCTCCAAGGGTCCTGCGTTTGCGAGTTGATTGACAAGCAGTTCTCGCGACGATTCGGATCGCAGGGGAAGTTTCGAGATCGCTTGCCAAGCCAGTAGACGTCGGGTCTTAGGTTCCCGAGCCTCCTGATCTAAGGGGCCAAGGGCTTCTTTGAGCAGACTCAACTCGATCGATTCGTCGATCGCCGAGCCTTTGGGCATCGCCGCAGCCCATGACAGAATCAGAGAGTTTTTATTCTCGATCGAAGGATCACCAGATAGTAATTTTCGCAAGTGGGAACTTATCGCTTGCTCGATGGACTTTGTGTTTCCTTTCCAAGTGCTATTTTGCAAGGCCGTTAGCCAGTTGATCAATCCCACGGCAGTTTGCGCGTTTCTCGATTCCTCATCGGAGGTCTGCTCGATGAGTTTTGCGATTGGGTCGTTCCAAGCTTCTGGGACGGGCTTTCCTTGAAGCTTCGCGAGAATTATCGCAGCGAGGGGTATTGAAGTTGTTTTTGTTGCCGAAGCATCTTTCGAGGGGCTATCGCTGTGGCCAACAAGCAGTTTTTCGACGACCCAGTTTGCCACATCGGAGTTGTCGGACCAGCGGGCAAGAAGTGCTAGAAGCGGCTCGCTGACGGGACTCTTGGATTGCTCAAGTCGCTGGGTGAGTGCCTCGAGAATCGACTTGCTCCACTGTGGATGGGCTTCAAGGACTCCGAGCCCGAATTCCGAGGTCTCTTGGTCATCGGCTAACGCCATTTGCAATACTAAATCGCCGTGTTTTTCGGTGAGTTTGCTGCGATGCTCTAAGACTCGAGCCAAAGCGACCGTCGAGGCGAAGATTTGCTTGGACTCGATAGCCACCTGCAGAGCATCGATGAGAGGTTGATCTTGGGCTCCTTCGATCATGGCATAGATCAAAGAGTGGCGCAGCGTTCGATCTTCTTGAGAGTTGTTGATTTGCTGGAGTATCTCAGGTAGTTCAGTCTGGATACCGATACGCCCAAGAATTTCTGCTGCACTTCGACGCAGTGAAGCATTTGAACAGACCAACAGCTCTGCGGCTTTGGCCCGAGCTTCTTGAATCCGATGAAGCGATGCTAGATGGCAGGCAAGTATTGCAACCTGGGGATCTGCATCGCCCATGGCGCTAATCACTCTGGAATCAAAGGCCTGACGCATCGCTGCTTGCTGCTGTGGGCTAGTACGAGTCAGTGCAATCGAGAGATCGGTCAAGGCTTTGAGTGCAGGCGGATCCTTGGGGCTAGGGTTATCAACTCGAAGGCCTTTGAGTCGATAGATGCCTCCGGTGGCGACCCTTTGGTCTGTTCCTGAGCTTGGGCAGCAGAGATCGTACCAGCCGCCGGTATCAACAATAAGAATGGAGTCGTCGGAGTCCAAGAGAACATCGACTGGATGGAAGTCGATGCGATCGGAACTGACCAGCGGATAAGACGTCGCTTTGTAGTGGGCTTGATCTTGCTTTTTGAAGAGATGATGCAGGCTGATTTGATGCAGGTTAAACTGTGCGCATAGCAAGTAGCCTTGGGAGATATCCGCAAGGTCGTCCGAAGAGGTTTTCTCGGGTTTGGGCAGATCAAAATTCGGAGAGAGCGAGTCTATATGCAGAAGTCCCGCCGGAGCTGCTGGGCCGAGTTCTGCTGTTGGTTGCATTAGAGGTCCGGTGCGTGGGTGTCCATCGAGAACCGCATGGGGTTTACCGAAAACCGCACCATAGCTAGCTGCACCGATACCATCGCGGAAACCGTGGCGAGGGTGATGCAAAAAAGTTGCGCAGAAGAATCGATCGCCGTTGGGGAGCCAAGCGATATCGACGAGATTATCCATTCCGCCGGTCATGACCGGATCGATCGGACCCCCATCGGGATGTCTGCGATACAGGTGAGAAGCCTTGCTCTTCCAATCTTTACCCGAGAGGATCTGGTGGGACTGCTCAGCAAAAGCGGCCTTGGTCCAGTAAATCCAGCCATCGGGTCCTAGCCATGGACCGTGCAGGTCGTTCGCACAACCGGTAAGGGTGGTTCCGTCGAACCAGACCTCTTGTTTTTCACAAACTCCGTCGCCATCGGAATCGGTGAGCTTCCATATCTGTGGAGGTGCCGTGACGTAGATGTCCTTGCCGATGCACAAGACCCCTTCAGGGAAGCTTAAGTTGTCGGCGACGACTTGACGCTGATCGAACTTACCATCTTGGTTGGTGTCTCGGAGTCGGACGATGCGATGTGGTCGAGAGACGAGTTGTTGTTGAACCGTCTCTTTGACTTTGAGGTTCCAGACCGACTCGGCCAGGATTAGCGATCCGTCGGGCGCGAAGGTTGCTACGATAGGCCACGTACAAAGTTCGTCCAAGGAGACTTTTTCGATCGAGCAAAACTCGGGGATCGAAAAGGGAATCGAATCCACTTGGACTGTCTTGGTCTTCCAAGGTGCAATCTGGGTGTCTTGTGCCAGGGCGTTTCCGGCAAGCATTGCAAGACAAACAAGAGATCTGCAAAGGTTCAAGGTTTGGGGTTTCATGATCATGCCGCAAGTAAAAGGGGCTATGGAAAGTTCTTCGGGTGTTTTTATGGGTGATTTGGATTTGGGTTTTGTTCAATGAGCCTACCACTGGCTTTATGGCCATTGGCATTGAATTAAAAGCGGAACGGCGCGAGCCGTCCGGTGAGAACCATGCGAATTCGCCTTCATTCCATCACTCACCGGAGTGCTTGCGCACTTCAGCTTAGACTACCTCAATGCCACTTTGCGTGAAGCCGGGTGCTGGCCCCCGGAGTTTTAGCCACAATAATTTCTGAGAAGCCAAATATTCTAGTGGCTGTACTATGAAGCCACCACCGCTGGCATTGACCGGGGGCGAGTACGATGAAATCCGATGCGATGCACCACTCACGAGTTGATGGGGGGCTTCTAGCGGTACATGGGGCCCGATGGGCTTGGGGAGCCTTTTGGATTCTTTGCCAAACGTTGGAGTTCCGAGGCGTCATCTTGTGGCAGCGGCTCGAGACTCGTATCGGGTTGTGTTCTGTTTGGTAATTCTTCATCGAATCGCCGGGGGCGAAGGATTCGGCTGGCGATGTTTCCGGAAGCCACTCCGATGGCTTGAGAGGCTGGGGCCGATACAAAGGGGATCTCGTTGAGTTGTGGTGTCAGGGCGGTTGAACCCAAGAGAGCCGTTCCTGTGATGTTGGCAAACGTGTGCGAAACCATCGACTGTTCGATCGTAGGATCGGCGTTCTGTTGCACGTAAGCCAGAGCATCCTGAGTGACAGCGATTTGCTGACCTACCGGCGCAAGAGGGACATAGCGCATGGCGGCGTACGCTCCTGGCCAGGGAGCCATCGAATGATTTTTGGCCCTGGCTGCTTCATAGATGGCTGCAGCTGGATTCTTTGAATTCACCGAAAGCGTTTTGGTGTACGGGTTGTAGGTATCGAAACGGTAGACCCGAGGTGGGAACATGGCGTAGGCACCGACTCGAGCAGCACCATCGGTGTACTTCCACAGTGGATGAATATCTGGATTGGCTTCGAGTCGTTTCCACTGCTCGATGGGATCATGATGATGGACTTCGACAATCACATCGTGAAGATCGTTGTCTTCGAGGTAGGTCATGGCTGCGATGAGTGCATCTTGTTGGGTCGACTCAGGGGGAGCATCCAAGGGGCCCAGGCGGCTGCTTGTGAGTTTTCTTCGCCAGTGTCTAAAAGCATCGCCCGGAGCATTGACGAGTTGTTCGAATCGATCCATGGACTCGACCGGACCACCTACGATTACCGGAGGGCTAAGTGCGGAGTCTTTCGGTAGGAGCGACGTCTCCTGTGTGCCGTATCGATAAGGCCCCAGCTTGCAGCCCATACACGAAATCGCGATGGCTAGGGCGCAGAGCATCGCCCTGGGTTTGTTTTTACTTGATGGGTTCGAAGATGAGGATTTCACCTGGGCAGTTATCTTCGAACAGTCCTGAGCGTGTCTAGGGAGAAAGATGTGAAGATAGAGGGGTGTGGGCAAGCTAGGTTAAATGCGTTGCGACTAGTACTTCAGGAATTTCAGTTGCAGACGGAAAAACCCGCAAGTTTTAACAGGCCGATGGCCGAAACTCTTTCTGTTCGACGAGTCCAATCGTCTCAGCACAAGAAGGGTTTAATCGATGTCCCGCAAGCGACACTACAAAGCATTTTGGATGGTACTCACGGCAGCGGCGCTAACGCAGGTCGGATGCATCCACCTTTCCAACATGGGCCTTGGTCCTTTCGGGGTTCCGATTCCTATTTCGCCGTACTTGCAAGATAGTGAAGAGGTTCAGTTCCACATCCACGAGCGGTATGCACGAGTGCCGATTCTTGGGCCGATCACATCCGGAGCGCACGTGGCGATCGATCCACCTAGCGACGACGAAGTGATTCACGCGTTGGAACGAGCGCGTCCAATTCGCGGCGGAGTTCCTTTCTTGCACGAGAAACAGCGGAACAAGGTGCGGATTACGAAGGTGAAGATTGCCGACTATGTTGACGATCCTCGGTTCGTTCCACTGATCGGTTTCGCACAGCTACACCATGCCCACTACAAGTGCACGGTTTATTTTGAAGAACGAACTATCAACGGATGGCCGGTACCCTACACGCTGGAAGACAACGAGTGTGTCGAGGTGATCTATATCGACCATAACCACTTCCACATGTGTGGTGATCCAGATACGGGTGCATCAAGCCCCTACTAACTGCGGAAGCACAAGCCGTCACGAACAGAAAGAAAAACCTCCGCGAGAAACGCGGAGGTTTTTTTATTGTTATGACCTAGGTGGAGGATTCGGCGTCGAGATGCGAATCCAGCTCGGCATTGTTGGCGTCGACTGCTTTTTTGATGGCGTCGTAGACCTCTCGCCGGTGAACAGGGACTTCCTTGGGTGCTTCGACCCCGAGTCGAACTTTATCTCCCCGAATTTCAACGACGACGATGGTGATCTCGTTGTTGATTACAATGCTTTCATTCTTTTTACGCGACAAAACTAACATGACTTCCTATCCTCCTGTTTGGGGGTGGTTCCCCAATTCCTTTTTGATGACTCGCTTGGATTGCGGTTGGTGTTGATCTCTAAAGTGACGCTAAAATCAATGCAGTAAGTCTTTTCAGACCATCAAACGCAGACGAGACAAAACACCTCAACTCTAAGACGACCGACCCAGTAGTCAAGAAAATCTTGTGCGTAAGGGTGGTAAAATCCTGAAAAAAACTTCTCTGCCTACTATCTTTTTCCTAACCGCTACCCTTTCGAAAAGCCTTACAAGTTCAGTCCATGCCAACGGAAAAATCGCTCGCTTCGAAACACTCTCGCTCCGTTTTTGGGGTTAAAGGCGAATTTTCTGCCGGTGCGAAGACATCTTGGTCTCAGAAGTTTTACATCGATTTCCTCGGGGTATTTCTTCTTTTTTTCCTGACGGGTATCGAACGGATACCGGCGGTCAACGAGCCACATTACTGGACCAAGGCTGCTCATTTTTGGAATTCGGATTTTGGGCGTGGGGATTTGTTTTTAGAGTCGGCCAATGCCCATTGGTTGTTTTATGCGACTTTTGGCTCCTTGACGCGTCTGACGGATCTCGATCAAGCCGTCTGGGTGGGACGATTGGTGCTTTGGGTTGGACTGGCTGCGGGCTGGACGATGATGATGCGTCGAGCGTTTTCGGATCAACAACAGCGGCCGCCAGGAGCATGGGTCGCGACGCTTAGCGGAGCAGCATGGTGTGCGGCGATGCGTTGGGGGCATTTGGCTGGGGAATGGGTCATCGGGGGTGCGGAGGCCAAAGTTGCAGCGTATGCCTTAGTTTTTGCTGCGTTTGGTTTTTTCTTTTCCAAACGATGGACCTTGGGCTGGATGTGTCTTGGGATCGCATGTGCGTTGCATGTGATTGTGGGGATATGGGTTTTGCTCGGATCGATTTTTACGAGTTTTGTGCTGGATCGATTATCGCCCGAGGAGAAGCTAACGGGGTTTCGGAGCATTTCGAGGGCTTGGTGGCTCAAGCATGGATGGGGCTTACCCCTTTCGTTTTTCGGATTAGGTTTAGGAATGCTGCCGCCTCTTTTTGCGGACGCTCAATCAACGACGCTAATCTCGACACAAGCGGCGATGATTCAGGTCTATAAGCGGCTGGGGCATCACTTGGCCCCGACGGCGATGTCGGCTTTGCGCTGGCAGGCCTTTGCGGGTTTGGTGATGGTGGCTTTGGTGGTTTTGGTTGGTTGTTTGTGGTATGGATCCAATGCTCCACGGATGTTAGCCAGCAAGCGGAAGCAGAATTTTTGGACTCGAGCACGGTGGTCGGCGTGGCCTTACGGATTGCGTTGGTTCTTGGTCCAAGCGATCTTTGGGTTGCTTGTTGGACTGCTGGGGTGTTTGGTGGATTGGGGAGCTTATTACGGAATTTGGAGCCGAGAGCTATCGGCCAAAGTGCTCAAGTACTATTGGTTTCGCTGGAACGATGTCGCCATGGGGATGTGGGTAGCAACGGGCTCGATTTGGCTGGCTTTGGGTGCCGCGAGACTTGCGAGTTCTGCCAAGGATCCGTTTGGTTCGATGGAGGGTTATGGCAAAAGGATTTCTGTTCCGGAACTGATGCTTTTTGGGGTTTTAGTCTTCGGGGTTTGGGGGCTTTTTGATCGGATCACTACCCGAGGAAACGACTGGCTAGGGGAAGGGGAGCGAGCCCGGCTTTTGTCCAAATCCGATGGTCAAGAGGAGCAACAGTTGCACTACCGTGACTGGCTCAAGGTTTGCGAATTTGCAAGGGAAAAGACTCAAGCTGGAAAATTATGGCTCACGCCTCGGAATCAACAGACCTTCAAGTGGCACACCGGCCGAGGCGAGGTGGCGGCTTGGAAAGATATGCCTCAAGATTCAGCCTCGGTGGTTGAGTGGTTCGAGAGGCTTTCGGAATGTTATCCGGTGGACTCCGAACGATCGCTTGCGCCCTGGACAACCGAGAAAATCTTGGATCTCCACAAACGGTACGGCTTCCGTTACGTATTGATAGATCGGCGGGTTGGAGGACAATCGCCTCCGCTGTTGCCACTTTTGTATCCGAGCTCGGGGGATGAGAACTCGACGTTCGCTGTGTTTGAGATCCCTGGTCCATGATCCAATGGGTTTGAAGTTTGAACAAGAAAAAACCACAGCCGACATCGGCAAAAACTTCTGCAAAACCCTCCAAGGCTAAACCGGGTGCGGGCAAGTCAGCTACGGGCTCGGCCGCATCGGGCAAATCGGCCAGCTCGATCAAAGGGGCGACCTTCAAGAGTGTTGCGGAGAACCGCAAAGCCAAGCACAATTACGAGATTCTCGATTCGGTCGAGTGCGGGATGGTTCTCCATGGCAGCGAGGTCAAGAGTTTGCGGAACGGACGCTGCAGCATCGAGGAGGCTTATGCAAGATTCAAAGACGGAGAGTTGTGGCTCGTCGACTGCGAAATCGACGAGTATCGACAAGCGACGTTTTGGAATCATCCGACCAAGCGGATGCGGAAGTTGTTGTTGCATCGAAGGGAGCTCCATCGTTTTGGGCTCAAGGCCAAGGAGCGGGGTCTGACGCTCATTCCACTTCGGGTCTATTTCACCGATCGAGCGGTTGCCAAATGCGTGATCGCTTTGTGCAAGGGGCGCAAGGTGCATGACAAGCGAGAGGTGCTCAAGAAGGCCGACGCTAGGCGAGAGATCGACCGGGCGATCAAGCAGCGATCCAAGCGACTTTAGGCACAATGGTGGCCAGGGGCAAGAATGTCCGCAAGAATGCCCAAAGATCATATCTCTGGAGAAATAGGATACCTACGATGAGCCAACCTCAAACGGAAGCATTGCTATCGATTCGGGAACTCAAGAAGTTCTATCCACAGCCCGGTGGTGGGCAACTGACCATTTTGGATATCCCTGAATTTGATGTTGGTCGCAAAGAGCAAGTGGTTTTGCGAGGTGAGAGCGGCAGTGGCAAGACAACCCTGTTGCATGTGATCTCAGGGATTGTTCCGGCCCAGAGCGGTTCGGTTCGTCTTGAGGGTGTCGAATTGCTGGGGTTTTCGGAGGCCAAGCGGGATCGGATTCGTGCGTTGAAGATGGGGTATGTTTTCCAAACTTTCAATCTTTTACCCGCCTTTACGGCCCTTGAAAACGTTCGGCTTGGGATGAGTTTTGCTCGGATGAGTTCGGTTGCCCAGGGGGCTGACTTGCAGCGGGCCAAAGAGCTTTTGGATCGGGTGGGGTTGTTCGACCGAATGCATTATTTGCCGAGCCAATTGTCGGTCGGTCAGCAGCAGCGAGTGGCCGTGGCAAGGGCCCTTGTGAATCGACCTATTTTGCTGCTAGCCGACGAACCGACGGCCAATGTTGACCCTGCCAACCAAGATCGCATTATCGAACTAATCGCAAAACAATGCAACGAAGAGAACGTGGCGATGCTACTGGTCACCCATAGCGATGCGGTCGCTTCGCGATTCGAGCGAGTCGAGCAACTTTCGCGAATCAACCGGGCTTTGCAAGTACCAAGCTAAGACACAGGGGCCATTGAACCCATACGCCTTGAATGAGGAAGCAGTAAGATGAATCTATTGTCGATCGCTTTAAGAAACCTGCGATACCGCAAACTCGCTTCGTTTTTGACGGCACTTTCGATGGCCTTAGGGGTCGCGTTGGTGGTTTTGGTGCTGACGATTTCGGGGGTGATTGAAAAGTCGCTCGAGAAGACCAGCAACGTTGGCTACAACTTGATCGTTGGGGCCAAGGGGAGTCCGTTGCAGTTGGTCTTCAACACGGTGTTTTTCTTGAGCCAGCCTGTCGAAAACGTCCCTTACTCGTACTACATGGAGTATTTGCCAGCCGATGGAAGGCAGAAGGAATATCAGCGGATTGGTGGCGAACTTAAGGAACCCGAGCGGGCCGGTTTGTACTCGTTTTTGATGCAAGGTGGATTTGCGATCCCGCTTTGCATGGGAGATTACGTCGATGAGTATCGATGCATTGCAACGACTCCAGCCTACTTTGGGCTACTAAAGCATGGGGATTTGAACGACCAAGACTATCGATTTTCCCAGGGCAGAAATTTTGTGGACCATTCTCCGGAGCATGGTTTTTTTGAGGCTGTGGTCGGTTCGCAGGTGGCCAAGGCACTGGGGTTAAAACTTGGCGACGAAATCTTTGCATCCCATGGTGCAGAAAGTGGCGAAACGCATGGCCAGGGCTTTCGTGTGGTGGGAATTTTGGAGCCTACTGGAAGCCCCAACGATCGCGGAGCGTTTGTCAACATCGAGGGTTTCTATCTTCTGGAGGGGCATGTCGCACCGGATCGCGACGAAGAGTCTGGGCTTGAGAAAAAAGGCACCGCCTTGGGGCCAGAGCGAGACAGCCCGTTATCCAAAGTTCGCCTGCCAATCCACAAGCGGGAGGTCACGGCAATTTTGTTAAAACCCAATGGATTTGCGGCCATGTCGATGGAAAAGCAGATCAACAAGACCAAGTTCGCTCAGGCGGTAAGCCCGATCGGCCAGATCGAAGGGCTGCTTGGGGTTTTCGTACGCCCTCTTCGGTGGGCCCTACTGGCACTGACGAGCTTGGTGGTGATTGTCAGTGCGATCAGCATTTTGGTAAGCATTTACAACAGCATGAACGACCGCAAGAAAGACATTGCCGTGATGCGAGCTTTGGGTGCATCGCGAGACCACATCATGATGATCATTTTGCTCGAATCGCTTTTGATTGCGATCCTTGGAGGACTCGTCGGATGGCTCGTTGGTCATGCGTTGGGCCCTTTGAGTAACGCTTGGACGATGCCCACGACGGGAGTTCGGATCGACTGGTTTGCAGTGCAGTCGCGATGGGAGCTTTGGATTGTTCCTGGCCTGGTATTGATTGGAGCTTTGGCCGGAGCGATTCCAGCGATGGTGGCCTATCGCACCCCGGTTGCGAAGAACCTCTAGGGAAATCGGTAGTCGAGTTGAGGGGCCAGGGACGGAGAAAAACCTTGCGAATTATTGAAGATACATCGGTTGAAAGGCCGATGCATGGCGGGCCAACGTGGACGAAGAAAAGCTCGGATTTTTTCCGTTGACATCAGGAAACGAATCGATAAACTTGCCCGTCCACTTGGGCACGCACAGTTGCCATGATGTCGGTCACCAAGCCGACAGATTGCAACGATGGGCTTCGCGCACGTAGCTCAGTTGGTTAGAGCGCGTCGCTGATAACGACGAGGTCCGTGGTTCGAATCCACGCGTGCGCACTGGCGATTGATGTCGCTGGTAGAGACAAGCGGTGCGGTTTCGGGGGTGTAGCTCAGTTGGGAGAGCATCTGCTTTGCAAGCAGAGGGTCATGGGTTCAAGTCCCTTCACCTCCACTGGTTTTTGAAAGTTTGGGTTTTCCAGAAGGTTGGCAAGGTTAGGTCGAGTCCGTTGGCGGAAGCAGCGGCGCACCGAGGTTGTCAACCAAAGGCCAGCGGGGCAACATGCCTCCCGAGCCTTGGAAAATCCAGGTTCAAAAAACAAAGTTGGCCAAAATGAAAATTGCGGTTGACGCGGTCGGGTCGGTCTCCTAGAATGCTGACCCCTTGAACGAACGCGGGAAACAAAACTGAAAGGTTGAGTGACCGGTTCACTAAGGAAAACATTGATCTTTGACAATTTGGTTGGATTGGTAGATGGCATCTAGACGCCAGGTTGTTTCGCAAGAAATGGCTTGGGCGACTACAATGTTTGAAACCGGTTCTGTGATTCTCTGGTGAATTTCTTGGGTGGGTTCTGGGCGTCAGCTTGGGATTGTCCAATGAGGATAACTGGGGAGTACTTACCGAGTTCAAACGAGCGTGAATACGAGAGCGAATTGGAGGTCGATAGCAAGCCGGATGCGGTTTAGCGAGAGTGATCTTGCTGGATTGGTTTGGTTTGAGATTGAGATTCCGATGGTCAAGTTACTAAGGGCGCACGGGGGATGCCTCGGCATTGAGAGGCGATGAAGAGCGTGGAAGTCTGCGAAAAGCTTGGGGTAGTCGACAAACAGGCGATGATCCCGAGATCCTCGAATTAGCGTATACTGAATCCATAGGTATACGCGGCCAACCCAGGGAATTGAAACATCTTAGTACCTGGTGGAAAAGAAAGAAAAATCGATTCCGTAAGTAGCGGCGAGCGAAAGCGGAAGAGCCCAAACCAGAGGGGTTTCCCTTCTGGGGTTGTAGGGCCATTCATATGGGAGTTACAAAGCGACAGCTAGCTGAACAGCTTGGAAAGGCTGACCATAGACGGTGACAGTCCGGTAAGCGAAAGTTGAGCGCCTCCTGAGTGGTACCTGAGTAGGACCATGCACGTGAAACGTGGTCTGAATCTGCGGGGACCATCCCGCAAGGCTAAATACTCCTCAATGACCGATAGTAAACTAAGTACAGCGATGGAAAGGTGAGAAGAACCCCTGTTAGGGGAGGTATGTGAACCTGAAACCGTGTGCTTACAAGCGGTCGGAGCACTATCAAAAGTGTGACGGCGTGCCTTTTGCAAAATGATCCGGCGAGTTAGCGTTTGCAGCGGGTTAAGGCCTTACGGGCTGTAGCCATAGGGAAACCGAGTCTGAATAGGGCGTTTTGTTGCGGGCGCTAGGCGCGAAACTGCGTG
>JBEIGI010000017.1:0-79434 GCA_040381975.1 Pirellula sp.
ATTTCTCCTCAGGTTGCTCTCCACCTTTCCTCACGGAAACGCAGTTACCACTGTCGGATACAGGGCGGTAACGTTACCCTGGTCGGGACTTGCACCCAACTGATTAAACGCCTTCGAAGGCGCACTCGATGATTTCTCCGAAATCATCTCTTAGCGCCAGAGCACGACCCGATTCTATAAGTTCGCTGGCTTTATTGCGCCACCGCCTTGCGGCGGACTCCCTATCGATTCCTAAACAACTTCGGCTTAACACACTCCCTAACCGCCGGCAAAGCCTCAAATCGCCCCGGCAAAAACTTCTCCAACTGTTCAATCACCGGCTGCGGGTTAGCTACCAATTCCGGATAAGACACCTCGAGCAATTCCACTCGATCGCTTTGGCCAAGCACATGCCTTATCTGCCGACTATGCGCCTCTTGCACCTCGATCAAATGTTGCTTTTCCGCCCGAGCCTTTTGCCCCTGGCGATCGAGCATCACCAACTGCGAATCGACCACCTGCTGCACGGGCCTGACCATGTAAATGAACTTGTAGCGATGCGGCCTTGGTAACGAAGGCAACAACGCCGAGATCACCTTCACGGCCTTGCCAACACTCTGCTCGATGATCCTTGGGTTCTTTGGAAGTTGCTTGATTTCTTCCCATTCCCAATATCCTTCGGGGTTATCGTCGTCGGCAGTCCGCTTGCCATCGCTCATCGGCTCGATCCCACTGGCCTTGAGCATTTGCATCATGAGCGATGTGCCCGATCGTGGCAGCCCCGAGACGATAAGAAACTCCAGCGGCTCAATAGCCGCTATCTCGGCCTCCTGGCGATCGTGTTCGGCTTGCTTCTCTCGATCGATCGCATCGCGATCCGCTTTTCGCTCGGCAGCAAGCAATCGTAATCTCGCTAGCTCCCGAGCCTCCGATTCCCGCATCTGTGCGGCAGTCTGAGTCCTGAGATTCTCGATCTGGGTGTACTGTTCAAACTGACCCAACCGGTGATAAGCGCGCGCAAGCATACGCATTGCCGGTAGAAACCTAGGTGCCAATTGATGGCAGTTGCGCAGCGCCTTCTCGGCTTCCTTTAACTTATTAAGCTGCAGCAGGCTAGTACCGAGCAAGTAATGCCCCATGGGATTGCCGTACTGCAAACCGATCGCCGTCAGCGCCGATTCGACGGCATCATGGGCCTGATTCCGATGCAAGTCGATGCGTGTCTTGACCAGATAAGCTTGCGCGTTATCGGGGTCTGCCTCGAGTACCCGAGCAACAGCCGCTAGCCCCTCGTCCCAGCGTCTCAGGGCTGAATAGCAGCGTGCCAAGAACAATTGGATCTGGACCTCTTGGGGCATCTTGTCTTGGACCCCCTGCAAAAGCTCTAACGCTACGGCGAAGTCCTCCCGTTCGATGGCGATCGAAGCCTTGATCAAATCAGCATTCTCTGTCCGACCGAAATGGTCGCGAGCTTGATCGATCGTCGCGTCGGCTTCCTCGAGCATGCTCAGTTGCAGTTGGCAGTTGGCAAGCACCTGCGCATAGTCGGATCGAAAAGGCTGGGCATGAAAACATTTTTCTAAGAGCGGGAGAGCTTGTTCGGCTTTGCCGGCGTACATATAAGCCCGAGCCATGTTCCAATCGTTTTCGCGGTTCGTCTCGGCGATCGCCACCGAGTTGTCTTCTGGGATCTGGTCGATGTACCCCAGGGCCACGAACTGGTCGAGTAGTGCGCGGTTTTCTTGGTCGCTCAGCGGTACTCTTTTTCGAACCGCACCGGTGATCGACTCCCAACTGGGAATGGTTTCGACAGGACGCTTATCGGAGAAGACGTCCTCGAGCACCCGGCCTTCCATGTCTTGGCCAACCGGCAACCCAAAGTAATGCAACACCGTAGGGGTGATATCCAATAGACGCGATCCGTAGACGAGTTCGTCTTTACAGAAACCTTCGCCAGAGGCGACAAAGACACCTTGGGGGCGGTGCCAGACGGTGATCCCTGCGGGGACTCGCGGAGTGAATTGAGGTCGAAGATGATCGCTGTGGAAACCGTGATCCGAGACCAGCATCACAGCGGTATCGGGACCGGCCAGTTGGAGTAGCCGCTGGAGCATCAGATCGTGGAGACGATAGGCACCATGAACCACGTCTTTGTACATTTCGAAATCTTCGTCAGGGATCCCATCCATCTTGGGGGGATGGTAATGCATGAACTGGTGGCAGATCTCATCGATCGTTCGATAGTAGACCGCGAAGAAATCCCACTGGGGGTCGATCTCCATCAATCGCACCGCTGCGTTGTGGGCCGAGAAGGCTTCTGAGAGCCGTTTGGCTAACTGCCACAAGCGTTTGTCTTTTGACTGATCGACTTTGGGTGCGTTGGGAACGAAGAGTCGAATCACATAATCCGGATCGATATCGTGAGGGCTGACGCGGTCTTGGTTGAAAAACTCTGCGAGCGATTCAGGCCAATAGGTTCCTGGTGGGGGTGGAGGCCAGGACTCCGGATCTGAGTCGGGTGGAACGTTCGGAACATGGCAGTACATGTTCGAGACCATTTTGCCGGGGATGTCACGTTCGCCTTGGGTCGCAAACCAACTGACGATGTGGCTTTTGAGACCTCGCTGGGCGAGCATCTCCCAGAGGGTCGCGCATTTGCGGGTGGCTGCAGAGACCGGGACGATTGCGCCCGATTGCGGGTCGACTTCGGTGAAGCCTGGGACACCGTGATGGTAAGCCATCTTGCCGGTGGCGATCGAAGTCCAGAGCATAGGAGATAGCTGTGGCTCGAGGGTCGTCAGATTGCCGCTGGTGCCTGAGTTAACAAGGCTCTCGATGGCGGGCATTGCGCCAGCGTCCATTAAAGGATTGATCAATTTCCAATCAGCCGAGTCCCAACCGACTAGGAGCAAACGTTTTTTTGGCATTGATGGTGTTTCAATTGAAAAAAAGGCGACTAGATGACTGTTAGTCGAGTAGAGAGCTATCTTCAGGCGAACATTCGTACCTGGAGAATTCAAATAAGCCACATCGAGCATCGGAGTGGGTCTGGTAATTCTCCAGCGCGCCGCCCCTCATCCCCCCCGCCGCTTCTCCCCCGTCAAAGCCCGGGGGCGAAGGGGAGCCAAGCGAAATTCATGTGCGTTCCTAGCGAATTTTCCAAATCGGTTCTCCGGTTCTCTACTTTCTGATTTCCGCCCTCTACTCTCTGCCGACGGCGCTCCCCTCAACTCTGTGCCAATGGCACTTTCTCTCGCCCGCCTGCGGGCGAGAGACGTTTAAAAATCAGGCCGAAAAGCGCGGTAGCAGAACCTCAACTACGACGCAATGGCTTCGTTGGTTTCTTCGCGTCGCTTCTTGCGCCATTGCCGCAAGGCCGTGCCACCCATGAGCAGTGCAGCGATCGCTCCGCTGGTTGGTTCGGGTACGGCGCCATTGCCACCACCACCGCCACCGGGGGTTGCCCCCGCTAGAATCGGAGTATTGGGAGTGGACTCATAAGCGCCACTCAAGATAAAAAACTCTTTCGATGTTCTGCTCCAAGTTACCTCCAGATAACCGTAGTTACCATCTATGGTCTTGAATCCTACGTAGCTACCCGCGCCAAAATCTGGAGAGTATTTGTAAAAATATGGTGCTCCATTTTTGCTAAATCTGAAGAAGAAAGTCGAGTTCCCATCAAAAGTAGATGATGAATCTATCGAAGCACCAGCGCTAAATTTTTTTGTGTTACCGTAAACGTTTATTTGGTTCACTGCGAATTTAATTCCCACCTGGTCGATGTAACCTGTGACAGGGTTGTAAATCGGATCATAGAGTCCGCTTATCCCTATCATTCTCGTGTTGTATGGGCCAGAGGTATCATTAGAATTAATAATTAGCAATTCTCCCTGGCCGCTCGTTGGAAAATTAGCTACTGTTTTAGTTTCTCCGATCGCGGTTCCTCCATTTGCCCCGTTGAGTCCGAAAGCATTGATATTAATGGATACCACAGCCGCTTCTGTCCCGGATGCTACACTGAGACTTCCCATGCCTACTGCTAAGTACGCACCCAATTCGTACTTGCTACATTTAGATCTCGACGATTTTGCCATTTTCGGCACCTTTCAAAATAAGCAACACTTAACGAAAATTTCGCCCTCCTGGTAAAACACAACGTCCCTATTAGGGATAACAACTTTTCTGGCCCCGCTGCGCAGTGATTTTTCTTGAATCTACAAGAATTTAGAAAAAAGCTCGTCGGAACAACTTTTTGGTTCTTCGGGAGTTATCGTGGATAAAGGGGGCACCACAGGCGAATAAAAGCGGTACGGCGCGAGCCGTCCGGTGATAAATAATGGCTAAACCGCGGACATTCCTTGACTCACCGGAGTGCTTGCGCACTTCCGCTACCATTGAGTAAACCCACAATAATTCCTGAAGAACCAACTTTTTTGATGAAACTGCGCAGTGGTTTTTTGCTATCTGCCGCTTTGCGGCGGCAGGATTGGGACAGGATTGACAGTGGATAGTATTGACGGGATGACAGATAGTAATGAAAGCGCGTTGTTCAGGAATTATTGTGGGTGAAAATTCACGGGCCACCACCTGGCTTCACGCCGGTGGGCATTGAATTAGTGGAAGCAGAAGTGCGCAAGCACTCCGGTGAGTGAATGTCCGAGGATTCGCATGGTTTTCACCGGACGGCTCGCGCCGTACCGCTTATAATTCAAGGCCATTCGGCATAAAGCCAGTGGTAGGCTTTTTGATTGAAATGCAATCCAAATCGCCCCCAAAAATACATGAAGAACCTGAAAGCGTTTTAGTTCTCGATATAGATTTTCACTGGAAGTCCTGAATAAAGGACATTTCCTTGGTCGTCGCATGCAACAGGTTGCAATCGAACTGGCCCTCGACCAAGTCGCTCGGTATCGATCTTAAAAATTCCTTGCTCGTCGTGTTTCGTATCGAGAAGATCCCAGTGGAATCGAAGTCTCACTTGGGTGTCTTTGGGAATATTTGTAACCTGGACTTGGAGTGGTTGGTTTTGTTTCGCAGACCATCGCTCGGGTGCCTTGAGCTCCAAGTGGCTTTCCGGAGCCCCGGATAGAACCCATAAGGATTTCTCCCAACGGGTTTCGATTGGTTTAGGGCCTTTGGTCACAAATCGCCATTCATAGGCTCCGCGGTCTTGCTCGGCGACTTGGATGTTCAGATTTGAGATGAAGTTCGTTTGAGTCTGGGGTTTGCCATCGATGAGCCAAGTCAGTTGGACCGGATCGCTGGCGTTTTCTTCTTCGATGGGTTGGAATCCAATCGCGATTTTACCTGATACCATTTGTCCATCGGTGCAACCGGTGAGATTGAACTTTGGTGGTACTGCGAACGGTTGGCACATTGGATCACCAAGAATCAGCAATTGATAGGGGCTTTGGACTGTCGCGTAAAAGGCTTCGGCAGCTGTCATCCCTTTGGCATAGTAAGCGTGCAATGAAGGTAGTGGAAATTTGAATTGGAGGGCATAGGGTTCGGTGACGGTTCCACTGGCCGCAGCCGCGCCGAATCGAAGCAGTTCCGTAGCCTTGGTCTGGCTGCTGGGGGTCATGACACCGCCGAGACTTGTCAGGTTATCTGCGAGGCTTCCGGGTAAGAGTTTAGCACCGGATCGATTCCAATCAAAATCCGAAACGCCGAAGGTGATGCCAGCCACGGAGCTTCCGGTAGGAGGAAGCACCGACTCGATGATCTGAGCGTCTTTCTTGAGCTTGCTGAGTTCATCGATTGCGATTGAGAAGTTCGGTTCGCGTGTGGTGGTTCGCACATCGTTGGTTTTCGAGAAGTAGAACGTACCTTTGGGGTTCGTGAAGTCGGCAAGACTGCTTCTTTCCAGGTGCGCGATGGCTTCATCGATCGTCAAGCGATTGTTTGCCGTATGGCTTAGTACCATCGACAAAAGGTACGATACACCGTGTTTAGGGTTTTGCGATTCGGTGCAATTGGGAGCGAAGAAGTTCCGAGCGTCAAAGGCTTTGGCAGGCAGGACTTTGAATTCCTCGTTGGGGCAACGCGAAACGATTTTTTGGAACTCTTTGTCTTCCCTCAATGCGTCAAAGCTTGGGTCATTGAGAATCTCCCCTCGATACTTCCACCCTTTTCGTACCGCATCGCTAAGACGAGCGATGGCTTTCTTGTTGTCGCCAGCAAGTGCCCACTGCTGTGCGGCTAGAAAATCGAGTGGAAAGCTGTTCGCGGATTCCTTTCGAAGTTGGTCAAATCTCTCTGCTGCTTTTTCATGTTGGCCATCTTCGTTGATCCATTTGCGAAGTTCTTCGATCGATTCTGCGCTACCTTGGTAGATTTTCAGGAGTACCGAAGCGTCGTGTGTCCCGTACCAATTCGAGTCCGGGCCAATATAGGACGGGTCGCTTTGCTGAACCCAGCGAAAAAGATAAGTCATCCCATTTAGGGAACCGGTGGGAGTGAGTATCTTCGGGAGATCCTTGACGGACTTTAAATCCTCTCGCAGATCGATTGCCGTTGGAATGTCGCATGAATACGCAACGCCTTGAACGTGCAAGTTGAGTTGCCTGGATTCGATTTGCTCAAGCACCGGTCCGAGGATCAATTTGCGGAAGTCATCGATCGTGATGGTGTTCGAATCGGGAATGTCCTTTAATAGGATGACATTTCGGGCTGGTATATCACGGAGTTGGCAATAATGGTTGGCAAGGGTCAACGAGTTCTTGGATTTTCCATTGACTACAACAACCCATTGGCTGGCCGAAGTGCCGGCGAAAGCCAAACCGGTGAAGAGTTTTGCTGAGATCAGAAGCAGGCATAGCAGATACGATGCGAGCGATTTTGTAGGCATATTATTGGACGATCAGTTCGATTGGTAGAGATGTCGGGTTGCCATCGACATTCCCCCGAAGGTGGAAGACTCGGCGCTGAGGTTGAACGATTGGGGCTGCGGTGATGAAGACTTCGCGGGTTGATTGTCCGGACGGTATCAGCAGTCCATTGAGTCCGATGTTGTCGACAAAGCACCCGTGCGGAAGGTTTCGACCGCTATCATCACCACCAAATGCGATATCTCCTGCAAGTTGTCCTCTTTCGATGACCAGTTTTGCGGAGATGGTTTGCCCTGGGCGAATATTCAGGCTCGACAGTGCTGGGGCATCGTCGGGATCATCTTTGCCGACGAGTTTGAGCTTCATCGTCGGGGTTTGGTTGACTTTGACTTTGATCTTTGGCTGTTCGGTGGCAACAACTTCTCGGCCTGCTATTAGACTCTTGGCGACCAAAGTGATTTCAAATTCTTTTGGGATTTGTGCCAAGTCGCTTGCGATTGGGCGAATCTGGCCAATAGCCTTGAGTTGGCCTTTTTCGATCGTCAGGGGCTCTACGACCTTGACCCCTTCGGGGACTTGCTCGAATCCGATTTGTATATCTCCGTCGAGGCCGTCGAATCTATCGGCTGAAACGACAAACTCGGTGCCAACATCGGGGCGCAAGGTGACTTCGTTTGTCTCGGCACGAAAGACGAATCGGGGGTTGGGTTGGCTAATCGACAACGTGTATTTGAAGTCATCGCCCGATAGGCCACGGGTATCTCGGATTCGAACGAAATAGCGACCATCCACCGGTGCGACAAACTCGATGAGCGAGTCCTTACCACCTCGGCGGTTTGGGTCATCATCGTTGCTGTAGTAGATCGGAAAAATGGGCAATCCATTTGACATTGGGGCTTGTCCCGGTTGCAGTTCACGCACAACCCACGCCGGTTCGTTTAGTGCATGGGCGATCGGAGAGGTCCCGAAGTAGGTGTATCGGTTTCCGAACCCCGGATAGACCTTGTATCCTGAGTCGGGACCTCTTGGGTAGAGCCACAGTCGGACGACTTCTCCACCGGCATAGAGCCATTCATTGAGTTGCATGTCTTCCCATCGGTGGAGTCGAAAATCATCGATGGTCGAGGAGTCCTTTCCGCGAAATGTGAAATACGATTCACGGAGAGCTTGGAGCCTAGTGCGGAGGATCGGTTTTGCGTTTTGATCCGTGATCTCAAGGAGGCTATCCAAGGGGCTTTTGTCTCGTTCGGCGAATATTTCGAATTTCCAGCTTTGTCCTTGTTTTGCATCGATAGCATACCAGTCACCGTCTTGGGCGAGATCTTGTGTCTTAAGGGTGCCTGTGAGTTTCACCGGAGGAGTCAGAATCTGTGGGGTGGCAACCGACCTGGGGCCCTGATCGGATTCGGCAACTGTTGGTATTTCGGTTTGAGTGGGGGCCGTTGCGGGGAGGGAGTTGGCAGTGGATTTGTCGAAGTCTGCCATCGTTTGTTGTTTTTTGCGAGCGATCGCTTCGGTGAGGCGATGTGTTTGGAGCTCACCATCAAGGGTAGACCAGTAGACTGCAGAGCCATCGGCATTCCATCCCATCGAGGTCAAGAGGCTTTTCGAAGTTGGCATGTCGGCGATGAGTTCCCATGTTCGGGTATCCCAGATCTTGATCGTTCCGTCATGGGCTCCCGTACACGCTTGGTGTTGATCGTTCGAGAGGGCTAGTTGATGGATGGTTGACTCGTGGGCGAAGATCGATTGGAGCAAGGGGCTCACTGAGGGTTGATCGAGCGAGGGGAGTCGCCACTGGCGGATACGTCGATCGGCTCCGGTTGCGATGATGTCGATGCTATTTGGGATTTGTGTTGCGAGGAATCGAACGCGAAGTTGTTCGGCTTCTCCTTGGCCTAGGGTATCGAGACGTTGTCCTGAGTCGACTCGCCAAACTTTGACCGTTTCGTCGGCGCTTGCACTGGCTAAGACGTTCCCGCTGGGGTCAAAGTCCAGGTCGTACACAGCACCGTTATGGCCATCAAAACTTCGCAGGAGTTCTCCTGTTTGGTAGTTCCATAATCGAATCGTTCGGTCGTAGCCTGCAGTGGCTACCCAGGGCTCGGTTGGATGAAGGACTGCGCAGTAGAGGATATCTTTGTGGGACTCGATGGCTTTGAGATAGGAGGTTTCTTCAGCCCCGTTGTGCATTGATTGCAATTCGACTATGTGGACCAAGCCGCCAAGACCAGGTAGACCTCCACAGATCGCGGCTCGTTTGGCATCGCGATCGAGACGGATTTGGGAGATCTTGCCGACAAAGGGCTTCGTTGTTTTTGGCGTTAGGTCTTCGGGATTTTCAGTCCACTCATAGCGAGCGAATCGACCTAAGAGGATTTGTGTCGGTGAGAGGAGTGCTGTGGCGGTGATGGCCTTGGTCTTTTGCGATGGGTTGCCACTGTTTCGATTTTCTTGGGGGGACGAGGCGATCCGTTTCCATCGTTCAATAAGGCTCGGTTCGATGTCGGAACCTGGGGCACCTTTTTGGATCCAATCCCTGATTTTGGCGATGTCTTGGGGGGGAGGTTGAGGAGAGTCCTCAGGGGGCATCTTGGGCTCATCGAGTCCTTCGATTCGGCGAAGGATCAGGGAGCTTTCGGGTTTTCCGGGGATCAGAGCTGGGCCTGCATCACCACCTGAGAGCATATTACCGAGCGTTTGCAGCTTGAGATTCGACTCGTGTTCGGATTGGTTATGGCAAGCCACGCAGTATTTCGTGAAGATGGGTTGGATTTCGGATGCGTAAGGATTGCTTTCGGGGCTTGAGGGCGTCTGAGCTCGGGCTAGGTGGATCGGAGCAAGTGACAATAGCGACAGCGCACACAAGAGTTCTAGCGCGAAATTCGGTGGCATTCGTCGGGTTTTCGGGTGTGTCGGATTCATCGCTGTGGGAAGAGGATTTGAGGGCAATTGGCTCGGGAAATTAACAACATCAATTCTATCCAAAAGTCTGTTGCATCGTGTACGTGCGTGGTATGTTATTGCTCTGAATCCTCTGTTTTTAGCTCATGGATCCCTCAAAAAATTTGGAGAACTTGAAAGATGACTCGACCTGTGACTTTGTTTACTGGCCAGTGGGCTGATTTACCGTTGACCAAGATGGCACAGTTTACCAAGGATGCGGGATACGATGGGATTGAGCTTGCATGTTGGGGGGATCATTTCGAGGTGGACAAGGCGCACTCGGATGCAGGGTATTGCAAAGCCAAACGAGATCTGCTCGATAAGATTGGATTGCAGTGCCATGCGATCAGCGCTCACTTGGTGGGCCAAGCCGTTTGCGATCCGATCGATGGTCGTCACAAGGCGATTTTGCCACCTTATGTTTGGGGCGATGGCAATCCGTCGGGGGTCAATCAGCGGGCTTCGGACGAGCTCAAGAAGACAGCGCACGCGGCGAAGAAGTTTGGCGTCAAGGTAGTCAACGGCTTTACGGGATCGAGTATTTGGCACTTGAATTATTCGTTTCCTCCTGTACCTCAATCGATGATCGACGATGGGTTCAAGCTTTTTGCGGATCGGTTCAATCCGATTCTCGATGAGTTCAAGGCTTGTGGGGTTCGATTCGCTTTGGAGGTGCATCCGACGGAGATTGCATTCGACATCTATTCGGCGAAGATGGCTTTGGAGGCCCTCAAGCATCGGCCTGAGTTTGGTTTCAATTTCGATCCGAGCCACTTGATTTGGCAAGGCGTTGATCCTGTCGAGTTCATTAGGGAGTTTCCTGATCGTATCTATCACGTCCACATTAAGGATGCGAAGGTAACGCTCAATGGCAAGTCGGGGATTTTGTGCAGTCACATCAATTTTGGTGATGCTCGTCGAGGTTGGGATTTCCGAAGTCCTGGGCGAGGAGGAGTGAACTTTGAAGAGATCATTCGAGAGCTCAATCGTGTTGGTTATAACGGCCCGTTGAGTGTCGAGTGGGAAGACAGTGGGATGGATCGCGAGTTTGGGGCACGTGAGGCTGCGGCATTTGTCAAGAAGATGGATTTTTCGCCGAGCAATCGGGCTTTTGATTCTGCGTTTGACAAGGAGCAAGCGTGAGCGTCCGGCAAGCCAATTTGCTGTTGGATCCCGGCAGTGAAGCCCTTCGGTTTCTTCCCGAGGGGCCTTATCCGGTCGATGCCGACAGGTTTTCCTGGGTAGCTATCCAGCATGGTGCTGGGGCTACTCATGGATCGCTGAACATCTACGACTTTAGGACCTCGAGCAATCAGTCCTTTGATTTACCAGGTAGACCTGGGTTTGCTTTTCCGACGGATCGGGGCAATTTCGTTATTGGATGCGAGCGAAGCGTTGGAATCTTTAGTCCCTCGAAGGGTACTTGGGAGCCATTTATCCAAGGGGTGGATTCGAACGTTTCGGGCACGATCATCAACGATGGGTTGGTTTGGGACGGGAATCTGATATTCGGTACCAAGGACTTGGAGTTCAAGACCAAGAAGGCTGGCTTGTATTTATGGCGTCGAAGCGATCGGAAGTTGATTCAGCTTCGGGACGATCAGATCTGCAGCAATGGCAAAGTTGTCTTGCCGCGTGAGGATGGCGCTGTGGATCTATTGGATATCGACACGCCGACTCGCAAGGTTGTGGCTTATCGATTGGATATCGAAGGGGGCCGAATCGATTCCGGAAGGGTGGCTTTGGATTTATCGGATCAAGTTGGGTTTCCCGATGGGATGACAATGACGCTCGATGGCAAGAGTCTGATCATCTCCCTTTACAATTCCGGTGCTGCTGCATTTGGTCGAACGATTCAAGTCGGCATAGAGGGTGGCAATCTCGAGCAAGAGTGGCATACACCTCAAAGTCCGCAGGCGACTTGTCCACAGTGGGTTCTTCGCAATGGAGCCCTAAGTTTGGTAATCACTACGGCCGTAGAGCACATGCCGCCCGATCGCAGAAATGATTCCTCAAATGCTGGTTGTTTGTTTGAGGCTTTAACAACTCAGTTAGCCGATTTTTCGATATTGCGTAAATTTTTGCCGTTGTTTAGCGAGTTTTCATGAAAAGGCCTTAAGGGTGTCCGGCAGCTTCGTTTTGTTGCGTTTTCTGCTAGATACCAAATGCTTAATGGGCTGTTGTTTGCCTTTCGCTTTGAGGAGTTCTTTAGTTAAGCTGGGTTTAAACCTGGATTCTGTTTTGTGGCTCACCCACGGCGTATGTTGGGGGTGATAAGATAAAGTGGCTGAAGGGATTTAGCGGACCCGAAACTTGTTGCAATGAGTTGGGTTCAAACTTTCCGAGTATCTGTAAGGCAACGGTACGAGCGTGTCAAATTCCAACCCAACTGAATCTACTGGACCGAACAACGAAACGGCCAGTGAAGCGATCAAAGATCCCGATGTCGCCTTGATGTTGCGAGTCAAAGAGGATGATGCGGTGGCGTTTGAGTTTTTGGTGGATCGATTTCAACGCAAGATCATACGGTTCATGAGTGGCTGGACACGGAGTGCGGACTTAGCAGAGGATTTAGCCCAAGAGGTCTTCATGCGGATCTACAAGTCGAGAAAGTCTTACGTTCCGACGGCAAAATTTTCGACTTGGCTTTACCGAATCGCGCACAATGTTGCTTCGAATCATGTTCGAGACGTGTCGGTTCGTCGTGAGTACCAGTTGTCTAAGGCTGGAAATGGTTCAACGTCTGGTTTATTGCTAGAAAATATCGCTGTTTCTCCAAGCGGATACCAACCTACGCGAAATATGGATCACCAGGAGCGATCCCGGGTTATAATGGTCGCCTTGGAGGCTTTGGGGGAACGCCAGCGGACGGCGATCTTGCTCAGCAAATTCGAGGGAATGAGTTACCAGGAGATTGGAGAGACGATGGGTTTGACGGTGCAAGCAGTCAAGTCGTTGTTGATGCGGGCCCGTGTGAACCTAAAGAATCTCCTTGAGCCCTATTTGCATGAGGGGCTTGTTCCTGGAAGCGAATCACCAGATGAGGATGATTCCGGTGGTGGAAACGATCCTTTTTGATGCAGAAGGTTTTGGCAAACGAGTATGAGCGACCGCGAAAGCGACGCGATCGACGAAGAGTTGACGGCTTATCTTGACGGCGAATTGACGCCTCTGGATTCTGCTGCGCTCGAGCAACGACTGGTGGACGATGAATTCCTGCGCACTCGTTTAGCCGAGTTGCGCAAAGCTTATGACCTGCTCGATGAACTGCCCGAGACGCCTCATAGCAAGAGTTTTACGCAAACAACCATTGAGATGGTGATTGCGGATATCAAGCGTTCTGGGTCAAGGGATGCGGTGGATTCTAGGCAGTCCTCGCCGGTTAAATCGTCGGTTGATTGGAAGCGACGATGGTTCTCTTTTCCGAACGCACTTGTTCCACTAGCCGTTTCGCTTTTGATTGGTTCACTGATTGGGATTTCCGCATCGGTATACCGAACCGAGCGTGAGCTTGGGTCATTGGACTTGGCCTCGAACGTTCCGGGTTTGCATGATATCGGTGACTTGCAAATATTGCAGGAACTAGCCAAGGATCAAAAGCTCATCGGATATCTTCAAGAGCACTATCGTGATTTGCTGATTCCCGAGGTTCCCAAATCCAATTCTGAGCGGGCCAATTGGGTTCGAGGATTGAATACGGTGCAGGTGGCAAAACTCAACAGCTCTAGAGATTTGTTAGGTAGGTATCCACCTGATGTTCGTCAGCGCATGGAAGCCATACAAACACAAGTCAATGCTCTACCCAATGCCAAGGAGTTGAATCTCACTGCGAGGATGATCGGAGTGGTCTTTGACGCATTGCCTACGAACAAACGGCAGTTGTTGTCCGAATTGAGTACCACTGCAAGGATCGGTTTTCTCCGAGAGCAATTGGCGTTTCGAGCTGCTATTTTCTATTCGCCGGATTTGCAGGGTGCAGATGCAGAGGCATTGGAAGAATGGAGTAGCACCATGCTCTTGCCATCGATTGTCACCAACATGCCTTTCTTACGACGTGAGACCGATGCGAAGGCAGCGCTGATGGCTTTGTATTCTGTACGCCCGATTGAGGAGGGGTTTCGTTTGGATAACCAAGACGCTTTGGTTGCGGATTTGGCAAGTAGATTGTCCGAGTTTCCTAAGCAACTATTGGAGACTGTTAACCTGACGGATCAATTGTTTGTGATTTCCAATTGGATGATCCCTGAGGGGGTCAACAGCAATGCTCGGACGCTCGATGCATACGAGCGTCTGCGGCGTGAAGTTCGCGATGAGATCGACTTGGCTGACCCGAAAGACTTTCGGAGGCTTTTGCGGGATCGCAGTCGACGAAACGGGAACCAAAACCGCCCTGTTCGTTAAGGGAGTGCAGAGAATGCAGCGAACAGATCCGATTTGGTTGGAGTTTTCCCGCCGCGCGATGGCTTGTCAGTTCGATGTGCTGCTTCATCCGGGTCGACCTGAACAAGGTCCAGAGGCGGCGGTCGAAGCCCTTGAGTTGATCGAGTGGCTCGAGCAACTCCTGAGTATCTACATCGCAACGAGCGACTTGAGCCGTTTGAATGCCAGGGGACAAGAGACTTGGGTGGATGTCTCGTTACCTACATTGGATATGCTCAAGGTCGGTTGTGAGATTTACGAGCAGACCCAAGGTTGTTTCGACATGACAGCCGCGAGGCTTTCGGAGGTGTGGGGGTTTTCGAGCCGTCAGGGGCGAATGCCAACACCAGAGCAGATTGCACAGTCGCTCACGCAGATCGGTTCAATGCATGTTGAAATCGATCATGTCGCTCGGCGTGTTCGTTTCAATCGAGCCGTTGCGGTCAATCCGGGTGGGATTGGCAAGGGGTATGCGATCGATCAGGCCGTTGGTGTCTTGCGAGACCAAGGGGTAGAGGATTTTGCGATCCATGGTGGCAAAAGCAGCGTCAGTGCCTATGGCAAGCAGTTGTTGGTTCAATCAGAGCCGGGGTGGAAGATCGCGGTGCGTCATCCGGAGCAGTCGGAGCGGATTTTGGGGACGTTGGTGTTGAAGAATCGATCGTTGGGTACCAGTGGGCCGGCGAACCAGTTTTTTTATTTCAAGGGGGAGCGTTATGGTCACATCATTGACCCGAGGACCGGATGGCCTTCTCGTGGTGCGTTGAGTGTTACTATCCTTCACCCTTCGGCGGCTTGGGCGGACGCTTTGGCAACAGGACTTTATGTGATGGGAATCGAGCAGGCCTTGGAGTTTTGTGCAAGTAGGCCAGAGGTCGGCTATTTAGCGATTGCTCCTGGTCGTCGGATTGGAGAGGTGGAGATCATCACTTGCAATCTCGATGAGGGTACTTGGATTACTGGATCGGATGGTGATGTCGTTCGTAGCTGATTTCAACGAGGCAGTCGGCCACTTTCGAGCGACTTGAGGTTGAGCATTTTTTCTTGTGCATAGATCAGTCGGAGTTGCTCGACTGAGATTTTCAACTCCTGGCGGGCTTGTCCGACGTTCTGGGATCGGAGTTCTTCGATGGGGATATGAGCGATATCGGGAATTCCCATCCTTTGTCCGGTTTGAACTCCGAGGTCGAAGATCTGGAGTTTGTTTCCAAGGATGCGAAAGGGTTCCGGGTACCAATGTTCAAGAGCCTTGCGCATGAGGGCGCCATCGGCATCGCGGTATTTCGAATCATTGCCCATGGTAAAGCCTAGCACGAAGGCTTCGTCTTGATCCAACAGGCCTCGTCCAAGCAGGATGTGGATGACGTCGTGTCGCCGAAGAGTTACGGCACCTGGGAGTGCGACGGGGCTGCTGGGGTTTTCGAGTTGTCGAACGATCTCCGGGATTTCGACGTCACTTGCTCCAGGCAGCGAAGCGATCAGCACATCGAGTGGGATTTGGTCATTGGCCAAGCCTGGGTACCAATGTCCCCAGTATTTGGTGTTTGTATCCGAGTCGATTCGATGTCCGTGGGGATCGAAGAAAAGGGGCTCAGGGTTGGCGAGTTGGGATGTTGCCTGAAGGAATTCGGATCGGCCAAGTTTGTGGAGATCCTCGATGCATGCATCGGTCTCGGCTCGTAGTAGTTCTAGGAAGCAATCGTAAGTTGCTTGATAGAGCCGATCGGTATTTTTTGGAGAATATTCGCCTAACCGGAATAGGGAAAGATCGACCAGTTTGCGATGTTCCCAGAAGGGCGTTTTGCCCGGCTCTTGCGTTCCTAGCAGTCGGGATTGCAAGAGCGATAGGTGGCAATCGGGCTGAGCATCGCCGACGAGTTCCAAGCAGATTTGTCGATCCCAAAGAAGAGTCCATCGGGCGACATCGAGCAATCTTGCAACGGGGATACTCGATTGCTCGGAGAGTGAATTGAAGCGAGTGAGCCATTGAAGCGAGTCGGACTCGCAGCGCCAGGGCGAATAATTTTTCATGACGGGATCCCCTGTACGGAATTTTATCCTAGGCGGGGGGCTGAGCCAAGTTGCCGTGTGGCTTTATCGGATCATGAACATCGATTCGAGAGATTTAGCCAAGGAGGTTTTTGGTTCCGGAACATCTTGTCCAGCGATGTATTGTCTCCAAGCGTCGATGTCGCCTCCGTAGCGTTTCCCTGTGAGTTCACCGAGTGCTTGGGAGGCTTGGAATCGCATGGCGATGTTTCGATCTTCGAGTTTACTGCCCAGAAACAGTTTGACCTCTTCGGATGAGTGGCTTCCAAGAGCCCGCGTGGCGCTGAGCTTGACGTTGTTGCTTGGATCAGCGCTGGACATGGCGATGAGGGTGTTGGTAGCCAGTTGGTCTTTGCTTTGCCGGAGGGCAGCGACCAGGGCCATGCGTACTTTGTCGTTTTTGTCTTTGGAGAGCGGGGTCAGTGCTGCAAGGGCTTCGGGGCGATGCTGGACTTTTTCGAGAGTTAATACGGTTTCTCGACGGATTTCTGGGCTGGTTTCCGATTTGAGAATCTCATCGAGTTTGGAGATCCATTCGGTTTGTTCTTGCGGGCTCATCGAGGCGATTTGAGTTCGCAGCAAGCGGAGTTCGTCGATGCGTTCGGAGAAGACGATGACTTTTTCGCGATCGGCTTGCCACTGTTGTTGGATATAGGGATTGAATTTCTTTAGATGGAAAAAGGGTCCATCGATGCATCCAGACTGGATGCAAGGAAGCAGTAAAAGCCCCCAGGGAGCGAACCGGTGCTTGCGATGGGACATACGATGGGGGGGCAAGTTAAAGGCAATGAAAGACTCGACCGTCGGGAAGGTCTTAGCAAAAAATGGGGTACCGACTCCAGTCCAGATGCGATGGCCCAGAGGGAATCAAAAAAACTAATCGGGTTTTTTGCGGTCGAAAAAAACGTCGAGTTCTTGTTTCGGAGTGAAGATTTACCGGTTATGCATCCGAAACCACCCATATCGATCATCTGGATTGTCCTGTCGGCAGGGATCTTCCCGGCTGGGAATACCTTGACGGCTAAGCGGGAGCGACCTAGACTTTTCGGCATTAAAGTCTAACTAGTAAAAGACTTAGGGTGCCTAGAAGTGCGGGGATTTCTGTCGTGACAAAGAAAGAGATCGTGAAAACGATTTCCGATGAGACGGGACTCAACCAACAGCAGATCAAGCAAGTCGTTCAGAAGACGTTCGACTCGATTGTTCAGACGCTGGTGGAGGAGGGTCGGATCGAGTTGCGGAATTTCGGAGTGTTCCAAGTTCGCCCGAGGGCGGCAAGGAAGGCGCGAAATCCGCGGACTGGGAGACAGGTAGAAGTACCCGAGAAATTCGTGGTCAGCTTCAAGCCTGGAAAGATTATGGAGGAGCGGGTCAATGCGATTAGCGACACCCCGCTTGCCCAAGCCATCCGAGATGCGGTTGCTTCTGGACAACTGGAATCTGCATCGGAGGATGACGAGGAACCCCATGACGATCCAACAACGTCGAGTTCGGGGGGCAAAACCCAAGGATAAATTGTTCACGGAGTAGAACCGATGCGACGTCGAATGTTGATGTGCTTGCTGTTGATGATGGCCACCGTGCCGATGGTTGGCTGTGCCCTTCCGATTTATTCGGCTTTGCCCGGACGACGTGCTGAGCAGCTGATTTTCACTTCGGAGAATCTTCGAGCGATGATTCAGGAGTGGGAGCGATTTTGGTTCATGGATCAACCCGATCACATGAGTCCTTACCGTACTCATGGTGGCGTGATCTAACACGCACTTTTGACAAATTGTCGGATTGCGATACGCTAAAGGTTCATCGATTGCCTTGATCCGGAGGATGTCTCCGGGGGGATCGCTGGTTCGTTTAGGTACTAGGTGTTGCAATCAAAAAAAAGCTTAGAGCCCTGAGTCCGATTCGACTTGGGGTTACTGTCGTTGAATTGCTGGTTGTCATATCGATCATCGGTATTTTGGCGGCCTTGCTGTTGCCTGCCGTGCAAGCGGCCCGCGAGATGGCAAGGCAGGCGCAGTGTCAGAATAATCTTCGGCAAGTCGGTTTGGCTTTGCACAACTACCATTCGGTTCTTCGGACACTCCCACCGGGTTGCATGCAGTGGCGTCCGTTCAATGGGCCAAGGTTCCTCAAGAATTTTGCTTGGTCGGCCCTGATCCTCCCCTACATGGAGGAGAAGAACGTGCATAGCTTGGTCAGTTTTGATCAGCCGTTTGATCACCCGGTCAATGCCCTAGCGCGCAAGACCAACGTGCCGACGTATCTTTGTCCAACGGTTCCGATGGTCGAGGGCAAATCGGGCAAGACCGACTATGGTGGGCTTTATGGGCAACGTATTACGACGCGCATCAACACCGACAATGGGGTCTTTGTCTACAATCAGCCCTTTAAATTTCGGGATATTCGAGACGGGCTGACCAACACCGCAGCGGTCGCTGAGGATACTGGTGGGCCCGATGGTGAGTGGATCAACGGCAGCAATATCTTTGAGCAGTCGGGGGGGATCAATGACCCGAAGGCTTGGGTGATGGACAATGAGATTCGATCCCATCATCGAAATGGTGCCATGATTTTATTTGCCTGTGGTCGAACTTGGTTTGTATCGAACAGTTGCAAGCTCGATACGCTTGCGGCCATGATTACCCGAAACGGCCAGGAAGACTGGACGTTTGATCCTTGATGAGTAAATCCTAGGTTTCGTCGATTGCCGGATCGGTCGATGAGGCTGTTGCGTTTTGGCTATTGCCGAGCCAGTTGGCGCCTGCAAGTTGGATCGTTTCGCAGCGGCCTGATGCATGATTCACGCAGTCTCCTAAGACGCGACAAATCCAATCGTTGGCAATCTGCCTATCGGAGCGTCCGTCGTTGAGCTCGAGTTGTTCGATGCCCCAGTAATCGGCACTGCCCAGGTACACGCGGACTTTGGCTGGCATCAACAAGGGGCTTAAAACCGATGTCCCCATCCGAGCCCCTTCGATCCACATCGGAACTAGCGGCACACGCGCCCGAAGTGCTACCAATGCGGCTCCGGGTCGCACGGCGATCCAAGCTTGATCGGTGCGATTGATGCGTCCCTCTGGAAACATACCTACGAACCTCCCTTTCTTGGCCAACTCGATGGCTTGTTTGGTTGAAGCTGTGTCGACGCCACCACGATTCGTTGGGATGCACTGAAAACTTCTGAGCAATGCTCCAACGATCGGGACTTTGAAATACTCACCTGCAACCATCCAATGCACTCGATCACCGGCGGCTAGTTGGATAAAGCAAGGATCGACCGATGCTCTATGGTTGGCCACAAGCACAGCACCGTGATGGCTACAAGTGCCACGTCGTGGAGGTTTGGTTTTTGATTCAGGTTGTTTAGCGTTGTGGATCAGTTCGGGGATGTCGGCGATGAGTCTTGAAGCGGTTGTCCACTGACGGGTCTCGGGATCCTGCTGCAGGATCTCGACTCGCCACAGGTAGCGAGCCATCAGGTAGACCGGTGCGTATTGGAGGCGTTCCCAAGGGGTGTATTTGCCTGGCTTGAGCAGAAGCCAGATCGCGAAGGCCGCACCGAGGGCGGCCAGTAACAACAGAAAAGTTAATGCTGCTTGGGCCATGATCGAATTTTCCAGGCTAGGAGGCTTAAGTCCATGGCCGATAGACGGTTAGGGAGTTGGTCGGGCAGTTGCGGGTTGCCCCTGAGTTGGGTTATTATTAAAAATGCTAGCAAATCGCTGGTTTTTTTGGTGGGTCGACTCGGTGAATTCGGGAAAAATAGGGATTCAATCTACCTCTGTTTCGGTTATTGTAGAGGGATGAATCCCAAGCTCGAACCATACAGCCGGTCGGGAGGTGGGACGCCTGGATCATCGAAGCGATGTGAGAGGTCTACTTGGGTAGCAACTGAGTCTCGCGGCCACGGGCTCAGGGCGTCAACTTCCTAAGCAGAGGAGGTTGCCCAGGTTGATGGAACTCACGCAAGTGCGGCGCGTTGAATGGAAACTCAGAGTGCATGCGGCGATGTTTTAGGTGTCTTCCCCGACCGGCCTTTTCTTTTCAATGCCTTCGATCCATATACCAGTTCTCCTTGAGCCGATCCTCACGGATTGGCTCGAAGGCTTAAACCCCCAGTCGCTTGACCGAAGTTCTTTGGTGATTGTCGATGGCACGTTTGGAGGGGGTGGGCACACGCTAGAGATCGCCAAGCGATTGCGATCGGGCGACTGGATCATTGGAATTGATCGAGATCCACAGGCGATTGAGCGATTCATTGCCGATCATCCGGAGTTTCATGCTGCGAGCAACCAAGAGTATCATCGAGAGCCAGCTGGCTGGTCGAGTCGATCTCTTGTTTTGCCCTCGGGCTGTCGGCTATTGTTGGCTTGTGGATCTTACTGCAATCTACCGGGATTGCTCGAAGGGCTTGCGATCCGTTGTGTGCATGGGATCTTGCTCGATTTGGGACTTTCGAGTGATCAGCTTTCGGATTCGCAGCGGGGTTTTTCTTTTCGTGTGGATGCCCCTTTGGATTTGCGATTCGACACGAGTGTTGGAATCAGTGCATCGATGTGGCTGCAGCGGCACAGTGAGGTTCAGATTGCCGATGCGATTTATCAGTTTGGCGAGGAGCGTTTTTCTCGAAGGATAGCAAGGGCGATTGTTGAGCAGAATCGGGTCAGGCCAGTGGAGACTTCCAAGGAGCTTGCGGATTTAATCCATCGTGTGGTACCGGGTCGCGTTCATGGTCGGGTCGACTCGGCGACTCGGACGTTTCAAGCCTTGAGGATCGTGGTCAATCGAGAGCTCGAGCATGTGCAAGCGGGATTGGAGCGGTTGCCCGAAACATTGGCATTGCCACAGATCGATCCTGATGGGCAGTTGCTCCAGAGGTCAGGTCGTTTGGCGGTGATTTCATTTCACTCGCTTGAGGATCGGCTTGTCAAGAATGCGATGCGTGAAGATCCGAGGTTAAAAAGCCTTACAAAAAAACCGCTAGTGGCCACTGATGCGGAAATCGCCGCAAATCCTCGGAGTCGATCTGCTAAATTGAGGATCGCTGAGCGGACGGCTACTGGTACTCAGTGAATTGGTACTGGTTCTTGAAAGGCGACAACTTGGACACAAAATCCGAAAGCAAGCTCAGAGAGTTCTTTTTGAAGTTGGGTTGGGGGCCAATTCTGTGCATCATGGCGGCGGTCTTATGGAGCACGAGTGCGTTTTTCGCGAGGGCACCCGAGTTTGATCGATGGCCCTTGGAGCATCGTGGAGCGGCGATCGCTTTTTGGCGAGCGGTCTTTGCCCTAACGATCCTTGTCCCACTGATTCGCAGGATCGAATGGTCTTGGATGTTGCTACCGATGAGTCTTTGTTTTGCTTTAATGAATTGGACCTATTTGACCGCCTTGGTCGGAGGTCCACCGGCGAATGCGATTTGGATGCAGAATCTCGCACCTGCTTGGGTGATGCTCGCGGTGGTTGTTTGGTTCAAGGAGCCCACGACGAGCCGAGATTGGTGGATGTTGGGATGGTGTATCGCAGGAGTGCTGTTTATTCTTGGGATGGAGTTGACGCATGCGACGGGGAGCCCCAAGGACCGATGGTGGTCACCTTGGTTGGCACTTGCAAGTGGTGTTTTTTATGCGGGAGTGATTCTTTCGCTCAGGGCCTTGCGGAGATTTGATTCCGCTTGGTTGATCGCACTTAACCACATGGTAACGGCCTTGGTCATGCTCCCTTTGGTATGGAGTTCGGGTGTTGATATGCCAAGTGGCAGGATGTGGTTGCTGTTGGTTGGCATAGGTGCGTTGCAGATGGGCACCCCCTACTGGCTTTTTGCGCAGGGGCTTCGCAGCACACCGAGTCATATTGCGAGTTTGATAACACTTTTGGAGCCGGTACTTTTGCCCCTATGGGTTCACTTAGCACGCAATGGTGAGCTAGACTATCGTCCTCCGAGTTGGTGGACTTGGGTTGGCGGCCTGATGATCTTACTAGGCCTTTGCATTCGATACCTTCCGCGTCCGAGTTACACCTCTGGGATTGAATCACAGAAAGAGACCAAAACCGATGGATGAATCGATCGACAAGCAGCGTCAGGCGATGCACGACGCTTTCTTCATGGATCCGGATCAAGAGTTGTTGGATTTTCTCCGGGAGCAGGAGCAATCCCAGCAGGAGGATACACGAGAGGCGCTGCGTCGGGCGGCCAAGGTGGAGGATCCGCGTGTATTAGAGATGCTTGAGCGTTTGGGGGTTAGCGCTGCTGCCATGACCGCCTTTAGTCTTTTGCCATTGGTTCGGCTGGCTTGGGCCGACACACGCATATCGCAAAACGAATTTGCAGCGTTGCTTCAGGCGTCCCAAGACGAGGGAATTGCTTATGGAACTCCTTCGTATCGTTTGCTGAGCCGATGGCTTGATGAACGTCCGAGCGAGCAGATGATTCAGGCGTGGATTGCTTATGCAGAGGCCCTTTCAAGGGAGCTCGACGAGGAGAGTCTTGCTGAGATTCGCAACGCGACGATCGATCGAGCCAAAAGGATCGCACAAGCCTCGGGGGGGATTCTGGGACTTGGGGATCGGACATCGACCGATGAACGCAATGCCTTGATTGACCTGCAACGGGCTTTGACCAAAAAGAGTTAATCGATTCAATCCTGGAGAATCCTATAATGTCCTTTTTCGATCGTTTCAGAAGAAACAAAGGCAAGAAGAAATCTCGAGTCGACGAGAACATTCCTCGATTTTGCTTTGTGCTTTGTCAATCCACGGACGTTGGCAATCCAAAGAACGCAATCGCAGCGGTCAGCAAGGTGTTCGGCAAGGGGTATTCGGTCGACTGCAGCGATCCGAATATCTTTGTCGTGCAGAAAGAAGACACCACGATTGGATTTTTGGCGCATATGCCGGCCCCGGTTCCGGGAGAGGAAGCTGAGAATAATGCAGATGGAAATTTTCTTTGGCCTGATGGAAAGCAGGAGGCGGCTAAGCATCAGTCCCATGTGATCGTCACAACGTTTGGTGGCGAAGAATCGTCTCCGGTTGAATCGGCAATCGAATTGACGAAATTGGCGTTGGTGGCTTTAGAAGCGTTCGATGGGCTTGGGGTTTACTGGGGAGGTGCTAACGTTTGCAACTCACGGACTACATTTGAGAGTTTTTGCGAAAATCTTTCTGCTGAGAATCTTCCGATTCCCATTTGGCTTCGATTCCAATTCGTTGGCGTCTCGGATCAAGAGATCGGCGTGTATACGCTTGGTATGCAGCAATTCAATTTGATGGAGATCGAGGTCGATCAGTGCAAGCTTGAGGCAGTCGAGTTGTTCGAGTTTGTCTCGAACATCGCTTTGTATCTGATCAATAGCGGACCAGTGATCGCAGATGGCAATACGGTCGGAGGTGATGAGGACGAGCAAATCCTCGTTCGGCACCTGCCGAGCATGATCGAGGACACCAAGACGGTTTATAAGATCGTTTTTGATTGAGCCGGCAAGTCGCTTGGCGGACAAAAAAGGTAGCTGGCACTTTGAAGGAAGCACGACCGGGAATGCTAGCAAATGCGATTTCGGTATTTCTTGCGTAATCGTCAAAGTTTGACAGGTTGCTGTCCGATAATTCAGGCAAGCGAGTTTCGGAACGCTACGGCAATCGTGCCTACAGAATTCCGAGATAGCTTGTTAGGGGGGCCTAACACCAAAGGATCAACTCAACGGTTCCACGATGCTCGATCGTCGTGGGTCGGTATAGGGTTGACGCACGTTGGATGGGAATCCCCGGCTTATGAAACGCACCTTTCAAAAATGGTTCATCGGTTTGCAAATCGGTAGCGTGATGCTCACCGGCTGCCAACCGACCCAACCGTTCTATCTTCGAGATCGTGCGAATTTTGCCGAGTACCTTCAGCATGCTCAGCAAATCGAAATCCCCGATCTGGAAATCAATCCGCTTCCCGAAGCCACCAATGCTTTCGAGCCACTGACACTCGATAATCAGAACTACGAATTTTTAGATTTGACGCTCGAAGAGTGCGTGTCCTACGCGCTGGTAAACAGCAAGCTCATCCGGACAATCCCCGGTACGCAGCGTCAAAACGTCGACATCGCAGCAAACATTCTCTCGACCCCGAGCCAGCAGCAAAGCTCGGTTTACGATCCTGCGATCGCAGCGACAACGACAAGCCCTCAGCAGATCGCGGTCGACCAAAACGGCAACCGAATCTTGCCCCGCGGCGCCGCTCGGGCCAACCAAGTCGGAGGTGTCGAAGACGCGCTCAGTGAGTTCGACGCTCAGTTCTCCGCGTTCTTTTCCTACAACAACACCGATCGCGCAAGAAACGTCGGCAGAAACCTCGACGGTTCGCTCAACCCTTTCAATCCCACTCCTTTCCGAGGCCGCGACAGTACAGGCCAAATGGCTTTATCCAAGCGGATGGCAACCGGTGGTATTGTTTCGGCTCGATCGCAGTCGATCTACAGTTACAACAACATCGAAACCTCTGGCCCTGGTCGTGCGGTGCCGAGCGATTACACGCAAGTCTTAGAATTCCAAGTCCAGCATCCGCTGCTTCGCGGTCGAGGCACTTCGGTCAACCGTATTCCAGTTGTGCTAGCTCGCATCAATGAAGACCTCTCCTTGGTGGACTTCGAAGAACGCGTTCGCAACCTAGTGCGAGATGTCGAGTTCGCTTATTGGGATCTCTATCAATCCTATTGGAACGTCGAGAACGCAAGGATCGCTCGCGATAGTGCCGCGAAAGCTTATCACATCGCTTACGAAAAACTTCAGAAAGGTGCTGCAGGAACCACGGAGGCTCAGGCCAAGTACACCTATCACGACTTCCAAGCACAGCTCGATGCAGCCTTGGCAGGCGGTGCTGCACTCGGAGGTGACCCTGGTCTCTTCGGTCGTGAACAAACACTTCGGATCCTCATGGGTTGGGCAAGTTCGGATGGTCGGCTGATTCGTCCCTCGGACAAACCCGCTATCGGAATGGCACAGTTCGATTTCGACGAATCGATCAACGAAATGCTCAGCCGTAGCGTCGATCTGCGTCGTCAACGTTGGATTATCAAACAGAGAGAACTCGAATTGCTCTCGGCCAAGAATCAAATGCTGGCCAATGTCGACCTCTCTTTTATCTACCGATATGTCGGCGTGGGTGCATCACTTCTGGACAAAGGTGGAAATGGACCTTTCCCTCCGCAGCCTCGAACCAATCCCTCCCCAAGTGCTTGGGAAGAACTCCTCTCAGGAGACTTCCAAGAAGCCGCTGTTCGCATGGACTTCCTTCCCAATCCGGTCGGGGCTCGTCGTGCTAGCAACGATGTTCGCAACAAACAACTCACGCTTGCCCGCGATCATGCACTGCTCGAAGAAAAAGAGATCGCCGCAACGCACCGTATCAGCCAAGTCCTTCGAGAACTCAACAGCAATTACATCCAGATGACCGAGCAACTTGCAGCTCTCTCGGCAGCAGATCGCTGGGTAAAACTCTACCAAGAGAAATTCAATGCTGGCGATGCCGGTGCAGAACAGATCATGGACTTGCTCCTTCGTGCACAACAAAGCCGAGCCAACGCCGGTCGAAACTATGCACGAGCCTTGTCCGAATACAACAAGTCGATCGTCGAAGTCCACATGCTTAAAGGTTCCCTCTTGGAGTACAACAACATCACCCTAGAAGAAGGACTCTGGCCCGAGAAAGCTTATTGGGATTCCTCGGAGCGAACTCGGGAGCGATCCGCTGGACGATCTTTGCCAAGCGGGGCTAGCCGTCCGAGTCTCTCAAGTCGTGGAGAGTTGCCTCAGAACCTAGGGACAGCCAACCAAACCGCGACACCTGGAGCGATCGTTACGAAGCCCGCAACAAAAAGCGAACCGACCAACAGCAAGCAACAGACGCCTGCACCGGTAGAACCGAGCGAGCCGATCCCCTTGAAGAAAGCAAGCGGCAAGAAGGTTCAAGCCCCCCCAGCACCGAAATTCAACTGGGGAACTTGAGCCAATCATGAATCATTGAGCGTACAGCGAAAGCTGTGAACGAGAGGCAGGGGGAGTACTCGGGGATGGTCGGTTCTACGGAACCGCCCATCCCTTGAGTCGTTTGTTACTCGATCGTGGCTGTTTCTAGAGTGGCTAGTGGTTGTGATTAGTGGATAAATCCGAAAGCTTGTCGAACGGTACGTTAGGGACGTTTGTGGCTACATGGGAGTTCTTCGCAAATATGCGAAACGAATTCTAGCTATCGTTCCGCATCAACACTGTCACTCTGTGATGATTCGCGATAGCCTCCTGCTGACTCTACTTAGCCAGGCATACCGCTTTGAAGTTCGAAGACCATGGTCCAGAGGCGATCGATTTCGCCTCGCTCGATGACTTCGAGTGGCTTCAGGCCTTCGAAAGCTTCGTTTGGACTCTGGAACCAGCTTCCTAGCGAGTTGGCATCAATGACATCGTCGAGCGCCTCGAGTAGTCGGTAGACTTCGTTGTAGGGGCGCTGTAGTTTCGTCGCGGTCTGTGACTCGGCCTCTACTTTGGCAATCGTTCGCTCGGAGACGTTCACGACTCGACTAAAGATGGGCCTAGCCATATTTAGCCGATCCCGAAGCTCGAGCCTTGCTTCGCCACCGAGCCGCAGTAGACCTTTCCCCTTGAGACCAGGAATCGATGTCGATTGAATTGGCGAAGATTTTGTACCGATGCGCTTCGTTGGCTTCTTGTCGCTAGTCGAGGATTTCGATTTTGCTTGGTTTCCGAATTGCGTTTTGGTTGTCATGGGTGCAACTCACTTTCACTTGGTGCACTAATTGCGACTTGACTTTAATATATCGGACGGACTCGGCCGAGGCAAGCATTTTTTCCTGCAATACTGCACGAGGCTCACCCGAGGTCTTCTTTGCCAAGTATCTCCAGAACGCTGGATTTCATGAAATTCGAAGGGAACATGACGAGGTTTTTGCCCCTAGGGTTACGGGCGGATGGGACAATGAGGCCCTCGAAGCCGGCAACGAAGCAGGCGCGACCGATCGATTGCGTCCAGGATTCTTCGCCGGCGCGTTGAATCGCGCGCCAGTCTTCGATGACGAGATCTTTTGTTTTGAAACCTATTTTCTGCAAGATCGCTGGAACTGTAATGTCGAGCACCTTCTTCAGTTTGACCCTCGCGCCCGCAGTTGTGCGTGGACGGATGTTCGAGATAGGAAATCCGTAGTGGAGTAGGTTTTGGTACGCCTCTTTGATCGCTGTTTCGATATCGAGCGAAGTATACGTCGCTTCTAGGCCTTTCCGATTCCATCGACCGCCTGACTTCGAGGCTCCGACTCCAGAAAAGAAATCGGACGCGGTTGCGTATTTCGTATTGACCGACCGTACGACTACGCCGGAAAAGCCAGATGCGGATGGATAGCAACTGGCGATGACCCCAAAGAGCTCTCGAACTTCGGGAGTCTCCGCCGGATCGTTTTCCGGATGAATGTTCATATCACTGGTGCACTTCTGTTTCCGCTAAAGCCGAATGCCTAATTCCTATTCCTGCTGGATAAACAGGACATGCGAAGGGTTCCCGACAGGCAGATAATGGCCCGTGAAGTGCAATCGCCCCATCGCTCGATCGACTCGAAATACAGCCACATGATCGGCCCGCTGGTTGCAACAAAGCAAAAACTCACCCGTCGGATCGAATGTAAAACTCCTCGGATAATTGCCACGCGCCCATTCCTCGGTCTCGTAACGGAGCCTCCCGTCTTGTCCCACCGAAAAGATGGCGATGCTATCGTGCAACCGGTTCCCCGCATACACATAGCGCCCATCGGGGGATACGAGTATCTCAGAACAAAAATTACTCCCCGCATACCCTGTAGGTAGCGTACTTATCGTCTGCTTGGCACTAAGTCGCCCGGTTTTCGAATCCCAATCAAAGACCACTACCGTTGAACCTTCTTCTTGGATCGAATACATCCATTGCCCATTGGGATGAAAATGAAAGTGCCTTGGACCATCCCCCGGGGGCAAGGCCACGAAAGGTTCTTCGGAGGGACTTAATTTGCCTGTCGCAAGATCGAATTTCCAGATAAAGATTTTATCGAGTCCCAAATCAACATGCAGAACGTAATTGCCCGAAGGATCGGTGCTGATTTGGTGGGCATGGGTTCGATCGTGGCCACTAAAAGCGAAACTGCCGGTCGCTGCATGCATGGCTCGCGTTGGCCCGATCTCTCCGGAATCGACTTTCACATCGGAGGCTGGCCCGAGTGTGCCGTCTTGGAGGATCGGTAAAACGGCGATCGATCCTCCAAAATAGTTGGCAACCAGCAAGTACTTTTGGCTTGGGTGAACTGCGATGTAGGTCGGACCGGCCCCTCCGGAATCGACGGTGTTCAGGTGCTTTAGTGCTCCTGTATTGCGATCTATCGTGTAGGAACTAACCGTGCCATGCATTTGTTTTCCGTCGCCAGAACCGGTCGCCGGATTGACTCGATCGGTTTCATTGGCGCTATAGAGAATCGTTTGGTTGGCGTTGGTCGCAAGACAACTTGGGCTTGTCCCGAGTACCAACTCGCCCCTTTGGCTCGCTTGCCCCGTCTTGCGATCGATCTCGAAGATATGGATTCCACGACCATTTCCAGGCGGAAGGTCGACTTGGGTCGGTAGTGTGTCTTTGAGCGGAGAACTAAACGTCCCAATATAAGCCAACAAAGGGGCTTTGGACTCGTCGGCATTTTGAGCCAGCGTGGGAGTCGACGATGCCAACAAGCCGCTTGCGGCTAGCAGCAACCTCATCGACCAATCGCTTCGCATCCCTTGGATGCCTACGTTCAAAGAATATCTCAACACGGATTACCCCAGTCTGTGGATATGGATTCGATCGAAGTCACGAAAAATGCGAGTCCAGGAAATTATATTCCTTTTTAGGTTATTCAGGTATTTTTGTGGGTGGCTCGGAGTGTATTTTATTCAATGAGCCTACCACTGGCTTTATGCCGAATAGCATTGAATTAGTGCAAGCAGTAGTGCGCAAGCACTCCGGTGAGTAATGGAATGTCCGCGAATTCGATTAGTTTTCACCGGACGGCTCGCGCCGTTCCGCTTTTAATTCAACGCCATTCGGCGTGAAGCCGGGTGGTGGCCCGTGAAGTTTTACCCACAATAATCCCTGAGGAACCATCAATTACATTCAACAAAAATGCTTAAAATAGACGACGGGCAATCCCTCGATTTGGCTCAATTAGCAACTTGATGAAGATAACCAATAGTAGCCAAGTATCCCTATGAAAGAACTCCTTCTCTTTTTTCTTGCACTCGTCGGATCCTTGCTGATCCTCTTTAGCTTCCTGTCGGTCGAAGTTCGAAATGTGGACTTCAGAATGCTCGGCATCGGGAGCCTGATGATCCTATCGGTCATAGGCTACGGCATCTGGACCGCTCTTGCTCCACCAACCTCAGGCAAAACCGAAGAAGAAACCAGGGATAAACCAACCTCTGTCGCAGCGAGCTTAAAAGAAACACTCGATGAAGCGATCTATGCCTATGATTATCCTAGCTGGCCAATCGCCAAAGAACTTGCTCAATGCTCGAGCGATTCTTACCTCTCGCCCGTTGATGCAGAAGAAACTCTTGCGAAACGCGGTTACAACCGTATCGCCTCCCTCAATAGCTCGACAATGGTCGGGTACATCGCATTCCTAGACGACGTGGCTGTGATCGTCTTTCGTGGTACCAACCCCGCCGAGATCCAAGATTGGTACATCAACCTCAATAACCGATCCCAAAAGACAGATCATGGAAACGTCCATGCGGGCTTCTGGAACGGCTACGACTCGCTCCATGGCCAACTGATTAAGATACTCGATTCGCGTAAACCCAAGAGGATTTGGATCACGGGTCACAGCCTCGGTGGAGCCTTGGCCGTCGTTTGTAGTTACCGTCTCTCTTCCATGGAAAATCTGGAAATCGCAGGAGTGATGACCTTCGGGCAACCCAAAGTTGGGAACAGTGCTTTTTGCAAACACATGGAATCTACCTTAAGCGGACGCATGGTCTATTTTGTCAACGAAAGCGATGTGGTTCCGCGTGTGCCCCCAAGCTTTGAACACTTTGGGTCGCTCGTTTGGTACAAAGCCGGGGGAATCAGACGCTCACAACCGCCGATGCTCGCCATGCGGTCGGGAGCCGAATCGACCGAAATGCTCCCCCAAGACGATTTCGTGGAGATTCCGGAAATGACCGAGGAAGAATTCGAACAGTCCAAACGGGAGATGCTCTCACCGCGGTCTTCTCCATTCTCGCCCGATGAAAAAGCGTTGATGAAAGCCCGACTATCACTCATCAGCGATCATGATATTCAACTTTATATTGATCGATTGAAGTAGCAGAGAATCAAGTCAATCGTCTCTTGAACTGATTGACAAACCAAGCACATGCAAAACACACCAGCGAACACAAAACCACCAGCGGTATGTTCAGTACCCCGACGATGACAGCCGCACTGACTGGATTTCCAAGTCCGAGACTGTTCTTGGCGCGATCTGGAGCAAAGGCAAGCAAATAAAGAGACTCAATACTCGCAGCCAACATCATCTGCAACCAGAAAATCAGAGCAACACTTCGGGCAGCGATGTGCTCTCTGATCTTAAATACCAATACCAACCATACCGACAATAGCACCTGAGCCGATATCAAGATGAGAGGTGTCATTAACCAATGATGTCGACGAAAACCCTCGGTCAGCAATCCTATGTAAACCACTCCCAGAAACATCGTCCCAAGCGAATACTGTCGAGATTCAATCATGCATCGATTGCCACAAGGATCTTTCGATTTCGAACACGAGGATCAGAAACGGTAGATGGCTTCTTTGTTGTTCATGAGCATGTGCGCAAGGGACCGATAAGCGTCTTTAGGAGTCGCGAAATCCGGCGAGTGCACGAAACGATCCATCAGTTCTAATTCCAAACTGGTTGGCTCCCTTGAAAAGGCGGACAACCACATGATGCGGATCCGATCTGCATCGCTTTCGTGCTCTTGCAGAATCCGATCCGACCAGCGCTCCGCCAACTGATGCACCAAAGGATCATTGAGCAAGATAAGCGACTGGGCGGGCACATTCGATACATTCCTACGCCCCATGCTGCTAAACGGATTGGGTGTATCGAAAGTCGACATCATCGGATTGAGAAAATTACGACGAACCTCTAGATACAAACTCCTCTTGCCGGCACCATCCAAGGGCCCATTGCGGCCAGGTCGTCCCCGACCCTCGAGAAACTCCGTCAAATGAACAGGGATGCTCGGTACATCCGCCGTCGTCCCACGATGATCCAACTGCCCACTGACAGCTAGCAACGTATCGCGGATCGATTCGGACTCAAGCCTCCTTACCCGCGCATGCGATAACCACCGATTATCAGGATCCTTCTCACGCGCCATCTGGCTCGGCCGCGAATCCTGCCGATACACACTCGACAAACAAATCGAGCGAATCATCGTCTTGAGCGACCAACCACCTTGCACGAACTCCTCGGCCAGGGCATCAAGCAATTCTGGATGCGTTGGCCTGATCCCCAACACCCCAAAATCATCGGTCGTCGGGACAATACCTCTCCCGAGCAAATGATGCCAGAGTCGATTCACTGCCACTCTAGCCACCAACGGATTGCTCGGATCAACCAACTGCTGAGCCAACGCCAATCGGCCACTTCCAAGCCCATGATACTCATGCTGCTTGCCCCCCAAAGCCGTGAGATTTCGTCGCGGAACTTCGACACCAGGTTTGAGATGATTGCCTCGTATCAATACAGAATCGTTGATCCCATCGCCATCCCGCATCGCTAACGCTAAGTGGGAATGCCAAGCTACCTTCTTTGCCAACTCTGCATCGAGCGATTGGACATCCATGGCCGTCGACGACAGACCATCGAGCGCCTTACCAAGCTGATCGCTAAGCGTTGCAAAAAGCTGGCCCCCAACTTCCCTTGAATGATCCAAAACCCCTTGTGTCCACAGAGCGACTTGGACTAACTCGCTTGGACTAAGCTCTCGCGCAGGATCTTCAAGTCGCGTTAGTGCAAGCTCACGGCTACGATTCCACATCTGGACAGCAGCCATCGGATCGATCGTAGGCTTGGCTGCAACCGCCGGTGCTGGGCCGTCGATGATCTGCACCAGTGCAAAGGGCTTGTCCTGGATCGGAGAGAGCTCCAAGTGGATCGTCTTTCCCCGATACCGATCGAGCGATTGGGTGACCCATCGATATTCGTTATCAGGGCCTCCGTTTTCGAAAATCGTCTCGCCATGCAATGGGCCCGCGATGAGCCGATGCGAATCAACACTGGCAAAGGCTCGGAACGATCCTCGAACCAAATAGGATACCTTGCCGGTCTTAACCGCAAACTTACGGGTCGGAAGGATTTTGCCTGCCTCATTGATTTGGTTCTGTCGGTTCTGTCGATTGACTCCATGCGAAGTCTGAGTCATCGGATTCCAAAACGGATCGCGTCGAGCCTCGGCTATCGGATTGACCTTCCAAGACGGAGTCTCCGAAGGGATCTGTACAGAGAACGAACCGGGAAGATAAGGCCCCGAGCCATAGATCACACTATCGGACTGCCAAAGTGTTAAATCAGGATCTCTTGCATCAAAAATGACACTTGGATCTTTTGGACTCACAAGCGATGAGGCAAATCGTTGTAGCATAGCGATCTGCTCGGCCGTCTGGGTGACTGCATTAAGCAATCCCGGATTGCTCTCCGTTTGCGATTGCTCAAGTGCAACAGTGCTGGGAATAAGGACATCGGCAAGCTTCCTGGCTTGGCCTTCGAGCAGCCTTCGTTTTTCATCTCTTTGACTTGCGATGCTGCGGTGCTGCAGATCGGTTTCAAAACGAACAAGCCTATAGTCGCTACTCTTTAAGTATCCATACAACGCGTAGTAGTCGTCTTGTGCGATCGCATCGAACTTGTGATCGTGACAGCGTGCACAGGCAACGGTCATCCCGAGAAAGGTTTTGCTCAACACGTCGACCATGTTATCGAACCGATCGGTCTCATCCTTGCGTGTGTCGACCGGTGAATGCACCCAATCCCCAAGATGCCAAAAACCGGTTCCCAATACAGACTCGTTCCAACCGAGCATCGGATGGACTCGCGGGTTTGTGAGCATATCTCCGGCGAGGTGTTCGATCAGGAATTGATCGTAGGGAACATCAGCATTCAGCGCTCGGACAATGTAATCCCGATAGGGCTCTGCCGAAGGGATATCTTCATCGAATTCATGGCCTCGCGATTGGGCAAATCTGGTCAAATCGAGCCAGTGCCTAGCCCATCTGACTCCAAAACCAGGATTAGCAAGTAGCGAATCAATCAATTTAGCGAACCACTGCGGATCCTTCGATTCGACAGCCTCTTGCAACTCCTCAGCCGTCGGAGGGATCCCGATCAAGTCCAAGTACACGCGACGCACCAAGGTAGATCGGGGTGCCTGTTCGCTCGGTTCGAGCCCTTGTTCCTGAAGTTTCTGCAAGACCAACGCGTCAGCAAATTGCTGCATCCATGAATCCGAAGCAAGCGTCGGAACTGCTACTTTAGCACGAGGACTCCAGACCCAATGCGTCTGCCTCCTTGCTTCCAAGTCAAAGGCTTCCTGAGGCTCTTTGAATTCAGGCAAGGGTTCATCGGGCCAGTAAGCTCCCCGGGCGATCCACTCCTTGATCGTATCGACTTGCTCCTGTGGCAGTCGGCCATCGGGGGGCATCTCATACCCTTTGTAGGAGACCGCTTGATAGATCAAACTCGCGTCCACATCTCGGGCCACGAGTGCCGGCCCGGAATCTCCACCCTTTTGGATCAGCTCGATGTGATCGAGTCGCAAACTACCCTTGGACTCTCCGGCTTGGCCGCTGTGGCACGACCAGCAACGCTCGGCAAAAATCGGCCGAACCTTCTTCTCGAAAAACTCCTTGTCGTCTTCTTGCGCCTGAATCGACTCAGGTATAGAAACCAACGAGCAAAGGACGGTCAGGAATATAAATATCGACGATGGTCGCTGCAACATGAAATGGATATCGCAAGGGTATCAGTGGTGGGGCAGACGATTTAGTATAACATCCGTCTACTGTACCCGCGAAAGCCTCGCGACAATTATCCAACCGAGTCGATCAATCCGAGCCAACACTCAAAGATTGCTCGATAGGAAGACCTGCGACTTGAGCCTCTGCTAGAGCCTCGGCGTGGCTATCTGCGACGCGATGGGCCGAATCGGCACGGACTGGGCGGGTCGACAAAGGCGTGCGACGCATCACAAGCGTCACCAATGTCCCCTCCTGTACTTTTTCCCCTTTTTGATTGATCAGTTGGCGGTACCACGAGACTTGACCGTGCCTGCGGCCGTGCGCTTTGAGGCTCACGACCTCGGTCATGGCATGAACGGTATCCCCAGGAAAAATCGGCTTGCAGAAATTCCAGCTTTGCACATCAATCAAAGCTGCTGTACGAACTATCGGTGAGGTGGAACTCAGGCCTGCTAGGATCGACATGCCCAGCATTCCATGGGCCACGGTTTTTCCGAAAGGCCCTCGACTTGCGAACTCCTCATCTAGGTGCAAAGGGTCATGATCACCGGTCAGTTCAGCAAACTGCTGGATATCCGATTGCAAGATCGTGCGGTGATCGCTTGTCCAACGATCTCCGACTTGCAATTCCTCAAAACTCAGTCCGCTTGCGTTGGTGATCATTGCCTTTGAGCTTTCCATCAACTTCTATCTTCAGTGAATTTCACAACGCAAGATTGTGGTGGAGTTTGAACCGCATTGCAAGTCCCACCGAGACGATTCGATTTTAGACTAACGAGTCTTAATGAATCGAACCACCAGCACCGAACATCGATGAGATCGATTGATTCGAGTGGATGCGTCGAATCGCTTCGGCCAAAAGGGGAGCGACCGAAAGCACAAAGATGTTATCGAGTTTCTTTTCGGGGGGTAAAGGAATCGTATTGGTGATTACCAAACTCTTGACCGGAGCTTCCTTGATCAACTGCACGGCCCGACCGCATAGCACACCGTGGGTTGCAGCAAGGTGGATTTCTTTGGCCCCGGCCTCATGCACAAGCTTAGCCGCACCGCAGATTGAACCGCCGGTGCTGATCATGTCATCGAACATCAAGCAGATTTTCCCTTCGACGGGTCCGCCAATAATATTCCTTTGCTTAGTTTGCAGCGGGTTGTCTCGGACTTTGTCGATTATGGCGAGTTTACCGCCGATGCGTTTAGAATGTCCGAACGCACGCTTGATACTTCCTTCGTCAGGACTGACGACCACGATATCTTCAGGATCGAGATTCTGATTTTGGAAATAGCGTGTTAAAGCGGGTGCGGCGTAAAGGTGATCGACCGGCACATCGAAAAACCCTTGGATTTGGGGGGCATGCAAGTCCATGGCTAAAACACGGTCGGCACCCGCACGAGTAATAAGATTAGCCACCAATTTGGCGGTGATCGGCGTGCGACCTTCGTCCTTGCGATCTTGTCGCGCGTAGCCGTAATACGGAATCACAGCGGTGATCCTTGCAGCGCTTGCTCGCTTGCAAGAATCGATCATGATCAAGAGTTCCATCAGGTTGTCATTGACCGGTGGGCAAGTTGGTTGCACAAGATAGACGTCGCGACCTCGAACGTCTTCTTCGATCTTGCAAAAGTTCTCTCCATCGGGGAACTTGCCCAGTTGAATCGCCCCGGTCTTAAGATGCAAGAAATCACAGATCTCTTTGGCCAACTGGGGATTGGCTCGCCCGCTGAAAATCTTTAGCTCTCGCATCGGTATCCCATCTCTTTCATCTTTTCCTCGACCTTCGCAAGCTCGTCGATCGTGTTGATACTCAAGGCCTCGCATGGTTTGAGGGCACTGAGCGCTTCAACGACGCATCGATGCTTCACTAACAACTCAGGGCAATCCGTCAAATAGTATTCCCCTTGAGCATTGTTATTGCTCAGTCGCTCAAGGGCCCACAGGAGACGACTCTGTTTGAATACATACGTGCTCATGTTCACTTCGAGGATTAACTTCTCGTCTTCGGTCGCGTCCTTTTGTTCGACGATCCGCTGGAATTGACCCTCTCGGTTGCGGATGATCCGCCCGAGTCCGAAGGGTTGTTCCTTCAAAAGAGTACCTAGCAAGCAGTCCATTTCGCATCTTCGAAACGTATGCAGCAATTCGATAAGCGAAGTCGATTGCACGAGGGGAGAATCTCCGGCTACGATCAAAACCGGTGAATCCATTCGCTCAGGTCTTTCCAACAAATCCGGAGCGCACATCTGCACCGCATGCCCAGTCCCTAGCTGCTGCTCTTGCAAGACGTATTCGATATTCGAGCGAGAGGCCAACTCACGTCGAACATCCTCATGACGATATCCAACGACCACTAAAATTCGATCGATCCCGGTACGATCCAAGGCATCGAGGACCCAATGGATCATCGGTCGGCCCAAGACCGGGAAGAGAACCTTGGGCAAGTCGCTCTTCATCCGCGTACCTTTGCCAGCGGCCATGACGATTGCCGTCGCACCAGTTCCTTCCAACCGTTCCCTCGGTGTCGATTCGGGGCCTGGGGAGGATTCATTTTTGGACTCGGTCAATTGAGAATCTCCTGGGATATCTGGTAACAAGCAAGTTCAACCGTTTAGATCTGGGCAGATGGATATCTTGCCATAAGCACCCCAAGTCGAACAGGTCCAAGATTGACGAAAAAACCAGCTTAGACTATCGTTTCCGGTACTTTTCCAGTCCACATCCTCTATAGAACCCAAGGATCCATCATGCCGATTGAACGAGCAAGCGAATTGCGCCGACGCAGACATCGAAAAGCCAAACTCACGATACTCAAGCGAAGACTCGAAAAGGCTAGCAAGTCCGAAAAGGGTGTGATCGCTGCGAAAGTTCGAAGGCTCAGTCCCGGTGCCGAGCAGCTTTTGGCCGATTGGAAGGTCTCTTAATCGCCTTGACCGACCATCATGCATGTGCTGATCACCGGTGGTTGCGGCTTTGTCGGTTCGTGCCTTGCCAAGTTCTTTCTCAGCCGAAATAAGGATCGAACCAACTCGCTTGGTAAGTCCAAGACATCCAATTCCTATCGAGTAACTCTTGTCGACAACCTGATGCGATCAGGGAGCCAAACCAATCAAGCTCCCTTGGGATCGCTCGGAGCAGAGATACTCGTAGGAGATCTTCGAGATAGAGCATGGGTGGAGACTTTGCCCAAGTGCGATTGGGTGATCGACTGCGCAGCGAACCCAAGCGTTCTTGCAGGTCTTGAAGATCTCAGCCCGCTGCAAAGCTCCTCCCAGTTGCTTGTGGATCACAACCTCGGTGGAACAGTCCACCTTCTGGAGTATTGCAAGAAACATTCCGCTGGAATGGTTTTGGTCAGTTCTTCTCGGGTCTATTCAATCGAGCAACTCTGCAAGATTCCCTTCGATTTGCACGATGAGAAACTTTCGATCGACTGGGGCACGGTTGAAGCATCCAAAACGATTGCAGGAGTATCCAGACGTGGCATCAACGAAAATTTTAGTATCGAGCCGCCCCTATCGCTTTACGGAACAACAAAACTAGCATCGGAGTGGTTGGCCAAAGAATATGCCAAGGCTTTTGGGTTTCGGCTTTGGATCAACCGCTGCGGAATTCTGGCTGGGGCAGGGCAGTTTGGAAAAGCAGACCAAGGGATCATCGCTTATTGGATGCATCGTTATCTCTACGGGCATCGGCTGGCGTTTATCGGCCATCGAGGAACAGGTGCACAGGTGCGAGATTGCATGCACCCTGAGGACCTTGCTCGATTGATCGAACTGCAGATACATAGCCCGCCGAGCGACAAGCCCACGACAGTGAATGTCTCGGGCGGAATCGACTCGGCATTCTCTCTCATGGAACTCCATCGTTGGTGCGAGGAACGTTGGGGTAAGAAGCGTTCGGGTGCGGAGGCAAACTTAGATCGCGTCGATGAGCCGAGGCCCTATGATGCTCCTTGGATCGTGCTCGATTCGGAGCTTGCTCAAAAAACCTGGGGCTGGATCCCTCAGCGAAATCGGTCATTAATTTGGCAAGAAATTGCCGAGCATGCCGAAGAAAACCCGCAATGGCTACAAATCTCTGGTGGCTTGGGTTAAGCTAAATCCAAACGATTGCTCAACAGCCTTTTTCTAAGTCCTTTTTTTAAGTCCTTTTTTTCGAGAACCATCCAATGAACCCTTACTCGAGCGACCTATCTGGCCTGAATGATGGTAATCAAGAACGAGTAGATGCCAAGCCACCGGGTCTATCGGCTGGAACCATCATTGCAACGATCTTCATGTTGCTCTTCGGATTTGCCGGGCTCATGGGAATCATCGGATTAATAGGGAATGCGGTAATGCTGGCCGGTGGCAACAACATGATGCAAGTTCCCGTTCAAACCGCACCCGAGAGTTGGGATCCGGTAGAAGAGAAGTTCGGTAGGGATACCGAGGGCCAGGGAGATCCCCAAACAGGAACTGGCACGAAAGTCGTCATGCCGGCGATGATTAAACCGAGCTTTGCCAATACCGTGTCCACATTAGCATTGGGCTTATTCGACTTCATCGTCGCCATCCCGATGGTCCTTTGGAGCATCCAAATACTTCAGCGAAAACGAAGTGCGGCGGTGAAACTTTCCTGGCTCGCCCTGGGAATGGCCTTGATGACAATCGTCCGAGGAATCCTGGGCTATATTTTTCTACCCGAAGCGCTCGAGCAAGCCAAGCAAGGGATGCTGGTAGCGCAACAGCAGCAAAGGCCCGGTAACGCGCCACCCCCGCCTGTAGATGCCGATTTGCTCATCAAAATCATGACTTCCGTTGGCTTTGGTTGCATGGGAATCCTATTTCTGTTCAGCTTCCTGGTCTACCTGTTTACCTTCTTTCAACTCCGCAAGCCTTCGACCTTGGAACGCCTTGATCGATAGACTAGAAGACCATCTAGCAGACCAATCCAAAGAGATCCTAAGATCACTTGCCATGGCCAAACTATCCTCTCGAAAAGCGGTTTACACCGGTTCGTTTGACCCGGTGACTCTCGGGCATCTGCACATCATCGAACGCTCCAGTGCGCTCTACGAACAACTGATCATTGGAATCGGAGTGAATCAAGAGAAGAAACCGCTCTTTGAAATCGAGGAGCGGTTGCGACTCGTCGAGCAAGTCACCAAGCACTTGCCGAATGTCTCGGTCCAATCATTCGACGGCCTGGCGGTCGATTTTGTCCGAAAACTCGGTGCTAAAGTCATGGTGCGTGGGGTTCGCCCTCTGACCGATATCGCCGGCGAATTCACCATGATGATGGCCAACCGACAACTCGATGCCGAACTCGAAACGGTCTTCCTCATGGCCGACGAAGAGTTCGTCCACGTCTCGAGCAGCTTGATCAAACAGATTGCGAGCCTTGGACAAGGTCGATCGCTTGAAAAATTCGTACCTGCCGAAATCATTCAACCTCTGATCGAGCGAGTCAAGAACCATCGAGCCATTTGAGTCTCCTGAGGAGTCACGGATGGACATTCGCCGCCCAATCGGCAACAAACGAAGCTACGATCCACTGAGCCAGTTGGTCTTCAGTCGAAGCCTTGGGCAGTTCGTGTGGGATGACCAAGGACGCAAGTACCTGGATCTTGTCTGCGGATATTCGGCCTGCAATCTCGGGCACGCTCACCCAAAAATTATCTCTGCGATCAACCAGCAGATCTCCGAATTGACCTGGGCTCACGGGGGCGAGTCCCTCGAGCGCCGAAAACTCGAAGAGACGCTCGGGGGATTGTGGGATCAGCATTCAGGCTCGAAGGCAAATACTATAACGCCTTCAAAAGTTTGGTTAACAGTTAGCGGTGCTCGCGGCATCGAGATCGCTTGGAAGTTAGCGCATGCAAGATCACCAGGAGCAGTTGTTCGATTCGATCTAGCTTACCACGGTCGCTCGCTGGCCAGTGCGCACCTGAGCGACACCCAGCGGTCGATGGCAATCGATGGCTTTGGATTTGACCAAGCAGTCCGAACCATTCCCTTTCCTCGTCACCTGCAGGGTTCTTGCGGACCCAATTTGGAGGATTCTGCAAGCGATCACGTCAACCGACTATGCCAGGAATGCCAGCGGTGTTTGGAACAGGCGGCAATCGCCTTCGATCAGGGGCCTCAGAAAGCCTCGATCCTGTTTCTAGAGCCCGCCATTGGCGCTCGAGGCTATTACTTTGCTCCCGCAGGTTTCTTTAGGAAACTTGTAGAGCTCGCGAAGAAAAAGGGGCTAGCCGTCGTCAGTGACGAAATCCAAATGGGCTTAAGACGCACTGGGCCGATGTTTTTGAGCGTAACCCAGGGCTGGACACCGGATCTTCTTGTGCTGGGCAAATCTCTCGGGGGTGGGATTGCTCCTATCGCTGCGGTGATTGGAAATCCGACTTGGATCGATGCGATCGGACCGGGAATCGAGTCCGAGACCTTTGCCGGCTATCCGCTGGCTTGCCGTATCGCCAACGAAACACTTGCAATTTTGCAGGAACGAAATCTCGGCGCCGAGATTGAACGCAAAGGAGAACTGCTTCGTAACCTCCTACGTCAAGGACTTTCGGGCGATGTGCTGGTCGAAGGGATCGGCTTGGCAAATTGCATCAGCCTGGAAAACTTACCGATCGCAGATTCAGCCCTCGCTTCGAGGATCGTTGGTTGGCTTGCCAAAGAGGGAGTTTTGGTACACCTAACCGGACCGAGCAGAAACCGCATCGCTTTGATTCCATCGTTGCTAATCCCTGAGACTAGCCTCAGTTTTGCGGCCGAAAAAATCATCGCTGGTTTCAGAGCTTTTGGAATCTAAGCCAGCCGCTGGCGACTTACACAAACCAAGGACACACCCAAGACATGTTCGGCGAACCGACTCCAAGCCCCTACGACTGGCGATTCTCTCTGATGGGATTCCCGGTTCGAGTCCACTGGCTGTTTTGGGTAATCACCGCAGCCCTTGGGTACAACATGGCCATGGGAGCCAACCAAGCCTTCTCAGGGATAGGAACGGCCCCAGGGGTTTTTCCTCTTTTGATCGTTTGGATCCTATGCGTGATGGTCTCAGTTCTGATCCATGAACTTGGACACGCCTTGGCGTTCCGTTACTACGGGATTGAATCGAGTATCGTTCTGTATGCAATGGGAGGTATGGCGATCCCGACGGCAGGATTCTCGTTCAACCGGTCCGGGGGACGTCGACGGCTAACCCATGCGAATCATATTGTCATCTCGCTTGCAGGTCCGCTATTGCAGTTCGTTTCGGCCATCTTCGTCGCATGTTTGGCTTACGCACTAGGGTTTTACGTACCCACAGCATCCGAGTGGTTCGAATGGATCAAACCCCGTGGAATCTCAAACCCTTGGGCCATCGAGGGACTCGCGGTCCGCGACCCTTGGACCTTCGCGATCTTCGATTTCTATGTCCTGGTAAGCATCTGGTGGCCGCTGTTTAATCTCCTGCCGGTGTATCCACTCGATGGGGGGCACATCGTGCAACATACAGCGGCGATCGTACGCCGAAGCGATGGCTACCAAGAGGCATACATGATCGGAGCTGCATTCGGATTCTTGGTCGCATGGTGGTTCTTCCAACGAGGCAGCGGCATCAATGCTCTGCTGTTTCTATCCCTTGCCATGAACAATGTTCAGGCCCTACAGCGCTTCGGCGGTCCTCCTCGATGGTGATTTTCGAAAAAAAATTCGAAAATTTTTCCGCCCTTATTTGGGGCTTTATAGCCACGTTTTCACCCCAACATACTAAGCCGATCGAGTCTCTAAAAATGGCTTGCGAAAGACGGATCGTTTCGATCCGAAAGTCATTGTCACGAAGATAAGCATGCTCGCTTAAGCGCAGTGTTTTGTTCAAACAGCAACGGAAAAACTATCGACTCGACAAACAAGCAAACGAAGCCCAAGAAACGCACACACCCTGTATTTTTATTGACAAAACGAAATCGATGCAGGGTTCGCAAACAACATCAACTTGGGTTCCAATCACCAACAAACCCGATAACTCCATTTAGCGAACTCCATTGCCGACAAACATTCGAAAGCGACCGATACACAGGGCTTTTGACCTGTTTGCATTACACCAAGATCCGATGCTCAAGTGGCTTTCGAAGGCTCCATCAAAGCGACATAAAAAGAACTCAGAGCCAAAAAAAACGTTTCATGTTTGTGGAAAAATTGTCGAAATCATGTTGCATTCAGTTTCGAGTTTTATACAACTACTCGTAACTATGGTGTCCATAGCCCAAACATTCGATCATGTCACGGATCGATAGGCCCAGTGCCAAGAGGCCCAAGGCCAGATCGAAAGTTTGAAGCGAAGGACGTTTTGTTTCGGTTGCCGAGTTCGGCTCCTGAAGTCTGCTGCTTCGGACCAAGGAGACCGCGTCAACCATGTTTTTGGTTTTTTGGAGGATATATCCGTGGCCAAGAAAAAAGCTGGAGCAACGAAGAAGAAGGTAGCAAAGAAGAAGGCTGCAAAGAAGGCAGCTGCTCCTAAGAAGGCTGCTACCAAGAAGAAAGTAGCCAAGAAGAAGGCTGCTGTGAAGAAGACCACGACGAAGACCCCTTCGTAATGCCGTTGCTCTTCTGAGAATGACTTCCGATAGCTCGGAGTCTCTTTCTAAATTCTTGCAACCGCTGAGCGGCAATCGCCTCTCAGCGGTTTTTTCGTTATCTTCCTAGTTCCCCCAAACTACTCATTCCACCTCGTCGTACCGTGCCCCGCGATTCCCAAGCAGCCTTATTCAACGGCCCCAATGCTCCCTGGGAGCTACGCTCGGTATCGATCGCACCGATCGGCCATGGGCAAATCCTCACACGTGTCCTAGCTTGCACGATCTGTGGTAGCGATCTGCACACCATCTGCGGACGCCGTCACGCCCATACGCCAGCAATCCTAGGACACGAGATCGTCGCCCAAATCATCGAGCTCGGCCCAGATGCACCTCGATATGATGTCGCTGGCGAGCCTCTGAATCTCAACGACCGAATTGTCTGGACCGTCGTTGCCAACTGCGGCCATTGCTTTTTCTGCCAACACGACCTGCCCCAGAAATGCCAGTCGGGTTACAAGTATGGGCATCAACAGGTGACCAACACCACCTCCTGGCACGGTGGTTTCGCGACCCACTGCACCCTCTTGCCCGGCACCCAAATCGTCAAAGTACCCGAAGGTGTCGATGACCTTGAAGCCGCCCCACTGAGTTGCGCAACGGCAACCATCGCTGCTGCTGTCCGCACAGCAAACACCTCGAGCGATGAATCCATCCTTGTCATCGGTGCAGGCATGCTCGGCCTTACCGCATGCGCTTTTTTTACAACCCTCTCCCCGCGGAAACTCCTGTGCATCGAACCCGATGAACATCGACGAAAACTGGCACTGCAATTCGGTGCATCCCAGTGCGCTGCTCCAAACCAACTGCGATCAGCCTCGTCCGATACCCAAACTCCCTTGGACTTCGATACGGTGATCGAATGCTCTGGAACCAACGCCGGAACCCTTGAAGCAATCCGCCTTGTTCGCACCGGCGGGAAGATTATCCTCGTCGGAGCCGTTTTCCCCTCGGATCCAGCCCCAATCGTGATCGAACAACTCGTTCGCAAGCACCTATCGATCCACGGCGTTCATAATTACCAAGCCAAGGATCTACTACTTGCCACCGAATTCATGCACAAGAACAATCACAAGTTCCCCTTCAAGCATCTGGTCGAGCACACTTTTCCACTCGAGCAAATCCAAAAGGCTATTCTTTGCGCTCAGAAGCCGCAGAATATCCGAGTCGCCATCCTTCCCTAGCAGCCTCGACTCGGCATAGGATCTCTTTGACCCTCAGGCGATCTTCGGGCCGAAAACGATGAAAGGGATCGGCCAAGAAATCATCGCAAATCCCCAGCAAAGACACCCCACACTTGGTTCCCTTGATAAACCTGGACGCATACTTGCCGATATCGTAGATCCCTTGCAGCCCCTCGATTTGCCGGTGCAACGATTCCCAATCCGAGTCCCCTCGTCGATACGACTCATAAAGACTGACGAACAAATTCGGATACAGGTTTGCCCCTCCTGCCACCCCGCCGTCGCCCCCTAACGCCAAAGACTTGGCTAAAAGCGCCTCGGGACCAATCATGATCGACCAATCAGGACGTAGCTTCTTGAGCCCGACGGCACGCTCGAAATAAGCGAGATCGCCGCTGCTGTCCTTCAAACCCACCACCTTGGTATGCTCGGACAACTCCTGGAGTGTCTCGATCTCAAACCAAACCTTCGTCAGCGAAGGGATGTTGTAAAGCATCACCGGCAATGGCAACTCAGGCATCAGCTCATCGACATAGTACTTCAGTTCCGTCTGACCAGCAGGAAAGTAATAAGGGGTCGAAAGAACCAGACCTGCCGCACCCACCTTGTGCGCATGCTCTGCCAGCCGAACCGTTTCAACAAACGAGGTATCGGTTATCCCGACCAAGACCGAGCGGCGGCCCGCAACAAATTCAACGGTTCGACTCACCACATCCTGCTGCAAACGATGGCTCAAGCTAGGTGCCTCCCCAGTGGTCCCAAGCACAAACAGGCCATGAACACCACCTTGGATCAAGTGCTCGACGAGTCTTCCGAGCCCCTCGACATCCAGACGATCGCGGCTGCGCATGGGGGTGATCATCGGTGGAATCAATCCTGAAAACATCGGTTGGGTCATCGTCTTGTCTCACTCGGAGTTCTGCTGAACATCAAATCTTTACTGAACGAAAAGGGGTCGCAATTATAGCCTCCAAACACCACGCCGAACCCCTTTGGTATTACAATTTCACCATGCGCAGCGGCATCCTCATCCTTTCCAATGCTTTTCTTCTTTTCCTCATCCAGCCGATCCTCGGTAAGGCTCTTTTACCGAAGTGGGGAGCAACCGCCCACGTCTGGACGACTTGCCTGCTGTTTTTTCAAACCGCGCTGCTCGTGGGCTACTTTTACGCATCCCAAACCCATAAAAAACTCAATTTACAGTCCCAAGCGACCCTGCATGCGAGCCTCTGGGGACTCTCCGCAATCGCGATACCAGCCCTGGCTTGGTGGCCTTCGCAAACTTTGCTTCTAGCGAATTTTCCTACCCTCGCAATCCTCCTGGAACTGCTCCTACGCATCGGACTTGCCTTCGTACTGATGGCTAGTACCAGCTCGCTGATCTCCGCTTGGCACTTCCGAAGCACCCAATCCCACCACCCCTACGCATGGTATGCGTTATCGAATCTAACCTCTCTTGCTAGCTGTCTGCTCTACCCTTTGGCCATCGAACCCTGGTGGTCGTTGCCAACACAACTACTCCTGTGGACGATCCTCTACTGGATACTCGCTCTTGCCATGATCACCTACAGCCTATCGATCCGAAATAAAGCATCCAGCATCGAAACGCTACCCATCAGACCTCAGAATGCAATTGGCCAACTCCGATGGCCATTGCTACTAGGCCTCTCGGCCTGCAGTTCGATTGTTTTATCGACAGCAACGAGCCACGCCAGCCAAGCCGGGTTGATCGTCCCGGGACTTTGGGTTTTACCCCTCGCAGTCTACCTTGCCACATGGTGGCTTGCCTTCTCATCGAAGCTTTTCGAATCCTGGGCTGTCCAAACAAGCTTGTTCTATGTCGGTGCACTTTTAGGCATAGGAATCGTCGCGTTTAAATTATGGCTTCCCTGGATCGCATTGGTTGGCTGTTGCTTGGGTTGCGTAGCAAGCATCGGTCTTGCATGCCATGGGCTGATCTATCGACTTCGTCCGGATCCGGACCTCATGCCAGCTTTCTATTTGCAGATCGCACTCGGTGGTGCGCTCGGCTCACTCTTTGCCACTGTTTTGGCCCCATGGCTCTTTAGCGATTACTACGAACTGCATGCAGCACTGGCATTGGGTGCCATCTGGATCGCTTGGTATCACGCTAAGGCGATGTCCAAAAAGCTTCTTTATGATCCGTTTACTCGACGAATCGCTTGGCCTCTGACTATCCTGTGCCCAACACTCCTGCTGGGTGCTTTATCCATGCTGCTACTTACTCCAAGCCTAGAAACCCTCATCGATCAAAAACGGGATTTCTACGGAGTTGTCAGTGTGATTGAAAACAGTAAGCAATCGCTTCGAGCGATGCTCCATGGACGCATCCGACATGGGACCCAACCGACTCAAGGCCCTTTGGATCCAGACCAGACCACCTATTATCAAACCGACTCGGGGGCCGCTCTAGCCATTGGCTGGTGCCACAATCAATCAAAACAACCGCTCAGGGTGGCAGTCATCGGCCTGGGGACCGGCTCGCTATCGCTCTATGCGAGAGCTCAAGACACCATGCGATACTACGAGATCAGCCCCGCAGTTAGCGAATTGGCCAAAAAACACTTCGGCTATCTCGCCGCCCATACCGGGTCGACCGAGATTCGAGTCGGTGACGGTCGGCGATTACTCGAACAAGAGTCCCTTTCAGACAACGAACTGTCCTACGACCTAATGTTTGTCGATGCGTTTGCCAACGATTCGTTACCAATCCATCTGCTGACTCTCGAAGCCCTCGAACTCTACAAAAAGCGCTTGGCACCAAACGGAATCCTCGCGATCAATATCACCAACCGAAACCTTGATCTTGCCCCGATCCTTTTTGCTACGAGTAAACGGGCTGGTTTTAAGCCGCTACTAGTCGAGTCCAAACTCGCAACCTACGAACCGGTCTCACGCAAAGTCCGTTGGCTTGTGCTGTTTCCTCAAAACAGCGAATTACCCGCTTGGCCCGGTGCCCGGGATAAACTCGCTCCATCCCAAGATCCCTCAAGCGATCCGAGCAACCCCCAGAGCACCCTTTGGACCGATCAATTCGCTAGCCCATTGCACGCGATGCGATGGTAATCATCGCACCAATCGCGGCTTGTTGTGCTCGACAACAAACTCCGCTCTCGTTTGCAAAGGAGCACCAGGGCGATCGACATAAGGCACCGTGCGGTAGTAGGTCTGCCACTGATCCTTGGTCACTTTGCAAGAAACATAACCTCGCTCGGCATTGTGGAATTTGACGAAAGGATTCTCGCGAAACAGTTCTTCCTCTTGCTTGTTCTTGTCAAACCCATTGCCACCTGAGGAAATGCTGGTTCCAACAAACTCGACTGCAACCGGATCTTGATCGAGCTTGTCAAAATCCAAATAGAGTTCGTTCGCCCAGTTGCTGTGAATATCTCCAGTCAAAATGACGGTGTTGGCCGATGTGTTCCGCTGGATCTGCCCAAGTAATCGTTTGCGAGGCGCATCGTAACCGGCCCACTGATCCATACTGTAAACCTTGGAGTCTCCACTGCTGCGACCCACGCGACCGACCATCACCTGCTGGCCCAAAATATTCCATCGAGCCTGAGAGTCTTGCAGGTGGGCGTTGAGCCAAGCTTCCTGCTGCGGACCGAGCAACGTCGACTTCGGATGGAAAACGGCCCCTTCGAGTTTCTTGCCTCCATCCCCATTGGGTTGATCCGAACGGTACTGGCGCGTATCGAGCATGGCAAAACTCGCCAAAGGCCCAAAGTCCACATCCCGATAGATCTTCATATCCGCGCCCGCTGGCATCGCAGTTGCGCGCAAAGGCTGATTCTCATAGTAGGCTTGATAGGCACTGGCTCGGCGGATCGCGTAATCGCGCGGATCAACCCACAATTCTTCCGAAATCAGCCCAGCGCAGTTATTGTCGAACTCATGGTCGTCCCAAACGACCAACCAAGGTGCATAAGCGTGTGCGGCTCGCAAATGCTCATCGGACTTATACAAACCATACCGATTGCGATAATCATCGAGACTGACGATCTCCAGGCTATTGTGCTTACGAAGTCCACTTCGACCAGGAGGCCCCTCATAGATGTAATCCCCCAAATGCAGGATCATATCGAGCTCTTCGGTGATCATGTGCTCATAAGCTGTATACAAACCCGATTCGTAATGCTGGCAGGAAGCGAATGCAAATCGCAATTCATCGACCCACTGCTCACGAGCCGGGGCCGTGCGAGTCCTACCGATGGGACTGATCGCTTCTCCACTTTGGAAGCGGTACCAATACCAGCGATTCGGTTCTAATCCATGGACCTCCACATGCACCGAGTGACCCAGTGCTTCGGTAGCGATCACCTTACCGGTCTTTAAAATCGACTTCATCGATGGGTCGTCGGAAAGTTCCCAAACCACCTCGATCGGCTCCTTGGGATTCGCACCGAACTGGATTGGATCGAGTGCCAGTCTTGTCCAAAGCACCATGCCGTCACTATGGGGATCTCCGGAGGCAACTCCGAGCGTAAAAGGATCACTCGACCAAGCGTTCTTGGATCGGATCGCCCCGGGCGCGATCTGTGCAGCCAAGGGCAATATCGCAAGGCTCGCTCCGGACATCAAAAACTCGCGGCGATTCCTAACAAATCTTTCCGCCAATTGCCATTGATTTCGGGTCCCATCAATTCCTGTTCGCATGATAAAATCTCGGCTCTAGGGCAGGGGGGAGGGTTGTTGTTAAGCCCCGATTTATACCCTAGCCGACCAAGTTTTTCGAGAATCAGAAAATGAATCTATGGCGAATTATTCCTACCAAGACCTAGCCAAAATGATCGACCACTCGCTGTTGGTCCCAACCATGACGATCCGCGATCTAGAACAAGGAATCGATCTTGCGCTAGCCTATGATGTGGCCAGCGTATGCATCATGCCCTACTACCTCAAACGCTGCGCTGTGCGACTCGAAGGCTCGAGCGTCAAGGCATCGACGACCATCGGTTTCCCACACGGTGGACATCGAGCATCAGTCAAACGAGCCGAAACAATCGCAGCCCTCGAAGACGGTTGCCAAGAACTCGATGTGGTTGTCAACATCAGTCAAGTTCTGAGTCTCCAATGGGACTACGTCCGCGACGAGATCGCCATGCTCACCGAACTTGCTCATGACGCGGATCAAAAAATCAAAGTCATCTTCGAGAACTGCTACCTTCAAGATATGCATAAAATCGAACTCTGCAGGATCTGCAGCGACATCGGTGTCGACTGGGTCAAAACATCCACAGGCTATGGCTCCTCGGGCGCAACGATGGAGGATTTGAAACTCATGCGTGCCAATTCCAAACCGAGCGTCCAAGTCAAAGCCGCCGGGGGCGTGAGGGATCTGCAAACACTCCTAAGCGTCCGCGATCTGGGCGTATCAAGATGCGGCTCGAGCCGCACTAGGGAACTCCTCGACCCGGCCCGCGCCGCACTGGGCCTTGAACCGATCACGCTTGGCAACAGCAGCCAATCCAGTAGCGGTAGCTACTAGAAAAAAAAGCAGGGTTTTGAAGAGAATGGGGCTTGACGGTGCCTGGACCAAGCGATTGCTCTGAATCGTTTGGCAAGCCGTCTTGGCGATGTCTCTGGCCGCTCGGCTTGAGTTGAGCGTTTCATGGAAGGCTGTAGTAGACCGCAGATCGAACTTAGACCTGACAACGGGTGTTGAATCGTCGGCCAGCCAACGAAACCACAAACTTCTACGGGCAGAGGAAGCTAGTCCATCCTTGTGGTCAGCAACTATCGGTTGATTGTATTTCGGAAATCCCAGCGTGTTGCTTTTCTATTTTGGATGCACAGTTCCAAACCATCGCATAGGGATTGGTTCTCTCCATGGCTCTTTTGACTTGCCAATTGCACTTGTTCGAGGGCTTGGGCCCTCTGATCTGCAGCATGGTAAGCCATTGCCATGACAAAGTGGGAGAACCAGTTCGGATCGGAGTCTAAAGCCAAGGCGGTCGAGGCTTCTTTGACAGCTTGTTTGGCTTCGAATCCCGATGGCCCTACGCGGTTGCAATGCAGGAGTGCTAAGCTGCGGTAGGCTTCGAGTTCCATCGATCGGATTTGCGATAAGGCCTGCCATTCGTTTTGGGCTGCGGCGTATTCTCCAAGAGTCGCATAGAGCCTTGCCCGCAAAAAGCGGTAGATTGGCATAAGCTCTTCCGGGAGCCATACGAGGGCCTGCTGCGCTTGGGTGTACGCGATCCTAGCATCGTTATCTCTTTGAGCTAGTCTCAAAATAGAAGATTTCGTTAGCAGCGCGATTGAGTCAAGCGATGTGTGCCGACTGATGACTGGCTCGATCCGTACAAGGCCTTCGTTGAACCTGCCGAGACGTTCGACCAAGCAGGCCGTAGCGATCAATGCAGGATAGTCCTCTGGATCGGCATTGGATAGGATCCTCAGACGGTCTTCGATCTGTTGGCGATTCAAGTTGCGTTCGATATCGCAGTGCGCCCAGTAGCGCTGCATGAAGCTAGGCCAAGCGCTCTGCCACTTTTTGAAGTCAGCATCGAGCTTTTGACGCTTCTGTACAAAGTCGACGAAGCGGCGCTGAGAGACTTGGGCTGCTGTGCTGTAAAGATTGATTGACATAAGAATCTGTATCGCGCTGGCTCGCTCCATCTCTCGGGTGAAGACCCTCATTTCAAGCATCGAGTGCTGAATGAGCCTTTGGTTCTCGTCGAACTCGCGAATAATATCCTGCCTTCGTCGGATAGCATCCTTGTAATCCAGAACAATTTGCTTGAGCGCTGCGAGTTCTGGGTCAATCTGACAACGAGCATGAGCTTGTCGATCGCCGGCGATTCCTAGCACTAGGATCCCAAGAATCGACAAAACAAAAAGAGCACGCGATTTGCGAATAAGGGGGAGAGCAGGCAGGTTCAAGTACGGCATGATTGGCTCGGTCCTAGACGGATCCGAAGTTGATTTGATCGTTGTCCACATAGATCTAATCGTGAAAAGGACAGCACACGAGCGCGATAAAATCACCCAAAGTTCAAAAAACTTGCTGCATTGGGAGCGATCCCCCCCGTTTCTCTACGATTAGATAGGTAGGCACCTCATTGATACTCGGAGGAAATACACCATGCGATCGAGAAGAAATCAGAACCTCGTACAGCTTTTGCAATTCGCTTTTGGATTGGGAATCATCGCAAGCGATGGTTTGATGACCAATCATGCCGTTGCTCAGTCTGACCCCAAAACAGGGGAACCAAGATCGCAGGCGCATCGCGTACTTTCTGCCGAGGCTCAAGGACAACCGATCGATCGTGCCGAAGCCTTGCAGTCCGTAGCGACTGGCAAACCTAAGCGACTGGCGTATGAGTCGGTAAATTCAGAGAAATCTGAGTACGATCTACATGATTGGATTCGCTGGCAAATCGGACAGGTAGGCTTGGCTCAAGGTTGGCTATCCTTGGATCAATTGAACTTCGACTCGATGGATCACGATGTCAAGTCTTATTACAATCGCCGCCCGGAAATCGATTTCGATGCGCAAGCTCACCGAACCATGGCCCGTTGGTGTGTCACCCATGGTCTGACGAAGCAAGCTCGAGCGCATTGGTACGGCGTTTTGGAGTTGCTCCCCTCGGATCCAGAGGCTCGTGAACAACTCGGTCATGAATTCATGGCGGGACGCTGGTTCACCTGGGAGGAAATGCTTCAAGCGCAAAATGGCTCGCAAGCCAAACTGGATGCTTGTAAGAAATGGATGCCTCGATTGAAAGGGATTGTAGCGAGCATCGAGACAGGCGATAGAGATCTTACATTTCGTGGGATTGAGCAATTGAACAAGATTGATGATCCTGCGATTATTCATTGTCTGGAAATCGCGATCGAACAGGTTTCGTCGGTGACGGCCCTTCATATGGTCAAAGCCATAGGAAAATTTCATACACGCCAAGCCTGTACAGCTCTGGCTACGATCGCATTGAATGATCCGACTAGTCAGCTGGGTATCGCTGCGATCAAGCAGTTGCGCAAATATCCACTCGAATGTTACGTGCCAGACATGTTGGATCGTATGTCAACCGAAATAGAACTTAAAAGTCGAGTCGTTACCCGAGGCAATGGGGAATTGATTCTGCAACTGGTTCAAATGCGAGAACTCAAGAACCGTTACGAGCAGCAGCAACTCGATCGACTGCTTGCCATCAGAACCTTCGCAGAAAATAGCCAATTTAACAATCAGATCGCTTCGTCGACCACCGATAGCTTATTTGCGAACCTGATCGCAAGAAGAGTGCTCGGTGATGCCAATGCAGCAAATATCGTGACCTCTGAAGCCCAAAGGCTTACCAAGACAATTGGCGAGAACAATCGGGAATCAAACCAAAACATCCGGGCACTCCAAAGACGGATTGCAACAGTGCTGCGGGGAGCCACTGGTGCCGAACTAGACGACTCGCCCGAGAGTTGGTGGGACTGGTATGATCGTTACGAAGAAAGCTATAATGAAGGACCAAAACCTTTCGACAGCAAGTATGCTGAAGATCGGACACAGGTGTTGTATATAAATCCCGAAAGGTTTACTAATCCCTTCGCGACTCTCGCAAATGATCGGCGACCACGACGCAATGAACCCGACCGGGATCGACGACGACACGAGTGCTTGGTCAAAGGCACACCTGTGCAAACGGATCTGGGGCTCAGACCGATCGAAACGATCAAGGTCGGTGATTTAGTAGCTTGCCAAGATATCCCAAGTGGACAACTGCGATTCAATGCGGTACTCCGAGCGACCAAGAGGCCCGAGTCAGATGTTCGAGAGATCGTTTTATCCAATGGCGAATCGATCCAATCGACGCTTGGCCACCGCTGGTGGGTGATCGGCCAAGGCTGGGTCAAGACTAAGGATCTTACGCAAGGAACATATTTGCGGACCGCGACCGGTTTTGTTTCGATTCAAAACCTAAAGGACGGGCTAAGCGAGGTGACTTACAATCTGGTGGTCGACTATGATCATACTTATTTCGTGGGCCAGTCGCGTTTGCTGTCTTTTGATGCCAGCGAAGCGATCCCGGCATTCCAAAAAGTTCCCGGCTTCCAGAAGTAGTTACAGCGACCGACTAGGCCCCAAAGTCGCTAAGCATGAGTCATGAGACGTTTCAGTTCCTCAGGCCGTCTCTCGAACCTCGCGAACACAAACAGAACCTTGCGGGTGCCTGGACCAATCGCTTGTTCTCAATCGTTTGGCAAGCCGTCTTGGCGATGCCTCTGGCCGCTCGGCTTGAGTTAAGCCTTTCATGGAAGGCTGTAGTAGACCGCAGGTGGTAAGGCAAATTTGGCTGGAAGTGGCAGATTCGTATCGGCTTGATCCAACTCCGAAACGCTCTTAAGCTGCAAGCCTCCTTCAAGCGTTATCGCACCGGACTTGGACGTGACAACAGGTATCGAATCATTCGCAAGAATCTGCGGATTCTGTGACGCTTGGCTTGCGTCGATTTCTAAAACCAAAACATTCGCATCATCGTTACCAAAGGTTTGTGAGGCGACGATCTCGAAATCGCTCAGCGAACTGGTCCCTTGACTCAGTTCGAGTTGATGGCCGTTTAGCCACGCTTTTTTGATCCTCGGGTGCTTGAGCGTTACTGTCTCGGAAAATGACTCCGGTGGAATCCTGAGCGAACATCGAACCAGTATCTTCGATGCTCCTTTCGAAGCAGACTGCTCGATCAACTTCTTCCAAGTAGTCAGCTCCCACTCAGGCCCCTTTTGGCTGATTTTCTCGACTTCCAGAGCAAACGGATACTTGGCTGTCCTTTTATCGTTAACAAACACGACCGGCTTTCCACCGATGATCTGATCGCTGGTGACCGTAGGGCAGATGTGCTCTTCGACATACCCGATCATCAAATCGTTACCTGTGTAGTGATCGACAAATGGCCAACGTTTAGGGTTGTACATACAATCGGTCAGATCTCGAACCAAAACGACATCCACTTGTTGACGCACTAATTGCCGAAGCCCAAATGGGCGGCCTAGAACGCACATATTGGTATGCACGCCGAGCATGATCACATGCTCGATCTTGTTCTCTTTGAGGATCGCCCAAACCTCGTCGCCCCGATCACTCACGTAGTCGACGGCAGGATCGATCGTCAGTGCTGGGTTCTGGGTTTTCCACGGGAGTCCAGGGTCGCGCCCCAGAGCCTTGAGCTTCTGTGCCCACTGCTGATGCTCGATCGGGTCATCATCCTCACCGCCATCGGCCTGATCGAGCGGATAAACTCCGGCTTCCTCCTGGGATATTTTGCAATTCCAAGAAGCGATGTTAGGAGGCAGATTATTTTTGGGTACCTGCTCGGCCCGGATCCTAGCCGGGTTACCTTCATAATGTGGCATGCAATCGCTCGGTGAATGGATCACGATCGAGCCGGAATCGCGAGCCACCTTGAGCAGTTTCTCCATACTTGGCAGCATCTCTTCCAGACGTCGGACTGCATTGATCGAGTGGTGATAGTCCCATACGTCACAAACGATCACCGCTGTGGTTTTTGGATCCCACTGGGAAGATGTCTGAGTCCGAACCTTGCCATTTACAATCTGAGTGATCGCTCTTTTGTTTAGCTGATACATGTCTTTTGATTGTGCGATCGCCTTGGTGTTTTTCGACGCCTCGATCCAGATGGCTATAAACCCCAAAGCGACGAACGCAATTCGTAAACCGTTCAAACGTGGATGATTCATGGTACAGGTCCAAATGCAGGGTGAATTATTGTTACGAGTTATCGAATCCGATGCAAAGAGCGGATCCAAAGGAGACTTGAAAGAGCTCCAAGAAGTGCAAGGGCCACGGCAAGTCCAGCTTCGCGATTCTTGGTTCCGTAATGAAGCAGATCGAACATCCGCATCGCGATGGTCGTCACGCCCGGAGGCTGAACGAGTAGGTAGCTGGCTAGATCCCCAAAAGCGATGCAAAAACCGATCCAAAAGGTAGTGATCCACGCCCACTGCGAGTAACGCACCCAAGAGTAGATTCTCGACTTGGAGGGGAGTTGATTTTCGATTTGCAACAGTTCACCTAGTCGATCGAGGTATTGCTGCCGGGTGATCCATAACAACCCAAACACCACCGGCAGGATTCGAAACTGCAACGCTAGGATCGGTCCTATCAAGGTGCGATCCGACAGAAAACTCAATGAATCAGGTAGGTATCGATTCAGCAGTTGCCCAATCGCTAAATTGATCAACGGACCAGGAGTTGCCAACATGCATCCCAAAAGTCCAATCGCCAAAACATGTCCGGCTCGATTGCGAGTTGTCCACAGGAGCATCGAAGCCAATACAAGGCTCATCGCAGTAGCCCAGAGGCTCAGTTGTAAACTCCAACTGAACTCATCCGCGAAGTCTTGGACGTGCCACAACGCAGTCGAGCATTCGGCTAGACTCCAAGTTCTAACTCCCTGGCCATCAACGAACGAGGATCGAACCCCCAATCGAGATATCAAGTTCAGCCATGGAATAACAAAGCAAATTAGCAGAGCCAACCAAGTCAGAAGACTGATCAAGTTCCTCTGGTATTTGCTCAAAACCAGATTCGCCGTGTTGTCTTTGGCCATCTGCGATCGGACCGTGTTTCGTAATCGCAGGAAAATCGATCCTAGGGATAATGATAAGCCTACGGCTATCGAAATACCCCAAGCGATCAGTATCGGTAAACTCCTTAACTTACCGAATTGCACTTGTTGGTAAACACTTTCGCAAAGAGTCGGGGTTTGGAACAAGTTCGTGACGACCATATCGTAATGGACTGAGGCAAATGCCCATAGAAAAGAAGCTATGAGCCAAGGTTTGAGTTTCGGCAGAAGCTGACTTCGAAGGGTGAAAACGGGACCGGATTCGAGCATCGACTGGTCGACGAGAGGATTGTAGGTTCGTCGCAATCCGAGTGCGAGGATCCAAAAACAATACGGCGTCGCCGCGCAAGTGTGTATCCAAACGACGCTCGCCAAACCCATCAATGGATGCTTCGAGGCGTCGACTTGGCTCAATCGCAGCCAACCGTTGGATCCAAAGCCAGCACTCCAAGCCGTAGCTTGGACATACAAAGGGATCAGCAGAAAACTCGAAATAATGGCGATAGCAATTTTCGAGCCGGTGATTCGAAACCAGCATGTTGCAAGGCTCAGCCATAGGGCAAGGAGCGTCGTGAGCAGTCCGACGCAAAGACCAATACCTAAGGTCAGCAGGGTGGCGTGGCTAACAGAAACATCCCACTGCACCGAAGTGACCCTTTGCTGATGATTAGAGATGAATCCTGAGGTCAGACACAGAAGACATGGATACTGGATTACTGAATCAGTGGATTGGCGGCGGAGCCATTTGGATGGCATTTGGATCGACCCCAGCATATTTGGGGATCGCCGGTTCCTTGATATCCTTCAAGAGTCGTTGAATGATCTTGTCGGTGGTCATCCCTTCGGCTTGTGCTTGGAAGTTCGTGCTAAGTCGGTGTCGCAGAACTGGGACAGCGATTCGCTTGATGTCTTCGATGGCGATGTTGAATCGTCCGTCCATGGCCGCCATGGCCTTGCCCGCTTGGATAAGGAATTGACCTGCGCGGGGACCTGCTCCAAAGTCCAAGAGTTCTTTGACGACTTCTGGGGAATCGGATTCTCCGGGTCGCGTGGATCGTACCAGTGCAACGACATACTTGATCACAAACGGACTTACGGCCACAGAATTGACGAGTTTTTGGATATTGAGAATGGCGCGAGCCGAGAGGACTTTGGCGATCTCAGGTTTTTCGCCACGGGTGGTTGTCGTCAGGATTTTTTCCTCTTCGTCGGCGCTTGGGTAACCGACTTTGATGTTGAACATGAAGCGGTCGAGTTGGGCTTCGGGAAGAGGATAAGTTCCTTCCTGCTCGATTGGGTTTTGAGTTGCGATGGTAAAAAACGGATCGGGAAGTGAATAGGTTTGTCTTCCGATGGAGATTTCGCGCTCTTGCATCGCTTGCAACAGGGCTGCTTGGGTTTTTGGTGGTGTTCGGTTGATTTCGTCGGCCAGAAGAATATTGGTGAAAATGGGACCTTCGACGAATCGAAATTCACGTCGGCCTTGGGCATCCTCTTCGAGCACATTGGTGCCTGTGATGTCCGAGGGCATCAGGTCGGGTGTGAACTGGATTCGCTTGAAGTTCACATCGAGGATTTTTGCCAGGGAAGAGACCATGAGGGTTTTTGCCAACCCGGGAACCCCTTCGAGCAAGCAATGACCGCGGGTAAAGACGGCGGCAAAGAGTTGTTCGACGACATCCTCTTGGCCGACGATCGCTTTACCGAGCTCGATTTTCATTTGCTCGTGGTGTTCGCGAAATTCGCGAAGCAAATCGCCGATGCTACGTGGGGTTTTGCCGCTAGGACCGCTGGCGTTGCTCACAATGGCTTCCGTATGAAAGTGCTTAGGTAGATTGAACCGCGTCAAGCCGCTATCATACCATCTTTTTCTGTGTGTTGGTCTTGGGAGATCTGGAACTATGACCCATCAAAAAGTGGATGTTATCGCTCACTTGCACGCCAAAGCTGGCAAGGAATCGGAGCTTCGAAAGGTGCTAGAGTCCTTAGTTGCTCCGACACGGCTTGAAGAGGGCTGCATTCGGTACGATCTTTTTGTCGATTTGGATCACCCCAACAAGTTTACTTTCATTGAGGAGTGGGCAAGTCGCGAGGCGTTGAACAAGCATGGACAGTCGGCGCACATCCAAGAGGGACGTAAGCATTTCCCTGAACTACTAGGCGATCCAGCCTGGGTTCAAGTCTCCGTCCGCATTCTCTAAAATTCAGGCTCGCTCCGAAGCGGCTTTAGGATCTAGTGGAGTGAATCGAATGACCAGTATGCAGAGTCTCAGGCCATTGCTTTCTCCAAGATCGATTGCAATCGTCGGTGCCAGTGATACGCCAGGCAAGGTAGGCACGAGCATCGTGCGGAATTTGTTTGAGCATCGTTTCACAGGATCCGTGTATCCGGTGAACGTCAAGCATAAGATGGTCGCGGGCCAGAGAGCTTACGCATCGCTTGAGGAGTTGCCTGGGCCTGTCGAGCTTGCGGTATTGTGCACACCGGCGGCAACGATTCCACCGCTGATCGAGCAGTGTGGCTCGCTCAAGATCCCTGCGGCATTGATCATCACGGCGGGATTTCGCGAAGCCGGTATCGAAGGCATCGAGCTACAGCGACAGCTCGATGAGGCACGCGGCAAGTACCCGAGCTTGCGGATTCTTGGACCTAACTGCTTAGGCTTGATTCATCCTGAGTCGCGGATGAGTGCGAGCTTTGCTCGAGGGCTACCGCAAACAGGAAGTCTGGCGTTCCTATCGCAATCCGGTGCCTTGTGTACGTCCTTCCTCGATTGGTCGATTCGTGAGGGGGTTGGGTTTTCGAACTTTGTGTCACTAGGCAACCAGCTCGACGTGGGCTTTGCTGACTTGCTTGATTATCTAGCTCAAGACGAAGCGACCAGTGCTGCGATTCTTTATATCGAGTCGATCACCAAGCCGCAGGAGTTCATCGCGGCGGCGCGCAAGTTCACGGCCGTAAAGCCTCTGATCGCTTACAAAGCAGGTCGGTTTGCAGCTTCGGCTCAGGCGGCCGCATCGCACACAGGTTCGCTTGCTGGAGTTGACGAAGTCTATCAAGCGGTCATGGATCGTTGTGGTATCGTTCGGGTTTATGACATGGAGTCGATGGTCCAGTGTGCCGAGTTGCTCTCGCAGCAGACCAGTTCGAATCCCCCTCCGATAGGGGAACGGATTGCGATCGTTACCAATGCTGGTGGTCCAGGGGTAATGGCCAGCGATATGCTGATCCAGGAGGGAGGTCGTTTGACGGAGCTTTCCAAGAACTCGCTCGAGGCGCTCGATGCTTGTCTGCCTTCGAATTGGTCGGGTGGGAACCCGGTCGATGTGATTGGCGATGCGAGTCCTGAGCGATTTGCGCAGGCCATGCGAATCGTGATTACAGATCCTAACGTGGATACCATTTTAGCGATTCTTTCACCTCAAGCGATGACCAGTCCGACCGAGACAGCCGAGCGGATTCTACAGATTCCAATCCCGGCCAATAAGCGTGTGGTATCGTCTTGGATGGGTGGACTATCGATGCAAGCCGGGATCGAGAAGTTGCAATCCGGCGGGATACGAAACTTTGAAAGTCCCGAACAAGCGATTCGTGGTTTGATGCGATTGATCGACTACAAAAAGATGAATCTGCGCGTTGGGGAGCTAGAACGGCTCGATGCGGAACATGCTGCTGAGGTTTTGGCCAAGAAGTCGGTAAATGAAAATAGATCCACTCCGGTCTTAGATCGCACACGGTTTTCCTCATTTACTCGGTTGCAAGAGTCTCCGTCCGGGGAGACAAAATACATCACCGAGATGGATTCAAAGCTGCTGCTGAGTCTCTATCAGATCCCTACACCGAGTATTCAAGTCGCCACGAATGCTTACCAGGCCATCGGACTTGCCGATTCGTTTGGGTATCCGGTTGTATTGAAAGTTCATTCCGAGAAGATCACTCACAAGACCGATGTTGGAGGGGTGCTCTTGTCGCTCAAGAGTGCCGACGAGGTGGCCGAGGGATTCGACAGGATTATGGAAAATGTCGGCAAGGCTCGGCCAGAGGTTCGGGTCGATGGGATTTCAGTACAACCGATGGTCCGTTTAGAAAATTCGGTCGAATTGATCTTTGGGTCCAAGACAGATCCGGTCTTTGGACCGGTGATCATGGTCGGTTTTGGAGGGGTGACGGCCGAGCTCTACAGAGATCGGGCGTTGGAGTTGCCACCGGTAAGTCCCGCACGGCTGGTGCGGATGCTCAAGTCTCTGCACTGCTGGCCATTATTGGACGGGTATCGAGGCCGCCCGAAGGTTAAGATCGAGGCCTTGGTAGACATCATCGAGAAGTATTCAGAATTGATTCTTGAGCAGGATTGGATTAAGGAGTCGGATTTGAATCCGGTATTGGTTAACGACCGCGAAGCGATTGTGTTAGACGCAAGATTCATCGGTTGAAATGAAACGCCTTGAGGGCACTCAATCCTTGTCCGTATTCGGCATAGAGATCGTAAACGTGGTGCCTTGATCGACCAGGCTATTGACAGTGATCTCACCGCCGTGCTCTTTCACGATTTTTTGGCTCACAGGTAATCCCAGACCTGTTCCTCGGTTCCCTTTGGTCGATTCGAACAAAGAGAAGATTGCGGTGAGTTGCGATTTGGGTATACCCACCCCGTTGTCTTCGACCATGATCTGCGTGGCCGTCGGAGTTTGCGAGACTTTTACTTGCACCTTTGCGTCGGGGCGTCCACCCGTGGCATCGATCGCGTTGAGAACAAGGTTCAGTACGGCATGGTGTATGCCTTCTGGGTCAACAGAGATCTTCTCGATAGCTTCGGAGGGTACGCAAGTTAGATCAACTTTTGCATCGTATGCGGAGACCTTAGCGATCGCTAGTACATCTTGGATCAGTTCCACAAGATCGATCGACTTGCGTTGAGGTTTGCGTTCTTTGCTCAAGGTGAGCATGTCTAGGACCAGGGATTCGATTCGCCCATGTATTTTGTCGCAGATTTCCCAGCCTGAGCGTACCGTACTGAGACTTTGAGATTGGAGACCTTCGTTGACCATATAGCTCCCACCGCGAAGGCCCTGGAGAATGTTCTTCACATGGTGGGATAGGTTGGCAATCGTTTGTCCAACGGCGGCAAGTTTCTCCGACTGCAGTGTGCTTTGGTAGAACTTGGTGTCTTCGATGGCCAAGGCGGCTTGGTGACCGATGGTAACCATCATCTTGAGGTGTTCTTCGTTGAAGACATTCAGGTCAGAAGATTTGGACTGCTCTTCGGCTCTGACGATCGTATCGATGTAGAGGACTCCTACGACACCGTATCGACCTCGCATCGGAACACAGATGGCTTCGCAAACCCCGCTCGCTTCGATGCTCGCGCTGGAATTCCAACGCTGATCATCCTTTGCGTTGCTGGTAAGGACTCCTTCTTCTTTTTTCAACACGTAATCGAGGATCGTTTTGCTGATGGTGATTTGGTGGTTGGATTGTACTTTGCGATTCTTTCGGTAAACGGGGGTGAGGGCTCCCGTGGATTCATCTTGGAGCATCACGCAAGCGTGATCGCACTGCACCCATTGGAAAATCAGATCGACGATTTGTTCGATCAGTTGGTTGATGTCGAGAGTTCGACTCACGGTCAAGCTTGTTCGGTACATAATTTCCCAATGGGATTTGCTTACCGACAGGGGGTTGGCTACCTCGGGGTCGAAGAATTCGGTCTCCCCGACCGGATCGCTCAGATCGGCTCGACCGCGAATTTGAGAGCTTTCCGATGCATCGTCGGCAACGATGGCGATACTGCGATTGAGATAATCTTTGTCGGTCGCACTGGGGTTGGCTTCGTGGAGTCGAAACACGAAGACGAACTTGCCAATTTGAATCCGATCGCCATCTCGAAGTACTTTCGAATCGATCGGTTTCCCATTGACGATTGTGCCATTGCTGCTTTGAAGATCAGTCAGCAAATATTCGCCACCGAAGAACTCTATTTCGGCGTGTTTGCGAGACGTTTCGGTATCGTCAAGATGGATATCGCAACGAGAGTCCCGTCCGATTCTTTGTTTAGATTCCGAGAGTAGGTGACGCGTACCTATCCCTGGTCCGGAGACTTCGACAAAAGCCGCCATCGCGGTTTATCCTTATTGATACTTGCAACAAACCTAAATCGACACCCGGGCCGTATCCCGACAGGTGATTGCTACAGGTCTTTAGGATAATACCAAAGGCCCTTCGTTGCAGTAGTTTTCGTTTCCAAATTTGGAGATTTGATGGCCGAAACCGTGAGCCAGACTCATGAGCAAGCGGTTATGCGGTGTGCTCTTAAACTTGAGTGATCTACCCGTACTGAACCCCAATCCACCGCCGATGAGCACGAAGGGAATGTTTTCAAGGGTGTGTGAATTCCCTTTACCCAGTTCGTTGGTCCAGAGGATGGTCGTGTTATCCAACAGCGAGCCGTTGCCGCCTGGCTCGGGTGTTTCGGCCAGTTTTTGGGCTAGGTAGGCGATTTGCTCGCAGTACCAAATGTTGATCTTGGTGAGTTTTTCGACAGCTTGTTCGTTCGAGTCGGGTTCGTGGGAAAGGCCATGATGATCCTCTTCGATTCCTAACCACCGCATCTTGGCTTGCCCCACCGAGTTGGTGAACTGGAAGGTAAAGACCCTTGCAAAGTCAGCTTGGATTGCATGGAGCATCAGATCCATTTGCGTGCGAGTCAGGGCAGGGATATTGTCGTTGCTATCCTCGAGCTTCGCATCGATCGTGGGGACAATATGGTTTTCCGCAGCGACTGGAGTCAATTGTTTTTCAAACTCACGCACGAGAGTTTCGTGCTCGTCGAGCAACTTGCGATCCTCTTGACTGACCTTGGTACGGAGTTTGGCCAAGTCGGCTTGGAGGTCGTCCAAGACGCTCCGAACGGTGTCTTGATCCTTTCGCTGCCCATAAAGTTTATTGAACATCGCAGAGGGTTCATCGATCGGTGCGATCGGACGATTCGGACCGGCATAGACCATGCGAGTCCAAGTATCGGCTCGGCTTGGAACACCGACACCGAATTCTAAGGAACCAAAGCGGGTTTGGGTCTCCGGTTTGGACTGCAGGTAGTTCTTGATCTCCTGATCGATCGAGATACCGCTTGCCCATCCGGCAGGCGTGTCCGAACCACCTTGGATGTTTCCTGGGTAAAGTTCGATGCCTGTGAGCAAGCACCCCATGCCGCGCATGTGGCTATCGCCATCGCCTCGAATTTTATCGCTCACACCATTGAGCGTCAGCAAGCGATTCTTGAATGGCTCCAGAGGTGCCATGATTCGTTTGAGTGAGAACTCCTGGCCTTCTTCATCCGGCCAAAAGTTCGGAGGGATTACGCCGTTGGGACTGAAGACGACAATCAGTCGCTGTTTATTCGCTTGGGAGTTTGCTCGGACGAGGCTACCTAGATTTAGAAGGAAAGGGAGTGCTGCCGAGGTAATCCCCAAGGACTTGGCAAACTCACGGCGGGATAGGTAGTTGCTCATGATTGGTTTTTGAGTTGGAGTTAGCAATTTCGTGCAAGTGCTCGTGTTGGATTTCGTTATTTTGCTCTCTATCGGACGTCTCGAGCATGCCAGCAGGTGAACGAGTATAGTTTAACTTTGAGCATAAGTTTTGTCGAAGTCCCGATACGATCGGAAATTACGGATTGCCGCTTTGTGCGAGTCCTTGATGCGTCTGAGGCTGACAAATCAACTTTCCGAATTCGATCATCAGTGGGCCGACTTGATAAGCGTTTTCTTGAAGGGTTTTGGTGAGGCTTTCGGTTTGATCCAGTCCGTAGGCAGCTAGCGGTTGTTTGGTCATGAATTGGAACATCTGCTTGACGATCGCCTGATGGACTTCCGCCGAGTTGCTTATAAAGTCTCTGAACTGGATGATGCTTTGGAACTCGACCCGGTCCCCCATGCTCGTGACATAGGAACCCGCTACATCGATCGGCTTGCCGGATTCATCGGCTCGGAACCTCCCGATGGCATCGTAGTTTTCAAAGACGAATCCTAAGGGGTTGATCACCTTGTGACAGGATTGACACATCGCTCCACTGGTTTGCTTAGCGACCCGTTCTCTGGTGGACAACCCAGGAGTGGTTTCTTCGGAGATCGGCACGATCGCATCGATGGGAGGACGTAGGGTTCGACCTAAAATACGTCGAGCTAGAAACACACCGCGATGGATCGGCGAGCTACTATCGTGGTACGCGTAGTAGGCTTGGATATAGGGATGCGTTAGTGCTCCGGCGGCGCGCTGGTCGGGCATTGCGATTCTCTGGAATGGAGCATCTGCGGGTAGATCACCACCAAAGACACTTGCTAGAGGACCGTTAAGGTAGATTGTATCGGCATTGAGCAGCCCTCGAAGATCCACATCGCTTTTCGAGTAATCTTCAAGCGATAATTCTAGGCTCGTTCGAAGATCCGATGCGATGGTTGGATTGAACATTCCAAAGCGATCGTTGGACTTCGATAGTTCTTTGCTGCCGCTGACACCGAGCCACTCAAGGTAGAATCGAAGCAGTTTGTGTTCGAAGCGTGGATCTTTGATCATCCGATCGATCATGGGGCGGAGTTGATCGGGCGTGTGGGCTTCTTGTTTGGCAGCTCTTTCAAGCATCCATGGATCCGGGAGCGAATCCCAAAAAGCCAAAGCCAAGCGTGTGATGTTTTTTTCGTCTTGGGTACCTGTGCTTGCCGGGTATTGGAACTCAGGCGAGGTTAGAGTCAGGATACAAACCCTCTTGATACCGTTTTCGATCGATGTTTCGCCCTCGAAGTGCACATCGATGAATCGTTTGGTATCTTCGTCGCTGAGACTTCTTCGCAATGCTGAGGAAACCCAGAGGGAGCACCATTTCTTAACATGCTCAAGGTTGCTTGGGTCATTGGCCTCTTTGGGCATCCATCGCTTCGGGTCGCTGGAGAGTTGGTTACCGACTTCGATAGCCGATGCGACAAGTGCTTCGAACCACTCCCTAGATATGCTCGTTCCACGTTCGTATCCGACACTGGCATCATCGGGAGGGAATTGCGTCGAGATCGTTAAAACTTGTGGGGCCCACGTCGGAGAGAGGTATCTTTCGGGGATCGGCTGAGCAATTCCCATCGGAGGTTTCCAAGTCAGACTGAGCCTTGGACTCGGTTCCTTGTGTTTCGAAGCATCCAATACGAATCGATAGATTTGACCGCCGACTAGAAAGATGCTGGCCGAGTTGGTGGTTTTTTCGTAGGAGACGACACCGGCGTCGATCAGCGGGCTGCGTTCATCGTTGAGAAAGAACTTGGTGTTGACCGTCGAATCGAGAATGAATTCATACACGCCCGTGGTTGGTGCTTTGAGTGTTCCTGACCAGCGAACTTGCCAGCGTTGGTGATCGACCTCGGGAACTGGTTTTCCATCGGGCCAATCGCAGACGAGCTTTCCATCGACTTTCTTTTCGATCTCTTTTCGATCCTTGTTCCATTCCCCTTGGGCGATGACCCTTTCAAGTCCTCGTTCTTGAGTCCAAGCTTGTGCTCTGCCTCGGCAGATTGACATCAAGTCGCTGATGCTGCGGCGGTATTGATCTGCGGTCAGACGGCTAAAGGCTATTTTGGGTGGTGAGTTTCGAAGCTGTGCGTAGGGCGAGTAGAACTCGTGATGGATGAACTGAGCTACTGCGGTCGCTTGTTCGGGAGCAAGACTCTTTGGAGCGTCCTCGGGCATCGTCTCATGGATGACATCAGCAAGCTCTTTGATAGAAAGATCACCGACGAGCGGTTGTTGGTAATGCTCCGTGCCACCCTGTCCAACTTTTCCGTGGCAAGAAGCGCACTTGGATTCATAGATTGATCTTCCAAGTTCATGGTCTTGGGCTGATCCGATCGAAGGGGAAACACACACCAGTGGCAATAGTGTCCAGCAACAGAAAGCAATAAAGCGTCGGATCGCTCTCAAGGAGTCCAGGGGCATGGGATGCCAGGTGGGGTTGGGGTCGACAATTGGCCGATTGCAGGTGTTTAACCCAACAATGGTTTTCGATTTGACCTGTGCTGCCGAAGGTGCAGCCGGCGGGAATTTTGGTGGGGATCCTGATGAATTGCTCGATCGGGAATTCCCAATCCTAAGTGCTGGGTTGGGCATCTGTCAAGCAACTGCCTTGGGGTTGTTTCGGCACAGGGAATGGTTTGGGGGTAGTTTTTCGGGGTTTGATAGCAAAACTAGCGGGTAGAAAAGTTTGCGTGGCAGTCAATCTTTGGCTGTCCGGTAAAGTCAGCTCAAGTTCTCCAGATGCTGGGCCGATGGTACGCGATATGGGAAGATCTTCGTATCCAAGTCGAGATTCGCTTTTAGGGCGTTTGAGTGTTGGCTTTGAGAAAGTCGCAAACGCTTGGGGTAGCGTTGTGATCCAGGGCATCAACACCTTGGGTGATATTTCGCTCTTTGCATGGCGGATGTTGTTGTGGATGTTTTCAGCGAGGCCTCGGAGCGAGACACTCATGCCGAACTTTTATTCGGTGGGTGTTTTGAGTTTGCCGGTGGTTGCATTGACCGGAACTTTTATTGGGATGGTGCTTGCGATCCAGAGTTACCATCAATTTAAGACGATGGGATTGGAGTCCAAGCTCGGTGCGGTCATCACGATGTCACTTGTACGCGAGCTTGGTCCTGTGCTTGCTGCGACAATGCTGGCTGGTCGAGTCGGGAGTGCGATGGCGGCGGTGATTGGGACGATGCGCGTGACCGAGCAAATCGATGCTTTGGTGGCGATGGGAGCCAATCCGATTCACTACTTGGTGGTGCCACGTTTTTTGGCGTGTGTCTTACTTATCCCTGCGCTAACGATCATGGCGGATTTTATGGGGATCGTGGGAGGATATTTTTTTAGTGTCATTGTCTTTGGTATCGACCACGCGCAGTATTTGAAGAACAGTCGCGATTTTGTGGGCGGGTTTGATTTCTTTACAGGTATTTTCAAAAGTGTTTTCTTTGGGGCGATCATTGCGATTGTCAGTTGCTATAGGGGCTTTCATTGCCAAGCGGGTGCAGAGGGAGTTGGTCGAGCCGCGACGGCAGCGTTCGTTCAGAGTTTCGTGATGATCCTTGCTGTGGATATCGTTTTGAATATGTTCCTCGATGGCATTTACTTTACCTTCTGGCCCAACAGTGGCTCGAAACTTTTGTGAGTGCGATTTTAGCAAGCCAGTCTTCAGAGGTAATCTCGTGGTAACCACAGTGATATCCCAGAGCGATCAGAGCAGTTCTCCGATTATTGAAACCCAGGGGCTGTGCATCCGATTTGGGCGACAGGTGGTGCTCAATGAGATTAATCTGTCGATTCCACGAGGCCAGACCGTAGCGATCATTGGCGAGAGTGGGTGTGGCAAGACGATGTTGCTCAAGTCCTTGGTGGGGCTCTTGCCAGCATCGCAAGGAACAGTCCGTTTTGATGGGTGTGATTTACATTCTTTGTCCGAGCGGGAGTTGACCACATTGCGCAGACGCTTCGGTTTCGTTTTTCAGAACGCAGCGTTGTTCGATTCGATGAGTATCGAGCAGAATATCGCTTTTCCGCTGAGCCAGCATGGGGTTCCTTCGGGTTCGAAGGCTCAGGATTTGATCGAGCAGAGGCTTTTAGAAGTAGGATTACCGACGAACGTCTTGGTCAAGAGGCCATCGCAGCTTTCGGGAGGGATGCGCAAGAGGGTTGGTTTGGCACGAGCTCTTATTTTGCAACCGGAATTGCTACTCTATGACGAGCCAACAACAGGACTCGATCCGATCATGAGCGATGTGATCAACGAGTTGATTTTGCGAACGCAGCGTCGTTATTCGGTCACGAGCATCGTCGTGACGCATGATATGCACTCGGCGCGTAAGATCGCAGACCGCGTGATCATGCTCTATCCTTACAGCAGACTCTTGCCCGGGGAGTCTCAAGTCCTCTACGATGGCCCACCGGAGAACCTGGACGAATCGAAGGATCGTCGAGTGCGCCAGTTTGTACGCGGGGAGGCTGGCGAGCGACTCATGGAGTTGCTCTCGACGACCGGTAGCAGTTCGCACGTAGATGAAACACCTCACCTGCATGATACGATCGCAAGACGGGAGGCAGAGTAAAAGCCATGGATGACAATGGATACCGTTTTGGAGTAGGGGTATTGGTCTTGGCATCGGCGATCATTGGCGTTTTGCTGATTGCATTCTTTGGAGCAGTCCCCAAGTTTTGGGTCGAGCGATATCGATTCACTGTCAATTTTCCCAGTGCACCGAACGTAGGGGTCGACACGCCTGTCCGTAAAAACGGAGTGCTGATAGGCAGGGTCGCTAAGGTGGAGCTTCGCCAACAGCGTGGCGGAGGTGTAGACTTGATGCTTGAGATCGACAGCAGTTACAAATTATCCGTCGGTGAAGTACCTCGGATCAAGACCGGATCGCTCATCAGCGGTGATTCGATCATTGAATTTGTCGAACCGGATCCCAAAGAACTGCTGACGAGATTCGATGGTTTTCCAGGATCACCTCGAGATGGTGTGTTAGATGAGCGGGAGCTACAAGCCTCCCAGCAAGAGATCGGAAAACAAGACTTCATCGCCAAGGGGGAGGTGGTTCCTGATCCGTTAGAAGCTTTTGGCGATATGGCTGGTCTTGCGAACTCCCTGCAAAGGGTCGCGGAGAAACTCGATAATATCCTCTCGGTGGCTCAAGACACTTTCGGGGGAGACAACACTCCGATACGAGATGTTACAAGTCGCATGCAAACGACGTTGGACAACATCAACGTCACCGTCGGAACGATCAATCGAATCGGGACTCAGATCGAGAGGGCGAATATTCCGGATTTGGTGGCCGAAGCACTGAACACCTTACCCGGTTTGATTAAGAAAGCCGAAGGCACGCTTACTCAATTGCAAAGCACACTCAAGGGATTCGAGGAGTTCAGCGACAGTCTTGAGAGCATCGGAGGAGAGTTCGAAGGGATTGGCGACACGGTTCGATCGGCACTGACCAACGCGGACCAAGCGATTGGCAATTTGGCGGAGATAACCGAACCGATCTCGCAAAGGAGCGACCAAATCGCAGAGAATCTTGCGAACGCTTTAGAAAACATTGAGGGTTTAGCGGCAGACTTAAGAGTCTTCACTAGAAAGCTAAACAACTCTCAGGGAACTTTAGCTCGGTTGATTGACGATCCAAGCATGTATGGCAAGTTGAATGATACGCTCGACAACATCCGTTTGGTTTCTGGGAATGTGGAGCTTATTACACGTAGGCTTCAACCAGTGATCGAGGATGTGCGAGTCACGGCAGACAAGTTGGCTCGAGATCCAGCACAGATGGGAGTCCGTGGGATTTTGAGTCCGCGCCCTAATGGACTTGGGATCAAATAATACCGACGGCATCGGTTGGATTGATCTTGCGGATTAATGGGACAAGAAGGTCGGAGAAATATTCTGCGAAATTCCCCACGTTGGTCTGCATTGTTTAGAAACCGAGGGACAATTTTTGAGTATGCTAGCCGTATAGCGAATCAAGACAGGTTAATCAAAACGGTTTATCGAGTGGATCTCCAAACATGAAACTTTATTGCCTGGGAACGGCGGGCTATCACCCGAACGACAACAGGCATACGGCTTGCTTTTTTCTGCCTGAACAGGGAATCGCGTTGGATGCTGGGACATCGGTTTACCGCTTGCATCCGCTGATCAAGACCAAGTCGCTTTCGATACTTCTGTCCCATACACATTTGGATCACGTGATGGGACTTACGTTTTTCTGGGATTTGCTCGGTGGCAGCACTCCGCTAGAGCGGATCCATATCTATGCCAAGCAAGAGAAGATCGATGCGATTCGGGAGCACTTGTTCCATCCGTCGCTGTTTCCAGTGATACCTCCTTTTGAGTGGCATTCGTTGGAGTCGCTTGGGGAGTCGTTTATGCTGGGCAAGGCGACTTGCACTTGGTTTGACCTAGAGCACCCGGGTGGAGCGGTTGGTTTCCGTTTGAATTTTCCTGAGGTTTCTCTAGCTTACGTAACTGACACAACTTGTGAGGCCGATTCAAATTACTGGAGGCATCTCCAAGGTGTCGATTGGTTGGTGCACGAGTGCAACTTCACAGACGATGAGAAGAAGATGGCTCGTCATACCGGTCACAGTTGGCCTTCGGAGGTCCTCTCGGTGGCCTCCGCCAACGGGATCGAACGCTTGATTTTGACGCATTTTAACCCCATGATGGCCGGAACAGATCCTGTTGGACTTCGTCGGGTTTTGGACCACCCTAGCGTAAAATCACCGCGTTTAGTCGAGCTTGCTCAAGACAACGCGATTTATGATCTTCGCTAGCCTTTGATGATCTGAGGCAGGGCATCTATAATCCTAGCGGTATGAGCTCAAGGCTCAGACGACCGTGACTTGCTAGCAGGATTCCTTCGAAAGAGACAGCACGACATGACTTCCTACGGCACGCTTTGTGACGATTTTTACTCGAATATGACGTTGCAAACGGAGATGGATTTGCCGACAGGCCGTGAAGCGGTGTTGCATTTCTTTGAGCAGCTTCAAAGGCGTTTTCCCAAGCTTTCTCATTTTTATCAACGCGAGCGTGGTGAGTTTATTCTCGAGGAGGAGAAGCAAGAGGGATCGTACCGTTGGGTGGCAGCCGAACTGCGTCGGGTCAGTAGCGGTTATGTCAATCCAGGTTCGGTTCAAGAGGCCCTCGAGCAGCACTGCCAAGTGCTTGAGCTGGCCCCTTACATGCTCTCAGTCAGTCGGCTCGATTGCGAAGCGATCAGCTTGATGTATGGATTTGATTTTACCTATCGAGGGAACCACAACCAACTTTTGTGCGATGCCCTGGGGCTGCCTGTTGCGTTTGAGTCCATTACCCAGCGGCCCGGATCTCAAGTGATGTGTTATGAGCCGGTCATCCAAATCTCGCTGGACGACACTTTTAGCACCCATGCGAGGATCAATTTTGAGCCTCGCAACGGCTCGCTTCAGACCAAGAGTCCGGAGTTTTCAGAAGAGTTGCTGAGTGTTTATGTAACGATCCGTCGGTTTGATTCGTTGACACCTGAAGAAACCTTCATTGGTGAGTTGCAGCGACTGGAAAAGCTCATGCAGGAATTGATGGAAACGCACGTCGTCGAGAATATTCTCAAGCCGCTTCAAAGTTGCATCGCGATCCGTTAGGTAGGGATGGATTCATCAAGAAGAAAACAGGCACCAAGGCTACCGCGTCCAGCTTGTCCGAATTGTATGGGCTATTGATCTGATCGGCCAGCAAGTGCCCGTAATAGAAACTCACCACGTCGCGCTCGGTTCGAATGAAACTGAACTGCTAGCGGTGAGCGTGTACGTTGGAATTCAACAAGGAAAATGATCCATTACTCCCTGCAGCCCAAAGTGAGGGCGATCCTTCGTAAAACAAAGGATCGAATTTCTCGTACCGATCGGTCTTGGGTTCATCCCCTTGAAAATGGCGGAACGCCTAAGCCGACTTGGGCTTTTTCGCAAGTTCTACGAATTGATTACCAACTTCAGCGCTCAACGCATTGCTTACCATGGCGATCCATGAAAATGACCGTGAATTTGAAACTTCTTTGCCTATCTGTCCTTGTCCAAAGTGGGGCTATGTCCCAGGATCAGCTTCCTCCACCCAACATTCGGGTGATCATGCCAGACGATGTCGGAATTTGAAATGTGGGCGATTAGACGACCATGTAATTCCAATTTGATCGAAACAACAAAGTCAGCAGGTTTGCCAATATGTCTCCGTTGATTGATCGCTCTGTTGCGATGCTGCATGTAGAAGATGTCGATTCAGCATCCGAGTTTTATCAACTGCTCGGATTTAAGATCGAGAGTCGCTATGTTCGTCACGATCATGTAACGAATTTCGTGGGTCTCAAATCCGGACAAGCCGAACTGTTCTTGGCGTTAGCAAGCGGTCCGATCGTTCCAAGTCAGCAAGCGGTACTTTTCTACATGTATACCAGCGATGTTCATGCTTTGCGGGAGCATCTGATCCATCATGGCCTTGAGGACGGCGGAATTCCACCGGGACTTCGCAAACGAGGCCATGAAGGACACATGCCCGAGCGAAGGGCTGTCTATGCCATTTGCCATCCGCCATACATGCCCCACGGAGAACTTCGAGTCCAAGATCTCGACGGTTACACAATCCTCATAGGGCAATTGGAACCGTAGTGAATCTTGCGAAAGAATGAATCCCGATACTTCAATTTTTGTCGGCAAGCCCGTCTCGTAGGGCGTCTTCGTGAGCCAGCAGGTAGTTTTTATTTGCCAAGCCACCGCCGTAACCCGTCAGACTGGCGTTTGTTCCAATCACGCGATGACAAGGAACGATCAGCGAGATCGGGTTGCGCCTCGATGCGTTGCCGATGGCTCGGGAGGCATTCGCATTGCCGATGGTGATCGCGAGTTCCTTGTACGTCTGAGTCTGGCCTCTGGGGATCTTGAGCATCGATCGCCACACCTTCAACTCGAATGCGCTGCCCCTTTGATCCAACGGCACCTTGGGCAACTGATCCCAATTGGATTGAAAATAGGCATCGAGCCACCGCTGGCACTCGGTCAGAAGCGGATGATCCCCTGAGACGAGCTTGGTATCTGGAAACCAACGGCTCTGACGCTCCTTCCACAGTTCCTGTCTTGCACTTTGGCAGTATTCGAGCCCGCATAGACCTTGGTCTGTAGCCAGAGCCAGCATCCGACCGACGGGCGTCGAAAACTCTTTGAAGTATATCTCGTTCATGACATCACCCATCTTGTTTAATTCCGTGCTCAAAACTCAACGATCAAGCCCATCGATGAAATCTTTCACAGTAGTCAGATACTTGTTCATGTTCGCTTGAACGTCGTTCTTTTCGCCAACGGCGATATTCATCTTAGCCTAGGGCAACGATGAAAAATACAATCGAGCGGTCTCGGAATTTCCCGACTTAAGCGTCCGAAACGCCTTCTTTCGCCGACCGAAGAAAAACGTTTTTCAACAGTGGTTCATCAACCAGCGTCGACCTCGCGGCATCCCGGAAGTTCGCGACAACATTCCAAGTCCCGGTCGCTGGTATCACGCTGGGATCGATCGAACGTGTCGCATGCTCGAATCAATCGGTTACGCGATCGTCGACCCCGACGTGGGAATCTGTCATCGCGACCCGATTCTTAACTTCGTAAAACCTTGATCGATGGCAACAAGTCGCGGAACCCAAATACTTGTCGATCGCGACAAACGGTAGTTTATTTGGGAACGCATTCTATTGCCAAGTATGACGGGATCGGCCTGTTATCCAACCAACTCGTCAATCACCCGTCCTCCGAACTGGCTGAGTTGTTTGTTGCGCCCGGCGTGATAGAACGTCAGCTTGTTGTCATCCAATCCGAGTAGCTTCAGTAGGGTTACGTGAAAATCCCTGACGTGTGCTTTTCCTTCGACAGCCTCCATTCCCAACTCATCCGTGGCCCCAATCGTGTTGCCAGCTCTGCAACCACCTCCTGCTAGCCATATCGTCATCGCGTTCGGATTGTGATCTCGACCATAAGCAGTCCCTTGGCGCACCCCATTGTCGGGAGTTCGGCCAAACTCGCCGCACCAAACAATAAGCGTGCTCTCGAGTAGCCCTCTCTCCTTCAAATCGGAAATCAGAGCCGCAATCGGTTGATCGACGGCTCGTACTAAATTGCCGTGGGCACGTTCGATGTAGTCGTGGCTGTCCCAGGAACCATGATACAACTGCACAAAGCGCACCCCCTTCTCGATCAGCTTTCTCGCCAAGAGGCATTTGCGGCCAAACGCATCGGTCGCGTCAAGCCCGATACCATATCGCTGCTTGATCTTCTCCGAATCTTTCGATAGGTCGAGCACTTCGGGAACCTGCATTTGCATACGGAACGCGAGTTCGTAATTCTCCATTCGAGCGGTGAGATCATCATGACTAGGATGCTGTTGGGCATGGGCTTTATTCAATGTTTGAATCAGGTCGAGGTTCCGGCGCTGGTGCTCGGGTGTCACACCGTCAACCGGCTTGAGATCGAGAATCGGAGATCCCTTGGCGCGGAGTGGAGTTCCCTGAAGCCGCACGGGGAGATACCCGTTGCTCCAGTTTGCAGCTCCTCCCTGTGGGTAGCTAACTTCGGGCAATACGACGAAGCTAGGTAAGTCATCATTGAGCGAACCCAATCCATAATTAACCCAGGCGCCTATGGCGGGATCGCCCCCGAACCGATTCCCGCAGTTCATTTGATACATCGCGGTTGGGTGATTGACGCTGTCGACGGTGCAACCACGGAAAAAGCAGAGCTCGTCGGCAACGCTAGCCAAATGCACCCAGTTCTCCGCCATATCCGCGCCGCTCTGACCCGCCTTGATGAATCGAAAAGGACTCTGCACGTAGTATCGCTGCCCAGACTCCATGGCAGACTTCTGTTTCCCCTCGCGCCGGAATTCTTTCAAGTGCACCTTTTTGAGGGCGGGTTTGGGATCGAAGGTATCGATATGCGATGGCCCACCCTCCATCATCAGGAAAATCACCCGTTCCGCCTTGGCCGCGAAGTGCCTATCTGTTTTCCGAAGCGGAAACGATACTCCCTGTTCACTGCGCACCAACGATTGGAGAGCGATCGAGCCAAGTATGGACCCAAGCCCAGCGATCGCTTCCCTTCGATGTACCTGAATCCATGGCGAGGATCCGTTCCCTCTTGAATCAGTAGACATAGGCAAACTCATTCACGTTGAACAGAACCAAGCAGACGTCCGCGAGCGCTCGTGTATTGGCATCACAATCCTCTGGGCGCAAGTCGGGGACGAAATCTGCATTAGCATGCATTTTTTCTTGGAATGAAAACCTCTCACCTGTGTTCTCCTCGATCGCATCGCGTTGGATCTCTAGGGGTTGTATCGCGGCACTCATCTTGATGCCAACGTGACGTTCTTTCATCTCGCGCCAGTGTGCAAGGCACAGTTGTGATTCGTCGTGCGTCGCACGTCGACCAAACAAAATCAGGAAGCAACGATGAATCGACTCTTCGTCACTTTTTGTTTCCTTGAGGACGCGTGAAGCGAGTGCGAGCGCCCGACTCAGGCTTGCATGGCTATTGAGTAGTGCGAATACTTGTGGGGTCACGGTGTTTGCTTCGCGGCGTTCGCAAGAGAAATCCGGTGAGGGTGAATTAAAGACTTCCATCGCGGGGTCGCTCAACCCCCTCAATTTGAGTGCGTAAAGGGAGCGGCGATGACGTTGTTGCGGCAAGGGGTTCGGAACCCAAACCGCCGCGAATGTCCCCATCACTTGCCTTGGCTGGGTTGCCGCTTCCATGTGGATTTCAGGACGATTCGGAACCCCGCCGAGGGTCGGGTTCAGTTCTCCGCTCGAAAACAGCATCGCGTCTCGAAGTTCTTCGGCAGTCAGTCGCCTTGGTCGAAACACAGCGTAATGGACTCCAAGAGGATCTTTGTCCTGAACATGGGGCCAATCGTTGTGTGTGGCGCTTCGCCGGTACGCAGCGCTTGTCATGATCAGACGATGCATCCCCTTGATCGACCAACCCTGGTCCACGAGGGTTGCTGCGAGATAGTCGAGCAGTTCAGGATGGGTCGGCATCTTGCCGGTAGCTCCGAAGTTGTTGGGGTTGCCTGCAATCGGCTGGTTGAAATGCCACATCCAGATGCGATTGACGATAGCGCGGGTGGTGAGTGGATTGTCAGCATGTGCCACCCATTTTGCAAAGGCGAGTCGCCTCCCTTCCATCTCCTCTGGAACAGGAGCATGCGGAATGTCTCGCAGAACACTCAAGACTCCGGGCTGGACCTTTGCCCCTTCGGCGAACGGATCTCCTCCGATATGGATGCACGTTGTTTCGAGTTCCCCCTTAGTCAACCGATCTCCAGGAACTCGAATCGGCGAGACGATCGTTTTGTATTCGCGCGTTCGACCGCTGTAGACCGCCAATGCATAGGGTTCGTAACGGTCCAACTCCCAAGCCAGTCGTTCAAGACCCTTGCGCGCGATCCGTTCGAATCCTAGTTCATGCGGGGTCAATCCGACGAGCTTAGGTGGATACTCGTTTTCCGGTACTCCTTGACTCATCAAATCGCGCCGCACATTAACGAAGATATCTGAGAACGGAGATTTTCTTCTTTTGGGCAACTTCGAATCGGGTATCGGACGCTTTGCGGAAAGAACTAGCTCGTTCCACTTTGTGGGAGACTGGCCAGTCTCTTCGAACCACCGTTGGGCATTCTCGAGCAGTTGCGCATCGATTCTGTCGAGGGTCGCCTCGTGATCGGAACGGGTCTTTTCGAGGTAGACACGCTCCTCAAAGCCCTGCGTATTCTCAACGGCTAAGAAGGGTGCGGTACGCTCTGCGAGTTGCGTTGTCGCGAAAACGGCCTGTACCGAATAGTAGTCGCGTGTCGGTATCGGATCGAATTTATGATCGTGGCAACGAGCGCATTGCAGCGAGTGCGCTAGAAAGGTTTCGCCAACGCTATTAACCACATCGTCTAGGAATCTCTGGCGAGCGATTTTCTCGACCTCCATGCCGGTCAACTCCCACGGGCCCATTCTTAGAAACCCAGTCGCAATGATCTTCTCTGGATCCTCGGGGTTGATTTCATCCCCTGCGATCTGCTCTTTGACAAACTGGTCGTAGGGTTTAGCGCTGTTGAAGGCTCGAACAACATAGTCTCGGTACCGCCAAGCATTTCCCCGCTCGTAGTCGTTCGCGAAACCGCTGCTATCTGCGTAACGCGTGACGTCGAGCCAATGCTGTGCCATTCGTTCGCCGTAGTGTGGAGATTCGAGCAGTCGATCGATCAATGCTTCAATTGCAATACGAGCTTGAGATGTCGACAAATCATCGGTTTGCTCGCCGGATCTATTCGTTTCGGAGCCGCAGGCTGCAACGAACGCCTCAACCTCTTCGGGTGTGGGTGGCAGACCCGTTAAATCGAATGTCGCGCGTCGAATGAACGTGCGAGGGTCGGTTTCTTGAGCTAGTACCAAGCCTTGCGGAGCCCGAAGGGCCAGTAGACTATCGACGGGATTCGAGGATGTCCGTCCTTCATCGAGTACTCGCAAATGTGGTTTCTTCACGGGTTGATAGGCCCACAAAGAGTCCGATTGATACCTGCGTTCAGTCCAAGCCTCAGACAAACCGCCGGAGGTTTTCACCCGAATCCCATCCTCGGCCGCCCACTTCGCTTCATTCTCGTGAGCGATGTCACGAGCTGCCGCCTCGTTCGGCCATGGAGCTCCGGCGTCAATCCACTCTTTGAGCCACATTATTTGTTGCATCGTGAGTTTTTCGGACTCCTTGGGAGGCATTGCCGAGTAATGTTCATCAGAGCGGCTAACCGCGAGAATCAAAGGACTCTTTTGTGCCGATCCTTCGGCGATCGCTCCCTCGCCGCTGTCACCACCCTGAAGCGCCGTTGCTCGCGATCGCAAATCCAACCCTCCTTCGATCGTATGCTTGCCATGACATGCGAAGCATTTTTCATTCAACAGTGGCAGGATACGGCGAACGAACAGTTGCTCGGCTTCATCGGCACCATCTGCGACGGTCGCTGTACTTGCGATGGCAACGGCGAACACGCCTAGAAGAACTGAGGCCCTCATGAGACACCCTTAAGATCAACGCTTGAGATGATGAATGAGGAACTCATGGGAGTTCGCGAATTGGGAATCCATGTTTTCTGGAAAGACCAGATCGCATTTCACCCCGGTAGCTTGGCATGCCTTCTGCAATTGAACACCGTACATCGCAGAATGCGTTGGATCGAGTTCTTTGCCTCCCAGTGTTGGCGCAGCCTTCTGTTTTGGATACTCGAGGAAAATAGGAGGATCGTCTTTGGACACCAACTCGATCGGGGAGTATTCGCGAATCCAAGGGAGAACGTTCTCTCGGTTTTCGAGCAATGGCTCAAACTCCTGCTCGCGCGAACGGCCTTCGGCGGCGAAACCAAACGCATGCCCCCCATAAACGCTGTTACTGATCCACTCTCTGAGTTGTTTGGGGTCGAGCGAGGTTTGGGCTCCGACCACCGCTGCGCATGAGAGTCTTGATGATTGCCGAGCGATTGGGTCGCTGCTATCGGGGTCAGCCAAATCGTCATGTAGTGCTAACCACAACGATGTGCAGGCTCCCGCGGAACTGCCTGTGGCACCGATCCTATTCGGATCGATATTCCATTCTTGGGCGTGTGCGCGAATCGTTTGCAAAGCCCTCGCTGCATCCACCAAGGGAGCCTTCACGGGTGGCACGACCCCTTGTTCCATCGCTTGGTTGATAAAACGATAGTTGATGGCCGCAACCGAAATCCCTTCCTTCAAATACTTTTGAATGGGGTTGTTTCCATAACCCGTCTTGTCTCCGTTCTTCCAGCCTCCGCCGTGGATCAAAAGAACGACTGGCGTTGGGGTGTCCGACTCCGCCTTCCAGAAGTCGAATCGTTGTCTGGGTGAATCGTCGCCGTATCGATAATCGGCGATTGTAGGAGTCGGACGCTCGGGTGGTTTATTGGCCTGTTTCTTTGAGGGATTTTTTATCTCAACAACGCGAACGTCGTCGAATTCGTTTTGATCATCAAATGAACCGATTCCGATCCGTCCCGTTCCAAAGGTGGTGTCGGTCGCCTGCATGATCGGGCGATCGAAATCGTCGAAGTAAACAACGATCTCTCCGGTGGAGACCTTGCGGACAAGTTTCACCTTGTGCCACTGATCATCCCAGGGGACGGGGTTCTTGTTGTTCGTAAGGGGCCGTCGTGGCTCACCGTTGACGATCATTATTTGTCCGCTGGCGGGGTCGGGTTTGGCGCCGAGATGCACATAATAAAAATGTTCTGGGTCTTGATAGCCAAAGAACACGCAACAATCGCGATGATTGCCAGTATCGAGCGTACTGCGAACCCGAAATGTGATCTCCAAGTCGGCTACGGATAAGTCCTTGATCAAGGCAATGTTGTGGGGGCTTCGCACCTTGGGCTGATAGTCACTGGTGCGTTTATTTAGTCCGAAGGTGTGGTTGCCGTCTCGCGCGACTAAGTCCCAGGCATGATCATCGGTGGTCTCCCAGTTGGATCTGCCGTCTTCGAAGTTGTCTTTGAAAACCAGATCCTCAGCAGGGTCGTTTCCGATAGTCTGTTGTCCGTTGACCATACCGCCATCAATAGCTATCCCAATCGCGAGCCAGGAGCCAATACATAGGATCGATGGAAGATGGGTTATGCGATGATATGTCTGGCGAAGTTTTCGTTCTATCATCTTTTCATCCCTCATTCGCGAGCGCTGATTTCGTGTTACATCCCTTGGCATGATCCACTGAGCAGAGCATTATAACGCGCGGCGGCATTGCGGAGCTCATGTGCCACCTGCTGTTTTCTGTGATGCCATCTCCTCAGGAATTAGATTGCGACGAAGATCTCTATCCCACGAGCCTTCCGCATCCGGTTTCCATTTCTCGCCCGAAATGATATTTTATTGATGGAATTTGAGGCTGAGGGGTTGCGAGTATTCTGACCTGATGCTCGCGGCGATTACGTCCAAAACGGCCAATGAAGCGAAAAAAAAGGTCTTAATGACATTCGATTATTGGCTTCGCTAGACTCGGATTCGACTTTTAGGAGTCCAACGATGGGGCAGTATAGTGCAGAAGTTTTGTGGCTTCGCAACGGAGAGGATTTTATCAGCAATCGTTACAGTCGCCGTCACGTGCTTCGATTCGACGGCGGTGTGGA
>JBEIGI010000018.1:0-78831 GCA_040381975.1 Pirellula sp.
CAAAAATCGCTGATGGATTAAAAGTTGAAGTTCATCACCGTAGTAGTCGCCTTGATTGCGTGCTCGCCAGACCAAGTCTGCCGTTGATGCGAATTGTTTGGCTGTACTACCCCGCAGCATATCAAACTCGACACTGCTAGGAACGAAGCACTCGTCGGCACTCAGCCAGGGCGTATCCGAAGGGAGCCTTAGGTAATCGACTCCATCTGACTGGATCGAGGGCTGGGAAAGGAATTTTGGATTTCCCAATCCTGACAAAAGATAGCCGGCAGGTTTGGTTGAATCACCAGCTTGATAGGTTGCTGTTTCGGCCTGAATCTGACCAACCAATCGGGATGCAGGGCCGAAGAGCACGAAAACCGGGTTTCGTATCGTCTGCGTTTGCTCGACAATATTTTTTCCAGCAATCAAAATTCCAAACTCAGAATCTTCGGTTGGCCGAATAGGTTGCAGTCGCTCCGTTCCTTGAAGATCCTGGGGGGTTCGTGTAAGGATGTGGCTGTACTTAGGAATCCAGATTTCTCGAGATACGGCACTGAGCGTGATTACCACCGCACATATAATCAGGATCGGACGGATCACTCGAGCCTTGCTAATCCCAGCGGCGAGCATTGCAGTCCACTCGTTGGTGCGATAAAGCCAGGCGACGACAAAAAGCATCGAGAGCAAAGCCGTAAGCCCACATGTTCGATCGAAGATCGTCAAGAGCACGGGACCGAAGTACTCGGCTAAAGCCAGCGGCAGGCTCCCCCGAATTCGGCCATATTCAAGGAGTTCGTCTAGGTTCGTAAATATCTGCGCAATGACCAACAACCCGGCGAGCGTAACAAAGCAAACCAGGAAAACGCGAACGAACAAGACCATCAAATACCGGTCGATACGGGTCATAATCCCCGTAATCTAGCAATTTCTTCAGACCAAACTCAAGACCAGTATCTCGCCTGCTCGGAGTTCGTCATGTCAATATCGACTTGATGACGGATCCTTCGACATTAGTCAATCGCCGCTGGATGCCGTTGTGCTCGTAAGTCAGCCGCTCGTGATCTAATCCGAGCAAGTGGAGTATGGTTGCGTTGAAATCGTAGAGAGGATGAATATTTTCGACCGCCTTTACACCGAGCTCATCGGTTTGACCGTGGCTAACGCCTCCGCGAACCCCCGCTCCGGTCATCCAACAAGTGAATCCATCGGGATTGTGATCACGGCCTTTTGCGCCTTTTTGGAAAAACGGCATCCTTCCAAACTCGGTACACCAGACCACTAACGTTTCATCGAGCAGACCGGTTGATTTGAGATCTTGAATCAACGCAGCAACGGGTTGATCCATGATCGCAGCGTGCACATCGTACTGGTTCTTTAAATCATTGTGTCCGTCCCAATTCAATTTGCCCGCACTCGCGTAGGCTCCATTGAACAACTGCACGAAACGCACGCCGCTTTGAATAAGTCGTCTTGCGAGGATACAGTTCCGGGCAAAAGCGGCTTTCTCTTTATTGGACGAATCGTCGGCACCGTAAGCTTTCAGGACATGGGCCGGTTCGCGATCGATGTCGGTGATCTGAGGCACACTTAGTTGCATTTTCGCAGCTAGTTCGTAGCTAGCTATCCGGGCTGCCAGTTGCGCATCGTTTGGAAACTGATCCAGATGTCTGCGCTGAATTTTCTCGAGCAACTTTCGAGTTGCCACTTCCGCCGACTCGTCGCCCCCGGAGACCCTCAAATGCCGTACCGGATCGGTCGAGGAGAATGTGGTACCTTGGAATGCTGCTGGCAAGAAACCAGGGCCCCAATTGTTTGAACCGTTCTGAGGCACACCTCTGGGATCGGGGATCGCAACATAAGCGGGTAGATTGTCGCATTGACTACCTAACGCATAGGTCACCCATGCACCCAGGCTTGGGAATCCATCGAGATTGAAACCAGTAGAAAGAAAATTCTCTGCTGGGCCATGGGTGTTGGATTTACTAGTCAGAGAATGGACAAAGGCGATCTCATCGGTGAGCTCTGCCAGATGCGGAACTAGATCACTGACAAACTTACCACTATGTCCACGCTGGCGAAACGTGTATTGAGGCCTAGCAAGATTTCCAGCGGGCCCTTGAAAAGTCACCGATGGCCCGCCAGGCAAGGGTCGATCGTCCCACTCGATAAGCTTTGGCTTGTAGTCCCATGTTTCGAGTTGGCTCACGGCGCCTGCACAGAAGATCACCAGGACATTCTTGGCCTTGGCTTGGAAATGCGGTGGACGAGGAGCGTAAGGTTTAGCGGGGTCGAACTGTATTGCACCATGAGTAGCTTGGCCGTCTGCAAGGAGTCGATCGCTACTGAGCAGGCTTGTCAAAGCGATCGCACCAAGAGCGGTTGAAGCTTGAGAAAGGAATCTTTGGCGATTAAGTAAAGGATGCACAGATGTTCTACGTTGAATCAGGGGTAAAAGAGAAACTCATTGCAATTGAACAATGCTCTGCAGAGGATTTCGATGCCGAATTGCTCAACCAACGGTAGTGCTTCAGCGATTTCCTCGGGGGTTGCATTCCTAAGCAAGCAACGTTCGTATGCTGCGTCGATCAGGGATTTCGGGTCGGAACCTATCTCTCTTCGAAGCAGATTGCCAAAGGCTGCGGATTGATCGAGAGTGAACTGACTGTTCAAGAGGTTCAACGCTTGAATGGGAGTCGTTGAAGTGCGACGCAGGCCTGTACTTTGTCCTGCATCAGGGCAGTCGAAGGCTCCGAAAACAGCATCGCGCTCTCTGCGAACCTTGTGGGCATAGATCATTCGCTTAAGCCCATCTCCCTGAAATTTTTCGATGGGTGTAAACCCACTCAATCCACCTCGCTGTTGGTACAGATCAAATCCTCGACCATACATAGAGAGGTTCAGTTGGCCGCTGGCATAAAGCATAGAATCGCGGAGGGCTTCGGCCTGAAGCCTTCTTCTAGGATAACTCCAGAGGAATCGAGCATCAGCATCCTTGGCTTTTCCTCGCTGGTCGCTACCGACTGCCTGCCGATAGGTACGTGAGAGCACAATCCGCTTGTGAAGAGACTTCAGCGACCAATTCTTTTGGATCAATTCGCTGGCTAACCAATCGAGCAGTTCGGGATTCGTCGGCGGAGTTCCATTGAGCCCAAAATCATTGGATGTTTCGACCAAGCCGATTCCAAAATGTCCTTGCCAAATTCTATTTGCGATCACACGTGGAGTTAGGGGGTTGGAATCCGAGGAAATCCAATCGGCGATCGCTAGTCGCCGCTGAGCGTCGGAGGATGATGGATCGAGCTGGATTGAGCCAAAAAAAGAGGGGATTGCCGGTGCGATGAGTTGTTTGGGTTGTTCAGGATCGCCGCGATGCAAGAGGTGTATTTGATCTGGCTTACGAAACTTTCCGGCAAACGCTTTTTGATTTTCTTCGGTCGATCGACGCTGGGCCTGAAGCTTGCTTCGCTCGGCTTGCAACAGCTGGATCGCCTTGGATTCGGATTCCGAAAGGCCGTAATTGCTGATACTCGCGACTTTCTCGGGTTTTGTCGTCTCCGAGGGGCTCTTTTGCGAGGATCGATCAGTATCGTCTGCAACAGTTTTCCAATTGCCACTTGTGTCAAGAACCTCGATGCGGTAGCCGATTGGCAGGCGATCCTGGTACCGACCTTCGCGATCCCTTCCCCAGACGATGCTTTCTACCGTTTGTGGAGTTGCGAAGTCGAACGTCAATGAACCTTTTCCAATCGTGTTAGACATCCAGCTTCGGCTGTTTCCATACAAGCCATCGTTGACAAATCTCAGTTCATGCCTGTCGGGACTAACCAAATCCCCAGACGATACGACTTTTGTTCCGGAATTCGCTGTAGTTATATTTTCGCCAAACGCGTTATAGATTTCTATTTCATCGATGCATGGCTCGAGGCTGTTGGTTTCAAGCACAGTGAATCGCAGTGATTTGGATTTCGTGGGAGCGATACGATCATAGTTTATGGTTGGCTGAATGGACATGCGCGGTGGCAGCACCGTCTGAATGTCTTGAAGATGATCAGGATCGGTTCCAATTTGGATGCGATATGCGGTTGCAGTACGATCGTTGAATTGCCCGAGTCGGTCTCGGCCCCATACGATCTTTGAAATCAACTCCACGTTCTGCAGTTCGATCAACACCCATCCTCTTCCAGGCTGATCGCTCATCCAACTTGACGAATTACCCGTCTTGCCATCATGGATGTGTTGAAGCTTATGGTTCTCGGATTCGCGACTACCAGAGGCTGATGCCTTGGCACCAAGTGATGCCAGAGCAATGTTCTTTGCATCGACTCCACTGGTCCAAACTTCGAGCTCATCGATACAAGGTTCGATCAGACCGAGTGTTGGATGTAGATTGGAATCCCAAATCTCCAATCTGACATACCGCGCAGCTCTTGGCTCAAACTCGATGATGTTTTCAGAGGAATTTGGGAAGTTTACGGGACTAGATTCAGGCCGAGCGATCGGCTCGTATTTTCGAAGTCGCTGATCGACATCTCGAAGCTCCTTGTCGATAGACTCTTGCAGGGTTCTTTGCGCTTTGGCCCAAGGTGTATCGACAACCCGGTCTTCGTATTCGACTCCGGCAACGAAGGCCTGCATCGCATAGTAATCCTCTTGGGTGATCGGATCGAATTTATGATCATGGCAGCGAGCGCATCCGATGCTTAGCCCTAGAAACGACTGACCAATGTTGACAACGACTTCATCGATAGCATCCTGGCGTGCAAGCCGTTTGCTTGGTTCATCCGCACCGATTTGTCCCGGGAGCAAAACCGAGGCGGTGATTAGAAAGCCAGTTGCCGTGTCTTGGCCAAGAACATCTCCAGCGATTTGCTCACGGATGAATTCATTGAAGGGAATATCGGCATCGAGTGCTCGAATCACGTAGTCGCGATAATGCCAAGCGTGTGGTCGTTCGGTGTTTACTTCAAAGCCGTGAGTGTCTGCATACCGAACCACATCGAGCCAGTGCTGGGCCCATTGCTCTGCATACCTCGGAGAAGCTAACAGTTGATCGACAACGCGCTCGTAAGCCTGGGGTTGTTGGTGATTGGCTGCAAACCATCTGGCCATCTCTTGGTCAGGTGGTAGACCGTGCAAATCGAGCGATACCCGACGTAGCCACTGCATCGGTTCGGCCATTGGTGAAAAATCCGAGCCGAGTTCTTTGAGTTTCACGGCAACAAGATCATCAATCGATGAACCCGCTATTTTCTTGCTCAGGGGTTGGAAGCTCCAGTGAGCTTTCGGATCGGGCAGTGTTGTTTTATCGATTCCATCGGGCCACGAGGCGCCCGATTGGATCCACGCTGTTAATTTCTCGATTTGATCGGGCGATAAGGCTTGGTATCCAGAATCGTTAGGCGGCATTCGCTCATCGGGATTCGGATTCGACACCCATTCGAGAAGGGGGCTTTTTCCTGGATTTGTTGGATCGATCAGGGGGCCGTAATTGTCCCCCCCGCGCAAGGCGCGGGACTTGATGTCCAAACGAAATCCAGATTTTTGCCGGGCTTGTCCGTGGCATCCGTAGCAGTGATTCTCGAAGATGGGGCGTATATCGCGGAGGAAATCAACCGTGGTGGGTAACTGCGATTCCTGGGCTTGTAAGTTACGTTTAAGTGGACCTTGGAAGGGGTTCCAAAGTGCAGCGATTGCAAATGCAATCGCTGTAAAACGGCGGTAAACCCTGCTGTTTATACTAAGTAGTGTATCGGTCGATCGCCACATAGGCCAAGACTCGATCGGGAGCGTAAGGGGGGAAATGGAAATAAGGTGGGGTTTTGGACTTTGGAGAAGTATAACTTGGACTAAGCGATTAGAGTTCTGGAAATGCCGGTTCTGCCGTTTCTTTCGATGAGTAAAGCTAGGATCATGCGGGCCAAACCAATAATCGGCTAAAATATCCGAGACAGATAGGTTGTTCGCTTAGAATAGCTCGAAGAGGTATCGGTTCTGACCCGCCGAACCTTACACGAACCACAGGAAGCACGAGTGTCACGTAAAGGACGCAATCGAACGATCACCACGAGGTTCAGGCAGGGAACTGGCCGGCTCATGATTGGGCTATGGGCTTTCGTTCTGGCGTTGTTTCCATTTGAAGCATGGCATCTATTACGTGCGCAGGAACCTTCGCCGGCACCATCAGGAAGTATGATGCCTCCGGAGAATCTACCACGTGTAGTCGGCCCTGGAGTGTTGCCTGACTTGATGTACATGAGAAACAGCAAGGGGGAAGAGATACTCGTCCCTCGTGCCAGATATGAGGATTTCGAGCGTCTGTTGATGGAGACAGAACTTGGTGGAGAAGGGCTTACTGCCACCCCGAGCTTGAACCAGTTGGATCTTGTGATTGAGCCGGTATCCGATTACGCGAAAATTCAAGTTCAGGGAATGATATCGCTTAAGAAGGCCAACAGAACAATCTGGACAGTTCCGATCGCGTTGAGCCAGCTTCAGTGGATTCCTCCCGGTAACTCAGGCACTGGGGAAGCGAACGAGCAGAGCGACTCAAATTTGAAGGAGACTCAACAGAGCCTCGATGGTCTAGAGAGCATCTTTGCAACGGCTCAGGCCAATGGGTATCTTTGGCGGGTCGGACCAGGCAAATCGCTTCGAAAGAAACTTTTCGTCGATGCGGTTTGCAAATTCGTTTCGACTCCAAGCGGCAATACGCTGAGGCTCGATCTTCCACCGGCTGCAACAATCATCAAGCTTAAGCTACCCAAGGGGGACTGGGATCTCAATGCCACTGGGGGTGGGAATGAGGTTGTCGAACCTTTTCAGACTCAAGGGGAGCATTCTATCGCCATTGTTCGAACCTCCGCCAACTCGATCAACTTAACATGGAGTCGTAAGACAACGCGTGATGCGATTGCGGCAGTGGAGGTTCGCAGTCAAACCAAATTTTCACCTTCTGGGGATACGAATCGATGGCGAGCGGATTCATCACTTGCGATTCGAGGCCCGGTCAAACTAGGAGGCAAGCGAATCGGATGGATATTACCGCCTCAGGCGATTCTTCGAGAAGCCAACTCCGACAGGATCGTTTTTTCAAACTACCGCTTAGTAAAAAATAGCACTCCAAGCCCCTCTGGAAATACTGATCCACCCACGTTGGTCAGCGATAAACCAACCGACTTTTGGTGGATTGAGATCGATGAAGCTTACGGCAGAAGCGAGCTTGATTTAAATCTGGAATGGGAACTGACACGCTTACCGAATGATTCGCAGGTTCGATTCGAGGCCCCAAAGCTTGAGGGTGTAGATCGTCACAATGGCACTGTCGAGTTTTCCATACCGCGAATCAATTCCATCGATTGGAGCCCAATCGGAAATGTTCAACTGGTTCGGCAGTCTCAAGCGTCCGATGGTAGCGAGTCGATTGTCTATACATTTCAATTCGAGGGGCAAGCCGCAGGTATATCAACCCTGTGGACTACGATTGCCGATCGCCCAAAGATCACTAGTCAACAGAGGATAGAGATACGCGAGAACCAATTGATTCTTCGCGGAATGATCGAATTCTCAAGCGACCCGATACAATTGCCGCTTTTGCAATTCGAAGCCGAGGGTTGGAAGCCCGAGCGGGTAACGCTGTATCCGTCGGACATCGATGTACCACTAGAGTCCGTTTCTGATGCTGGTAAGTCGACCGCAGAGAATCCACCAGGTGGTTGGTCGTTGCCAATCAGTGCAAATCTTTGGATTCGCAGCAGCACTAAACCACGAGCCAACGCTGCGGATTCGAGTCGAAGCGACAGGCCCAGCGAAAGCAGTGCTGTTGGGACTGGTCTTGGTAATCCATTCGAAATCCTTGCGAACTCGACCGATAGAAAGGAATCGACTTCGGGTTGGAAAATGGAATATCTTCTGAGCCGAACACTTTCGAACGACTCGAAAGAATTGAGCTTGAGTTTGCCGCGTCTTTCTTGGTTATCCCAGGAGTCACAACAGAGAGTCTCTAGAACCACACCTGGTAGTTTACTTGTTTACAGTTGGACCTACCGGCTCACGGCAGATCCCAAGGCCTGTAACGGATTAGTGGAAACTTCGCTTGATCGTACTACGCAGAAACAGGTCTTTTCGACTGGATCTGGACCTTGGCCATTCCTGCTACAGTACCAAATCGCTGACTCAGCGAGCGTCAGTCGATGGGTCGGCTCTAGAAATAGAAAGGGATCGTTTGTCACAGCGAATCTTTCGGCCAAGGTGAGTGCTGTTAAGGATTCGATTCAGTGGAATCTTCGCTGGGATTGTAGGTGTTTAGGTAGTCGTCCGACGTCTCTGAATATTGGACTACCAATAGATTCTAGAACAACCGATGCCGAGCAAGCGATTTCGGATCTATCGGTTCAAATCGACAATACGGCAGTACCCGTTGAGTGGATTGGCCCTGAGGTTTCGACCCCAGGGTACCGATGGGCAAAATTGAGCATTCCGGAGGTAGCGATCGACGGAAGCAACCGTTTAGATTTCCTGCTAGAGGTTAAATACCTTAGCGAACAAACCTTGCTTAAACAATTAGACCCGCAAGTTAACTTGGACTTGGAGTTGGCGATTCTTGAGTCATCCAAGCCGACCGAGCAGGTTTTGGTTGAGGCAATCGCCGTCAGTACCCTCGATTCTGATTCCATGAGTTTAGCACCAGTTTCTGAGTCTACCCAAGGGTTTGTATCGATCGACCCAAATGAGCCACGAGTATTCGTAACGGCGACCCGTCGGTCGAGCGAACCAAAGTCCAATGTCAATATTGAAGGCGAGTGGATTCAAACGATTGTCAATGCTCTTGAGCAGAGAGATCGTTATGTGGTCCGTTTCCAAACCGATCAAAAGTCAATCAGCATGCCGATTCAAGGCGCGACGATTCGAGAGGCAGAATGGATGCTCGACGGTCAGCGGGCATCTATTCGAGAGGATTCCGAGAAAAAGGGTTGGGCAATTGTATCTTTACCCGATTCGAATACTCTCAGTGAAACGAAAGCTCATGTGCTCGAAGTGTTTACGACTCAGTCGGTTCCCAAAGGTTGGTTTCGCAAGGTTCAACCGATCGGACCGAGATTCGATCCTAATCCTGCAAGAGCACCTTTGATTTGGCAGATCATCGTGCCCAGAACGGAGCATTTGGTATCGAGCACACAAAACGCGTTACCCATGTACCGTTGGCGATGGCGAGACTTGGTTTTGCGACGGGTTGGAGAAACCACCCAAGAGCAAATCGAAGATCGATTTGGTGCCACCAAGCAACCGATTTTGGCTCGTCAGGTGAACCAGTACGACCTTACTAGTATTGCTTCGAATCAACCTCTTGAAGCGAGCTTTGTTCCAAGCGCAGTGATATGGTTGCCAGTATCCCTATTCGTACTTTGCATTACGACTGTGATCAAAGACAATCGTTGGATTCGTTGGCCATGGTTTTGGGGTTTATTGCTCGGCGGTTTCTTCATTTTTTCCCAACTTGCGTGGGATATATCGTTACTCGTACTACAAGCTACGGTTGCTTCCGTTGGGCTTGCAGCAATCTATACGATGACCCGCTGGTTGATGGATCGAAGAGCTCGAAGACGCAGTATTTTTGTCTCAAGGCAATACTCGTCATCCCAGAGCAACGCCAAAGCCAACGCTGGAGCCAGAAATTCGAAGAAAGCAATTGGAGAAGATTCGGCGCTGAAGTCTACGGTGACGGTTAAAACGAGGGAATCTCGATGAGAGGATTATGCCTCGTTGTCTTGATACTACTGGCCCTGGATCCCTGGGGTTTTGTTAATGGGCAGCAGCCCGATAACATTCCGACGAAATCGCAACAGCCGATCGTCGAAAGACCCTTTCGACGGATTTTCGTCCCCCAAGCGGACTTGCCTGAGTCGCAACTCGATAACCTCAAACCACTTGAAGCCGATAGGCTTCCATCGGCTCTCGAAGGGGTTGTTCGACGCAATTCCGAGTCGATCGATCCGTTTTTAGCATCTAAGCAGAGCCTCTATTCGTTCCACGCTGTGGCTCAATTAATAGGTGCTGACTTGCTTTCAGAGCGAACACGCTTGGTTTGGGACCAGTCATCGAATCGATCGACCAGAGGATTTCCCGAGGGTCAAAACCGAGAACGATTAGAACCATGGAATCTGGCGATCGAAAATGTCTTCGAGGAATCCAGCAATTCAGGGGCTTGGTTATACGAATCCAACGGGCTTCCATTTCTCCAAAGAAACAGCAATCCAAATTGGATTCGATGGTCGCTCCGCGCTGCCCCCGACAGTGCGCCAAATCTATTGAGCTATGAATTGCAGGTTCCAAAGACAGTCGACGGTTGCTTGGTGGTGCTCGTACCGAAATCGGCCAAAATGGAAAGTTCAACAGCGGTCGCAAGAAAACTCGATGGTTGGGAGTCCGCAGCCAAAAGGCTAGGATCCTGGCCTGATCAAAACCCACTGCTTGGAACCTCTCTGGCCTCAACCGTTGAGAATAACTATTGGGCATTGGAGATCAGCGGTCACGAGACAATCTCCTTTACGATTGACCTTGGCCAAGGAACCGCACGGGGGCAGTTGCTTAGTTTGCCAGAACAGTGGGGCATCGACCGTTTTTTTTCCAAACAAACCCTTCAGTATTCTGTCCATGCTCAGGAACTGCGCTTGCTAAGCGAATGGGAGTGGATTGAATCTTCGGGCGCCGGTCAATCCATCCGACTTGCGCTTCCCGATGGAATGAAGCTTCGTTCGATTTCAATGAACGATCGTGAAGTACCGGTCGAATTGAAAGACAAAACAATCGATGTGAACATTCCGGAATTCACTCAATCGAGTTCCGCCCCTTTGGCCGCGAAGCAACGAATGAATGCCGAATTCATAACGACCCTAGGTCAACTCCAAAGAGATTCATCTGGGAACTCGATCATTCCTCCGATAAAGACCACCAATGGGACGGTCCTTTCTGGAACAACCATTTTGCAAGACCAAGTCGATGGTAGGTTTGTTGGAATTGCTCCAGAGCGTGGAGCCTTGGAGTTGGTAAGAAAGTCATCCGATGGTCTCTATCGTTTTGAATATTCTTGGCATCGAAACGCGCCGGATATTCATTGTCGTATAGAAAAGCTGAGTATGCAGAGCGACTTCGAGTCGGTTGCAGGTCTTCGAGTCGAATCGAATCGATGTATAGCCAACGTGCGTCTTAAATGCATCGCACCTAAAGCAGTAGGAGAGGAAATCCTCAGCCTGCCCCCAGGCTGGACAATAGACCCAAAGTCAATCATCAACAAACCGCAATCAGCCGTTGGGTTTAGCGTTATGGACGAAGCGAGTAATACTCTCAAGATCAGTGGAAAAAAGGCGAGTGCTTCGGAGGCTACGATCGAATTTCAGATGTCCAAGGTGCTCGATTCGCCTACGGAACTCGACTTGTCCAATCTACCTTGGATATCACTATCTAAACACCAGATTCGACATTGCCTTTTCATTGAGCCGGACGTTTCGAACCGAATGCGTTTTCAGGGGCAAACAACGCAGTGGCTTATTCCAGAAGAGGAGTTGACATCCTGGCAACGGGAATCTCTACCAAGACTATCAAGGGCCCTGCTTTTCGGAACGCGAGAGAATCGATTACCTCCTCTAGTCATTTCTTCTCTTGAACAGAAATTGACAATGCCAGTTGATATGCAGGTCCGAAGTACGAAAAATAAATGGCGTATAGAGCATCGCTTTGGGCTCTCATCGGATTGGCTTGAGATTCCGGAAATACGAATCTCGTTGCCAGAAGGTTTCGAGTGGCACTATGAGTCCACCGAGCGTTTACCCCTTATTCATTCTTTCGATCGGGAGTCGAGCCAATGGGTGTTCGACACTCGAAATCTAATCAATCAGTCCGACAGGGAGGATATCGGATCCCTCGTAGCGATTCGTACGCAAGCCAATTTAGAAACGACGCTTCATTTAGACATCCCTGAAATAGCCGAAGCCCAAGAGACTCTCTATAAACTGAAGCTTATGGATCGCCTTGTGGTGGAAAACAAGGTTGAGGTGATAGGAGGGTTACAACGTGAAACTTCTGGGTATTGCTACCGATGGACACGTTTCGCCAAAGAAAAACCAATCTCCGATGCCAGCAAAGAAGGCCCCATGAGCCTAGAGATAACCAAGTCCAAGGAGCCCGAGAATCGATCGATCTATCCTTATGAGTCAAGCCTTGAGTTATTTATCGATGGATTTGCAAATCAGATTGCTGAAGTAAAAACCAAGTTGGTTTTGCCTGAATCCCAATCGACTAGACTCGGTCTTGTCCTTCCAGAAGGTTGGAAAATATCCGATTCTTTTTTTGAAAACGGTAAGATCAAGCAACGCGTACCATGGTTCGAAGATTCGATTGGCTCGACTATACTGGTGATTGACAACGCTAGAGAATTCAAATCCCCGTTACTCCACATACGCCTAGTTGGTCCACCAGCAAAGATCGAAGGGGACTCGTCACTCCCTCTACCTTCTTGGCTAAGTCCGAGCCTACATCGCAAGTGGATATTCTCATTTCCGAGTGTTCGTTTTGGCAATGATGCATTGGTATTTTCAAAGTTGTCGGTTTGGCATCCAAAAGATTTGTCTTTAGAGATCCCTCAGGCAGAGCCATCTTTGAGTGATTCGATTTGGCCACTGTGGAATTGGACCTCAAAAACCTGGGATTCGATGGTGGCTCCGGAAGCCAACGATGATGTTTCCAGGCAGGCAAAGAGCGAGATTTCCGCAAGGTCGGAAATTCTCCCATCGGGTAATTGGAAAAAAACATCCTTTGAAGGCTTTCGAGATGGCTCGCAAAAACAGATCGCTTTAGTCCTCACTGATCACATTCGTTGGGGGCCTTGGCTTACCGTCTTTGCAACACTCTTTTCAGCTAGTCTTTTTGGACGCTGGCCACGCGTCATGTTTACCTTCGCGACCTTGCTGTGGATTGGGTCGATTTGGTTGCCTGCTGTTCTTTGTATTGTTTGCCAGCAAGCTTTTGTTGGTACGGCCGTGGGTTCTCTTTTGCATCTGTTTTATCAAACTGTCAGCCCGATGAATGCAAGCAATTCACCGACGGCAAAGACGGATCGATCCAGCACCTGGGCTTGGAGTATTTTGCCCTTCGGATTTGTATCGCTGATCCTGACTCAGCCTAACCCAGGTTTCTCCCAAGATCCTTCTGAAAAGGGAGCAAGAGTTTTCGACATTCTGATCCCTGTAACACCCGAGGGTGAACTGGCAGGAACAACAATCTACGTGCCAGAAGAGTTGCTCAAGGCAATCGAGCAAGATGACCGGGAGAAGCGTCTGAGGGATTCGATCGGCTTGATCGCATCGAGTAAGCACAATCTACGCCTTGACAGTCGCACCTTCGGCTTCGGGAATGCCGACCAACCTTTGACAAGCATCTACGAATTCTGGATTGGTGATTCAGCCGTAGGCAAAGCAATTCGAATCCCTTTCCCCTCGGAGTCCGTGAAATTAAGCCGCTTTAGTGTCGATGGTATCGAGGTTCTCTCGGGGAGATTGAGCAGGACGGATACCGAGTTGATATGGTTTCCAGATCGTCCAGGGCGTCGAGCGGTTCAAATAGATGCCCAGGTCAGGATGCGGAGTGTCGAGAACCCAGGTTCGAGTACTAATCCAAATGTCAATTCTGGATTGCTCGCTACAGAAAAGCGCGGAGCGAAGGTCTGGGGAATCTCGACGAATGTGCTACCGGTAGGAAATGCTGTTTTAGAAGTCGAGACCGACGGTCCATGGTGGATTTCGGTTTCTGCATTTGGAAGATCGGTCAACCCAGCGCAGGGTCGGACCGTTATACAACTGGGAAACAAGAGTCGTATCGAAGGGTTCTTTCAGCCACCTTCATCGGTAACAAACCGTGCAACCACTCTTGCGATGCCAGGTGATTCCTCACCGAGTGGGGGAGAGTTTCCTACCATGAATACCGAGTTATTTCTGGATAATGACCAACTCATGGCTAGAACCGTTGTTGAGTTTCCGTCGAATATGTCGATCCCCAACGAGATCGAGATCGAATCGGATGCTCAATGGTTGCCGATAGGAACCCAATGGGGAGATGCGCAACTTGTAGACGTGCGCACTGGCAGCACGCTCGATCGAAAACGTTATGCAATCCGATGGAAAAATCTAGAAACAAGCGTATCTGAGACCAGTGGCTTGAACCTGTCTAAAAGAACGATCACGACAACATGGATTCCCATAGGTGATGCTGGACTTCGAAGTATCCTGTTTGCGGAATGTCGCGATCGTCGCGTTCGACAGGGGGTATTGCGTTACGCCCGTAGCCCTGGATCGGTTTGGACTTTGGACGGAATTACCAGTTGGATCCCCGCGATCAATTCCAAGGATCGACTCGATTGGCCAGAGTTAAAGGATCCACCCATAACAACCAATCTTCGGATTCCCGTCAGTAGCGGATACGGAGTTTTGCGACGACAGTCGATCGAATCGTCAAGACAATTATCGGCTTCAAATAGGATTCATCTAGAATCGCAGAGAGCCAAGCTGATCTCCACCGTAAAGATTACCGGAAATCTCGCCGCGCAATCACCATTGATCTTTGAGATCCCGAGTAATTATCAGGTTCAGAAAGTTCTTTCCTCAAATGGAACCCTTGATTTTTTAACCTGGGTCAATGACTCGAAAAGCTACTTGCAGGTTCTCATCGATCGACAGTCGAGTTTGATTGGGGAACTGACCATCGAGGCAAAGTCCAATTCGCTTCTAGGACAATCCGATTCTTTTGATTTCATTTGGCCTGAGATGAAGTCCTTGCTGCCTTGGTCTAGTCCCACAGCAATGGCGTTATCAGCAGATCCGTCATGGACTATTTTGGAAACTGCTTTAGATCAAACACCTATCAAATTACGCGGCGGAGGAGAAGGGAAAACACTTCTAGAAACGGTTGATTCAAAAAGTAATATTCCGCGGATACGAGTCGAAAGGTCAGAATCGGGTTGGGATGGAACACTGCTGATCAAGTCCTTGCCATCGGAATCTGGACAACAGGTTTTTCAGATTGTGGGCGTACGCGAGCCTAGTTCATCTGGAGCATGGTACGGGTTGGAGCTTTCGGTCCCGCGTGACCTCTGCTTGTCTTGGTCAAGTAACAATCCAGTCCAAGAACTGACGAGTCTACGGTGGAACCACAAGCTTCTTTTCATAGAACCCATGAAAACTGAACAGTCGGAACAGAAGCAGCCCATCGATTTTTTAATCGAGCTGACTGCAGAGCAATCCAGTGGGTTCGCTCTATCGGTTTTCAAGCAGATTGAAGTCAATGGGCGCAAACAAGAAGATTCGATACGCATGGCTATTGGCCCCAACCAAGAGGATAGTTTTTTGCTCGGACAGACCAAAAGTTTGAATGACCACGAAACCGATCCGCAGATTCTTGGTCCAGAGTACCAACAGCGCTTTGCAAAACATGTTCGACTTGAGCAGGATTTGTATCTCTCAAGTGTTTGGCTCGAACGAAAAGCAGGTTTAACCGTCAGTCATAAGCTTGTATGGAACTGTCCAGATGGCTGGGTTTGTATCAAAGCGAATATCAATGGAGAACGATTCACTTTTCGTCAAATCGGAGATCAAGTCGAGGTTTACTGCCCAACGATAGAGTCTCGTGCCCATGCGGATTTGTGGTTTAGCTTAGAAAGTGGACTGCCAGCGAGTGTCTCGAAAGATTCTTTACCGATGTTGGATGCAGCAGGTAGCACCGGTGAAATCCTTCTTCTTGATACCCTACGAAACCGGCGTGACAGGCAATCTGAATTGTCATTCGATCAAAAAGCTTGGATCAGTATGCTCAGCCAGCCAATTTCTACATCAGCAAATCCGTCCGACTCACAGTGGTGGATATACGGCGCACAAGAGTTGACTCAGGAGATTTGGAGCATGTCCTCGGCTGACTTCGGAAGGGCGACAGAGGTTCTTGCAGACTTGCCTTGGGATAGTAAAGGTCAATACGATCAGACGATCCAACGCTCACTGGAATCAGAACCCTCAAGCGTAGAATCTGCTTCAACCAAAGATACTCGAATCGACTACTCTTCTCTACCGAATATTCGCTTAATGCAATTCTTTTTAGCGTTGAGTGTTTTCACCATTTTCGTGTGGCTCTGGAACCGCAACAAACTATGGCTTCAGAGTCGCAGTTGGTGGAAATTGCTCGGGGTAGCGGTCGGATGGTGGTTGATTTCCGCCGATCTTTTGTTTCCCAGTTTCCTAGCGCTTGCGGCGACGATTTTAGTGATCGATAGCTACTGGATGATCACCGCGCAGTTTCGACAAACCGGGACTCTCTCACCACGGTAACTTTGATTTCCCCTGGATAAGTCAACTGGTCCTCGAATGCTTTAGCGATATCCCTGCAGATTTTTGCGGCGGTGGCATCGTCGGTCTCTTTTGAGCTGACGATCACACGTAGTTCACGTCCGGCTTGAATCGCAAAGGCCTGTTCGACCCCATGGAAGCCCTTGGCAATTGTTTCGAGTTCTTCCATTCGTTTAACGTAACGCTCCAGGGACTCACGGCGCGCACCGGGTCTTGAGGCGCTACAAGCGTCTGCCGTCGCGACCAAAAGCGTGTATGGGTACTCGGTAGTTAATTGATCGTGATGCCCCAGAGCAGCATGGACGACATGCTCGTTCTCTCCAGATCTCTTGAGTAAATCGGCACCGATCTTTGGATGCCCACCTTCGAGTTCATGGTCGGCTGCTTTGCCGATGTCGTGCAACAGACCGCACCTTCGTGCTGTATTTGCATTGAGTCCGACCATCTCGGCCATCATCCCAGATAAGAATGCAACTTCGATGGAATGTCGAAGAACGTTTTGGGAGTAACTGGTGCGGAAGTGCAGGCGCCCAAGCATTTCGATGACCCGATCGCCTAATCCTTGTAGATTGACTTCTTGTGCTGCCTCTTCTCCCTTGCGTCGGATAAATGCGTCCATTTCCTTTTCAGTCGCCGCGATGATTTCTTCGATCCTTGTCGGATGGATACGACCATCGGCCACAAGTTTGGCCATCGCTTGCCTAGCGACTTCGCGCCTTACAGGATCAAAACCACTGACGATGACTACCCCTGGTGTATCATCGATGATCAGATCGCACCCGGAGGCTTTTTCAAAGGCCCGGATGTTGCGTCCCTCTCGTCCGATGATCCGTCCTTTCATCTCATCGTTTGGGATATCGATCGACGACGTTGTGCTCTCGGAGGTTTGGGCCGAGGCGTATCGTTGCATCGCAGTAAGCAAGATGTCTTGCGCCTTTTGCTGGGCGGCCTCTGCTACCTTCTTCTCGTGCTTCAGTAGCACCGAACCGAGTTCGCCTTGAAGCTCTTTCTCCAGGAGCTCAATGAGTTGCCGTTTGGCTTCGTCTTTCGAAAGCCCAGTGACTCGCTGCAGGTCCGCTTGTACCTGCGTAATCAGCTTGCTGTACTGATCCGATTTCTTACTGACGTCATCGAGCTTGTCAGCCAATTTCCGCTGGTTCGACTCAACAAACTTTTCTTGTTTCTTCAGGTCATCCGATGCCTGTTTGAGGGTCTGCTCACGGGATGCGATCTGTGTTTCACGGTCGCGAATCTCGTCGCGCTGTTTTTTCAGATCCGATTCGAACTGATTCTGTAAGGAAAGCAGTTTCTCCTTTTGCTGGAGCTCTGATTTTTTGGCAAGGTTATCTGCTTCGAGTTGAGCTTGCTCTAGAAGCCTTTTGGCTTGAGACTTTGCATCTTGTCCGAGCATTCGTTGAATAATTGCTACGGCCACTGCACCAAGGATCAAACCAGCCAATGCGTACAGAACGCTGTTGTCTCCCGAATTGGCTGGAGTTTGCGCTACAAGTAGAGAGGAAAAGCTTATGTTCACGCGAGGAAGTCTTTCTAATTTCAGCGAGTCACATCGCCCTAGGACGATGCACCTCGGTAGCCTTCGCTTGCTGATTTCCCTCGTTAAATGACTAGACTTGTGCCCGATTCCGGTCTTTGCCTTGCCCGCCTGCCGTACTGTAAGTATGCAATGCTGGTCGCAATTCAAGGCGCAGAGCGTTCCCCATCAAGGGGGACGCAATGCTGTTCGAAGCGTGAAGTCGATCCCGCAAGTGCTCTGTTTCATCGACGACGGTGCTAGTAGGCACAGTATCCAATCCACTCGATTGCTCATAGCGATCGAACGCGTCACGCGGATGGTTGCCCAGAAGGTGGGAAGGCAGGATTGGTGTTGACCTTGGGCCAAAAGCCAACCATGCGATCCAACCGAGCACCAGTATGGCGAGGACTAGGACAGGAACAAGCAGGGTCATTGGTAAATCATCGAAGCGATTTAGCTAGGTGCCGTCTCTCCCGATTTGCGGAAGGGAACCGCCGACACCTGAGCTGGGAAAATTGTATCAAAATGAATCCTTCATTGAAACAACACACAGAGGATTTCCGAAACTTGCCCGGGGTTTCGTCAGGCCTTAGTGTCCAAATCGCTAGATTCGTTGTTTTTTAAGGATCTAGCGTTGCCCAGCAACGCTTCGAATCGCCTCGCAGGCCCGTTGTATCTGGTCGTGGGATACATCCAGATGAGTTACCATCCGTATTGCGACCGGACTAAAAGCCATGACTCGGACGCCCAGTTTTTCCAAGTCGGACGCAAATTTTTGCGCAGTTCCCCAACGCTCCGAAACGTGAAAAATCAAGATGTTGGTTTCTGGCTCATCGCCCATCACTTTCAGGAAATCGAATTCCCTAACGGCTTGAGCCAACAACTTGGCATGTGCGTGATCGATCGCCAAACGCTCGATATGATGGTCCAATGCATAGAGTGCTGCCGAGGCGACTACTCCAACTTGCCGCATCCCACCCCCGAAAAGCTTCCTTGCCCGCCGGGCCTTGGATACTAGCTCATGGGTCCCTGCCAAACAGCTTCCTATCGGCGCTCCTAAGCCCTTACTAAAACAGACGCTTACGGTGTCAAAAGGTGCTGCGAGCTCTTTTAGACTAAGCCCAGTGGCGACCGATGCATTGAACAAGCGAGCACCATCAAGATGAGTCTGCAACCCCGATTCGTGGGCCCACTTGCACACTTGCTCTACCTGCGATTGCGGCTGAACCTTACCACTTCCCCGATTGTGGGTATTTTCCAAGCAAAGCAAACGCGTTTGCACCATGTGTTCATTGATCGGACGGACAGCACCGTGCAAATCGTCCAGGTTCAAAACACCCTGCTTGCCCTGGATTGTCCTGGCAACAAGCCCGCTTAACTGGGCGAAAGCCCCTTGTTCGTAATTGTAGATATGGCAATCGCTATCGCACAAGAACTCATCACCAGGCGAGCAATGCACGCGAAGTGCAATCTGATTGGTCATGGTACCGCTTGGCATAAAGATCGCCGCTTGCTTGCCCAGCAACTCAGCGGTGCGTTTTTGCAGTTGATCCAGGGTTGGATCGACGTCGATCACATCGTCACCGACCTCGGCTCGATACATAACTTCCCGCATACCGTCAGTTGGACGAGTCACAGTGTCGCTTCGTAAATCGATCATCTAAAACAAATCTTTCTCTTCTAGCTCTTTTTGACAGCCGAATTGGTGTCTCCTAAAAAATTGTCGAAATTGGCGTAAAACCTTTGGTTTTTCCTGCCAAATACAACAAATCCCCGCTCAAACATCTTACGATATCGCAATCGAATCGAAGCGCGTAGTAGATCAAATCCTGGCTGATACCCCAAGGAGCTTTCCAATGAGTAACCTCGCAATCTCTTCCCTCGTACAAACCGGCACCAAACTCTACCTCGATTCGATCGACCCGGATTTGGTGAAGTTGAACCTCGCCTGGGGAGCTGTTGGTGCCACGAGCAACCCAATCATTGTTTCAAACCTGATTCGAACAGGGCGGTTCGATTCGATGATCGCCGAATTGATCTCCCAAGGGCTCGATGACCATACGATCTGCTGGAAACTCACCGACTCGCTTGTCTCCCAAGCCCAAGAGGCGTTCCTTCCATGCTGGAAAGAATCCCAAGGCAATACAGGTTGGGTCAGCTTCGAACTCGATCCGCTACTGGAAGATCCTGAGGTCAATCTGCCCCATGCAGAGCGTGTCGAGCGATACATCGAGCTTGGAAAAAAATGGTCGGCTAATCAAACCAATCGAATGATCAAAGTCCCAGCGACACCTGCGGGACTCGATGCTGTCGGCCCTCTTGCGGCTCACGGAGTGACGCTCAACGTCACGCTAATATTCACAACTCGGCAATACCGCATCGCTCGAGATAACGTTTGGGCTGGTGCAAAGAAACGATCCACACTCGATCAATTCAAGAGCGTCTACAGCATCTTCGTCTCCCGTGTCGATCAGTACACTGGGGAAAATTGCAAAAGCCTATCGAGCGAGGCTCAAGGTCTTTATGGAATCGTGAATGCAAAACGTATCTGGAAAGAAAACCAAGAGTTCTGGGCCTCAAACCCAACCCCCCTGCAACAAGAGATCATCTTCGCAAGCACTGGAACCAAGAGCGCTGCCGATGCACCATGGAAGTACGTTGCGGCTTTAGCCGGCTCCGATATCCAAACCAACCCGCCTGAAACCAATGCCGCAGTTGCATCAAGTAGCCAGCAGTTTTCATCCAAAGTCGCAGAGTTCCCCTCGGAGTCAATCTGCAGAGAATTGGATGCGGCTGTCCAAATCCAGCACATGGAGGATACTCTCATGGAGCAAGGCGTTGCGAAGTTCGTTGCTCCCCAAAAACAACTTCTTCAGACAATTCGGGAAAAACGGGCAACTCTGGCCATTCGTTAAACCTTCCCCTCTCGGCAAACGATTCGGATATCCCAATCGCTACCAATTGCACGATCCACTCCCGGTGACAAACCAGGAGTGCTTTTTCTAGATCTGCCGGTTATAGTACGAGAGTTGATGCCGATCTCTAAACCACCTGCGGGCCTCGGTCCGTTCCCACCCGGTGGCGCTGGTTTCTCGAACTATTTGAACTAACCATGACTTTCAGGCTCCTTTCGCGCGCTACGACACTCGTATTGCTTTTTGTCGCTGCCTCCACGATCGCTCTTGGGCAAGCTCCTGATCTTGCTCGACTTGTTCTGCCTGAGGTAGCCGAAAGACTCAGCCTCTCGGATTCCCAAAGGGCTGAAATCCAAAAGCTTGTCCAAGACCAATCCACGGCAGTCGCTGCCGCGACCGACGTTGTGACCAAGGCCTCCACGAAGAAGTCCTTTGATGAAAAGATAATCGCTTTGTTGACCCCAGAGCAAAAGGACTTGCTGGCTGAGTTGGATGCAAACCGTAAACTTCGATTTCAGTTCCGAGAGATGAAATGGGACGATGTTCTCGAATGGTTCGCCGAGCAACAAGACCTTACCCTGGTGATGGATCGCACACCCCCGGGTACCTTCACTTACAGCGATGCAAGAACCTATACGCCAACCGAAGGGATCGATCTGATCAACAGCGTCCTGATGACGCGAAATTTTTCCCTCATGCGACGCAACAAGATGCTCGTGGTCGTCGAACTGAGTGACTCTCTTCCTCTTGAACTGATCCCAAGAATCAAGCTCGATGAACTGGCCTCACGCGGTCGCTTTGAACTGGTCTCTGTTGCATTTCCACTCGGTGGTCGCCCCCTCGATGCAGTGCTCGGTGAAGTGAAACCTTTTCTAAGCAGTTACGGTCGCGCAATCCCACTTGCTCAAGGCACTCAGCTTCTGGTTGTCGAGAATGCCGGGAAAATGCAAACGATCAATGAGTTGATCGCGTCGATTCCAGTACCCAAGGTTCCTCCAAAACCAGAACCTGTTCCTCCCCCGAAACCTGTTTTTGCTACCTACCCGCTAGGCAACCTCGATCCGACGGCTGTGATCAAGACGATCCAGACTTTGATCTCTTCGGACAATATCACCGTCGACCCGAAAACGGCTGTTTTGAGCGCCTATGTCCCTCCGGATACCCAAGCGGTTATCAAGTCGATCATCGAGAAGATGACCGAAAACGCCCATGGCAACAACCTTCTCGAATCCGTTGCCTACCAAGCCTCCAAAGCGGTACCTGAGGATCTCAAAAAGCAAATCCTCGCAATCGCCCCCAACGCAATCGTCTTAACATCAACCGACCGCGTTCAAGTCACCGCAACAAGTGCCGAACAAGCATTGATTCGAGCCGGTCTCATCGGGCTTGATATCACCCCTGTAATCGATTCTCCGAGCATGAAGGTCTTTGAGATCGATCCAGCACTAGCAACCATAGCAGAAACAGCGATGAAAGCATTTCTGCCTAGAGCCCAAGTGGGAGCCAATTCAGGAGCCGGAGCCCTGATCGTTCGAGGCACGGAGAAAGAACTACAACTTGCGACCGATATCTTCGAGATTTGGAAGAAATCGCAAGTCAATAAGTCTTTGCAAATGAAGTCCTTTCCGTTGGATCGAACCGCAGACGCTAAATGGCTTGCAACAGTCACGAAATTGGTTCCTAACGCAAGCCTATGGTTAAACCCTGAAGGCAAGGAACTGCTGATGCTCGCAGTGCCAACGGATATCGCAGCTGTCGAATCCTCGTTGCCAACGCTGCTCAATCTCTTGCCAAAGCCCACCACGCGGGAACTCAAGCTGTATGTTCTAACCAAGAATCAGCTCGCCAGGCGTGCGCTGCTGGCCGCAGAACTCCCAGCGGATCTCGCGTCAGTCAAGCTCGTCGATGGTACCAACAAGGAAGAGCTTTTTGTTTGGGCTGAGCCTACCCAGCACGAGATGTTTAAGGCCTTTTTAGATAGCCTAGACCAAGCGGTTCCGATGCCTGCGGCGAATGTTTTGAAATCCTATCCCTTGGAGACTACCGAGTCGACGCTGGTTCAGACGCTTCTTACTTCTGAATTTGCCGAAGCCAAAGTGACCCTCGATACAGAAGGCAAGCGATTGACGGTCGTCGCCCCAGAAAGCGTTCAGCAGAAGCTAGCAGACCGGCTTTCTTCAATCGAAAAGGAGTTGCCTAAACGCCCCATGTTGCGTTTAGAGTCTTACTCGGTTCCAGGAATGAGCGCATCGGCACTGAGCACTGCACTCACACCGCTGACGACCAAGGCTCGAGTCAGCGTGGATTCAGCAAAGGATCGGCTGCTCATTACTACCGATGAACCCAATCACCTTGAGATCAAACAACTCATTGACGCGATGAGTGCTCAGGCTACTCCGGATAAACAAAAACTCGTTGTTGTCTATCCGATTCAAAATGCAAGCCCCACGCAAATCAAAACTGTTCTCGACCAAATCACCACCGGCGCGACCACGCTTGCAGATGAAAAGCTCAAGCAGTTAACGGTTACCGGATCGATCGAAACCCAGGCTTTCGCGAAATCAACGATCGAGCAAATGGATCGCCCTCGACCTGGTGACGGAAGCCCCAAGGAAATCCGAAGCTTTGACACCAAGAAAACCTATGCCACTTACCTCCTTCCATTGCTGCAGAAGATCTATCCTGAGGTTGAGCTTGCAGCCGACTCGACCACCAATCGGATCCTTGCAACTGGAACGAAATCCGAATTGGATCTCATCGCCCAATCGCTCGACCGATTGGTCTCCTCTCCCGATGGGACCCCGCAAAACATCAAGACCTATTCGATACCCAGCGGGGACATGACGACCCTTCCGGCTATCCTTGGACAAATTGCACCTCAAGCCCTGATCAGTCCGGATGTCACGTCGAGAACCGTTACGGTTTTCGCGACCGAAGAGCAACACTCACGGGTTGCCCAAGCGATCGAACAAATCAGCAAAACGGCAACGAACGCCAAGCAGCCTGCAACCTACAACGTCAAACCAACTCAGACAACAGCAGTTCAAACAGCCCTGATCACATTGTTTCCGTCGGCAAGCGTCGCGGCAGTACCTACTTCAGGGCAATTGATTGTCGTGGCTAGCGAAGAACAACAAGCAAAAATCGCGACCGTCATCAAACAGCTCGACAGCCAAGGTGTAACAGGGGAGCGAAGCATACGCGTTGTGCGTGTGGATCCGGATCGAATGGACGCCCCGACCATGGTCAATGCCCTCGCTCAATCGGTTCCTCCTCAGGTTCAGCTTGAGGCCAATGCCCGGACACAAACGATCACCATCGTTGGTACAAAAGAAGAGATCGATCAAGTCGCCAAGAAGATAGAAGAAGTGCAACAGCAATTGCCTCCTCCAGAGGCTTCCCAATCCATTGTTTACCCTCTTCAATTTGGCAACCCCGTATCTGCGTATACGATCATTTCAGCCATGATTCCAAGAGCGGTGGTGGTTTACGATACCACGGGCAAATCCGTGGCCGTGACCGCAAAGCCCTGGGAACACAACCAGGTTCGGGAACTGCTCAAGAGTTTTGACGCACCAAGAGGTGATGCATCGATCACCAAGATCTACAAGCTAAAGCAGTCCAATGCCTATGGACTTGCAACGGTACTTACGGCACAGTTTCCTACGGCTAGCATTTATGGTGGCCGTTCCGACGGAACCTTGATCGCCACAGCCAGTCCGGTTCAACACGAGAAAATCGCAGAGCTCGTCAAAGAACACGACCAAGGCGCAATTGAAATCGCGACGCGAGTCTTCTCGCTACAAAAAGCGGAATCGTTAACCCTTAGAGCTGCGATCGCAGCATCTTCCGAGAGGATCACGGCGACGGCCGATACCACGACCAACAGTCTGATCGTGACGGCACCTGCAATTGAAATGCAACGTGTCGAGCAGATTGTTCGCGAGATCGACACTCCTGATTCGGTCGGCAAAATAACCAAGTACTATCCACTTACCAGTGCCGAACCGATTCCCATGTCGCGAGCTTTGGCAGAGAGCCATCCGAAAGCAAAGTTTTCCTCGGACTCCGTCAACGGGGGGATCTACATCACGGGAAATACTCAAGAGCATGAGGAGCTTGCCAAGCTCATCGATGAAATCAATAAGCAGCCTGGAAAAACCCCGACTGTGCGCACTTTTTTGATGCAGTATGCAAGCCCAGATATTGTCGCCCGGGCAATCACAGGCGCCTTAGGCACGAGGACGACTGCTGGGGTCAGTTACAATCGCGATGCCAAGACCGTATTTGCAACAGGTACGCCGCAGGAGCTTCAATCCATCGAGCAGATGATTAAAGTCATGGATACACCAGGTGCCAAGGATAGTGCTCGACGATTAGAGATTTTCTCTCTGCAGGGCATCGATGGCAAGTCGCTCGAGAATGCGATCGAGAGCTTGTTCAAGGACACCACGGGAGCTTATGTGCAATACGACAATGTCAATGAACAGCTGTTGGTAACCGGTAGCGCAAACCAAATTGCGATGGTGCAAGAGGCCATCAAGAAGCTCGCACCACCGGCTCGGACTCTTGAGATATTCAATTTATCGAACAACGACCCCTTTGCGATGAGAACAGCGATTGAAGCACTCTTCCAAGATGAACCGACGCAGACAGCTCCTAGCCTTTCGGTCGACTCCAGTCAGCAACAACTCATTGTGCGAGCAACCAAGGAGCAGTTCGATGCCATCAAGCAACTCATGCAACGCATGGGCGAAAACCCCGCTGCAGCAGCACTCGGGGTGAACACATCGACAGGGATTCCTGCGAATGCTCCCCCCGCCAACCTTGAAAGCGCGTCATCGAGTGCTCCGACTGGACAAAGGCTAAAGACGGTTCCTGTGAATCGTAACCCGAAGCAACTTCTCGAAGATGTCCAAAGGCTCTGGCCGCTGATCCGTTCGAATCCAATCCAAGTCGTCGATCCGAAGGAGTTGGAGAAGCCCAAACAAGACGGAGAGAAGGGAGCAATCAAGATCCGATCGAATCCTTTCCTTGGAAAGCTCATCTCTGCCCAAGAACCCCAGCCAGTTCAGCAAGACATCGACACAAAGCAGCCCCCGGTCGTCGTGGTAGCGGGCGATGGTCAATGGACCTTGGCCTCCGATGACCCCGAAGCGCTAGTTGCCATGGAGAAGCTCCTAAGTACGTTGCTCAATCCATCCGTGGAGCCTTTTGCAACCGCTGGGAACTTCTCGGTGTATATTTTAAGGCACGCAGATGCCAAGCAGATTCGAGAGTTACTCGGTGAACTATTCCGTTCCAACGAACGACGATCGAGTTCTGTTTCTTCAAGTTCCGCGTTGGATGTGCTCCAAAGGGTGAAAATCGTATCCGATGCAAGAACCAACGCTTTGGTCATCGGTGGCAACAAGGCCGATCGTAAGATCATCGAGGAATTGCTCGGAGTATTTGATTCCAAAGATCTGATCGATCGACTCCAGCAAATAACCCCAACGATCATTCCGATTGCAAGCGCGAGTGCAGATACGATCTCCAATTTGGTTCGAGATGTCTACAAGTCTCAGCTTACTAGCGGTGCGGGGAGAGACCCCCTGGATATCCCAGAAGGTGTCTCGAGCGAGGTTGCAACGATTTTGCAGCAGATCAACGCTCAAACGTCAGGTCCTCTATTGACCATGTCCGTAGACGAAACCTCAAACTTGATCGTGCTGCGAGGCCCGAACGAACTGACCAATGAAATCAAGACGTTCATAGATAAGATAGATCAGCAGGCTTCCGGTGCACCTTCGCGACGTATCCAGGTGCTCAAACTCGAATCGACCAATTCGAAAAATCTCGAAAAGGCTCTGAAGATTCTCAGCGGGAAGTAGTTCGGTCGCAGAATCGATCCTCGAGGGCTTGCTGCTGTATTGGATTGATCAGCACGGCTTGTCCTGCCTGCGGGACTCTTGGAACGAGTCGGCTCGAAATGATCTCGAGCAATTCTTGAATCCCTTCTCCCGAAATAGCGCTGACTCGATGGGTCTGGAATTGCGTGTCAACAAGCTCGCTGTAGCGAATGTGTTTTTGTATTGGTAAGTCCGACTTGGTTTCCACGATCAGCGATTTTTTAGGATTCAGATCCAGGAGTTGCTGATGCTCGATTGTCCATCCTTGAGCCGGATCGACTAGGATCAATTGCAAGTCCGCCGAGCGACTTGCGAGAATCGCACGTTCAACACCCGCTTGTTCAATTGCGTCGGTTGCGGTTCGCAACCCTGCACTATCTTTGATACGCACAGGCCAACCATCGATGCTCGACTCCTCTGAGAGCAGGTCTCGCGTCGTTCCGGCTTGTTCATGCACGATGGCTCTTTGGTACCCAAGCAATCGATTTAGCAGGCTGCTTTTTCCGACGTTGGGAGGTCCGCATAGGAGTATTTCGTAGGGTTCGGTAAGGTGCAGGCCGAGTTCGTTCCAGACCCGAAGATCGTCAACAAGTTGTTCTGCTAGTGGCATATCTCCATGAAAAATCGCCGATTCAATCTGATTGAGAGCACGAACCGAGGCCCCTTTCTGCTGATCAAGGAGGATTCGAGTGGTTCGTAGTGTTTTGGCATCGATAAGCGCCAAGGTAGCTTGGGAAATCCACGAATCATCATGATTCTCGTGGCACCATGCCTCTTGGGTTGCAATGGTGATCCCGCTTTTTTCCATCAGCAAGAGGATGGTCTGAGCGGCAAGCCTTCCCCCGTGACAATGCAATTCGAAGCAGTCTTGGGATGTTCGACAGACGATGACGGATTCTCCGACCTCGGAATCGATGCCTAAGCTCCCGTAGCGAATGGAGTCAATTTTCAGCTCTTTTGGGCCGTTAGCCGGTGACCAGTTCCGTTCGATCCAGCCGGCTGCGCCGCGACCTGAGATTTCAATAACACTGATCGCAGAGGGGGCTCCTCCAGTGATTTTGCAGGCGATCGTTGGGGTTTGCCGATAGTTTCGCGTATTAACCTTGGATACTCCCCAAAAGGAAAAAACATACTCGAAGGCCGCTAGCCACAAAACAAGATAAGGGTAATTTATGTGTGCTTTTATGGAGAAACAACATGATTTTCCCGATAAGTACTTGCGGGAATGTATGGAAAGGGTTAGCATAGCTCAAGAATGCGTTCGAGGGGATCGCAAATAACACCTTTGACAGTTGAGGACGACATGAAAACTTGCTTTCGTATTTTTAGTGCAGCGATTCTTATAACCGCTTTCGCTGTGAGCCAGGCAAATGCAGCGTTGCTTCCATCTTACTACACGGATCGTGCTGCTTGGCAGGCTGATGTAGTGGTGAATTCTAATGTGACTTTCGTTGGTTTAGCACCTAACGGTCAAGATTTTTACCCTACGCCACTTGACGTGAACGGTGTTACATTCAGTTCCACAGACGCGGGTGGAGCCCTTTATGTTCAGGACGATAGCTTCGAGAACATCCCTGGTTCTTATCAGGGACTCAACAGCGGTGAAGTGCTCCAAGCCTACACTGATGTCACAATTACCAATCCGACGCCTTTTTCGGCTTTCGGAGTTGATTTGCGTGGATACTTTGATCCCAACGATATTTCCGGCCCTCAATTAAACAGTACGTTTGATATTGAGTTGTCCAATGGAGATATGTTCACTATATCCGTGGCGAATCCCCAGAGTCCAACAGATCCCATTCCTTTCTTCGGGTTCGCAAGTTTGCAAGAATTTTCATGGGTGAAAATATCTGCGGGACAAGATTTCTACATCGTTCTGGACAACGTCTCCTTCGCTTCGACGACCATTCCTGAACCGACTTCGATCGCTGTCTTCGGAATTGGCGGTCTACTCGCTCGCTTCGGTATCGCGCGTCGAAAGAACCGCAAAGCCTAATTTCCTAGGCAATCGCACTTCGAAATCTAGTTGAAGATCAAAATAGAAAACCGGCGTTTCAAAACGTCGGTTTTTTTGTTTATCCAGCGAAGCTGGCAAACCCAGTCGCTGTTTGTCACCGACCTCACCCTATTTCTGGGGAAGAGAATACGACTCGCTAGGGCGTCAGGGGCTAACTCTTGGGTTTGAAGGAAGCGAAGCCTGGCATCATCCAAGCCGCGTTAGCTCTCCCATTGGCGAAACGTGAGAATCTGGTAACGATACTGCGAGAGTCAATAAAGCAGTGCCGAAACGTGGTGTGAGTTGATCGAGTCTTGTTGGGTTCATGCAGGCCAAAAGCCTCCAAGACCTGCGAAAGGGGAGAGTTTCAGTATAGGAACGCGGAAGGAGTTTGAGAATGTCCGCCGTGCTTCCGGCGCGCGGGTGCGGATGATCAAACGATCAGCGACTTTCAGTGGTGCTTGTTAGAAGAATTGAATCGCTTGGTAAACGAACTGAGGACCAAGACTTACCAGCCACAACCTGTCCGCCGCGTAACGATCCCGCGATCCCGCAGCCCGGCGGCGGTCAAAGGCATCTTGGCATCCCGGCAGTTCGTGACAGTTCCTGGTAGGGTGCCCGTAGCCTTCAAGCCAGTTTTGCTATGTCTAAAGCGCACTCCTACTCGTACTCGAAGCCCCTGAATCCCAACGGTTCTTTTCGAGTACGAGTACCATTTCATTGAGTACGGTTACGAAAAAAGCCAGAAGCCTATCCTCCTAGCCACAATAATTCCTGAAGAACCGGCATTCTTCTCACAAGCTACGCTTGATTCTTTTATCGTCGGTTTAACCGAATTAAGAATCTTCTGACCCCTTGAGCTTGGGCGGCTCTAAGTTTGCGTCGGAGTTTCGTGGTGGCTTCGGAATTCGTCCGGCTTGTTCAAGAGCTCGATGTAAAACGAATTCAACCTGACCATTTAGACTTCTAAACTCATCCTCTGCCCAAACTCGGAGCGCTTCGAGCACTTCCGGGTTGATCCTTAAAAGAAAACTATCTCGCTTGGCCATATAAAAAGTGTTCTTTCTGACGGAAAGGAAACCTTGGCAAGTAAGGGAATTCAAGCACGCATCTGAGCTTCGTTTTCGCGATGTATCACTCACCGGACGGCTTTCGCCGTTCCGCTTGGATTTCAATGCGATTGGGCGTAAAGCCAGTGGTCGGCAATTTTCCTTCTAGGAGATCCCGATTAGCCGCAAAAAGCCCTAGCAAATCACTGATAGATCGTTCCCGTATTGACTACTGGTTGCGCGTGTCGGTCACTGCACAGAACTACAAGTAGATTAGAGACCATCGCCGCCCTGCGATCGTCGTCGAGCTCCACAATTTTATCGCGGCTCAAGTGCTCCAAAGCCTGTTGAACCATTCCCACTGCCCCGTCGACGATCTTGGCCCTAGCGGCGACAACCGCACTTGCTTGTTGCCTTTGTAGCATCGCAGCAGCAATTTCTGGTGCGTAAGCCAAATGGCATATCCGAGCCTCGATCACTTGCACTCCTGCCTTCTCAAGCCGATCTTGGATGTCCCTGCGGAGTTGCTCACAAATCTCTTCGGTTGAGCCACGCAAGGAGACTTCGTGATCTTCGCTGTCATAAGGATAACGCGACGCGAGGCTTCGAAGGGCCGATTCACTTTGAACGCCGACGAAGTCTTCGTAGTCATCTACTTCGAATAGGGCCTCGGCAGTGTTAACGACTTTCCATACAACCACCGCAGAGATCTCGATGGGATTTCCGTCGCGGTCATTGACCTTCGACGGCCTGCCAACGGTTCGAGATTTTTGCTGAACGATAACCCCTGCTTCGTTTTTTCTCTCGGCGACATTCGTCGAACCTGTTTCAAAGTTCCTCACCCGCAGCGAGACTTTTTTCTTCGAAAAGAACGGATTGACCCAGTAAAAACCGGACTTCGAAACCGTGCCTCGATAATCTCCGAACAAGAGCAATACGCGGGAATCATTGGGTTGTACGGCAATGAACCCAAATAAGCAGGTCATTGCGACCAACGCCAAAACCACTGCTGGCAGGATAAGCCACAGGTAAAGCGGATTCCTAGCGCCGTATACGACCATTGCAGCAGCAGCTAGCAACGTGGCTAAAACCGTAATAAGCATTCCCCAACCGCTCGGGGGGTAATACGGCTTCTCTGTGACGGTCACTTTCTCATCGCTCATAAAAATCGCCCTTTTCAAAATCGACTAAAAACCACCAAAAACCCTCAAAATGCATCAATTGGCATTTTGCAACTACCGAACAAGGATATCGAAATGTTATCACTTAGAAATCCCTGTGCAAGTATAGGCAGGAAGGGATTGGTCTCGAGGCGCGAAATTCTGGAGTTATGTCCGGTTCCAAAAACTTCAAATAAGCACACAATCTCCATTGGACAGCCTTTCTCCCGCGGCCTTTGAGAGCAAGCAAATCTATGAAACCCATCGACTACCTAAAAAACCTTGTCATCATGGCCTCGGCCGATGGCGCCCTGACGGAACGCGAAATCGATTGGCTAGTCGATCGCTGTAGCGAACTCGGACTCGATGAAGCGGATCTTGGTACTGCCTTGGAATTTGCCATCAGCGATCATGCGACGATGAAGCTTCCGAAGGTGCGAGAAGAGCAAATGCAACTGCTTAGCGATCTGGTCAAAATCATGGCTGCCGATGGGCAACTCGATGAGATTGAGAAGCGACTCTTTGCGGTGGCTGCCGCTAAAATGAACGTTCAGCAAAAAGAGCTCGATGAGCTTATCACCAAGCTTGTCGGCAACAATTGATTATTCGCAGAAACCTTTGAGAGCTTCGATCAAGTCGAGCATTTGAGATTTGGAAAAACCGCTCCATTCATTGGCGCGGTACCGGAGAATACATAATTTCAACGGGTCGATTGCCTCGACAATATCGAGGGGCAAGTCTCCTAAGCCTTCGAAAGGATTTTTTGTTACGGTGGTCACACTCGACAAGTCGGGCTCGGGATTTGTACTGGCCAAGGGCGCTTGTTCAAGACCATTACCTTGATCTTCGTCGCCGAAATCTGGGCCTTCGTCCAGGGGGGAACTCTCGTAGCGTTCTTTCAATGGATCTTGCGAATCTTCGATTTCTGCGGATTGGGCAACTTGGCTGATAAAACCGTCATCTGTTTCCGATTCGATGCGAGTCGTTTCGTTGGTAACAACGGAATCGATCGTTTGACCATCATCAAGTTGCATCGACTCTGCTCGCATGCGACACATCTTGCTGATGCTCCATCGACTCCTCGATGCACCTTCGAGCCACAATTCCGCGTCGTCCCAGTCGATTGCGGCCCAAAAATGGGTCCAATAGAGTTTAGGGTATTCCCCATAGGTTTCTCCAAAACGATCGTAGACGCGTCTTAGTCTTCCTATGTGCTGACAGGTTACATGACCGACGCGGCTTGCCCAAGCTTCATCACTGTATTGATTTGCCGGGACTCCCGAGGCGATCAATGCGGCACGCCACTGGGCGATGATGCGTCCCTTTTCCCAATTGGTCTCACTGGATAATCGATGCCATCGACCTACGAATGCTTGCGACTGGGAATCGGAACTCTCCAGACCGCTCGATTCGGATGACTCCGTCGAAACATCCTGGATAACGTCATCAGAGATCGTGGAATTTGATTCATCGGGTGGCTTTGTCATAGGTTCATCCAAGGGTGGCGGATCGAGTCGATAAGCCGAACAGTGGGGATGAAAGCCTACAGAAGACCGAAACTCGATCAAGCTTAAAATTCAAAAAATTGCTAACTGTGGCCGCCGACCGGCTGTTTCAGGGGCTCGATGAATTCGAAAGTTCTGGATCCGTTGAGTTTACGGATTGAGGTTTTGGGCTAGGCACATATTCGAGTTCTTCTGCGGGCTTGGCGAAGGTGATTTTTTGCCAAATGAGCTCTCGCCATCCTTCGGGGATTTTTTTCCAAGCCAATGGCGCTACAATAGCGGAGGTCGCCAACAAAACGATCGCAAAGAGCATCCAACGAAAGAACGATTTTTTTGCGTCACGATAACGAAATCCCATCAAAGATCCGAGCACGAGCGACTCATCCTCGGACTCGCTTGCCGCAAGTAACTCTGACTCATTGTCATGTTGTTGCAGACGTTTTCTTAAGGATGTTGATTGGCTACCAAGGTTTAGCGGATCACCACTATTCTCTCGTTCAGCGATCTCTCGACGACGTCGCTCTTTACCAGGCATCCAGCTAGATAACGCGTCAGTCGTTCGCGCGAACCACGATTCTTGTTTGATTCGGTCTTGCTGTTCTTGAGGCCCAACAGGCAAAGTCTTCGCAACAGAGGTGGTCGCCTGCTTTTTGTCCTGCTTTTGGAATCCCTTCGATGGCTTTAAGTTGCTTTGGTGTTTTGGATCTCCAGGTTTCGGGCTCTTGGGAGGTGCTTTGCTAATTGTCTGGGAGGAATGCTTTGGCAAAGGACCATTGTTAGGTTCATCGTGACCAATTGAATTGGACGCAATCTCGCGCTTGGTGTGCCTTTCAAGAATCCCTCGCAGCGAGTCAACGGTCTCGATAAGTTGCTTTGAGTTTTGTTCTAAGGTCTCAGGTATAGAAATCAGGGACTTCTCGACAACCTCCAGTCGAGACGTGAGTTTCCCAAACTCAGCAGCGATACGTTCCTGTGAAATCGCGACGCGCTCCAAGCCAGCGATCAAATCGGGTTCGACCGCCTGAGTCTTGCCCCGTTTGTCCCTTGTTGAATCTTCCTTGGGGGCATCCAAAGGAAAATGTACATCTGCCTTAGAAGTCTTGCCTGAATCGAATCCAATGGCACGAACCAATCGATCTTTCACCGAGTCGATGCTTTTTGCCATGGATGATGAGCGAGGTTCTGAGATTTGCTCCTTGCTCTGTTCCGGTAGCGGAAGACTCGTAAACTGACTACGCACTTCGACTACTTGCCCTGGTCGAGATGCGTTGTACAAAAACCTCACAGCCTCAAAAGTCAGATTTGCTATCTGTAGTTTTCCACCCACATCCAGAACTTGACCCTCGGCAGGTGCATTCCCTATGAGGGTTGGATACTCACCGAACAAATCAACGACTCGGCATGATTCGCCTTGTTGCTCACCCCGAAAGATAATCGCTTGGTACTTGCTGATATGCTTGTGATTGGCTCGAAGGTGACAACTCGGTGCAGTTCCCAGAATCGATATCGTCGAAAGCAACCGAAGCTGGGGGGGGCTACCTTGATTTGTAAAGAATCCGGATCTTGCGATTAGTGTATTGGGAAATACCCGAACGTCTTCGACGTTGAAATTCTCCCAAGTGAAACTCTCTGGTTCTTCGACCTGCGTCCCCGACGGTTCAATCGACTCTACAGTAATTCTCGCATTTGGCTGAATCCATACTGTTGCACCGGGCAAGGCAAGCACCGGTTCGCAAACCGCTGGAGGGTCGCTTTCGATGAGTTCAATGACCGCGAGGTAACTTAACCCTATTTGTAAATAGACGCACACCGGGGCTGGTAGGCCTGGGATACAAATTTCGCATCGAGGATCGCTACCAATCCTTGCAAAAGAACCTTCAAACTCAAAGCGGTGTAGCTTGCCAAGAAAGGCGCACTCTAGGCGTACCTTGGCAGCCCCCCATCGAAGATGAGCTAACCCCATCCCATTTTTCGACTCCTGCGGCGGATTGCCCATATTCTCCTTTGGCTCTTCAAGCAAACCTAAACCTACCAAAGACCCGGGCAAAAAGTCGGGGCCGTTCCAAATTTTTTCGGTCGGTATTTTATCCTTTTATTTTTCGGGTCAAATGCGATCAGGTTTCCATACTAAGCGACCATCATTCACTTTAGTACGGCAATTAGGATGCCCCATACGCCATTGCCCTTGCAACTGCCAAATCAGGCATAACCAAATCGATCGAAACCACCTGCTGAAATACTTGTCGAATCGAAAAAACCCTGTATTTTTGTTAGCCATAAGGTCGATGCCGGATCCAGATGGGGTTCGTTCAAAGGCCTGGGCTAACCAAAAATTCATGGCTTCCTCGAAAGGCTACATGTTGCCAATTGGCCCTTTGCCGGTCATACTAGGTTGAAAGCCCTTCGGGAAATACTCACTTGTCTTCATTTCGGTCGATCAACATGTCAGAACCCGTGGCCTTGAATTCCTCTGAAGTTCTTCTCGATAACTCGCGGAGTCAGGGCAACTTTGATAACCCCAAGTTGACCGCTATGCCTAAAAGTCCTTTCGAAATCCCAGAGGAACTTAGAGGTGAAACGATAGCTCCAGGTGTTTTGAATACCCTCGAGGTAACACCCTATCACGATTGGAAACGGCTCTGGGAATTTCCCCTTGCTTTGGTTCTAGCTGTGCCTGCTTTGATGATCACTGGCATCCTTTGGGTTTTTGTGAAACTAAGTAGCAAAGGCCCGGGGATCTACGCTCAGCAACGTAGCGGCAAGGATGGTCGAGAGTTTACGATGTACAAGCTTCGTAGCATGCGTTTCGATGCCGAAAAGAACGGGATCAAATGGTGTGCTGGCGATGCCGACAACCGAATAACCCCTCTGGGCTTTTGGCTCAGAAAACTACATCTTGATGAGCTACCCCAAATCATCAACGTGCTACGCGGAGATATGTCATTTTGCGGGCCCCGCCCCGAGCGACCCGAAATCGTCGAGCATCTTGAAAAGTGCGTTCCCTATTACCGTTCACGGTTGCAGGTAAGGCCCGGAATCACCGGATATGCTCAAATCAACCTCCCAGCCGACAGCGACACCGTTTCGGTGATGAAGAAGCAAACTCTCGACCTGGACTATATCGAAAACGCATCGTTGAGCTCAGACATCCGTATGGTCGGCTGTACTGCTCTGCGGTTAGTCGGTGTCCCTGGCAGTCTTGCCACCAAATTTGCAGGGTTGGTGAGAAAGCCTGAGAATTCGAAATTCAGCAATCACTACATTGACCTTTGGCAAAGATGTGAAGCGTTCAAAAAGGACAAATCTCGGAGCGAGAAAAAAGCATAATTGGAGAAATCTCTATTCGCTCTGTGCCCAAGCATATTTTTTCGATCGACGTCGAAGACTACTACCACGTATCGAACTTCGACTCGATCGCTCCTCGCGATCGTTGGTCCGATTGGGAACAACGAGTCGAGGAAAATACAAACCGAATGCTCGATCTACTCGAGCGAAAATCAGTAAAATCCTACTGCTACTTCCTCGGATGGGTCGCCGAAAGGTATCCAGATCTTGTTCGGCGCGCAGTTTCCCAAGGTCACCTCGTAGGTTCTCACACCTATTGGCATCGGATGATCTACAAGCACACGCCAAATTCGCTACACCTCGATCTAGCGATGGCAAACGATGTCCTGTCCAAATTGACCGACTATCCAATAAGACACTTTCGTGCTCCGACATTTTCGATCACCAAGAAATCCTCATGGGCCGTTGCCATTCTCAGGCAGCACGGATACGAACACGATAGTAGCGTGGTCCCTGTGCGGCATGACCGATACGGTGTTCCTGACTCGCCATTGGATTCCTACTACTTAAAGAGCAAGGATGCAGTAATTGAAGAACATCCCGTCAGCGTTCTCAACCTGGGTCCTTACCACTTACCGATCGGCGGCGGCGGTTACTTCCGAATCTTCCCGTGGTGGTTCACTCGCTGGGCTTTTCGAAAAATCGAAAAATCAGGCCGTACCATTCACTTCTATATCCACCCATGGGAAATCGACCCCGGCCAACCCGTGGTAGACAAACTGAGCAGGTTGTCCAGATTCCGTCACTACCGAAATCTCAACCGGTGCTTTGAGCGTCTCGAAAAACTTTTTGACACATTCTCCTTCGGCAACCTCGATCTGCCGACGCCACATCGTACCTACTTGCTCGATGGATAAAAAACGCGTGCGAGTTCTAGAAGCAGTTTTTCAAGGTCTATGTAATACGCATCTTCGGGTATCGTCGCTTTCTTTTCTCGTAATGCATCGATTTGCTTTTCGATTCGCAGGACTTCGATTCGATCGGACTCTCTTAGAGACTCGGTTTCCTTAGGCTCCGTAAGCCAAATGTGCCGAGCAAGTTCGCCGTCGACAACTCCATTTTCCGAACGTTTGATCGGTCGCAAGCCAAGGTAAAACTCGGCGCTAGTTCCCTTTCCATCCCCATTGTCGTCAATGATCGGATGCTCGGTCGCAAGCAATTTTTGCTCCTGATAATACCGCTCCGTCTTGCGACTCGCCGCGATGAACGCTTCTAAAACCGAGATCGATTCGTCATGATCTAAGTCCGAGGTCGAATCACGCATACTCTCTGCAAAAAAACCACCGAATCTCGAAAAATTCGACTCCGCCCCGCTCTTCGTTGCTGTGATGACAACGCGATCGCGTCCCGCAAGAGCACTCAAAAAAGGACCGGAACTCGATGCGCACACTGCGATCACCCAACGATGCTTAGACCCGTTCAACCAATTTCCAAGCTCTTGAGATGATACATCTGCACCCCTCAAATTGAACTTTGCCTCTTTGCCGTCATAGGTTCCGTGCCCCACGAGAACAAGCCAATACGTTCCAGTCCTCTCCACACTTTCGACCGACTCGATCCACTGACGTAACTGATCTCGATCGGCCGGCTTTTGCCCAGCTTGATCCAATCCTTTGACTCGCTCTTCACCAATCCAAACAGGCGATAGCCCTTCGGCCGATTTTAACCAACGGTTTCCCCATTCATGAAACATCGTTCCGTAATCGGATTCACCCGATGCTCCAACCACAATGCATAGAGTTGATGGAGGCTCATAAGCGTTCATAATGCCCCCCAACTGCATTCCCCATAAGACTAGGAACATACCTAAGCGAAACCTAAATTCCCCGTGCAGGGCTCTCAGGCTACTAAGCCAATCCATAACGCCGCCTCCACCACCATTCGATCGCTAAACAACCAATCGCGATACCCAAAAGCCATGGCGTATGCCATAAAGGCGAAATACGCGTCTGAGTAAATGGCAACTGATCGACATGTATCTTACTTAAGATCGATCCAAGCGACCTGTAGGGTATCAGCTCTCCACCGCTGAACTTGGAAATCGACGCAAGCGTTTCCTCGCTAATGCTAATGTTGGCCAGTTCTTCGGCCTCTGGTTCGTAAACGAAAGCCATCTGCGATTCTTCGATCGCGTTTCCATCGGGGTCACGAGCCTTCGCTGTCACGTGGTAAACGCCACTATCTCGCATGAGAAGACTCGTTTGGTACAACCCGGCGCTTTGCATCGATGCCGCAGCTTTAATCATCATCGACTCGCCATTGGGCGACTTGATGTGGATCTCGACGATGGCGTTATCCATCGATGCAAACTTTTCGTCTCTGACTTGTACGTCGATCAATCGCTTGGCATTCTGCATTGGATCGACCCGCCCGGTCACCTGAACTCTGCGAGGAATGTCGACAATCAGACCTCGAATCAGTTGCCGCCAACCCTGATAAAAGGGGCTGATCTTGTCCTCGGTGTTCATCAATGCCCAACGCCATAAATCACCCACCATCATGGCCCCCGTGGTTCCCTTGCCAAACTTCTGCATAACGAGCAAAGGTGCCTTCTGTCCATCTGGCAACGAACACTCAACCAGAACTCTTGCACCAGCCTTGATCTGACTCGTCTGGTTCCACACCTGGAAAACAGGCATTTGCTCTAATCGTTTGTTCTCATCAATCTCGTTGTCGTGCAAACGTAAATAGGGCAATAACCACCCTTCTCGCGATAACTGATATCGAATCGTATCGGGCGAATCTTGTTCAAGACTCGGAATGTGCATTTCCGGTTCATTCGGATCACCGTACACGGGAAGCAATTGGCCAAGGACCGAATCCCGGAACTTGCGCCCTCGCATGCTCTCTTGTCCCCCGAGCATCAACAGCGAACCCCCTCGCTGCGAAACGAATTGACGAAGCAATTGCAATTGGTCGACTGTAAAGAACTCCGTCTCCAAATCGTCGATAATTACCATTGAATAAGCAAAAAGCTCTTCCGCATCCTTTGGAAATCCCTTGGCTAACTCCTCTTTGCCAACGACGCCCAACCTCGCAAAGACAGGCTCATTGTATTTCTCTTTTTCCTCGTCCGAGACATCTTCAAAGCCTGAGAATAGTGGATTGGTATCGTCGCTCCCTTTGGCTCGAAAACTGAACTTCGGCTGCTTGTTCGCTATCCGTATCAAAGCCGTCAAAGACACCTCGGCATCTTCACTCAGTGCCCGTTGCAAAAACTTGTACTCCCAATTAGGCCTTCCAGCTAGGTAGAGTATTCGATAAGGTCCCATTGCGCGGTCAACTGCAACATAGCGATGATTATTGTCGAGCGTCATCTCCAACCCTGGAACCTCTCGCACGCACCGACAAACGATTCGATACCCGCTCGAACCAGACTCCTTGGGGCGAAACTGAAATCGACAGACATGCTTTTTCGAACCGGGCGATATCTCAATGATTTGATTCTGAAGTACCGCACGATCCATATCCTCCAGTCGAACTTCAACCTTCTCCGATGAGAACCCGCGATGCCCAAGGGTTGCTGATATGGTCACCGGAGCAATTTCGAAGTCACTGGTTTGAACACTCACGTCATGAATCCACAAATCCCTTCGCTGATCACCTTGAGGGGGGATCATCACTGGAAAGATCGGGATCTTTGAATCGGATAGAACTTGGTCCGTGTCTTGAAAACCAACCGAATTAGTGCTCCGACCATCCGTAATAAGCACGATGGCAGCTGGGGGCCGCTTCGCATACCGTGTTTTGAGACTCTCAAGTGCCCCTTGTATATTCGATTCGTACTCGGACCCATCCCAACCTTGGAAATCCTCGACGGATTTCAATTGCCCTCCAAAAAGATATTTTCGAATCCGATATTGAGCTCCAAGATCCTTGAGCCAGCCAGCCTCGTCATCAATCACCTCCGAGAAGCTATCAACCAAATCCTTTGCCTCCAATCCAACCGGACTGGTTCCTGATAAATCATCCTCTGGATTCGGCTTTTGATACAAAGCTTGCATCGATCTGCTGTTATCGAGCACTACCGCAACGCTGTTCGCTTGAGGTTCTGGAACTGTTACGCTGCGATTCGGATCCAATAGGCAAAAGCATAAAATCCCAATCCCTAGCGAACGAAGCAATGTTCCAATCCAGCGAATTTTCCAAGACTGCATTGCAGGATAAGAGTACCATCCTGCAATGCTGAGTATGGCCCACAGCGAAAATACCGCTGGAGCCCAAGCCCACTTCGCAAACACGATGCCATCGAGCCAACTATTCACTTGGACTGTTCTCCTCCAAGCCTCTCAAAATATCGATCCAAACTCGAGCGGAACTTGTCCGGAACCGGATCGCGATCCAACGGAACCAATTCATTCTGTTTGGCTGTCTTGCGCACGAACTCCTCCTGCACCTTGCGTTGCAGTTCCTTCAGGGGATCAGAAACCATCTTCTTGACTAAATCCCATTGCGGCTCCTTCGAATGCCTCTTGTACTCCATCCGAAACTCCCTTGCTGCCTCACGCACACGTGCTGCCTCAGCCTTCAAATCCGTGTCCCGAACCAACTCTTCGATGTCCCGCAACTGATCTGTCCACCTTGCGTAGTCTTCACCCATCAAGGGTGCACTAAGCTCTCCTTGGCCCGAACCCTGTGCTCTTTGAACCTGCTGGCGCAATTCCTCCAGCACACTTCTCCCTTGGCCAATTGAATCCCGGTTCGATTGCCCTTGTTGCGATTGTCCTGGTCGTGGCTGCCCCTCATCTGGTTGTCCTTGCTGCGGTTGTCCTTGCTGCGGTCGGCCTGGTTGTGGCTGTCCTTCTTGTGGCTGATCTTGTTGAGGTTGATCTTGTTGAGGTTGACGTTGTTGAGGTTGACGTTGTTCCTGATTCGGGCCGCGTGGTTGCATCTCACGAGGATCCCCGGAGGCGCTGCGCTGCGATAATTCTTCCTGGATCGCACGATTGGCTCGATCGAGCTCTTGAAGCGCTCTTCTTAGCGACTCCTGTTCCGAGCCTAAAACACTGTCGGTCGACTTCTGAATGCTATCTCTGAGTCCTTGTAAATCCCTACTAACCTCCTGAGACTCTTCAACCGCAGGCTGATCCATCCCACGCTGGATCATCATCGGGATGCGCTCAAGCCTTTGCTGTGTCGGTTGACGTGTCGCATCGCGGTAGGTTTCGTAAAGTTGCTCGGCCAATAGCGGTTCGCTTCCCTCTGCCCGTTCGACCGTCTCTTTGATCCGCTCAAGCAATTCAGCGTAGTCATTTTTCTGATCCTTCCAAGCTTCAACACTTTGCTGCTGCTTTGAAGGATCTTGGTTGAGTTCTGATTCACTCCGCAAAAGTGATTCCCGAGGCTCCTTATTGGCGTCTTGCGATTTATCGGATTCGGACGATGTTTTGTCTGTAATCCCCGATTGCTCTTTGAGACTGCGCTCCAATTGCGATTGTCTTTGAGAAACCCTCTCGGCCTGGTCAACAAGCTTCTGGACGTCCCTTTGCAGTGCTTCAGAGCTTTGCTCTCTTAGCCTCTCCCTTGTCTGCTGGACATCCTGCTGAGCTCGAGTGCCGGAATTCAAAGCCGCCGATGGCTTCGATTCGCTCAACTGTTGCTGACTCTCTTGCATCTGCTGTCTTGCATTCTCGATGGCCTGCCGAGACTCTTCGAGTTCATTTCTCGTTTCAGGGTTGTTCATTCGCTCGATCAACTCGTCAGCGTCTTGTACCAACTCCTGCTGCTCTTCCCTGAGACGATCGAGCTTCTCCTGCAATTCTCTTTTCTCTTGCTCGTCATTGACGGCTTGCAGAGCCAAATCAAGTTCGCGAACCTGCTCATTGAGATCCTCTTGACGACGGGCGAGCTCGTCCAAGCGATTCATTACCTGTCGCATTTCCCGCTCAGCCTGCGTCTCCTGCTCCATCGGTTGAGATTCTTCCTCGTATCGATTCAGATCCTGCTCGAGCTGCAGTTGCTCGATTTGCTGTTGGCGATTGCGCTGGCTGGCCGACTGGGAACTCTGACTCTGAGACTGCTGTTGCTGGTTCTGCGTGACTTCATGCTCTCGCGCGCGAAGTCTCAAAATCCCTTCATAAGCTGACCGCATCGGCCTGATCGCATCCCTTAAATCGACAGAAACAGAATTCGTGTCGATAGATTGAAGCTCTCCTACGGCTTGGCTCATATTCGTCTGCACCTTGAGAAGATCCTCAAGCGATTCCGGACTTTGCAGATTTTCCTTGAGCTTCTCACTCTGCTCGATGGCTTGCTGTTGGGAATCCTCGATGACTTTTACTTTATCCTGCAAATCCTCTGGATTTGCAGCTTTTGAACGAGATACCCCTCGCAATAAATTCCAGGTGGCTGAAATAATCTTTTTCTGCAGCTCAGCCAACTCTTCGGCTTGCTGAGCTCCCTGTGACCCTTGTTGCTGTTGTTGCTGCTGTTGTCGTTGCTGGGTCGCCGATGCATCTCCTTCTCGGAACAACTCCTCGAACGGTCGGATTTCGGCAAAGAACATCTCGCTGTCAACTCTCCGAGGTTGGCCATCGCGATCAAGGTCTTCGCTCCAGAAATGATAAGTGACCAACTGATCCGCTTTGGCTTGCCACGATTCAAGATCGATCAGGTGAAGGAGTTCCTTCTTTTTGATTTCCGCTTTTTCTAGGCTAGCCCCAATTAGTTCAATCTCATTGGGCTCGCGATCGCCAACCGACACGCTAATTCCCGCGCGATGAATTCCAAAATCATCCTGAACCTTTGCTCCAACCATCATTTCTTGGATTGGAGATACCCGTTGGTCAGAAGCAGATGTCAGCTTCAAAGCGGGCTCGCGATTCGGAATCACCTTGACGATGAACTCCTCAGATACCTTTTCAGACCTTCCTTGATGATCGGTCAGGCGTAGCCGATAGCGCGTAGAAGCCGTCGGGCTTTCTGGAATACGATATTGGGTCGCATCCTCTTGTGTGGGAGTCAGTTGAATCGACTCCCCCGCCTCATCAATCCACTCTGCCGAGGCAACATCCTTGTTGAGCTTTAAATTCCATGTAACCTGAGCACCATCGACCACCGAAACACGGCGGGTGCTCGGTACGTTTTTCTCCTCTTGTCCTGCGTATACAGGGGATTGGATGAAGGCATCGCTTTGTACGACACCCGGATGCTCAAATACCTCAATTGCGAATGATTCGCTTTTCTTAGTCTCGCTTTCGATCCGATATCGCAGCGGATTTTTTACCCTCCGGAGAGTCGTGCTAGCGATAGGATCCTTGAGACTCCGTTGCAAACCGACCGTCTGTGTTTGACCATCTACAGACTCGGCAACAAGCCTGATTTCCTCCGCGAATTCATCAGGAAATCGCACGGTTACCAATAGATCCGTACCCCTTTCAACCTCCGCATCGCCCGGCTCGATTTGCCAGTCGGTAAGCAACTCACGCTTACCACTGGCTAAGGATCGATTTCCCGATGGAACTCCCCTCATAAGCAATGGTATGGAGACTGTAGCGAGTAGTAAGCACCATTGAAGGCACCAAAGCACCGAGAGTCGACTCCCCGAAACAGCCTTGTCCCATTCAGTTCTCTTTGCATGCGAGAGTGCTTCTTCGATAAGCTTACTCCTGAGGAACTCAGACTCGTTAGGCTTCGCAGGTTGGATCGCAGTTAAAAGTTTCTGATCGAGATCCGGATACTGACGTTCCACTCGCTCGGCTAGAGCATTCAAATCCCGGTACCCAAAACGACTCCCGAGAAACAAGAGTCCTACACCTCCAAGAATCAGTCCCCACAAGAATTCAATAGAACTTACAACGTTTTGTCGAAACGCTACTGCAAAACCGATCAACAGCATCGTCCAAAAAACAATCAGCAAGACTGCAAATACCTGACTCCTTAGTCGCTTGGCTAACTGCTCTAGTCGATATTGAATCATTCGATCCATTTTAATTCTCCTATGAACTGGTCGCTTGAGTTTGCAACATGCGCGAGCGGACAACGGAAAAAATCGATTCCAATCCGGCGATAATTATAACCGCTAATAAAATCCACCACCAAACGCGTTGATTGGATTCAAGCTCCTCGGCGATCTGATGCTTGCGTGTGGCCTCCTCTTGCTTCAGATCGATGGGGAGCTTCCGATCGAGCGAAATACCGAATCGAGCGAATTGCTCCAGGTCGATCGGATCCGTGAAACTTTCACTGCGAGGTAGGTTGACAGCGAAAAATTCTCCAGCATCTGAGTCGTTAAAAATTCCAGGCGATTCAAAACGGCCCGCAGGTACACCGGGAATCGCATCTCCGCAGAAAAACTGTTGAACGATCCGTGTCGGACTCGCTTGCTGAAACATCGACGTCAAGATCGGAACAAACTTGCTCGATAAAGCAAGCTGGCTCTCCGTCGGTTGCCAGCCCGCAGCAAGTACCGTGACTTTTCCCTTCCCAAGCGGCCTTTCAAGCAGCGCAGGTTCTTGGTCATCGAACTTTACAAACACCTTCCAAGAGTCCCCTTCGATCCCTCGGATGCTGCGATGGCTCCAAAACCGAATTTTGGTGAAGTCATTAAATTTCGGGTCTGCAAAAGCAGCAAACACCGGATGCGCCATATCGATATTCTCAAGCAGATGGAATTTCTTATGACTACTTTCTGATATCTCAATTGAATTATCAGGAAACCAGATCCGCAAAACCTCTTGGCATTGCTGTTCCTCGTCGCTATCCTCAGGCCGATCCAAAACCCACAAAATGTGAGACCCTTGTTCAACTACAGGTTTGAGTGCCTTCGCCCATTGTTGATCGATGGAACGGGAAGCGATCACCCATTTCGGGTAGTTTGAATCAAACTCTGGGAGCCCATCAACCGGATCCCTCACCTCCCACTCGACATCCAATCCCGGTTGGGAAAGTGAAACGCTTGTGGCAAAATACCATAACGAATCCTTGGGATCTTGCTTCTTCGAATCGACACACCAAACCTTGGCCTTCCTCTGTTTACCGCGATAAACAAATTGACGGTTATCGAAAGGTTGATCATCCCCCTGCAATTCGAGGATCAACGGCTCAGTCGCTTTGGCGTCCAGCAATTCAGGTAGGGGAACTTGCACAATTTGTTGCTCGCCTGGAGGAACGAACACATCCAACGATTCGCCCGGCAGTCGATTACCCTGGGTGTCCAACCAGCGGAGCGTTAGCCTTTCAATCTTCGAGAGACCGGAATTTCGGATCGCAACGCGCTCGATGTTTTGTGCTGCGATCGGAGGATCGTCATCGGATTGCGTCAACACCGCTATGGAAGCGTTTCCTGTGTTCTTTGCCTCGCAAACGATTGGAACAACCGTCACCTCGGAAGGCCAATGCATGGATCCGAGCGATTCGAGGGAATTGCCCTCCTGGAAATCCGAGACAATGGCAACCTCTGTATGCTTCACTGATTCGTCCTGGGCATCCTCTTGCTTCAAACTCTCGAGTGATTGAAGCATTCCTTTTCCGAGATCGCAGGCGAGCCACGACGGCGAAAGACTTTCAAGGCTCTTGATTGCAAACGATTGGCGCTCGGAATCGGCACAACTGCGTGATTCTTCAAGCGAGTGGAGCGTTACGATTTGGTCGGTTACGGCATAGACAGCGATCGTATCTTGCGGGGCACTGGCCATGATGTATTCCTTGGCTTTTCGAATCGCTTGATCCCAAACCCCTTCTCTTCGCATGCTTGCACTCGCATCGATCATCAAGACTCTTTTTACAGCAGCCTGACTCGAACTTCCTTGCTGCACTAGGGTCTTCAGATAGGGCCTAGCGAAAGCGAATGCGAGGGCTAGGAGAATCAGCGAACGAAGCAACAACAGCAACCAATGGTCAATACGATTGCGACTGGTTAATCTTGGAGTCGTTGCGTCCATGAAGATGACGGAGCTAAAGTCCATCACCTCACGTGGCTTTTTACGCACCAAGTGCACGAAGATAGGAGCAAGGATGGCCAACCCGGCTAAAAGGTAGATTGGGGTAAGAAAGCTCACGATGCGACAGACCCTCCTCGCATCGAAAGGAACGAACTCAAAACCAACTCCATCGGATCGGTCGTCTTGAACACAACGCTTTGTATGCCCAGTGGAGCCAAGAGATCTTCAAGAGCCCTGCGATGATCTTCAAAGCGCCGGCGATAACTCTGGGCCATCATTGTCGTATCTACGAATCTTTCATCCCCTGTTTCAAGGTCACGAATCAGCACCGGTCTTTCATGCTTGAAATTAATTTCAAGCGGATCTAGCACTCTGAGTAAAACAACCTCGTGCCGACGAGCGCGAAGAAAAGCCAGCGGAGTTCTCAAGGATTCAGGATCCACTAAGAAATCCGAAACGATCACGATCAAACTGCGGTGCTTTACCAGCTGAGCCATTTGAGCTAGTGGCGCTACTAGATCGGTTGATCGCCCACCGCATGGCCTCGATAACATCGCCAGAATACGTTGAAATTGCCCCGGTCGAAATCGAGCTGTTAACCAGTCCGTGACTTCTTGGTCAAAACTCAGTGCGCCAACTGCATCCCGCTGTCGCAGCAAGAAAAGAGCGAGTGTTGCGATTAGCGTGCGCGAATATTCGTGCTTGCTGTAGTCGATCGATCCATAATGCATCGACTTGCTCTGGTCGATCACTAGGTAACAACGACGGTTTGTTTCATCCTCAAAGCGTTTTTGGTAGTACCGGTCGGTTCGCGCATAGAGTTTCCAGTCGATCGTCTTTGGATCATCCCCGAGCGAATAAGGACGATACTCACTGAATTCGACCGAAAATCCATGTTTCGGACTTCGGTGAAGTCCTGTCTGAAAACCGTCCACCACCTTTTGCGCACGCCATTGGAGATTACGAACGGCCATCAGTGTCTTCAGATCGATCCACTGCGATCCAACAGATTGCTTCGATGCACCGACATTGTCTGATGACACAATTTGTCCCTGTCGCTTAATCAATCAACGGGAAATTCATTTAGTAATCGTTGGATGACCGATTCGACACTCAGTCCCTCAGCTTCCGCTTTGTAGGACAGTAGCAACCGATGCCTTAGCACGGGTGCGGCCAGTGCTCGAATGTCCTCATATCTCACATGAGCCTTCCCTTGTAGCAGTGCTCTTGCTTTGGCGCCAAGTACCAGCATCTGTGCAGCCCGCAATCCAGCACCCCAAGTCACCGCGTGGCTGACCCAATCCTTGACCCCTGCCTGTCCGGGCCGTGTTGCTGCGACCAACTTGACCGCATAGCTTGCAACCTCCTGAGCTATGGGTACACGCCGGACAAGCCCTTGAAATTGCGAAATATCCTTTTCATCGAACAACGGATGAATCGGCTCAGCCGTTCGGCTTGTGGTATCGAGCACAACCTTGAGCTCGTCATCGAAAGGCAAGTAATCGATAAGAACGTTAAACATAAATCGGTCGAGCTGAGCCTCGGGCAGCGGATAGGTCCCCTCCATCTCGATCGGGTTTTGTGTCGCAAGTACGAAGAAAGGCTTGGGCAGTGCGTATCTTTTCCCCGCAGCCGTGACCTGATGCTCTTGCATCGCTTCGAGCAATGCAGATTGGGTTTTTGGAGGGGTTCGGTTGATCTCATCGGCCAAGATCACATTAGCAAAAATAGGGCCCGGTACAAATCGCAGTTCTCTGCGACCGTCTTTGTCCGTTAGGATCTCAGTACCAGTGATATCTGCTGGCATCAAATCCGGAGTGAACTGAATCCGACTGAAATCCAAATGGAAGGCTTGTGCGACGCTCCTTACCAACAGCGTCTTTGCCAACCCAGGCGCGCCGGTAATCAGGCAGTGAGTCCCGGAGAACAAGCAGATCAGCAGTTGCTCGATCACTTGTTTTTGGCCAACGATTGTCTTCTCGAGTTCGCGTTCAAGCAGAACTCGCCCCTTTTGAATCTGTTCAAAAAGCTCTGCGTCTGATTCCGGATTTGCTTCCACACCTGTCGTTGTACTCAACGCTGCCTCGCTCTCTTTGGTTTAGTGTGTCATTGCATAAGTGACAATGTTGATGCCCATGGGATAAGCTTTCTTGACCGAAAACTCTTCAAAGTACCATGGATCCTCCCCTTCGCGTTCCCAGCCGTCACCTAGGTCTGTATTGTGACAAATGAAAACCATGATCCTTCCAGCATCATCGTAGATCGCTCGGTAATGCGGAATGCTTGTGTCTGATCCATACCGAGGCTCCCAAGTAACTCCGCTTTGGCGGCCATTCCAAGCCGAATGGATAGAAGGCAACTGAGGCTTTTCTTTCAGATCGTAGACGCAATGAAAGATTTCATGCTCGAAGGGTACCTCTTGGGGTTCTTGATCGGGGAACACACGTTTCATCTCTCGATGAAAATTCTCGTATTCCTCGTCACCCCAAAAGTCATCAACCATCAAGAAACCGCCATTGCTGAGGTACTTTCGCAAAGCCAAGACCTCGGGCTCATGAAACATCAAATCCCCCGGTTCGATGATGTAGATAAATGGGTATTCGAATAACTTCGGGTCGGTTAACTGCAGGACGATTGGCTCGGGATTTACTTTCAACGTTGTCAACTGCTGTAAGCGCAAACTGAAATTCAATTCACTGTCTCGAAAATCAGTTGCCCAGCCACCCCCACGTCTATATCCAGACGAATCGTATTTGATCCGAACAAACGTAAAGGTATCTTTGATAAATTTCTTATCCACTTCCCAACTCGGTACACCATCGCGACCAACCGACTGCCAGTCTCGACGATACCGACGCCCACCCGGTGGCTGGGCCAAAACCAACAGACCACTTGCGATCAGCAATAAACAGGTTAGCACTACCTTCCAGTTCATCTTCAGGTAACTCAATGCGGTCGCTCCTGCGGGTACCAATTCGTTCAGGTCACTCACTCTAACTTATAGGATTTTCCGAGCTCCTGGGGACTCTCGCAAGCAAAATCCTCATTACCTAACCTAGTTTGATCGTGGAATCGCTTGAACCTCACTGCAAAATGCCAAGGAATCAGTCATACTACTGATGATTAAAACGCTTGTCCGAATACTCAAGCACATCAAACCTAGCCTATGAACGTTTGTTCCGCTCGATTCTTGCGCTTTGTCCATCGGGATCCCCTAGGGATCTGCCCGTTGCTTGCCGTGCTACCTTTGGCATTAGCAGCGTTTGCTATGCTCTTAGTTTTCGAAGGTACTTGCTACGGCCAGGACAAAGCCGACAGTGTGATTGCGACTCAAATCGATCATCACTTTGAAAATAGCGTACGTCCTCTTCTTGTTTCCAAGTGCTTCGAATGCCATTCCTCTTCCACCGAACAAAACGGTGGACTTGCACTAGATTCTCTTGAAGCAATGCTCCGAGGTGGCGACTCTGGAAAAGCTCTTCGAATCGATTCGCTCGATGAGAGCCTGATTATTCGGGCTGTTCGCTATCGAGACCCCAAGTTACAGATGCCTCCTGACGGGAAACTATCAACCGCAGAGATCAAGACACTCGAGGAATGGGTTGCGGGAGGTGCCAAGGTATCGGCGGATTTCGAGAAAGCCCCCTCCAATCGCTCAGTGAAATCAAGCGCACTTAGTGTTCAGCAAGCTCGTGAGCACTGGGCTTACCGACCCATCGCCAACCCCAGCGTCCCGGAATCTCAGGAGAGCAACCCGATCGATGCTTGGATCTTACAACGATCAACAGAGCTTGATATTGTTCCAAGCCCCTTGGTAGACGATCGGGTTTGGATAAGACGCTTGGCGATCGATCTGCATGGACTTAACCCTACGATGGAAATGTTCGCGCAAGCCGATAGGGTATTGCAAAGCACCGATCCAATGCTTCGGGAACAATCAAGGCTACAACTGGTCGACGAATTTCTGCAGTCGCCCAGATTTGGCGAACGGTTTGCAAGGCATTGGATGGACGTCGTCAGATACGCGGAGTCTTTAACTCTTCGGGGATTTGTCCTTCCAGACGTGTGGCGTTATCGCAACTACTTGATCGACGCGTTCAACCGGGATCGCCCCTTCGACCAAATCATTATCGAGCAAATCGCTGGCGATTTGCTCGATAGACAGACAACTGATGCATCATCAATTCAAGAGCGTCAGAACCGCTGGATCGCGACGACTTTCTGGGCTATCGGCGACCACAATTATGAAGAGCAGGACAAGAAGCAGCTCGAGATGGATGCTGTTGACGAGCAACTCGAAGTGATGGGTCGCGCTTTTCTAGCTCAAACCCTCGGATGCGCTCGATGCCACGATCATAAATTTGATCCAATTCCGACGGCGGACTATTACGCACTCGCAGGCATCCTCAAATCGTCGGTCTCGATGGAGCATGAAAACGTATCGAAGTGGATACGCCTGGCATTACCTCTAGATCCGCAACAACAGAAGCATTTCGAGACAATCGAGGAGAAACTTTCGACCAACAAAAAGCTCATCGCCAATCTCAAGCAGCAACTCAAGTCTGGAGATGCAAACTCCATGATCGTGCAATCCAGTAGAGCACAAGGCATCGTGGTCGATGATAGAAACGCCAAGAAAATTGGTTCGTGGAAGCAATCTAGTTCGGTAAAGTCCTATGTCGATGACGGTTACTTGCATGACGAAAACAAGGACAAAGGTAAAAAAAGCGTTACGTTCGAACCTTCCTCCTTGGAAACTGGATCCTATGCGGTAAGGATGTCTTACGCACACGGAGATAACCGCAGTAGCAAAACCCAAGTCCGGGTCTTCAGCGCCGATGGTGATTCGCTTATCACGGTCAATCAAAAATCACCTCCCCCTGAAGACGGAATCTGGCTGCATCTTGGGAAGTTTCGCTTCGAAAAAGGTGGAGCCGCGTTTGTCATCGTCAGCAATGAGAACGCCGATGGTCACGTGATAGCCGACGCCGTTCAGTTTGTGCCAGAGAATGCGGGAACTGAAAAGGAACCGATAGCTGAAGAAAACAACAAGGATCAGCAGGAGTCGTTGAAGCGAGCGATTACTGACGCTGAGAGGCTTCAGAGCGAACTACAAAAACAACACGACCTAAGGCCGATGGTAGAGACGATTAGGGCCTCGAATACTCCAGGAGATATCCCGATCCACGTTCGAGGCTCAGTGCATCGACTCGGTGATGTCGTCCAGCGAGGTTTTTTGAGTTGCATCAATACACACGAGCCACAGCTCGCTGAGTTGACCCGAATCGATCCTGCATCCAACGGCAGGCTCGAGCTTGCTAAGTGGATCGCATCCCCCCGAAATCCGTTGACCGCGCGCGTCTACGTCAACCGTATATGGTACCACCTACTCGGCCAAGGCATCGTGCCGAGCTTGGATAATTTTGGCACTACGGGTCAATTGCCCACACATCCTGAGTTGCTCGATTGGCTGTCATCGGAATTTATCGCCCATGGCTGGTCCACCAAATGGCTAGTGCGAACGATTGTGACATCCAAGGCTTATCGAAGAGGCGTTTCTGCAACGGCTCAAGCGATGGAGAAGGATCCTGAAAACACCGGCTTCGCCAGGGGTAATCTTCGTCGCCTCGATAGCGAAGCCCTAAGAGATTCGATGCTCCAGTCCAGTGGCGAATTGCGTCTAGGAGGTACTCTTGAATCGACGATCAAAAGCGGAACCAGTGCTGATTACAGGTATCAACACGAGAACAATATCAGGTCGGTCTACATGCCATGGTTCCGAAATGCTCTTCCACCCATGGTTCGAGAATTTGATGGTGCAAACCCCAGTTTTTCGATCTCACAACGGAACCGCAGTACGGTAGCGACCCAAGCTCTCGCGATGATGAATAACCCATGGGTCAGAGACCGAGCCAAAGCCCTAATTGCTTCGTTGCCTGAGCCTTCTGATGATCTTGACGGTTTGCAATCCAAAGCCATACACATCCAAAAGGTATTCCATCGAATTCTGGGCCGATCGCCCGACGAGTCCGAACTTTTGTGGGCCGAGGAACTCCTCAAAACCGATGACCTTGAAGAACTAGCGCATCAGTTATTTGCTTCGATCGATTTCCGTTACGCACCTTAGTTAAGAAACGATTTAGTAATGTTCACCCGTCGAGAATTACTCCGCAATTCAGCCTGTGGCTTCGGGGCATTAGCAACCTACGGACTTCTTTGCCCTTCGACATCCGCGATCGCCGATGAAGCGAATGCAAGTTTCGGGAGACGTATTGTCGGTCTGGAGGGGTTGCACCATCGAGCGAAAGCCAAACGAGTGATATTCTTGTTCATGCAGGGCGGGATCAGCCAAGTCGATTCGTTTGATCCGAAACCGATCCTCGATAAGCGGGACGGGGAGATGATCGCATTTGACGATGCTCGAGAATTCGCCAACACCCGTAAACTCGGTGGAACGCACCGTGTGATGAAATCCCCTTGGAGCTTTAAGCAATACGGCCAGTGTGGGCACTGGGTATCGGATCTATTTCCGAATATCGCACAACATGTCGATCGCTTGCAGTTTATTCACTCCATGCACACCGAAGGTGTCGCGCACGGGCCATCGACCCTCTTTTTGCACAGTGGATCACTCAATACCGTTCGCCCTTCGATGGGCTCCTGGACTCTCTATGGCCTTGGTAGCGAGAATGAAAACCTCCCTGGTTTCATCTCTATCGCTCCATCGATTGGAAACGGGGGATTCCGTAACTACGGTTCAGCTTTCTTGCCAGCGAGATTCCAAGGTACCCCGCTCGGCAAGGCCACCCAAGGCGATCTTCGGATCGAAAACATCGAAGAGCTAAATTCTAGCGATCATTCGCAGAACGAAAGATGGCGGATACAACGCCAATTGCAGCAAATCCACTTGCAAAGATTGATTAATCATCCCGCTGGTCATGAGATGATGTTTCCAGGCGCCGATGAACTAGAGTCGCTTATCGGTAGCTATGAACTGGCCGCTCGAATGCAGTCTTCGTCTCCCGAAATTTTTGACCTTTCGACTGAAACCCAGGAGACCCGCAATCTCTACGGTATCGACCAAAAGGAGACGGAGACCTATGGGAAGCGGTGTCTGCTTGCGCGGCGACTTTGCGAGGCGGGAGTAAGGTTCATTCAAGTTAATTACGGCGACGACTCTGCGAACCCAGCATGGGATCAGCACTCGAACCTGCCGAAACACTTGGATCATGCCACTGCAGTCGACAAACCCGTAGCAGGTTTGTTGACCGATCTGCATCGTCGTGGACTCCTTGAGGATACGATTGTTTGGTTTGGTAGCGAGTTTGGGCGTCAGCCCTATGCTGAGAAAAACGGAACGGGAAGAGACCATAACCCGGGCGGCTTCACCGTTTGGCTAGCAGGCGGCGGACTTAAGCCAGGGCATTCCTATGGGCACACCGATGAGTTTGGACAATTGGCGATTCAGAACAAAGTCCATATGCACGATCTGCACGCAACAATCTTACACCTACTTGGGATCGACCACGAGCGATTGGTCTATCGCTATGGAGGTCGCGATTTCCGACTTACAGATGTCTATGGAAAGGTAGTACTCGACATCATCTCCTGATCCAAATACTCAACCACTGATACACACTCATGAACACTGATCCCAGCGCGGAGATCAGCGGTTGGTTTTGGAACCGCTTATAACCGATGGAAAAATTGGCTGCTCATCAGCGTTTATCAGTGTTCATCAGCGGTTGGTTTCCAAACCACTGATAAACACTCATGAACACTCATCCCAGCGCGCAGATCAGCGGTTGGTTTTGGAACCGCTTATAACCGATGGAAAAATTGGCTGCTCATCAGCGTTTATCAGTGTTCATCAGCGGTTGGTTTTCAAACCACTGATACACACTCATGAACACTGATCCCAGCGCGCAGATCAGCGGTTGGTTTTGGAACCGCTTATAACCGATGGAAAAATTGGCTGCTCATCAGCGCTTATCAGTGTTCATCAGCGGTTGGACCTCTCTGAAGATAAGCGGTTTTATCTTCGCGTTCTGGAAGGATTGCCCAAGCGAGTGCGACAAGCAGCGTGAGTGGTATACTCACCAGGATATCCGAGAGGTAGTGCGCACCGGCGATTAGTCTTTGCAGTGCGGCAATGCTCGCCATGAAGAGGAATAGCGGTTTGCCTCTTGGGTAGACATAACTTAGACCGATTGCCATGGCGACTGCCGTTGCGGTGTGACCCGAGGGAAAGCTGCGGATCGACTCATTGAACCAAGATTCCGTCAGTGGGGTGCCCCAAGCGTCCCAGCTAGAGAGAAATGGAATATCTGGATCACGATCTGGATTGAGCCAACTCCAGGGCTCACGATCGTAGGTGTTAGGTCGTCTGCGTGGGATAAGATATTTGGAGAGATTTGCAAGTAGACCGCAGGTCAGGACAAAAAAAGATGCCTTCCATAGCTTGACTCGATTCCTGTGATCGATCCAAAGAAGCGTGCTTAGGATCATCATGCAACCGAGCGTGTGGGCAAAAATTTCCATGAGGTGGATGAAACGCCTCAAGTCGCCCGGGATGTGCTTGAGTCGCACCCACTGAGAGATTTCCAAATCCCACGGCAAAGCGATCATGGCAGCGATCAGGGCGACTGCTGCGACCAGTACCGAGCCAACGAGAGTACTTTTTTTGCTTTTGCCTAAATGGAATAGCACGCAGATAGACCCAAAAATTCTAAGCTTTGATTTGGCCGATTTCGGCGAAACGATCTTTTAGCGATGCGTACAGTTTCTGGTAGATAGGGAACCCCGAATGATAGATTTTTTGTGCGGACCGATCAGGGCTGATTCTCTCGACGACACTGATGGTAGCTTTGCATGCTTCTTCGATATTCTTGTACGCACCGTCGCCAACGGCCGCAAGCAGAGCAACACCGTATCCTGGCCCTTGCTCGGCGTTGATCGAACAGACTTTCTGCCCGAAACTATCTGCCAGTAGTTGCTTCCAGAGGTCACTCTTGGCCCCACCCCCACTGAGCCTGATCTCCTTCATTGGAATATCGAGTTGAGCTAGGATGTCCAAGCTCTCGCGGAGCGAGTAGGCAACACCTTCCATAACAGCTCGGGCAAGGTGTCCTCGCGCATGTTTATTTGTCATTCCGATGAAACAAGCTCTTGCTAGAGGGTCAGCATGAGGCGTTCTCTCACCGGCTAAATACGGAAGGAAAAAGAGGCCTTCGGATCCAGCAGGCACCTTGGCTGCCTCCGCGTTGAGGACCTCGTAAGGATCAACTCCTTTTTTGGCCGCTAAATCCGAGCAGATATTTTGAACAAACCACTGGAGCGAACCCGCGGCTGATAAGGTAACACCCATCATATGCCATTTGCCGTGAACCGCATGGCAGAACGTATGCAACCTACCCTGACGATCGTACTGAGGTGTATCGCTGTGGCAAAAAACGACACCGGAAGTACCCAAACTTGCCGTCAGCACGCCTTGTTTGACGATTCCGTTTCCAACGGCGCCTGCCGCACAATCGCCTGCCCCTGCAACAACTTTGCATGCGGTACTCAGACCTAACTCCGAAGCAACATCGGCCTTGAGTGTCCCGGTGACTTGCTCCGACTCGTAAACGGGGGCCAAGATCGATGGATCGATATCGAGTTTGCTCAAAAGCTCCTTCGACCACTGACGCTTGACCACGTCGAGCAATAGCATACCGCTCGCATCGCTGGCATCGGTAGCAAGCTCGCCGGTCAATCGACGACGAATCTCGTCTTTTGGTAAGAGCAAATAGCGAAGCGAGTCGTAATGTTTTGGCTCATTGTTTCGAAGCCATAAAAGTTTCGGTGCCGTGAAACCAGTCAGCGCAGGGTTAGCAACCATGGCGATGAGCTTCTCTCGACCACCTGCACGCTTGGTAATTTCATCGCATTCGGCGATGGTTCGTTGGTCGTTCCACAGAAGTGCGGGACGAATCACATTCCCTTTCGCGTTGAGAAAAACCGAGCCATGCATTTGACCCGAAAGCCCGATCGCACGAACCTCTGAACCTTTTATCTTTGATTTTTTAAGAACACCTTTGATCGTCAGCTTGGTCGCTGTCCACCAATCCTCCGGATTCTGCTCCGTCCACAGGGGCTTAGGGGTCGCAAGAGAGTAATTTGCGGTCGATTCCGCGATAACCTTGCCCAAGTGGTCGATTAAGAGACTTTTGGTACCTGAAGTGCCGATATCGATCCCGAGATAATAAGCCATAATGCGGTGGTTGTTTGACAAGAATGGTCTAGGAATTTTCTGCCGGTTAGGCCAAGATTTCTATCGTAACTGATTTGCAGAAACCTAGGAGACGGTTCAGATGGAATCCAAAAAAATCATCCTCGACAACCCAGGATCGACTCCGACAACCACTGGTCGCAAAAATCGATCCAGTCTGAGTCTCCTGACGCTTCTTTCCTGCTTTGTTTTTCTTTGCTCGACCGGATGCCCATCGCAAAGTTCCCAAAAAAAACAGATTGGAGAAACTGGCAAGAAGGTTGGAAGAGTTGATCTGCCCCCGTTGAAAATCGGCATCGTCGATTGCGATGAGCTGACCGAAAGCATTCAGACTCGATGGCAGGAATTCTCAGAGCAGCAGATCGAGCTAATCAAGCTCGAACGAGGGAAGATCAACAACACCGAGATTCCATCGCTCGACGTGATCCTCTATCCGGCCAATTTTCTCGGTACGATCGCTGAAACAGACTGGATCGCCCCAGTACCAACCCCATTGCTTCAAAGATTAGGAGGTGGAAGTAAAGTCGGCAAATCAAATCAAGAAGCGTCTGAGAATCTCGAAAAGGGAATCGAAAATTGGTCAAGTCGCTGGCGATCGATCGCCAGATACAACGGCAAGTGGATGGCACTCCCTTTGGGAGGTCCATGTTGGGTCGCAGCAACCCGCGGTCTCGATGTAGAACCCTTGAGTCAACTGCAACAAGCCATCAGTAGCAACCAAAACAATTCGAGTATCTGCACAAAAGCCTTCGACGAATTTTTGGCCGAGGCCGAGAAATCTCTCCTTCCGAGCTTGGACGATCGAAAAGCAACCTTGGAAAAGACCCTCAAGGATCGCAAGTCGATCGATAAACGCGCTCTGGTAAATCGCTTCCTATGGATCCTAAACACCAGCGAGTCGAGGTATCGTGGGTTGGTCGATCCCTACAAGGTCACTCCTCGGCTTGCACTGCCGGAATTCGCACGCAGCGCGCGGTACCTGCAACGATTGGCATTGATCGAACCGACTACGATCTTGTGCCCTCCGGTTGAAGCTTGGGAGAAGGTCGCCGAGGGAAATGCGGTCTTTGGGATTGGATGGCCTAGAAGCGATGGTTTCCTGAGGGCTACAACCAGTTCCGATGCGAAGCCACTGAGAACCATTCCGATGTTATTCAATGGTGGCGACGGAATACTCGTTTCCATAGGTCGTAAAACCCGTCAGTCCTCGATGGCATCGGAGTTCATGTTCTGGCTGAATCGAGAGGAGAATCGCTCGGCATTGCAAAGTAAAACCCCACGCATAGAAGTTTTGGATATCGATAACGATGCAAATCGCATCCGCGAAGACTATCGAGAGTATCAAACGCTACAGCGTTTGGAGGCTTCTAACTCCACACTTGATATAACTCCGCGTTTCCTACAATCGGATCTCTTTGTCGACTCACTCGCCGATGCCCTCTTGGACATTCTTGAGAATCCGGGAATTGCCGAAACCCGATTAGAGGAATGCAAGAAAAAATGGACGGAACTGATCGATGCGACCGGCGTGGAGACTTTGAGAGATAGCTTGGAACGAGCGACGGGTCTTTCCAACTAAGAGGTAATCCGATGGCCAGGAGCGGCATAGGGAGAATCTTCGCGACCTTAAAAGGGATCGCTTTCGCACCATTCCGGGCCGCTGGAGAGTTGCTTGGGCTGTTGTTCGTCAGCAATTCGTCACAAATATCCCCCGAACTTGCGACTCAAAAAAGCGAGCGACGTCGAATTCTCATTGCCGGCCTTCCTGCGCTTATCGGATTGCTTTCCTCTTTGGGATTGTTCGCTTGGGGAGCAACCAACCAAAAGCGAATCGTAAACCAATATGCAGAGAAACTCTTGATCGCAACCGCGCAAACCGATCGAATACAAGCGGACCGTATCGCCTTGAAGGTTTTTCAAAACGGAGTCCGTAGTCTGCCCGATGAAGCATTGAACTACTGTACGTTCATCGCCTCCCAAAAGGAAATCTTCCAAGCCAACCGCATCATCGAGAAACTAGCACCCGACGATTCTCCGGGTTTCGCGCCCGCCCATGCTCAGCGCGCGATCGCTTACTCGAATCTCCTAAGTCAGGGAGCAAGCGAGCGCTATTTACCGACCCTCCAATGGCACCTCAAACAAGCGGGAGACCCGACAACCGAAGCTCTATCGTTGGCTTGGGCCAATTACTTTCGACTTACCGGCCAAATCGATCAATCGATCCTAGCTTTGGAAATGGCTGCGAAATCCGAACCTAAGCACTGGTTCTCGATCGCAGATTTGTACGTGCTCGATGGGAAACCGGAGTTGGCAAGACGGTCATTAGCAAGTGCGATCAGCACTTACCGATTGCGGCTAGGCAAGGATCCCCTTTCGACAGTAGATCGGCTGCAACTGGCCATGGCTCAAGCTCGTTCGGGAGAGTATCAACAAGCTGCAGAGACGCTCAAGTCGGGTTTGGATTTGATGCCGCAGAATCAGGAGTTCCTCAGAGCCAGAACCCAAATCGGGATCATTGGTCTTGAGCAGTCGTTAAAACAGGCTCCGAAGCTCACGCAGAAGCTACTGATTGCCAAGGAGATCGTCACAATGTCCGAGGATCCCTCTCGAATCTACCAATCAATTCTTGAACTGTACCAACAAGCGACGACAACAGAAGACAAGGTTTTAGTCGAGCAGTTTCTTACCGAATCACTCCAGGAGCGCGGGCCTAATGCTTCTTTAGGATTTGCCCAGAGTGCGATTCTGCTTCAACAGGGCAACGTAGCCCAATCGATTGAAAAGCTCCAGGCGAATATCGATGCATTTCCTAATCATGGATACTCACTAAACAACTTGGCTTGGTTGCTTGCCACTCAAGAGCCAAAAGACCTCGACAAAGCGAAGCTCTATGCCCAAAGGGCCATTGCGACCGATCCGCAAATGGCAACCTTTCACGATACGCTTGGAACAATTTTTATCGAACTAAATGACTGGCGATCAGCTATTGCCGAACTCGAATTGGCGCTAACTCAGTCCCAGGCTCAGAATCGCATAAAAATCCACGCTAAACTCGCAAAGGCCTATGAAGCCATCGGTGATCAAGTGCTCGCAAGCCTCCATCGTGAACGCAGTATGAAGTCTTCCAATGGTTCTGTTCAGGCACCAGCACCCTTGCCTTGATTACGAAGTCTGTATCCATAGATATCTTGCACGATCTTTCACGCATACCGCAAGCGGTCTGGCTGGGGCATTTAGTTACAATCCCATGAAGCAACGCAAAATGACGTTACGTACGAGATTCTTGGGCTTGATTGCTATCGCACTTGTTTGGCTTGCGTTTTGGTCTCGTGCCAACAATGCAGTTTCCGACGAGCTACCGCCTGAACACTCAAGAGTTTCGGTCACGACAAAACAAGGGGAACGTCAATATGTTATCCATATCCCTAAATCCTGTGAAAACAAAACACCATCACCGATGGTGATCATGCTGCACGGGTTTGGTGGTACGGCGCTGAGCGCTGCGAAAGAAACAGGTTGGTCTCTGAAGGCGGATCGTGAAGCATTCGTGATCGTTTACCCAGAAGCAAGCAGACCGGATCCAGCGAAGCCTCAGAGTTTCCGATTGAATCCGCAATCTTGGAACGATGGATCAGGGAGATTTCACGCCGGGGAAAAAAATATCGACGATGTAGCTTTTATCGATACAATGATTGACGAAATCCTCAATGCTCACCCAATTGACCCTCAAAGAATTTATGTGACGGGTTTCTCAAATGGCGCTTCCATGACATTCCGGCTTGGTGCAGATCTATCCGACCGATTTGCAGCCATAGCCCCTGTCTCAGGCACATGCTGGATCGAATCGCCCCAACCATCAAGCGGTCTGTCGATATGTTATGTCACTGGTACATCCGATTCCCTCAATCCTATCGATGGCGGTTATCCAAAGCTCGCTCTTGGTGGTAAAGACCAGGGTGGTAAGCCGAAGCCGCCGGTTCAACTCTTCATCGATCGATGGGTTGCGGCCCTCAAGTGCTCTCCGGAACCTGTCATGGACAAAACGACAAACGGAGTTCGAAAAAGACTCTACCAGAGCGAATTGGGAAAGCCTGAAATTGGATACGTCACGGTAGATGGACTTGGACACCACTGGCCCGGTGGCGTAAGTCAGGTTTCCAGTCTCCTAGTCGGCAAGCCTAATGACAAGCTGAAGGCTACAGATGCGATTTGGGAGTTTTTCAAATCGCAACGAAAATAGTCAGACTCTTGCAATTTGACCTTCACTGGGCAGGTGGCCGCTTCACTTTAGTGGCTTCATTTGCAATGAAATCATCCACGAACTCCTTAAAGTTCTTGTAGAATTCTTCATTCTGGCCTGAGTTTTTTATTGACGCATTCGCCTGACCGCACGACACAATCTGCGATATCGGTGGCGCATTTTTTGCTAGGCCCAAAAATCTACCTTTATAATCAGAGACACTCGACCCGCTTTGAGGTCTATGCGCGGTGACTCGGTCAAGATCATCAAAGTAGTTTTCTAAAGACCAAAAGACTTGCTTGGCTACCCATTCGTTCCCCAACAAAGCCTGTCGATCCTGTAGGAACGCAACCAACCATGCGTCCGCCTGTTGCTGATCCAACGGCCCGCAAGCGACTTCCATCAGATGCTCCTTGGCACTCGATCGCTCTTGTTGAAACTCCGAGAACGACTTTTGTATATCCAAAGGCGATCCAAAAGGGGTCTTGTTCAGATCCTGGTCCAAACGTTGCTGAAAGGCATTAATCCGAGCTAAGCCTGGATGACTAAGGTTGCTCAAAGCAGTTCTAGTCCACATAAGCCCCATGGGCCTTCCTGGAACACGTCCCTCAAGACCTGTGGCGCCACGAACCTGCTTGTACAACGTTTGATGGCATCCCACACAATCATAAACACCATAATCGCCATACAATTGCTTATTTTGCGCATTGTAGTGCATTAGATCTTGGCTCATTAGACTCGCCATGACTTGTCCAACCCGCGACTGTTGCACTTTTCTGAAATGACTTTGGATCTGCGCATCTAAGTCTCCTGCAGCACTATCTTGTTTTTCATTAAAGTGCTTTCGAAGGTACTCAACGCGAGGGTCATTCTGGCTTGAGGGTGCCTTCGTCCACTTTTCCGACTTGGCATTGAGCTCCATCCAATGCTTCTTGCAAGTCTCATCGAGAAACTTCGCTAGATCAAAAGGCGGCAAGGGCGGATGTCCGGCGGCATACATCTCGTGGGTGACGACTTTGGACTCCGATGGATCACCTAAATGGCAACTCAGGCAAACTTTGGAGGCGATTGCACTGTTCTCAAGATCCGCAAATCCCTTTACCATCTTTGCTCGAGGATCGTAAGTAATCCAATCTGGGGCAATATGCTCAAAGACATACTGCACGCCACGACCGTGGCAAGCTTCACAACCGATCGATCCGCTTGAAATCGCTGATCGGTCTGCAACAAACTCACTCCAAGGTCGCCCTAGCTCCAAAGCGCTAGGCTCAAGAGGGTTCTTTTTACTCTTGACCAAGATACCCGCATGGCACGTCAAGCAGTTATCGAGAAAAACAGAATCCACCTCTTTATCGTTAACTTTGTCTAGATTCAATTTCGACCAGGACGATTCCTGCTTTGCTGAATTTTGACCTTTTAGATTTTGGAGAATCTTTTTGAAGTCGTCCGTGAGTTGTCCATCCTTTTGCCATACTTTATCTACGGCTCGCGCGTGGACGTCGCTTTGTCGTTCCTCAGGTGGTATATCGTTCTCTCGACCTAGGAAGACGCTCGCTTGCATGAGCCCAATGGAGCGATCTCCGGTGAGAGCATTGGGGTTGGAGTGGCAAAACACGCAACTCAAATCGACCGTTGCGCTCGTTGCTCCCGAAACGGACGCTGGATCCGCTGGAGCTTGAAAGCCTTGAACCTCGACACAACCGGTTGCCCAACCGATGGCGAACAGATAGAGCGAAGATCGGTTGATCAATTTAGTCTTTAGGATATGGGTCATGGTGTCAGCTGAGCCAAGTGGAGTTCTCAGTTTCGGAACCTAATCGACGCTCATTGAGTGCCGAGGGAGTCAAGGATTTCGGAGCCATCCGACTTCCAAGAATGGAATTGTAATTCAGCTTGTCTCTCCGAGGGCCCCTTGGGAAATAGAAAACCAGGGGACTGGGTTGATTCAGGAAAAATGAGCCTTGTTCGCATCCTTTCTAGGGCACCTCCATCGCCTGATGCTGGTAGGCTGGATTGGTGGGCCAAGTAAGCCAGCGCCGATTGTTCCCAATTGAGTGTTTCGAAGGCAGACTGCCATTTGAGCCGAACCAAGCTTCGCTGTTGCTCCAGGGACCAACCTGCAAACTGCTGCTGTGCATCCATGACGCTGTGCGTACCTGCAGCCTGGATCAGTTCGGCTCTTTTGTTTTTGATCAACTCTGCTAAGTATCTTGGATTGGTATCTAGGTCGATTCCGCGTGAGCCCGCTTGGTTAATTTCATCGATCAACTTGTTGGTGGCTTGTTGATCACTGCCAAGAACTCTGTCAGCAGTCTGGAGTCCTTCCAGATTCCACATACGAACGGTCGCTTGACCGAGTGTGTTATCTCGAGCGATTTGAGATTGATCCTGGAGTTGGGCAAGTGTTTTGCCTGTAATGTTCTGATGGCAGGAGGTGCATTGGTAATTTGAAAATTCCGGCCAAGTTGAATGAGGATGCGTCTTTTGGATCCTTGAATTGAGCAAATCTAATTCCGAATCTGCTTTGGTGATCTGCCCTATCAGCCAACGCTGTAGTGATTGCTCATTAGGGTCGGTCGTATTCTCCCGCCAGTGTTTCGGATAGGCTTTCAGGTAGGTACCGTAGTCAAAGTACAGGGCTGGATGCCCAGCGGCGATGATATCGTGGTTCATGTCTCGATCGGGCCCACCCACGTGGCATAAGGTACAAGCTTTCGCTCGAGTCACTTCCGATTGAGTGTTGACCAGTCCAAGTCTTGCGATCGAATCGCTCACGCTGAAAGATCCTTGGTAGTGTGAATCCCTCCAGAGTTCGGATGGGCCATGACAAGCTTCGCATCCAACTCCTTCGGCCAATCGAGGTGAAATCCCATCAGGCTGGAGCTCATTGGTGGTATTATGACAGGCCAAGCAGTTTTGATAGGCGGTTTTGTCGACAATCGCACCGTTGACCAAAATGTTAAGACGCTTGAGGATATCGACAGATCGTTCCGTGTTGAGTGTTCTCCAAGATTGAGCGTGAGGGTCGCTCTCGAGCCATAAAGGATATTCCGAGCCCCGCGCTGCCTCAATTGAGGAAACACCTGCTCCTGGCCCACCATGACAGGCAGAGGCCGAGCAAGATGGTGCTCCGAGGGCCATGTTGGGTTGTCTTGTGGAACGGGAGTCATCGTAGACTAACGGTTCGATACCCCAGGACCCTGACATGGGATGAACAACACTGTTGGATTGAAACCCCATGGACTCTGAGGTGCTAGCTGTAAACCCAAATAGCCATAAACACACCAGCAGTAGTGACTTACCTTGAAAGGATGAGTTCGGATCGAGAGTCATGGGACTACCAGTCGCTAGATTGCCACCCATAGGATCAAAATGGAGATTATCTCGAAGATACTCGAGAGCCTTAAGGTTTAGACCCACCATCTTTCGATTATACTGAGCCGTTACAGGATATGCGCGGTGCGCAAAACCCCAAAGGCTATCGGCCCACGTTCTTTCAGCGAGTTAATCAATCATGCTAATGAGTCTTGAACTTACCAAGGATGGAGCGGTTGTAGGGGATGTTCAGACCAACGAATACATCGAATTAGGCCGTAGAGATAAGACGGATGTTGGTGGAGAAGTTCCCTTTCTAACCCGCAGCGAGGGCAAAGCACGTTGGGTGGTGGCCGATACGGGGGGGGCAAACAAGGTTCCAAGAAAGGTTTGCGGGATCGATCCGGTTGGGTCCGGAGTTGTGAAGATTTCAAACATTCACTCGGTCAACAAAGAGCTATGGGTTACGGAGGGAGAGTCGAAGATTCGGATTTTGCCAGGCGATTCGGTCGAGCGATCTTTGCCTGTCGCGTTGATATTGCCGGAGGGAATCGCCGTTGCGATCGAAAGGATCGAGAGTTCGGAGTTGATCTCCGAGAGCCAGGGTATGCACTCTGAGTTTGACGATCAGCTCAAATCGATCTTGGGAAGTGCGGTCAGTTCTGGCAGTTTTACAAGTGGGTCAAGTTTTTCCTCCCAGAGTTCCATGGGCTCATCCCACACGGTGTTTTCTCAGGAGTGGGAAGGTGCTGGGGAGAACAGTCGCTTGTTCTTGCAAGCTATGCGACAGATCATTCCTGCATTGCAAGAACCGATCAATTCGCCGAAGTATTTTCATGGTATTGCGCAAGCGGTCATGCGAGTGATGGATATGGATCGCGTCCAAATCATTACGCGTCAATCAGGCAGTTGGGTCTATGATGATAAGAATCTTTTTCTAAAATCCCCTAATTCCGAAGCAGAACTGCCATCGAGGAAATTGCTCGATAAAGTTTTGGCAACAGGGAGACTTGCTACTTATCCAGACGACGGACCAGTTGAGACCTCAGAGAGCCTGATGGAGATGCAGACAGCAATCGCAAGTCCTCTGTTTGACCCAACGAGGAAGAATAGCGAGTTGATGGGCGTCTTGTACGCAGACCGACGCTGGAGAATGGGCTCTCGTCGGAATGCAACGATCACAAGCGATGAGAAAGAGTTCATTGGTATTTTGACCGTGGCGACTGCGTATCGTCTTGAGAACGTGAAAAAAGAACGCGAGCTGACGACCTACCAGCAATTTTTCTCTCAGAAGGTTATCGATAACCTTCTCGACAAAGGGGACGCCTTCCTCGATGGCAAAGATACGGAGGTAAGCGTTTTGTTTTGCGATATCCGAGGGTTTAGCAAGGCGACCGATTCGATGGCGGCCAATGCGGCAATGCAGTGGCTCAGTGATACTCTCAGCGAACTCTCAGAGGTCGTTCTCCAGGCAGACGGAGTACTCGTTGACTACGTTGGAGACGAGCTGTTTGCAATGTGGGGTGCGCCCGAAGAGAATGAGTCTCACAGTTTCAGCGCCATCCAAGCTGCCTTAGCGATGATGAAACTCAAACGACTCCTCAACGAGAGATACAAGGACAAGATTACATTCAAGATCGATTTTGGGATCGGACTCAACACCGGAGAAGCTCGCGTTGGTAACACCGGTTCTAGGCAAAAATTCAAGTACGGTCCCATGGGTAGAACCGTGAACCTTGGCAGCAGGATTCAAGGACTTACCAAACAATGGAAAGTATCGACTTTGATGGCCGATACAACAGCTCGAGTTGTACCGTCTGACATACCCAAGCGTCGATTGTGCCGAGCCAAAGTCGTAGGTCTCGATGGAGATGTGACTCTTTATCAACTCATGAGCGAGGATGAAGCCGACAACGAACTGATTTCCAAATACGAAGAGGGGCTTTCGATGTTTGAGAACGAAAACCAAATCCGCCAAGCCGCAAGGCTTTTTGGGGAGTTGGTGCAACGGTATCCGGACGACGGTCCTTCGCTGATCATGCTGGAGCGTTCCGTTAGGCAATTGGTTCATCCGGTAAAGGATTTCTCGCCTGTTTGGGAAGCATCTAGCAAATAATCCTCAGTTACCGCTTAAGAGGCCTTTGCCGCTTGTGAAATTTGACTTTTCGTTGTTCATTGTCTAACCTAAAGCCCGTCCTTGTCCAACACTTGCTCGACATGTTTGATTTGACTTCATTTGTGAAGGGTATTTGCTGTGCTTCTTGTCCGTAAAATGCACCTTCACTATGGCCCGATCGCTTTAGCAACTTTGCTTATCATCATCGGTGCAGCTTGGCAATTTTGGCCAGGGCCCAAAGATCAGTCTGTTTCGGGCAGTTCCCCTCCAGGTCTCGTCATCGGTAGCATCGCTGCTGGGATTATTCTTTTCGAGTTGCTTCTGTGGCCACGAAAACGACTACGAAAGTACAAACTCGGTCGGACCAAGTTTTGGGTCGCGTATCACCTATGGTTGGGGCTCGCTTGTGGACCACTGGCTTTTATCCACTCAGGTTTTCGTTTTGGGGGAACCTTCAGCACGATCTTGATGATTCTGCTTCTCCTTGTCCTTGGCAGCGGCGTCTTTGGTTGGATCATGCAGATGGTGATCCCTCGTTGGATGCTCGGCAATCTACCTCAAGAAACCATCCCGAGCCAGATCGATGATGTCTCGCTACTGAGCGCACTCGAAAGCCGGCAGATGCTCACTGTGGCTTTAGGCGGCAAACCACCCAACACTGGCAAACTCGTTGTTCTAGAGGATCAGCTAGCGACTTTGAAGACAGGTGGATCGCTACCCTCGATGCAGTTGTCCGAACAAGTTGCTCCGATGCTCAACAAGAGCAATGCTGTGATCGTCGGTGCTATGCAACGGAGGGATCCGCAGCGCGTCAGCATCTCGAATGATCTAGCAGGCGACTTGACCCCTGCAGACCGTGCGGAGATATGGAAGCAATATACGCTGGTGATCGAACCTTTTTTGCTCAGAAACATCGTAAACGGAAATTCCCAGAACCCCAAGCGATCTCCTATTCGAACTCTTCAGAAGACTCAAGACTGGTTCAAGAATCTGCGGGAGTCCTGTTCGGCCTCTGCAGCTGAGATCCTAGATAAGCTTCAGGGCACCGTCGAGCAGCGATTGCAGTTTGATGCTCAGAAAATGGCACATGCTTGGTTGCACCGATGGATCGCGTTCCATGCAGGCATCAGCGTGACACTCGGCGTGCTTTTGATCGTTCATATTATTCAATCTCTGCGCTACATGTAAGCGATAGAATCATCAGGAACAAAGCGATGGCGATCACCGGCAAGCAGCGTTCAAGACGAATCGATAGAAACTACACGGCAGTCGTTGATCCATCGATCCGTTGGAAAAGATGGCTTGGAATTGCCGGTCTACTTGCGGGATTGGCCTACGGTGCATGGATGCTGAGCCCTTTAGGGGCCAAACAAATGAGTACAGGTACTTTGTCCAAATCCCATCACGCTTGGAACGAGACTGGGTGCGATAATTGCCATTTGGATTACACATCGATCAAGCCAACGGGGTTTGTCTTCGATAAGGAAATCGCCATCGAGAAAAACAACAACAAATGCAACTCCTGTCATCCGATGTCGGATCACTATCCTAGCAGCATGCAACCTGGCAAGCTTGCTATGGAATCGTGTGTGCAATGCCACCACGAACACCTTGGTATTAATCATGATTTACTGGATATCGCAGATGAAAGTTGCGTCAGGTGCCATAAGGACTTGTCCCAGTATGCGTCGGATCAAACGAAGAAATTTACTTCTATTTCAAGCTTTGACCCAAGCGGTGGTCACCCCGAGTTTCCGACGCTAGATCAAAAGAACGCAACGGACCCCGGCACAATTAGTTTTAGCCACGTTCAGCACATGCGGTTGGGGCAACCTCGAAAACCCGGAGACGCAACCGCCAGAACCTTTCAATCGATCGGGGTTCGTTTTCAAGAGCAATACAGCGATCGTCAACAAGATGGTTTTGTACAACTGACCTGCGGTGATTGCCACCAGCGAGATCACGAAGTCTCAGGATTCGCCGCAATGGAGGCTTACACTCCGAATTACGAACCAACTGGTACTAAGAGCAACTCAAATCCATTTCAATCCAACGAACACGTTCTGTACAAGCCCATTGAGTTCAGTAAACACTGCCAAGCATGCCATCAACTCGATGTACCGCATGAACTCGACTTCAAAGATATCGATCGATTGACCACGATCGTCCAAGCAGAACAATTACAGAGAAAGATCAAGTCTGCACAAAGGCAAAACGTCGAATTGGATCTACAAGACGACGACAATCGACGTTTTGAGCAGTCCAGTTCGGGGAAGAATCTAGTTGAACTTTTGAAGAACAAGGATCCAGAAGCGAAGAAGACATTGTTCCGTACTTACGGATGCAACAAGTGCCACCAATACTCAGACGATAATGTAGCCAGTGCTAACGTCAATAACATTGTCATGGCCAGTGGGATCAAGTCACAGTGGTTGAAAGATGCAACCTTCAACCATGGGTCTCACCTGAACGTAAACTGCCAAGAGTGCCATAACATGGAACTCCAAAGCAATAAGGCTCCTGACGACCCGATTCCACCAAAGGGCGGACATGCTAGCCAAATTCTCATTGGCGGCGTGGAAACTTGCCGAAATTGCCATATCGTCAATGAAGCACATCGAGCAAAACAACAAAGCTTGAAAGTGAACGTTGCAACCGCCGATTGCATCGATTGCCATCGCTATCATCACGACCCGGCCCCTAACACCTCCACGACCGCCAACCAGCAACCTCAAGGGGTATCTGAATGACCCTTTGGAATCGATGCTTTGCATTAATTTTTTCGGTGTTCGCGTGTGGGATTGCTTCTCTAAGTTTTGGTCAAGAAGCAACGTTGCCGATTGTCAACAAGTCGGACTTCTTCGTTACTCAGTCTTGCAATAGTGCTTCTGCCAATTGCCATGGATCCAAGGTGCAAGCAACGCCGATTTGGAGTCATGCTGGAAATATATGGGTAGATAATGACCCCCATAGAAAGGCTTATCTCTCCCTTTCAAGCCCAAAATCTATTGAGATCGTAAAAAAGCTGTGGGACAGCGACCTGCGTCCCGAACGGTTCAACGATGACGATCCGCTTTACCAAGTTTTTTTAGAGAAGAACTGCTCTTCTTGCCACGCAAGCGAATTTGCACCGATCTCCCAACGCGAACAGGGAGTTGATTGTCAGATTTGTCATGGGTCTGCCAGCGTCTGGGGCCCAGACCATTATTCGCAGGAGTGGAAGGCTCTAGGGCGCCAAAGGTTTAAAGATCCATCAGCCGCAGGGCGGCTTGATATGGAGTCGCCGTGGGTTGCAGCAAAAGTATGCGGGTCTTGTCACGTTGGCGAACTGGGTCGAAGTGGTCAGATCGAATTTGATGATCAATCGAAATCCCCCGTCGAACAACGTGAGGTCTCCCACAAGCTGATGGCCGCTGGTCATCCGCCAACTTATTTCGAGCTCAGTCACTTTTTGCTCAAGTACCCGAAGCATTGGTGGGATCAAGACAATGTGGCCGCATCGGAAGCGACGAAAGCTTCAGACAAGAAGCTACCCAGCTCCACAGCAGCTCGGTCGCTCGATACCTGGCGCATTGGAAAATTGGTGAACGCCAAACAACGCCTCGAACTGCTCCAGAATCGCATTGGGAAGGCCGAGTGGCCGGAGTTTACCGAGCACCGTTGTTCGAGCTGCCACCATCCGCTCGATACCGGTATTCGAAAGAGCAACGGTAGCGATTTGGCTTTCGCCCAATGGGACGCTTGGTATCTCGAACAAGTTGACCTGGCACTTGCAATCACCCAGTTACCTCTGGCTGGCTCAGGCAACGCCGACGGATCCGCCGCGGCACCTCAACGCTTCTTTGACCATGAGATCATCAGAAACTGGAATGATCATCGAACCAAGCTGGAGGGTTTGATGCTCAATTCATTTCCTGCTCATCATGATGCAAAAATGCAAGAAGATCTTGCAAAGACTTGCACAACACTGATCGAACTACTAAACAAAATCATCGATGGAGAGCTCCCGCTTGTCGCGGCTAAAGACCTACCGAAAATCAAGGCCGAATGGGCTGGTCGGATTGAAAACTTCCAGGTGCCCACCTCTTGGGAGTCGGCAGTTCAGTTGAATCTCGCGGCTCAAGCATTGACCTACCATGGAAGATCCGATGACCTTTATCCTCCGCTTCCGCTGAATAAATGGGACTTACCCATCAATATGTGGAATAGGATCCAAGTCATGCCCTATGAGGCCTCTCGAGAATTCGATTGGAACACGTTCAACCAGCAGCTTCGGGAACTCATCCAATCCCTGAAATGACCTAGAATGAAATCACTCGTTGAAAGACAAGTTGGGACGCGTATCGCCAAGATGTTGCAGGACGTGCAGCACAAGCAAGGCTACGTCAGTGACACGGACATCAATCGGATCGCTGGACAAGTTGGAGAGCCGGTTCGAGTGATCCAAGATGTGGTGAGTTTCTTTCCGCATTACTCAAGACACGCACCGGCCAAGTGCCGAGTGGCTGTCTGTCGCGATATGAGTTGCCGTCTTCGAGGTTCGGTGAAGATAACCGAGCAGCTCAAGGAACTGGCTGATCACGTGGGCCATGAAAATCTGCATGTTCACGAAGCCTCATGCTTGGGTCGCTGCGATCGTGCCCCTGCAATGATCATCGAAGGCCTTGCCCACGGACAAGCGTTGTATGTTGACCGCAAAGTCGATGAATATCGTCGGATTGTTCAATCTGTCTTGGAGGGGAACCATCCGGAAACAGATTCCGATCTGAAGACAGCGCAGGTCACACTTGACCGATCCCAAATCGATTGCTACCGAAGTGGTACGATCGAGCAAAAGTACGCTGCAGTCAAACGGTTCATCCAAGATCCGAGTACCGATCAAGTGATCCAAGCTTTGAAAAATGCTGGGCTACTCGGCATGGGAGGAGCCGGGGCGCCTGCTTTCTCGAAATGGGACGAAGCTCGCACAGCCCCAGGGGAGACCAAGTATGTTGTGTGCAATGCCGACGAGAGCGAACCAGGAACTTTTAAAGATAGAGAAATCCTTCTTGCGGCGCCCCATTTGGTGATCGAAGGCATGACCATGGCCGCTTTGGTCAGCGGTGCAAAACAAGGTTACATTTATATCCGGCACGAGTACGAAGAACAAATCGAGAGACTCAGGCAAGCGATCCAGGAAGCCGAACGATTCGGCGCTTTGGGTGCTAATATTTTCCAAAGTGGTAGAACATTCAGGCTTGAGGTCTTCGTCAGTCCCGGTGGATACGTTTGTGGTGAGCAAACGGCACTGATCGAAGCTCTCGAAGGCAAACGTTCCGAGCCACGCAATCGTCCGCCCGAACTGCAAACCAATGGACTCTACGATCAGCCTACGATTCTCAATAACGTCGAGACCTTCGCATGGGTTCCATCGATCTTGTTGAGGGAACCGACTGATGAAGGTGTGTCCAAAGAGAAATCGAGCAACCCTTCGGCTACCAAGGAGACATCGGGACTATGGTACAAGTACGCCGGTAAGAATCGATCTAAAGGGAGACGCTTCTTTAGTATCAGCGGCGATTTGAATCGGCCTGGAGCCTACGAGGTTCCCTGTGGTATCACCCTCGGCGAACTGATCGATGAGTACGCCGGCGGCATGAAGGATGGAATTCCATTGTTGGCCGTTGCCCTCAGTGGCCCTTCAGGAGGTTTCTTGCCTGCGATACTTCCGGAAAAGTCGATCCGTATACCGAAGGTCATGGACAAAGAAGGTAAAGAGACCGATGCGTTCAAGTACCCAACGATAACGGCGGCACCGACGGACATCAAGTTATTGCCGTTGGATGTCGACGCTTCGCGTGAAATTGGATTCATGCTCGGTGCTGGGATTGTCGTTTATGGCCAAACGGCCGATTTGCTCGATCAAGCGATTTCTTGCAGTCAATTCTATCAGAGGGAGTCTTGCGGCAAATGCGTTCCATGCCGACTCGGGTCTCGAAAGATCGTCGATATGGCTCAGCAGTTGGCCGACTCGGATCAGGCCGACCAGCTCGTCGATGGCTTTGTCGATCACGCGAATCTTCTGTCTCGCATCATGAGAACAACGAGTATCTGTGGGCTTGGACAGGTTGCCAGTGAGCCGTTCAGAACCTACTTGCGATTCTTCTACCAAACTAAAAAATAACCTTACATAACGGCGTCTTGCAACTATGGCCACAGATCAAGAGTTAATGGATGGAAATGAGTACATCAGTGCTCGCGAAGAAGCGCTCTTTGCACGCGATATTGACGGTCAGCTTATCCGACGCGCCGACGCTTCTTTAAGCGATCTAGAGACGGATGTTCGAATCACGATCGACGGACAGGCGGTCGTCGTCAAAAAAGCCCTTCCGATGAGAAACTCCCAAGGTGTTGTGCTCGTGAATGATCGAGGGGAGATCATCCCTCGTCCAACGACGATCTACGACGCGGTCACTCAGATGTATGTCAAAGGTGTCCAAGACGTTAATCCAGTCCCAGTCCTTTGCCACCGCGAACACCTCCAGCCGGTCGGTGTTTGCAGAGTATGTCTTGTCGAGATTCAGGAGATTCGCAAAAGCGGTCGAACCAAGAAAGACTTAGTCTCTGCGTGTACTTACCACGTCAAAGAAGGGATGGTGATCACCACGCTTGCAAGCAAAGAGAACCCCAAAACAGTCGAGATCTTGAAGGATTCCGTCGGAGTGATTGTTGAGCTATTGGCTTCGGAGCATTTAAGCCAGGAGGACCGAGAAAATTTGATCGAAGCCCCTAAGGCTTATGAGCCGAACGAATTGAAGAAACTCGTTCACCGGTTTGTGCCCAACGCTGTCGATTTGCGTTATCCTCCAAGCGAATTGGCAGGCAATCGCAAACTCGATGTTTCTTCGGAGATTATCGCCGTTAATCATGACGCTTGCGTGTTGTGCCAACGTTGTACGCGAGCCTGCAACGAGATCAAACACAACGACGTGATGGCTCGAGACGGCAAAGGATACCCGACAAAGATCGCTTTCGATACCAATTTATCGATGCTAGAGAGTTCCTGCGTTTCCTGCGGCGAATGCGTGATCTCGTGTCCGACTGATGCACTGCAATTCAGGCCGTTGGTGATCGAAAAACAGATCGAGAAACTCTCGGGTGATATTCAGGCAGAACACAAAAAGAGTGGAAACCGAGCGTTTGAGATTCTATCTCCTGAACAGATGCTCGAAATCCCGATCTTTTCCGGGATCCCCTACAAGTTCCTACAGTTCAATGGCGGTGCCTGCGTTCGCCGCGTCTTACAACCCGGCGATGTTCTGTGCCGTGAAGGTGAATACGGTGCGACGGCATTCCTAATCCAACGTGGGAAATTCGAGATTCAAATCAACAAGCGGGGTACGAGGGTTGCCAAGCCGACCGCTTCAAAGAAAGGTTTATTCAATCGAATCTTTTCTGCGACCGGTTCCTTAGTCCCCACATTGGCTACCGGGTCGGATACAGCCAACAATACGAACTCTTCGAAAATCTTTCGAGGGGCAGAGGATGTCATCCTCGGGGAAATGGCTTGTTTGAATCGCTATCCGCGTACGGCAACGGTTGTCGCCGTCGAGGAATCTGAAGTCATCGAAATCGGTAGCAATGTTCTGTACATGCTCCAACGCAACGGGGCCAGCCGAAAAGTGCTCAACGAAGCCTACCGGCGACATGCTTTGAACACCGACTTGGGCAGGATCCCGATCTGTCGAACTTTAACCTCGGAGGAAGTTAAGAACTTGGCTCAAAGGGTCGAGCTGATGAGTGTGGAGCCTGGACAACCCATTTTTAAAGAAGGGGAGCCGGGGGACGATGTCTTCATGGTTCGCTTGGGATATATCAAGGTCTCCCGCATGCAAGGCATGAGGGACCAGGTGGTCAACTACATTGGCCCTGGAAGTCTCGACGGCAACATCGGTGTTTTTGGTGAAGTCGCTGTTCTTTCAAAGCTTTACCAGAATGAACTCGGGGATGAACTTGCTGCTCTGAATTACCCAACGGGGATGAGAACATCGAGTTGTACTGCTTTGGATCACGTTGAACTGGTTCGGATCCCTGGGGATGTGATCAAACAGCTCGCAGAATCGAACGTCGAGTTTAGAAAAACACTGGTCGATCGAGCTGAAATGCTTCTGCGTCGAGACGTCAATCGGGATGTTTCCGACAATTCGATGAAGGCAAATTTCGTTGCTCAGGGACTGTACAATGCTCAGAGCCTCTTGGTGCTCGATTTGGAATCATGCACTCGATGCGATGAATGCTCCAAGGCTTGTGCCGACGCTCATGATGGCGAGACCCGTTTGGTTCGAGACGGACTACGATTCGAGAATTTTTTAGTCGCGACGTCTTGTCGTTCATGTACCGATCCGTACTGCCTCGTTGGCTGTCCGGTCAACGCGATTTTCCGCGAAGGTGATAAAGAAATCGTCATTGAAGACCACTGCATTGGATGCGGTCAGTGCGCAACGAATTGTCCTTATGGTAACATTACGATGTACGGGCATGAGGATGGTTATCGACAAGATGGGAATCGAAAGATTCCGGTCGTACGGCAGCGGGCCACGACCTGCGACCAGTGCAAGAGCATCGGTGGTACACCTCGTTGTGTGTATGCTTGTCCTCACGAGGCAGCATTCCGAATGTCCGGTGAAGAGCTCACCACCCTGGTCGCAGAAAGAACGGCAAAGTAAATCTTGGTAATCTGGAATCGTCGCAATTGGATTGGGGCTGCGGCAATCGTCCCATGGATCGGCTCTAGCCTCCTACAGGAAAAGAGTGCGATTGGGCTAGAGCCCCTTGAAGACTCCGAGTCCCTGGCATGGACTCATGCAAAGATTCTTACTGCAGCCGGTGCGGTGATCAACGACGGTACGCTTGTTGTTCAAAAGGGCACCATTCTAGCGGTAGGTCCTAGCAATACGACAGCGATCCCTGCAGGAGCAAAAGTCGTCGATGCGACCGGCAAATGGATCATGCCTGGATTGGTATGCACGCATAGTCATATCGGAGGCGTGGGGGCTGCTGACGGTAGTTCCCCGATTCAACCAGGTGTGCGCATTTTGGATTCGATCAATGTCAAGGATGCAGGTTTCAAAAGAGCCTTGGCTGGCGGATTAACGACTCTCAATATCATGCCCGGTTCCGGGCACTTGATCAGCGGCCAAACGGTCTATTGCAAATTGCGTTTCGCCGGTAAAGGACCTTCGACCATCGAAGATATACTGATTCGCGATGGCCAGGATAAGCCGCTTGGGGGTTTGAAAATGGCCAACGGTACGAACTCACAAGGTGAAGCACCCTTTCCGGGCACCCGAGGAAAATCTGCCTTTCTTGTTCGCGAGCAATACATCAAAGCCCGAGAATACCATGCAAAGCGACTGTCCGCTGATGGCGATCAAGAAAAAATGCCACCCCGGGATCTCCATCTTGAATCGCTCATCGAAGCGATGCAAGGTACCCGAATTGTGCATCACCACACCCATCGGCATGATGACATCATCACGGTTTTGCGATTGTCGCAAGAGTTCGGATTCCGGGTCGTTCTTCACCATGTGAGTGAGGGCTGGAAAGTTGCGAAGGAAATCGCAGAGGCCAAGGTGCCATGTTCGGTGATCGTTGTCGATTCGCCCGGTGGCAAACTCGAGGCTCGTGATATGACCTTCAAAAATGGACGTGTCCTCGATCAAGCAGGAGTCAGGGTTGCCTTTCATACCGATGATTGGATTACGGATTCACGGGTTTTTAGTCGTTCTGCAGCGTTGGCCGTCAGGGCTGGTATGAATCGAGATCGTGCGATCGAAGCATTAACGATCGCGGGTGCCGAGATGCTAGGACTTGAAAGTCGCATCGGGTCGCTTGTTGCCGGAAAGGATGCTGATTTTTGTATCCTCAGCGGTGATCCTCTGAGTGTCTACACCCGAGTGCTCGAAACGTGGGTCGAAGGACAAAAAGCATTCGATCTAGCGAACCCAGACGATGCTTTGTATGCCGAAGGTGGACAGGGTGCGGGATTCGAGCTCAATCCCTACCTGTGTTGTTTCGGACAAGCTTGGCAGCAGACGGGAGCGAAATAATGTTCAAAGCAATTCTTCCAGGGATATTGGTTTGCCTACTTGGTAGCTCGAGTTGGGCTGAAACGCTGGTGGTAAAGGCCAAACTAATCCACACAGTTTCAGGCAAATCAATCGCCAATGGTGCGATTGTGTGCGTCGATGGTAAAATCGCGTCGATCGGTGAAATCGCAGCGGTGGTGATCCCCGAGGGTGCCAAAGTGATTCAGGCGGAAGTTGTAACGCCTGGTTTGATCGATGTACGAAGCAGTGTTGGTCTCTCAGGAATCCTCAATGTCGATCATGACTCGGATCATCTAGAGTCGTCCGCTCCATTGCAACCAGAGCTCCGAGCCATCGATGCTTACAACCCACGAGAAGAGCTCATCGAGTATGTTCGTGGATTTGGTATCACCACGGTTCATACAGGCCATGCTCCAGGTGAGCTGATCTCGGGTCAAACGATGATCGCCAAGACTCGAGGTGGAACAGTCCAAGACGCGTTGGTCTTTGATGGAAAGGCCGTCTGTGCCACGTTGACCGAGTCGTCTCAAAAATCAGGGAAGCAAAGCCCTGGAACACGAGGTAAACAGATGGCTATGCTTCGGGCACTTTTAATCGAAGCATCCGAGTACCGAACGAAATTAAGCAAGCAGTCAAAAGAGACTGATGCGAATGACGAATCGAAAGTTGCAAGAAATCTTAAGCTCGAAGCGATCGTCGATGTGCTCGAGGGTAAGAAAGCACTTCTCATTACGGCTGATCGTGCCCAAGACATCGCCAGCGCTTTGCGTTTAGGCGAAGAATTCGGTATCCGAATTTGGCTCGATAGTGCCGCAGAGGCTTATCAGTTGATCCCGCAGATTAAAAAAGCGGGTGTACCCGTGTTGCTCCATCCATCGATGGCTCGCGCCAATGGTGATAGAGAGAACATGACGTTCCGTTCGGCTTCGATCCTCAAAGAAAGCGGTATTCCCTTTGCGATCGAAAGCGGATTTGAAGCTTATGTACCCAAGGTGCGGATCGTTCTGTTTGAAGCTGCATTGGCTGCGGCTCATGGGTTGTCCAAAGAAGCCGCCTTGGAATCGATCACCTTGTCTGCGGCGAAGATATTAGGGATTGAAGATCGAGTCGGCTCGATCGATGTGGGTAAAGAGGCCGACTTGGCTCTTTACGATGGTGATCCCTTGGAATACACGACCCACTGCATCGGTGTGATTATCGACGGCGTTGTTTATCCCGGTGAAACCCGTTAGATGGCTAGCCTGTCGGTTTACAGTGAAAATTGAACGCAGAATCGGGGATTCGAAGAAGGGAAACCACAGAGACACAGAGGCACAAAGAGAGCCAGAGCATTTGACTCTATGCCTCTGTGGTTCCCTGCATTTATTCAATTGGTAAGTTGTGCAAGAGACCTTTGATCTGGCATTCACAATTGTAAGTGTTTCAAATCGGGGGCCTGTGGATCGGCATGGAGCGGATCGATGCGGTAGACGTGGTAAGCGTAGGCGATCCTTTCGACCGGCTGGAGTTGCTGGAGATACTCAAGCCCTTTTTGATCAGGCAGGTTGTAGAGTTTTTTGACGCTGATGATCCACCACTGAGTCTCGGCGATCGACCTGCGAACCTCATCGACCGATGCCCCCTTGGGCAATTTCGGTGGGTCGGTTGTCTGCACATCGAAGAGTTTTCCATTCATGCCGGAGTAATCTAGATCCATGACCAGTGGTCGTTTGTCTGGATTCGACTTGAGCCACTTGTCAACTTCGCGAATATCTTGCCCCCAGTCGATGTTGGAGAACCCGAGCAAATGCCAGCCATTTTCTGGGCCGCCGCTGAGGGTGTTGAAGTAACTGGTGTAGAACGGATGAACACGAAGCGACGAAGCGGCGCTGAGAACTGCCAAGGCCAGCGCCAAGGGGACGGCGATACTTCGTTTGTCCGGCCCGAGAAACGGCAGCCGAAACCGCAGCAATTGAATGCCTACAGGAGAAGCGATGTAAGCGGCTAGTGCGAACATCGGCGGATAGATCATCAGCACGTAGCGATGGTGGTGGTTGAACCCGCCTTGGAGGCTAACCGACGCGAAGCAGACCGCTGCTGGAATGATCAGAAACAGGAACATTGCGATCACTTCCGGTTTAACCATCTTGCGACGGATCCCGACGATCAGAACGCCCAGACCGAGTGCTGCACCTAGCAGCGTCGGCTCTGGAGTCTTCAAAAGCGTAGTTATTAGATAATAGTGAGGCCAACTCCCTTTTTTCCATTCCCCCAGCAGGAAGGACCAATACTTCTGCTCGACCTCCATCTTGAGGTGATCGATTCCCAAGATGTAGTTTTTCGGGACCGGAATCGGAAGCATCCCGAGCCATCTGTCCTTAAACCGATTCCCGGGACTGGCCAAGGTCGCTTCGTTTCCGCCCAAGACTTGGCTCACAAATTCGTACTGCCGAAGGGGTACGAAGGGGTCTTCGAACAAATAACCCACATGGACAACGGCTAGAGCGAGGACCAAGATGCAAAACACGTGTCGGACGGTCAGCGAGACAGACCGCTTGGTACGCGATTCGGGGAAAAGCAGAAGACAGAGGCACAGAGTTGCTGGCAAGGAGACGATCGCTGAGAGCCAAGTCAATTTGGAAAGCAGCGCAAGACCCAAGCCGAGACCGCACGCAACGACATGCTCCCATGTAGGTGTCTTCCAATAGAGCCAGAACATGTAACAGGCCAGGACTCCCATAGCCACCTCTCCTACATCGGGCAGAATGGTCGGTGCATTGGCTTTAAGATTGGGGCAGAACCAGAGGCTCGCGCACAGGTAAACAAGAGCAGACGAGCCTAGAAGCTTTCCGAGCCATCTCATCATGACCAAGCTCAGCAGGATCATGAAGCTCAACGCGACGAGCCTTGCGTAGACAAAATCCTTCCAGTGGCTGCTTTTCGCTTGTTCCAATTTGTTGCGTCCGATGGTGAACTCAGGGCGACTGCGGACCGAGCTGTCGTATAAGTTCCAACTGTAGGGCGTATTTGCCAGGTAGTTGGGGATCGTAGCAACGGTCCGAACCAGGGGCGGATTGACGCGATACATATCGAACCGCTCGAACTTCCAATGGGAGATCCCAGCGGGCAGATGGGCGACTTCGTCGATGTTTGGAAACCGATCGGCCCGAAACCCCAACTCCAATA
>JBEIGI010000019.1:0-74240 GCA_040381975.1 Pirellula sp.
AAACAACGGAACCTTTGCTAGTGCGAGCTTGCCCATGCGATCAATCGGATTGAACTCTTCTAAACGCTTCTTCAACTCCTCGGCAGTTAGCTCATAAGCACCCGCGGCGCGATCCAAGCCAGGATAACTCGCTAAATTGCAAACTGGATAAATCCCCGCCCACCCGGCAACTTGGTCGGGATGATCCGCCGCCCAAGATAAAGTCTGTAGACCACCTCTTGATCGACCAAGCAGGATCGGTCTCTTGGAATATCCTTGTCGGATCATCTCCGCATACAATGCATCAAAAACTCGATTCCCCTTTGGACTCCCATAAGACTCTCCCGCATCAATCCCCGCAATAGCCACACCAGCTTTGACGAACCTCTCGAACATCCAACGCTCCTCGGGACCAGGTAAGTTCGGTAGGGTCGGTGCATACCATACCCATGGCTTGGCACTCTTTTGAACCTGACTATCAGCCGACTGCAAATGCTCTTGAGCTGGAATAATAAATGCAACACTCCCCCCAATTACCAATGTCTTGCCTTCGAGCGGAAGCTTTTTGTCAACATCCTGTGCTTGGATACCGCTATTGAGCACCCAAATAATAGACAAGGACGCAAGAACAAAAACCTTGAGCATTAACCCATTGAGCAAACGCTTATTCATCATGGATTTCCTTGGGGGATAGCCACCGGTGGCAAGTTGCCAGGCGTGCCATTAACGGGCGCCGGATTCGCTGGTGGTGCACCGAAAGGATTCGCTCCAAATCCTGGTATCTGCAAACCTGGTATTCCCGGCAGATTGGGTAAAGGCAATTGCGATCCACCTTGTTGCAAAGGTCCGAGCAACTTGTTTAGACCTCGATCGATTTGCTTTTGTGCCGCACCTGCAAGAGCGCTGGTGGCTAATTGCTGGCCAAGCTGAATCATGCCGCTGCTATCCAACTGCGGCCTTGAGACCGTCCCACGAATCGGAATCTGGATCATCTGTCCGGCTAGCGACTGCAACGCAGGTGTCTTATCCACCCACTCCTTGAGAATCGGCACCCCTGCAACGAGTTCCAAACTCCCATCGAGCCCCACGGCACCAGAAGTAGTTAACACAACATCCCCCGCCTGGATCTTCATATCCCGATGCATCACCCGTCCACGATCAACAGCAAACGCGATGTCCTGTTCGGGCAACTGCAACCAACTCGTCGGCTGGCCTCCTCCATCGCTTGCCCCTGCTCCCCTTCGCAAATTCCGAATCTGTGTAACGAGCATCAATATTTGATCGGCGATCGGCCCTGGACCGACGTTGGCTCCATGTACATGCAAACGCCCCTGAATAGTCTGACGAAACGATTCGGTCGGATAAATCTCCGCTCGATCAATATCCAACGTCAAATTCCCTTGAACACTCGTAACATCTGCGAGCAATGGCGTGACATACTTGAGCCAGCCTTGGCACATTTGGCGTGTTATGGCTACATTCTCAATCACTCTTTGCTGGGTTTGTCGAAAGACCATCGGTTCAGCTACCAAATCTCCATCGAGATTCCACCGCAATACACCTTGCGAGACCGGAAACTCGGCCTTGGATGCAAATCGACCATTTTCAATCACCAGCGGAATCTCTGCGACACCGATATCGATGCCCACGACGTTGGCGCTGTCCCATCCAATACTCGACTTGGCTGAGAGTGCTTCGGTCCACTTGTGCCCTGGTGCACTTACCCAGGTTACCTCTAGTGGTTGTGATTTCTGACCGGTAGCTGAAAGCGTTCCACCCGTGTACGGTCTTAAGCGCTCTGCAGCCTTGGCCGCATCGTATGTCACGTTCCCTTGTGATTGAACAATTGTGGTCTCACCTTGATGAGTCACCTGCGTGGCCCCGCCATAAGCAAGCCATTCGGTCTGCATGAGTACTTGGGGCAGTTGCAAATTGCCGTCAGAGAATCGATACGATCCATCCACGGTGACGACAGCTTGAGGCTCTTGCCATAATACACTTTCGCTGTTGGATAATGTCCCAGTGCTTACAAGCTGATTGGGATTTCGAGGCGGTGTTGTCGGTTGAACGGCTCGCAACTCACGAGCTTGTGTCACCAAATGCCACTTGATATCGCTCGGATCGATTGTCCAATCCAATTGTCCAGTGACATCGCCGGTGATCAATAGCGACGGACTTGGACCCACATTCGGTTCGCTTTGTATCGATGCGATCATCCGACTAGGGTCGACTCGGAATGCAGCTTGTCCCTTGCGAGTTCCTTCTGCGCCAGTTGCTTGATCTTGAGCCTGTATCGCAAAAGAATCAGCTCGAACCAAGAGATTGTCCACCTGCAGGTTCGCCATGTTGCCGCTATCGAACTTCCCTTGGAATTTTCCAACCATTCGTGATTCCTGCAAAGCGGTCGTACCACTTCGAAGTTGAAACGGTTCGGCGATCCAATCGACCATGGAAACCTCGACATGCTGATTGTCGATGGTTCCTTGAACATCCAACGATATCTTGCCAGCCACCGAGACACCTGGATCTACTCCTGCGAACATTTGCCCACGTCGTTGCCATCGTTCCATATCGCCTGTGAGCTTTAATACCATCGGAGCAGCTTTTTGCTGGAGTCTACTGGATACTACAGCCTGCGTTCCACTTGCCTCTGATCCGCTTGAGATAGCTAGAGGCTCTAAGACCTGCAACTCAAGCGACTCTTGCTCGGACTTTAAATTCGCTTGTATTCGATCCAGTTGCAACACAGAGAGCCCATCGAGCTGGGCGACGGTCGTAAACTCTCCATCCCATGCTGGCTCTTCTAATTTGCCGTTGGGATGCACAATCCTCAGAGATGTGGTTCTGAGCGATCCGGTGGCGGCCAAACGGTTTCCCTCGTTGAGTTTCCATGCAAGGGCCGCTTGAGCCGAGCCGGTCAAACTCTCCAGTGGCAAAACAAACCACTCAGAGAGCCGCTGCTCCATTTTGTCGAGATCCAATTGAGCCGTCAGCCTTCCATCGAATAAATCGCCAGAACCCTCGACCTGACAGAATTCCGAGTTACAGAATAATCGCAAACTAGGAACACCTTGCGCATTTCCTGACACATCCAAACCCGCCGACATCGCTTGATCCCATACGATCTGCTTGCCTTGCATGTTGGCCTGCAGATTACCTAGCTTGATCTGATAGCTACTTGACGGAATACCAGAAGCCGTCGCCGTCGGTCCATTTACAGGCCTACTCTGCGACAGGCTCAAAGTCGCATTGCCTTGCATCAAGGTGACTTGATCCTGCGTTTTGATCAGATCCGGAGCGACAGCGATAAGCCTAGGTAAATCGATCACACCTTGGATGTCGAACTCCGAATCCTCGAGCCATGGCGAATTCCAAGCTGGCATTTTTGTAGGGATGGCAATATTCGCTTTGGATACCAATGTCCCGAAATCACACTCAAGCTTGGAACTGTTGGTACTGATTCGGTTCTGAAAGAGGCTCACATCACCGCTGAGCTTTATCTGTTGGATTCCCGCTCCTCGCTGGCCGACCAAACCTGGTGCGCGAATCCTGAGCCGATCCAATTGGGCTGTTTTGACAAATGCCGTTAGAGCTTGCGGGCCAGTGTACTCAACATCTGCCAAAACCGTCGCCTCCCCATCGAGCTGCTGGATCGGTAAGTCAGGCAGTCGCCTTTTTACCAAACTGATCCACTCAAGCGGTAGGCCTTGGGTTGAGACAGTCATACGAAGCGATGGCAAATTCGCTGCAGCTAGCGATGTCATTCCGGGTGCTATCGGCTCGGTCCTCAAAGTGAATTGACCCGTTTGGGCCTGCTGTCCAGGTAAGGCGGATGTTTGCTTTAACTCACCGACGAGTGTCATCGGAGGAATCGGTTGCTCTGCCGTTGGAATCGGAATGTCCGCTTCGCTGACTCTCAGCGACCAAGCCGTCTGATCGACGGTATCGCGAGCCAACACGACCGCCTCTGCGACACGAATACGTCCAGTAAATCCGGTTTGCCCTGATTGCGTCGATGTTGGTTCCTGTTTGCTTCCTGACTGCAACAACGGCTTGATCGCCTCTTCAAGACTTGTCGTTCCAGGATGCACATCCAGAGCGACTGATACATCGCGCAGCGTGATCGTTCCAAGTTGACGATAATTGGTAATCAGTGAAAACAAGGTCAACTCCGTATCGACGGCCCCTACCTTCACCAGCTCTGATCCTCGATCATCCACCAACCGTATCCCTTGCACCCCAAAGGACTGAATCCAACCCCCTCTCAACGGACCGATGTCGATTTGAATCGGGCCCAACCCCGATCGCTTATTGATTTGTGATACAAGCCAAGATCGCTGCTGCATAAGAATTGTTGGAGCTGCTGCCACTGCGCCCACCGCTACGACTCCTGCGATGGCAAGCCAGCGTTTCCACTTCGAGCGTTTTCGAATCGAACGCTCTTTACCAGATCGATCTTTCGCTAAACCAGCATCCAGTTGTTGGCCTTTTTTCTGATCGGATCGAACTCTTCGCATCGCTTCTTCAACCCTTTGGTATTCATATTGCTAGCATTGCACACCCTTTGGGCGTAAAGGCCCTGAGGTTTTATCTAGGGGAGTCAGACTACACTTTTTCGGTTCGAAAGGGCCAGATCGATCTTTGTGCTAAAGCCTGCGATTTGTTACAAGCTTCTTTCGGGTAATTCCGCAGGGCCACACTGGGCCCTATTAGGGTCACACTCAAGCTGGGAATCTTTCCTATGACTATGCAGCTAAATCGTAATGCTTGCCGTCGCCTTATTGACGGTCTGATTGCACTCGTTGTCACGACATGCCTTTTGGAGTCGATCTCGATTGTCCGGGCGAGCGATCATTCTGTACCCAGCGATACATCGACCCGCAAAGGAGTTGCTGCCTCCGAAGAAATCCAGTGTCAACAAGTAGCTAAACCCTCGGATGAATCATTGTCGGTCAATCCGCAACACGCGAAAAGTTCACAGAATTCGGAACTCAAAGGCTCTGGCTCGCATGCGAAAGTTACCCTAGCGCAATGGGTAACCGAGTGGATGAAACAACCACGCAGGGTGACTGCAAGACTTGCGATCCATGGTGTCGTGCCTGAAATCGAGCTCGAAGCGGTAATTCCAGCGGCCCAGCAAAAGATCTGCGCCAATGGCAAGTGCTACGAAGTCGACGAAAAGGTTGTCGAGGGAAAACCCTGCGATCAATCGATGCATACCGAGTTGGATTCCAAGCAAGAGCCGATCGTCGAAGCTCCGGTCGCCCCACCTGTACCACCAAGCTTTCCTTTTGCTCTCGAGTGCAAAGAGCAAGATAGCTCGATCCTCGAATTTCAAATCGAAGGATCGCCCTATGCACGAAGCTACTTGAACCAAGATAATAACGGAGCTGGCAATGAAAACCAGGATTTCTATGGATCGCTCTCGAACCTGCAAGTATCCGTTCCTGCCAGTACGCTGGTGGCATACTTGGTCGCCCATGCGGAAAATTCGGTACGACTGGAAATGACCGAACAGCTTGCTGCTGAGCGAGCGATGTACGCCCAGCGCTACGAGGTGCTCCTGCAACACAACCAGCAACTGCAAACGCAGTTAGCGATCTTGGAAGCTCGTCAACATTTGCCAGAGGCTTTGGCCATGCAAGTTGCTCCGACCCCGCCGACCGATCAAGAAAAGCGGTGCCAAAGCCTAACTGCATCCAAAGAGGACTGGGATGCAATCCAAGAAGATCTCTCGAATATTCGTCGTCAAATAGCCAACCTGAAAAACACTAGCCCAGTACCATTTGCACACAGCAATATTGGAACGGAAACGGCAAATTCGTCGCGGCAACCCCAAGCTTGGAGAACGGCCCGCTCGATCCCTTACATTCCGGTTTTCCCATCGACGGCTAAGAGCCCAGATACGACCAGAAAATAGTTGATTACAATACAAGGCAAGTGCGAACGATCGCACTAGACTTTGTATTCTCTAAAGGTCAAGCGATATGTGCGGCATTGCAGGCGGGGTGTGGTCAGCCCAATCTTCGGGTTTGTCCATCGATCAACTCCGCTCGATGACCGATTCGATTCGCCATCGAGGTCCCGATGATGAAGGGCTTTGGATTTCTCGGCCAGGCCAGCAAGCAAACCATTTGGTCGATTCGACTTGGAATTCCGGAGTTGCGTTAGGCTTCAGACGATTGTCGATCATCGATCTGGATACTGGTCGCCAACCGATGGCTAACGAAGATTCCTCGATCCGATTGGTTTTCAACGGCGAGATCTACAATTATCGAGAACTCAGGCAGCGGCTCGAGGGGGCCGGCCACCGCTTCAGTTCTCATAGCGACACCGAAACGATTGTCCACTTGTATGAAGACCTAGGTACCGATTGCTTCAAGCACTTCAATGGCATGTTTGCCATCGCCATTTGGGATGCGAAGAAGGATCGGTTAATCCTTGCCCGAGATCGACTTGGCAAAAAACCATTGTTCTATTGGCATCATGGAGATCAAATCTATTTCGCCAGCGAACTCAAAGCCCTTCGCCGCGCGCCCGACTTCCCTCAAGCGATCGACCCGGCTGCCATCGACGCTTATCTGACTTACCAATACATTCCCCATCCTCTGACCATTCATCAAGGAGTGCACAAGTTACCTCCAGGTCACATTTTGATTTTCGAAAATGGTCAAGCAAAAACCCATAGTTATTGGAACATCGATTGGTCTTACGAGTCGCCAATAACCATTGAACAAGCCAAAGTCGAGCTTAGGCAAAGGCTCACTGCTGCCGTCGAACGTCGTTTGCGAAGCGATGTTCCTTTAGGTGCTTTTCTATCCGGAGGTATCGATTCGTCGTTGATCTGTGCTATCGCACAAAAGATGCTTCAAAGTCCACTCAAAACGTTTGCCATTGGATTTTCCGAAGCGGACTTCGATGAGACTCAGTACGCAGCTTCGGTAGCAAAGCACCTAGGAACTTCGCATGAGCGATTTGAGGTTCAACCAGATGCAGTCTCTATCCTCGATTCACTGGTCGAGCACTACGATGAACCCTTTAGCGACTCGAGCGCTGTACCTACCTGGTATCTGTGCGAGCTGACTCGACAAAACGTCACGGTTGCTCTCAGTGGTGATGGTGGCGACGAACTTTTTGGAGGTTATGAACGCTACCGTGCGCTGCAACTGAGTGAGCAACTTCAGCGCTGGTTACCGGTGGGTTGGCTATCTCGATCACGGCTGATCCGTAGCCTTCCGGATTCGACTGCTCGACGATCGTTAGGTCGCAGAATCCGTCGATTCTGCGAAGCTCTCGGGCAAAGCGCTCCAAGACGTTACATGAACTGGATTCAAATTTTTGGTGAAGCGGCCCGTATTGATCTCTACCAAGATTCGTTCATCGAGACACTACCAGACCATGATCCATTTACATTTCTCAACGAAGCCTGGGAAAAAGCCAACCCGAAGAAACGCGATCCGATGAGTTGTGCGATGGCCGCCGATCTTCAAAGCTATGTACCATGCGATCTGATGACTAAGGTCGACATGGCCTCCATGCGGCACTCTCTTGAAGCGCGACAGCCATTCCTCGATTACACACTTGTCGAGTGGGCGATGAGTCTTCCCCTGGGACTTAAAATGCGCAATGGGAGTGGTAAGTGGCTCTTGCGAGAGACTTTCAAAAATGACTTACCTGCTGAGATTTGGACACGACCCAAAATGGGTTTCGGAATTCCAATCGCGAAGTGGTTTCGCACTTCGCTCAAAGACCGCACAATCGATGCACTGCTAGGTTCGGATGCTCATTGCCATCGAATTTTTCGACCAGAGGCTCTCAAGGCGATGGTCGACGAACACATGCAAGGCCGTGTCAATCAAGGCTATCGGCTATGGAATTTGCTCGTCCTAGAGCTTTGGCTCCGCAAGTCGAAATCCCTCTAGGTGTTTTGGCCCAGCCAGCAACAACAAGTTCTGAAGAGCCAGAAGTTAGATCGACCAGTCCCAAAAAAGTTTCAGATCGGACTGCTTCCGAGCTTGTTCATAAGCCCATGAATAAAGATCTTTACGTTCGGCGATCGCTCGAAGCTCGTCGGGAGTCAAATGGCTCAAAAACTGTACTGTGAAGCCTTCGGGGATCCCATCAGGGGTCAAGCACCCTTGAGTTTCGGACTCCATGGCACTTGTTGCCCACAGTGCCTCGTAGCGTCGGATTCGATTTTGCACCATCGCAATGCTCTAATTCTTGGTATTGGCAAGGACTCTCGCTGGCAGAAAATTGACTTACTAGCCGCAATCTGCCGAGCGATGATCCTTGTCAGTTAAACCGACTATACTTCGATTAGCACGTCCCACAGCATACAGGTGTGCCACCCAACGACACGCAGCATGAGCAACCCGCTTCGCAGCATGCACATAGTGCATCGCAGCAAGATTGAAGCATGTTGCAACAAGCAGCATCGCCGCTACAACAAGTGATGCAGCAACCGTTCTCGGTCAACTCACACTTGGTGTGACCACAGCACAAATTGCACTGAAAGACAACTTGGCCATTCCACAAACAGCAGCAATTGCACACGCCACCCTGAAGCATCTTGCAGAGATTCTGTAGAGCTCCACAAGCCACATCGTCATCGCAACAGCAGTGAATCTTGATCCCACCTTCGCACTTCTCAAATTTGAAAGTGCATCGTGGAAGAATGCAAGCATTAGCAGTCGATGGTGCAGCATTGCTAGCACCGAAAACATTGGCATTGCCAGAGGGCAAACGATCCATCATGACCGTAGACATTCGAACGTCTCCTTCACAGAAAAACAACAGTCAAACGACAGCGATTTCCGGTGGTCCGGTCAACCGAGAGGGGAGGAACTCCTTTCCCTTCGTCTATCAGTCTACGCGATTTGACGGTTTGCCGTCAACACGGCCCAAAGGTAGAGAATAAGCGTCCGGGTGGTTCGTCAACCGATTGCCAACCCGATATTGGGGATGCGGGGTCGAAGCATCCCACTTTTGCTGCCAATCGACCAGTTGCTTTTCGATCCCCTGAAGGGTCTGAATGCACTGAACGTTTGAGTTATCCCATAACTCGATCGATTGCTGCTCTTTGTCTGCGATCAAGCCGCTCGAGATGGCTTCCCATTGCTGCTGTGTCTCTTGCAACCATTTTTGCTTCCTTTGTTCGAAAGCCGCCTCGACCTCAAAGAGCGTCCGAGGCTGAACCATTACCGAATCCCAAGCCACCGGAATGCTGCGCTGTTTGGCAAACGGGCTTGGGCTTGCGCTCTGACGAAAAGACATGCACAGTGGGCTCAGTCTTGATCCAAGCTCCTCGGCGGAGCCTTGCGCATCTGCCCACGGTGCTGTGATGCAAACGTTTCGATCCTCTTGCGTCTGTTGAACCTCAATGTGAATACGACTCGGATTGGCCTTGAAGGGTTGATTGCCTTTGGTTGTATACCAATAGCAATTCATGACCAGAAGGTTCGGCTCGAGACCTGAACTTGCTTGACCGACTCGCTGCTCGGCTTGGATTTCCAATGCTCCTTGTCCGTTGGGAAGTTCGAATATCCAAATGGATGTGGTTGGCAGGTTCGCTGGAGTGTCCCAAGCCAACTGGCAAGTTTGACACTCGAAAGGAACCTGGAGCCCGGATGTTTTCGGGTCAACGAGCATACCACTCAAAGAAGCTTTACGAATCAGTGTGGTGCTCGTAGGCTTGGTTTTGGTGCTTGCGGATTGGCGTGGGCTCATCGCACTGGCCACGATGTCGCAATACGCCAAGACCGTCGGTGTGACACGCTGAGAGTAGGTTGTGGCAATCTCTTGGATTTGACGGTTCGCATCAGGAATCATGGAAAGGGCTCTGGAGCGAAACTTCTCTGACATCGTTTGGGGGACTTGGGCCCATCGCCTTTTCAAATCTTTGTTACCGGTTCGAGCCTGGATGCGTAATTCGGCCAAGCGTTGTTTGATGGCATGGTATTCCTGTGCCATCAACGCACATTGCCGACGGTCATGAATATTCGCAGGATTTGTCTCGATAGCTTGTTCCAAAGCGGCTTGAAGCTGATCGGTTCTGGTCTTGAGTTCCTGAGCTGACCATAGAACTCTCGGTGCGTCGCGATCGATCAAACCGACAGTGTCGCTTATCCAAGTTTCAGCCCACGTTTGAAGGTCAGGGATCGAGGAGAACTCATCCGGTACCGAAGGCAATATCAATCGCGTTGAGATTGGGATCTGTGCAGGTATAGACACACGATCGAGTTGGAGCTGATCGATCACTAGGTCACCGCTCCAGATCGTTCTGGGGTCAACCCGAGCGAACGCTCTCTCGGCTGTGATCGATTGACCGCTCTTGAGCGTGACGCTCGCATCGTGCATTTCGAAGGAGTTGTCTTGGAAGGAGGTATCGAGCGACTTGGATTCAATGTGTGTCGCGAACCTCGATGAGAGTGTCCAAGAGATGATCGAGCGTCGCGCGGAGTAAAGACCCATGAGGGTCAAGAGGCAAAGGGTTACAGAAGCCCAGCGACGCCATCTCATGTTCAAGTTTCCTGGCCTTCCCCTGGACTTGGTGTCGTAGGATCAAGAGTCCGTGAGGTTTCGGATCGCACCGCAGATAGGTGCCGAATCAGATACTTCAAGGATTCACAGTTGCGGTTCACCGCGCGGGTCTTGCGCTCTGCAACGGTCTTTGCACCCTTATCCGAATCGAGCGTCGAAGGCGGGCTTGCAGGATTTTGCATCTCGGTCAGCATAGAATTCCAGGCATGGATAGATCGGGACGGAGAAACGTCTAAGTAGAATCGGACTTGCCGAAGAATGAATTGAGAGCAAATAGCAACGCATTGGAATTTTACCCAAACCCTCAAAACGTTTTGGTTTTGCTATCATTGTGGTGTGGATTGGAACAGGTTTTAAGCAAGGCGAAAAAGTAGCGATGAAAAAATTGGGCGTCCTGTTGGTTTGTGTCTTTTTAGTTTCGTTGGGGCTGGCCTCTTTTGGGCAGGCACAGGATCGTCCTCCGAACGTGGTTTTGATCCTCGCCGACGATATGGGTGTTTTTGACCTAGGTTGTTACGGTCGAGCAGACCACAAGACACCGAATTTGGATCGGTTGGCAAGTCAGGGGATCCGTCATACGAGCGCTTACTGTGGTTTGCCGATCTGTTCAGCGAGTCGAGCGTCCTTGCTGACAAGCAAGTATGCTGCAAGATTGCATTTGACGACTTATTTACCAGGCCGGGCCGATGCGACGAGTCAGAGGCTACTTCAGCCTGAAATTGAACCGGCATTAGTACCTAGTGCAGAGACGTTGGCTGAGGCGCTCAAGCGCGCGGGCTATAGCACCGGGGTCTTTGGCAAATGGCATTTGGGTGGCGGGAATTCGTCGGCTTTGAAACAGGGCTTTGATGTTAGTTTCGAGCCTAATGGAAACGGGGATCCGGAGACGACCGGAGGTAAGAACGAGAATCTTATTGCAGAGAAGGCGATCGAGTTTATCAAGTCTCAAGGGGACAAACCCTATTTCTGCTACATACCGCATCATTCACCACACATCATGCTCCAAGACCGCCAGAGCAAGATCGATCGAAACGCGAAGGCTTGGAATCCGCTCTATGCTGCCGTGATTGAATCGCTCGACGAGTCGGTCGGCAGTTTATTAAAGGCGATCGAGGAGTCGGGTCAGTCGGCCAACACGATCGTGATCTTTTCGAGCGACAACGGTGGCTTGCATGTCCCCGAAGGCCATGCGACTCCGGCGACTTACAACGGTGATTTTCGGGCCGGCAAGGGCTACTTGTACGAAGGTGGTTTGCGTGTCCCCTTGATTGTTCGCTGGCCGAGCAAGATCGCCGCTGGTCGAACCATCGACGCTCCAGTTTCGTTGCTTGACATTATGCCGACGGTTTTGGAGGCCGCGGGAATTGAGCCTGGCAGAAGCGTTGGGCCTGTCGATGGCTTGTCCCAATTCGGGGTTTGGACACAGGGCAAGAGTCCTTCGGAGGATCGCGTTTTCTACTGGCACTTGCCCCATTACACCAACCAGGGGAGCAAGCCTTCGGGAGCGGTTCGCAAGGGGAACTGGAAGTGGGTCGAAGATTACGAGATGCAAATAGGTGAGCTATTCGATTTGAGCAACGACATTTCAGAACGCAACAACATTGCCAAGGCAAATCCGCAAGTAGCTCTGCAGATGCAGCAACTCTTGGCAGGTTGGAAAACCTCGATCGCCGCTCAGGAGTGCATTCCCAACCCTAAGATCAATCCTGAGCTACACGCAGACATCTATATCGAGCAGAACCCATCGCTGATCGATGGACGCACACAATCGGCTCAGCAAATTGCAGACAACTGGGCCGCTTGGCGTTTGAGCATGAACAGGGTGATCGAAAAGAGTCAGCCCAAACTCAAAAACATATCGGGTGGGATTACACTTCTTGCCAGCGAGTCAAAGCCCCATGGCAAGCGCATTCGTTATGAGTCAGAGACATTCAAGAACGTCGTCGGTTATTGGACAGAGCAAGACGATTGGGTGGAGTGGCCAATTACGATTTCTAAGGCAGGGCGTTATCGGGTTGAGTTTCACTGCGGCTGTGGTGCTGGAAACGGAGGCTCTCTGGTCGAAGTCCAAATCGATCCGCTTACCCCTCAAACGCTTGAGTGGAAAGTTCGTGAAACGGGCCACTTTCAGAACATCATCATCGAGTCGCTAGGGGTCGTTCAACTTGAGGCTGGCACAGGGTTCCTGAGAGTACGTCCCAAGACCAAGGCCGCAGCAGCCGTCGCCGACATTCGTCAAATCCAACTCATACCCATCGGGCCCTAGTCGGCTTGTTGCAGGGTTTTTGCTGCTCGCCTGCGGCCGTTGAGCAACCACCCGATGGGTGTATGACGCACCATGATCTGGTAGCTCAGCAGTAATAGCAGGATGCTCACAGCGCTAATCGCAAAGAGCTTTCCATAGCTATTCCAGGGCAGATCCAAGACGCTGGTTTGGAGTATGACCACCAACGGCAAATGGGCGACATAGAGCCAATACGAAGAATCCGATAGGTAACGGATCCACAATCTTTGCTTGTTTAGACAACTATGGAAAAGTCCGATGCAAGCCAGGGACATCCACCACGCAAACAGAGACTGGCTCAGGACCGATAGGGGCCGAATCGAACTCACCGGCAACTTCCATGAATCACGAAGTCCGAACGTGCCTAGGTTGATTTCCAGGGCCAGCGGAAAGACGACGAACAAGGTCAAGGGCAAAAGCCATTGCCAGCTACGCCCCAATTGGGCTTGGGTATCCTCCGACAAATAATAGATCGCTCCGAAGAGAAAAAACAACGCATAGTAGGCAACGATTCGGCCTGCTGGGATGATGGTTACCGAGGTATCTGGGCCAAAGATGTACCCAAGGGCGTCCATCCAAAAAATCGGGATGGCTGTCATCAGGATCCAGAAAGGCAAGGTCCAAGGGGAACAGAGATTCAGCTTGTGAAGCGGCTTGGTGTATTTCATCCAAATCGATTGGGTAGCGCGGAGAAACCACGCCAGGATAGCAAAGCAAACTGCATACCACCAAAGGAACCACAAGAACCAGAGATAGGAAAAGGCAGGAAAGCTGCTTAATAAGTTCCATAGACCTTGGAGCCTCGAGTTTGACGGTTTGGGTGCAGTGGCGCTTGGGGCGGAAGAAGCTGGTTCTGCTAGATCCAGCTCCGAGAGTTTGTTCTCGATGAGATTTCTCCCATGCGTAATATTCGCTGGATCGATCTTAAGTCTCAGCATGCCAGCGATCATTGGAACGACTGCAGCGTCGATACGAAGGCTGTTGACCGGGGTCTCCTGGTTGTTGTTTTTCTTGGCGATATCTGCTCCTTGCTCGAGCAAATACTCGGCAACAGAAAAGTAGCCAAAGAACATCGCTGCGTGGAGTGGAGTATTCCCGTCTGGGTTTGCGATGCTCGGGTCGCAACCTCGCTCGATCAGGAGCCGAGTGCATTCGAGGTCGCCTTGGATGGCCGCCCAACTCAGTGCGGTGGTTTGAAATTCAGGATGAAGCTCGGTCCATTGGAATCCTTGATCAAGGTGGACTTGAGTCGCCAGAGGCTGATGCTGGCCGATAGCGGCCCAGATGTTTTTTTCCGGTGGTTCATTCTGGACCACTGCAGCGCGCCGTTGCATTCCATCAGCGATGGCTCGAAACATCACCAAGTTGCAAAGTGGAACCAGGGTGATCGCACCGATGAGGCAAGGCAGAAGGATCCGGACGAACCGATGAGCTACAAGAGCTTTAGAGCCTCGTTTTTTCCAAAGCATCGCCGTGAAAAAACCGCTAATGATGAAAAACAAGGGCATGCGAAATCCGTGTACCCAAGACTGAAACACATAGAGCGGTTTGCTTGCCGAGGGATCTTGTACCATCCAAGGAAACCCCAGCGCAAGCGATAGGGCTCCATGGTAAATGATTCCTAGGATCATCGCACTTGCCCGCAGGGCGTCTAGATCATGCCTGCGATCGGGATTTTGTTGAACTGAACTCACAGACTTTGACTCCTGCAATCGATCTTCAAAAGGAACAAATCAGTTCGATCGTCACTACAGACAAATCTGTTTTGTAGTAATATGCAAAGAATACGCTGAAATGTCCCGACGAGGGCAGTTGGAATTGTATCGTTTTGTAAAACCTTGGCTTTGATCATGGTGCTTTTGTGAATATGTCACCTTCGGTTTTGTTGGTTGAGGACGATCGCGAGTTGGCCGAGATCGTTCGTGATTACCTCACTGAAAACGGCTTTAGTGTCTCGATCGAGATGCAAGGGGACACGGCTGTTGCAAGGATACTTCAAGACAAGCCTGATTTGGTTGTATTGGACGTGAATTTACCGGGCATGGATGGATTTAGCGTCTGCAAGACTGTGCGAGAGCAATACCAAGGTGCTATTGTAATGCTCACGGCCCGAATCGAGGAGATCGACGAAGTGTTAGGGTTGGAGTTTGGTGCGGATGATTACTTGACCAAACCGGTTCGCCCACGAGTTTTACTGGCTCGACTCCGCACGCACTTGAGAAAGTCTCCTCCTGTCAATTCTGAGTTGGAGGATTGCATTTCGGCGGGAGCTTTAGCGGTTTACCCGAGCCGACGACACGTGGAGCTACGCTCGGTACCCGTTGAACTTACCAGCGCCGAGTTTGATCTTCTTTGCTTCCTCGCACAACGAGCCGGAAAGATCGTCAGCCGGGCAGAGATCTACGAATCACTCGCTGGTGAGCCCTACGATCCTCAGGATCGCTCGATCGATTTACGCATATCGAGGCTTCGCCGCAAACTCGGTGACAATCAAAGCAATCCAACACGAATAAAGTCGGTGCGGGGAACCGGATACCTGTTGTCGGTCGAGCCATGATCCGTCTATTCTTCAAGTTTTTTCTGCTGACGGTCTTGGTACTGCTACTCTCGAAGTGGGCCTTTGAGCAACTGCTTGCAAGTCGAGTTTATGCAGACCGCCAGCGAGTCGTCACCTGCGTTCACCTCGGTGGCATGCGGCTTGTCGCCAGGCAATTGCTTACCAACCCTGAGGATAGTCGCGAGAACATGCTCGGCAAGATTCAATTGCAGTTTCGAGCTCCATTGGAACTTCGTCCCCTGAGCGAATTAGAACCCAAAGAACGGACACGCTTGAGTGAGCCTTATGGCTACTCCTACCGTTTGGAAGACAATAACCGCGAGCATCTTTCGATCCATTTTGATTCAGAGCAGTACTTGCGATTGGGGCCATTTAATGACTACTCCACGATAGCCTTCGAGGATGCCCTTTGGGGTTGGTTGCAACTGCTAACCTATCGCTATGAAAACTCGGATAAGTCGCTGCAGGAGCTCGATCAGCTCTCAAAAGACTTCGGATTGCCGATCAAGTTGCTTGAATCTCAGGATCTCCCTGCCTCAGGGAGCAATCGCTTTGCAAGTGGCCGTGACGTAGCGTTCTATGAAGATCAGGGGGGGCATTACGCCGCAACCAAGCTGCAGAGCTCAGATAGCTACATGCGGATCGGACCTCTACCGACATTCAAAGACGTCACCACACCCACTGCGCAGACCACTCTCGTCTTAGCATTTTTAGGCTCAGCGATTCTCATCGGACTGCTGGTCAATTCGATTGCAAGAAAGTTCAATAAGCTCGCCCGCGTTGCCAGAGCGATCGCCCAAGGGAACCTGGGGGCTCGTGTCCAGGAGGGCAATGCTGGGGAAGCCCGCGAATTGGCTACAGCATTGAACCTCATGGCCGGCAAGACCGAGACTCTAATTCAGTCCAAACGCGAACTGCTTCAAATGGTATCCCATGAACTCAGGACACCACTTGCCCGACTTCGGTTTGCGGTGGATCTGATTGAGGCCAAGTCGGATGATCCAAAGCGGATCAGACGCATGGAAATCATCAATCAATCAATCAATGATCTAGAGATGTTGGTCAATGAAATCCTAGAATATATTCGTAATAAAGAAGAGCTTCCCACACGTTCGCAAGAGTGGATCGACGTACGCAAGGCCATTGAACCCATCTCGAAAGTCCTTGCCGAGGAAACACCCCAATTGAGTATCGAGTTTGAGTCGAACTTGCCTGGGCAACAAACACCCTTGATCTATGCCGATCGCATTGCGTTTCTACGTGTTGCGAAAAACGTCCTCGGCAATGCGCAGAGGTACGCCAAGTCCAGATTGGTCGTTCGGGTATATCAAGTCAAATCGGAAACAACGAATAACCACCAAGCCGTCCCTAGCCGTTCCAAATCTCAAACCTGCGTTGAATTCGAGGACGACGGACCTGGAATTCCTGAAGACAAGTGGACCGAAGTCATCGAGCCTTTCGTCCGTATTTCTGATCCAAGTTCATGGGTACCAAGCAACACCAAGCAAGCTCCGTCGACGAACTTGAGTCACAGGAGCCATGCTGGGATCGGCCTAGGTCTATCCATCGTCAGCCGTATTCTCAACCAACATGGTGGCTCGATCCAAATCGGTCGGGGAAAACTCGGCGGATGCGTTGTTCGTACCTACTGGCCGAATCCGGCTAGTCAGCCTCCGATGGTTTAGCGATCGGCGACTTGCGTCGCTCGCTTTAGCACCCGCAGCGCATTGCCGTAGAGCACCTTATGGATCGCTTCTTCCTCGTATCCACGCCTGAGCAAAAGCTCGGTGATCACTGGGTATTTTGAAACGTCCTCGATCCCCACTGGGAGTTTGGATATCCCATCAAAGTCGGATCCTAAACCCACATGATCGATCCCTGCGACTTTGATGACATGCTCGATATGATCGACAATGACCTCAGCTTGGCCGGCTGGATAAGGATTCTTCAATTGCCACTGCTTGATCTCTCGCTCTTGTTCTTCCTTACTGTTGGGATATTTGGTCTTGAGCTCTTTCCTCAAGGCCGACTGTTGCAATAGAACTTTCGCAGACTCTGGAACAACGAATCCCGAAAAGAAATTGATCATCACCACTCCACCATTCTTTGGCAACTCGGCAAGCACATCGTCAGGGACATTTCGGGGGTGATCGGCGATCGCTCGGGCCGAAGAGTGTGAGAATATCACTGGAGCTTTCGATATGCGCAGGGCATCGTGCATGGTGGCTGGAGAGACGTGGGAAATATCGACGAGCATTCCAAGACGATTCATTTCCAAAACAACTTCTTCCCCGAAAGGGCTCAGTCCATCGTTTCGTGCCACATCGGTTGCTGAGTCGGCCCACTCGAGTGTCTCGCTATGGGTCAACGTCATGTAGCGAGCTCCCATCGCATGCAACTGCCTGAGTTTTCCTATCGAGCCTTCGATGCTATGGCCTCCTTCCATTCCGATGAGCGATGCGATCTTTCCTTTGGCTTCGATGCGCTGGACATCTTGAGCGTCTAGCGCTAATTCGAAAGTTTCAGGATACAGGGCAATCATCTTGTGAACCAAGTCGATTTGCTCTTTGGTTATCTGGAAAGCGTTTCCTGCTGCGATGGTTTCGACCGGAACGTAGACCGACCAGAATTGGGCACCGACGTTTCCCTGGCGTAATCGCTCGATATCCGTATGAAATTTAGGTTGGGATTTGGAAATATCAAACTCATCAAAGAGCTTGGTGGTCTTGGTGCGAACCTCCCAAGGCAGATCGTTATGGCCGTCAAAGACATATCCTCGCTGATGGATTGCCGCCGCGCGCTCGGAGATCTGATAACGGTTGGGAGCCTCCTGCTGGGCCTCTAAGACACCGCACAGCAGACTCACCAAGACGGTCAAACCGTTCGTCAGAGGGGACAAGGAGGATCGGGAATTGAATGGCATTTAGGCTGATCCGAAGTAATTGCGATACGACTCAAGACTCGACGAAGTTTACCACGAAACGGTCTGCCTTAGGATAAGCAATACGATTAAACTAAAGGAGGTATGGACTACAACACTCGGTTGGTGATTCTCGGTTGCGCAATGCTCGGAGCCGTCTGCGGCTTGGTCGGGGTTTTTCTGCTCCTGCGCAAACGATCCTTGATCGCTGATGCGATTTGCCATGCATCCTTGCCGGGAATCGCACTGGGGTTCTTCGTGAGTCTAGCGATGGGGGGCCAAGGTCGCGAGCCGTTGGTTCTCTTGGCCGGGGCAGCCCTTAGCGGGATCCTAGGGGCCTTGGCCGTCATGGGCCTTAGACGCTTCACGCAACTCAAAGAGGACGCTGCTCTTGGAATTGTTCTTAGCGTCTTTTTCTCTCTAGGAATGGCACTGCTGAGTTTAGTTCAGCAGACCGAATCGGGGAATGCAGCCGGGCTCGAGGGTTTCATCTACGGCAATACGGCCGGAATCGTCGCCCAGGATGCCAAACTCATCGCCTATGTATGCATCGGCGTAACAGCTGGTGTACTGCTTTTGCGAAAAGAACTGCAACTGCTTTGTTTCGATCCAGTCTATGCATCGGCTCAAGGTTGGCCCGTTTTGCTTTTGGATCTGGTGCTTATGAGCTTTGTGCTTCTGATCGTGATCGTCGGGACTTCGATTGTCGGCGTATTGCTGGTTGTGGCCATGGTGGTCATTCCGCCTGCGGCAGCTCGATTCTGGTCTGATCGTCTTGATAGAAACCTCGTCGCCAGCAGCCTCATCGGTCTGACTGCAGGGATCCTCGGGGCATTGAGTAGTTGGAGAATTGAGCACCTCCCCTCGGGAGCATCGATGGTTCTTTTTGCAGCGGCACTCTTTGCAGTGAGCCTGCTTGTCGGAACCCGTCATGGAATTCTCTGGCGACTACGCCAGAAGGTTTTGCTCCGTTGGCAGGCCGACCAAGAGCACCTTTTGAGAGGCGTATACGAACTGCTCGAAGGAGAGCAAAAGGCCCCTGCGATGCATGGAGACGTAAGGTCCGACACCGTCGATAAAGCACGTCTTGCCAACAAGCTCAATTGGACGGATCGGCATTTTCGCAAGGTAGCAAGTCAATTGGTTAGTAAGGGTTGGCTGATCGATCGTGGCACAAAATCGCTCTTGCTCACATCGGCTGGGATCCAACAATCCCACCGCGCGGTTCGCCGACATCGGCTCTTGGAGTTGTATTTTTCTCGCTGGGCAGATCTTAGCCCCGATGCGATCGATCGCTGCGCCGACTACACCGAGCACGCGCTCGATGATGAATTGCTGGCACGACTCGAACGCGATGCGATGGACGTCGGCAGCCGGATCGATCCTCCCCCGAGCATCCATCCGGTGGGATAGTGCGTGGGCCCGTGCGCCGGATCATGCACAGGGATCTTAAGCATCCTTGCAAGCGAACGAATCCCTGAGAATCTCGGGAAATAACTTGCCGTACCGGAACGAATTACCCGTACGCAGATTGACGAATGTGACCATCGCTGGGGCAAAAAGTCCCGGATCGACTTTGTAGAAGTCGTACTGGTATTCACGAAACGTCTTTGCAAACGGCTTTCCGAAATCCTTCGAAGCGATACTCGGAACTTTCGCTCCGATCGACTCGATATCCGAGTCACTGCCATCGAACCACAAGGTGACTTGGCCCCCGTAAAGAATCGCATCGTTGGTTCGACCGATGCCTTCGGCAAAGTCCTTGGCCATCGGGGGAATCGGTGCAGTGCCATGCGCCGAGACAACTTTATGAAGATCAAAACCCAGCTCGTGCAATTTGTGCATGGCTGTCTCGATCGATCTTGCAACCACCTGGATGACGCCAGCGATGCTTCTAGTCGGAGCGACACAAAGAGTTGTTTGCTCGATGCTAACACCGCACTCGTTGGCTACCAACTCGATGATGTCGCTCGATGGAATCTCGTCGCATTCGAGTACACCGACAGCACAATGAGACTCATCGTTGAGGCCTAGGTGATCGAGAACCTCTTCGCGTTTTCGCTTCGATCGCATCGGGCCTGAGCCCATAGCAAAGAATTTGCCTTGGGCAACCTTCCAGCCGGCGTATTGGGAGGCCATGCAAGCAGCCACAGGATCGTCGGTGGTAACCTGCAGCATTGGCCCATGCCAGATTCCCTGATCTGCCGGGACGATTTGGACATTTGCCAAGTCGGCCATACAGATCTTGGCAAGCAGCAAGCCTGCTTCCAAGCCTCCGGTGACTTGGCATCCAAAATCCAGGATGCAACCCTTATCGCGAGACGATCGGTCTTCGATTCTCAGTCGAGACAGGTTGGGGACAACCTGCCTATCGATCAATTCCCTTGCCGATGTGTTGAGATTTGTCGGCAAGTTACTTGTCCTTTTTGTCGCTATCGGATCCTGCAGCAGCAGCGGCACCTTCGAGAATCATCGCACGCTTGAGGGTGATCGGTTCGATGGGAACATCGCTACTGCCTTTGACTCGTCCAGTTTTGACCTTAGCGATCTGATCGACGATTTCTTCACCCTTGACCACTTTGCCAAAAACGCAGTAGCCGTAGTTGTCTTGGGAGTACTTACGATCCAAGGGTCGATTGTATTTGAGGTTGATGTAGAACTGGGAAGTCGCGCTGTGGGGGGCAGATGTACGCGCCATCGAGAGGGTCATGCGTTCGTTCTTTAGACCATTACCTGCTTCGTTTTCGATCGGATCCGCGGTGGGTTTTTCCTTCATGTCTTCGGTCAAGCCGCCACCTTGGACGACGAAATCGGAGATGACTCGGTGAAAAATGGTCCCGTCGTAATGTCCTTTTTTGACGTAGCTGAGGAAATTCGCGACCGTAACTGGAGCTTCTTTCTCGAAGAGTTCGACCTCGATATCCCCTTTGCTCGTTTCTATGAGCACTCTTGGATTTTGACCAAAGGCAACTGAACCCATGCTACCTGCCAGGAGGATCGCTCCGGCAAAGGCGCCCTTGATCAAAGATCCTGCCAAGAATCGACCAGCCCAGTTCGGCATGAGATTTCTCCGTAAAGTGAAGTTGGGGAAGTGTTTTCGTCGCTGTATGGTTCGTTATGATAGCCCCTGCGGTTCACAGGATCGACGGCTAATGGCCAGAAAGTTGTTCTCGAAAAGGGAAACCAGATGCTTTTTCCACGTTTTGCTTTCCAGTCGGTATCGCTCCGAATGCTCGCTATTGCATGCTTAGCCACAGGGCAGGTCTTATTAGGTCATCAAAGCCTATGGGGCAGGCCCCAGGAAACATCTGCAAGTCCGGTGATTCGAACTCCTATGACGATTGCCGAGCGTTCGAACTATCTGGCCACGTCGCGCGAGTCGGACGTGCTTGAGTTTCTTGAAAAGTTAACCGCCGGGCATCCGATGGCCAAGCTCGTCGATGTAGGAACGACGCACGAAAACAGGCCGCTGTGGACACTGGTGATCTCGAAAGAAAAGGCCAATCCACTGCCGCTGGCCAAAGACGACCCGAGGATCGTGATCGTGATGATCGGAGGAATCCATAGTGGGGAATGCGATGGCAAGGAAGCTCTGATGGCGCTTGCTCGTGACGTCCTCAAGGGGAGGAATCCCGATTGGCTTGAACGTTGCGTCTTGGTTTTCTTGCCCAATTTCAACGCGGATGGCAACCAGCGAGTCGGGCCGATGCACAGGCCTGGCCAAGAGGGACCGGCGCTTGGGATGGGGACTCGCGAAAACGCCTTGGGCCAAGACCTCAACCGAGACTTTGTAAAGCTCGATACGCTTGAGGTGCGTTCACTGGTTCGAATGCTCGATGCTTGGCGAGCCGATGTGCTAATCGATGCGCATACGACCAACGGTTCGCTTCACCGGTACGACATGACCTACGGATTGCCGCACAATCCAGCGATCGATACGGATCTGGCTCATTGGTTGCGCCATGAATTTATGCCTGGAGTCGAAACGCGAATGCTCAAGCGAGATTGCCCGGTTTTTCCTTACGGAAATTTCAATCGCGATCACACGGTCTGGGAAAGCTACGGTTTCGAGCCTCGATATAGCACGGAATACATGGCCTTGCGAGGCAAGATTGGAATCCTCGTCGAGTCCTATTCCTACGCCAGTTACCAACGTCGGATCGAGGCATCGTATGCCTTTATCGAAGAGTGCATCGAGGGGCTCAGTGCCCAGGCAAGCAAGGTAAAGGAGTTGGCAAGCAAGGACATCCAAGAGCCTCCTAAGGGGGTTTTTATTCAAGGTAAGATTGAGCCATCGGAGTCGCAGGCCAAGGTTGCAGGTTACCGCTGGCCTGATGGTCAATCTGAATTCCCATCGCCGAAAGATCGTCGGCGCATCAAGGAGATGGAACCGACGGAGTACAACGTCAAGTTGGCCGTCGATGCGGTGGGAACATTGCAAGTCGACGCACCGCATGCTTACTACATTCCAAAAGAATGTTCTTGGCTTGCAAGTCGCGTTCGGTTGCATGGAATACCGATGATCGAGGTCTCGGGGCAAGCCGATGCCAAGACGCAGCGCTACCGAATTGAGGCTCGGAAGGACCTATCGGAATTTCAATTCCGCAAGATGGCTAAGTACGAAGTTTCGCTTGAAGAGAACTCCGAACAGCTCGGTCCAGGTTGGATTGTTCCCACCAACAATCCTCTAGGAAGACTGACGACTTATATCTTAGAACCACACTCCGAGGAGTCCTTAGCCATGTGGGGCTTTCTCGACCCGGAGCTTCGCAAGGACTCGATCTATCCGATTCGGCGTCTAGCTTCGATTCCGAACTTTAGCACAAAACGGGAGCTTGCCGATTTAAAGTGGAAGGATCTCAAAGCAAGTGGCATTCGAGGCGAACGCTTGACGATGGAGAAGCTGTTTTCCTCCGACCGCAAGGTTGCTTACAACGGGATGCCTAGCCCATTATCCAAATGGATGCCGCATGGAGAAAGTTACTTGGTTCGAAAAGAGAATCGTTGGATGCACATCGATGCAATTAGCGGAGCGATGCATCCGTGGGAAACCCCGCTGAAGATGGTCGAAGCTTTGGGGAAACTACCCGAGTTTAAAGATGGGGTAGCCACACCTTATGGCCGTCAAATTGATCTCTTTAACGACTCGCTTGAGCAAGCCTTGGTCGAGCATAAGCAGGATCTTTATTTCTACGATTTGCCCAGCGACCAAGCTATACGTTTGACCGAATCGCCGGATGAAAAAGAGGAACTCTTTGAGCTGAGTCCAAGCAGGCGTCATGTGGCTTTTGTCAAGGGTCAGAATCTGTGGGTGATCGATTGCAAATCCAAGGAACTCAAACAACTCACACATGATGGCGGAGGTGAGATTCTTTGCGGGAAATTGGATTGGGTTTATCAAGAAGAGGTTTATGGGCGAGGCCAATTCAAAGCCTATTGGTGGAATCCTGATGGAACCAAGATCGCCTATTTGCGACTGGATGAAACTCCGGTACCGAATTTTGTTATCGATGATGCGATTCCCTTTGCTCAGAGAATCGAAAACATGCGTTATCCCAAGGCTGGGCAGCCGAATCCTAAGGTCGAGCTCAAAGTAGCGGATATCACCTCGGGTCAGATTCAAGATGTACAACTTAGCATCAGTGACCCTGAAGATCGGCTCGTGGTTCGCGTTGGCTGGAAACCTGGTAGCGAAGATCAGTTGGTTTATCAGATTCAGAACCGGATTCAAAGCAAGCTAGAGTTAGTATTATACGATTTGAAGAACGCGAGTTCTCAGACCCTTGTGCACGAGGAGTCGGATGCTTGGGTCGATGTGATTGATGTTCCCCGTTGGTTGCCTGATGGAAGCTTTGTTTGGCTTAGCGATAGCCAAGCTGGTCGTCGGCATTTATTCCATGTGGGGATGGATGGAACCAAGCGAGCCCTTAGCAGTGGGGATTGGGATGTTAAGGAGATTCTCTCGGTGAGTGATTCGGGCAAGGTGATATGGTTTACGGGCCATCGCAGTGCTCCGACCAACACCGATGTGCTTAGACTCTCGCTAGAGAGTGGGGCGATTGAGGACATGTCTGGCCAGGTCGGTTCCCATCGCGTATCGGTCCATCCGACCGGGAGCTATTATCTGGACTCTTGGAGCGACCTGTCGAACCCAGCTCAGGTGTGGCTCAAAGATCGCGAGGGCAAACCGATAAGATTGGTTAGCGAATATCGGTCGGATCGATTTGATTATGTGGACACGGCGAGTCCCGAGCTGATTCAGATTCCGGCTAGGGATGGTCAAAAGCTGCAAGGACTTTTGTACAAGCCGACCAATGGGTTCGATCCGGCCAAGGGTTCCATGCCCGTGGTGATCTATGTTTATGCGGGGCCGTCGGCCCCGACGGTTGAGAATTCATGGATCCACCGGAGCGACCTGTGGCATCGGTATCTTACCGATCAAGGGATTGCAGTGATGTTGTGCGACAATCGGTCGGCACTTGGAAGAGGCAATTCAGACACCTGGAAGATTTACAGAGATTTAGGGGCCTTGGAGTTAAGAGATCTTGAAGACACGGTAGCTTGGCTCGGAACTCAAAGCTGGGCAGACACCAAGCGGCTGGGGATTTGGGGTTGGAGTTATGGAGGTTACTTCACGGCGTATGCGATGACCCATAGTAAGCTCTTTCGTGCGGGGATCTCCGGAGCACCGGTGACCGATTGGAGAAACTACGACTCGATTTACACCGAGCGGTATATGAGCACCCCGCAACTCAACCCAGAAGGCTACAAGAGTTCCTCGGTGGTCGAGGCTGCGGGGAATCTCCATGGTCGGCTCATGCTTATCCACGGAGAGATTGACGACAATGTCCACATGACCAACACGTTGCAGTTGGCTTATGCCCTACAAAAGTCCGGCAAGCAGTTCGAGTTGATGGTCTACCCAAAGAGTCGTCACGGAATTACAGACCCGCAACAAGTCCAACATCAATTCCACATGATGACTGACTTTTGGATCCGAAACTTGCTCGGAGAAGACTCTGCGGAATAGCCGAGGTAAATATCTCGATTGTCGAAACGGGTTTTAGGCTGACCTAGGACGGTAGCGGCTTGTTCCCAGTGAGCGGACGCGGCGCGAGGCTTGGGCGACGGCTCGTTCGACGGCCTTGATCTTGGTGTAGACTCGGTAACGGTTTTGAAAGCGACTCAAAGAGCGGCGGTACTTCAGGAAGAACATAAACGTTTCAGCGAAGTCCTCGCTGGCGTTGGTCGTAGCATAGTCGGTGATGAATTCGTCCAAGAGATATCCGTAGAAGAAATTCAGTTGACCCTTAGCGTTTCGGCAACGTTTTTTGCCGGCAAGATACTCCGGATTCCGCTTAAGTGCCTTGCGCCATCGCGAGTAAGGGGCTGGGTTGCAGTTGGTGTAGGCAGCACCGAAGGCTCTTGGAAACCACTCACCCCGAAAAAATGCTGGGTCGTGGAAATACCAAGCGTGGGCGTATTCGTGACGGATCGTATCGCAGAGGGTCAGACCAGGTTTACGCGGTTGGTGAGGCAGATCTCGCGGCAAATAGATCACCCCGGGGCGATACCCCCACTTGGCGTAGTGGCCGACTTGTTCAAAGACATAGCCTCGTTCGCCGACGCTTTTGTCTCCAGAGATGATCAGTTCGACCACATCTAGGTACAAGCCATCGGCGAGCAACCCGACTTGTGCGAGTTCGTGGCGGACTTGGTTGTAAGCTCGATCGACATTAGCCATGGGATGGGAAAACAAAAGACGGGTAAGAACGCGCATCCCTGCTTGAAATGTCTCCTAGCTAGTCTGCTTGGAGACCCTCTCCCGATCAACATCCAATCCATGAAAATCCGTTAACCCCCACTTAAGGGGTATTTGCATCGGGTAGCATTAGCCCGATTGCTAGAAACGATCGGTGGGCTGATTATTCGCAGAAGTTGGTGGAATGGCCAGGGTTGGCGACGATTGAAATCGCAGCAACTCCTTTTTTCAAAATGATTTGCGTAAAAAAATTGCGGGGCATGAGTTGGGGACAGACCCCGTGAAGATGCTGCTCAAGGCGGGGACAGACCCCGCGCTAAACAGATTTGCATAAGTTTTTTTTCTTCGGCTTGCATTGCTAGTGACTAAACCAATACAATAAGCCAGTTCGTTTTCGGTGGCCGTTGGACCGATCTGTATACTGGCCAGAGGTGGCCACTGGGCTATCTATCCCTCAAGCCAGAAAGTGTCGGCTGTGAAATTTCTATCTCCCGCTCGTTCGATTCGCTTGTCGATTTTGGTTCTGTCGATTTTGTCTTGGGCTTACCCTGCGCGATCCTTTGCGGATAACTCCGAGGCCAAAGAACTAGCAAAAGCCGCAAGTTGGAAATGGTCTGCTGGCCAGTTGTGGGTTGAACGATCTTTGGCCTGGATTGAATCGAGTCCAGCCGGTGATTCAAAGGCCCTTGTCAGGGAGTCGGCCAATCGAATGGTCGATTTGCGCGGAATAGAACTCCACGAGGCACTCTTGAGACTTGCTGGACAACTCGATCCTTCAGTAGCCGAGTTTCTTCGCTCCCTCGAAGAACCTTGGTCTGCCGACACCTACCAGAAACTTGATGCTCAGCTCAGCTCGTTGATTGCTAACGGGGCTCTGCCCGGCTGGATCAAACCTGATTTGCAGTTGGCCTTCTGTAGGAACCTGATCCAAAACAACTGGATCGACGAAGCTTCGTCGCGGCTCCAGACGTTGGATATCGATAGCCTGAGCGATCCTTCGAGTTGGCTTTTTTCAGCGGCAGTTTGCCAGCATTTTTTGCTCCAAAAACCGCAATGCGTCGAGTCTCTCAAGAAGCTCTTGGAACGGGAATCCGAGATCCCAACGCGTTATGCGATTACAGCCAAACTGATGCTCACGGACATCGAGCCGCTCAAAGAAAACTCGCTTGACGAGGTGGCTCGCTTGATGAACGACGTGGAGCGACGTTTGGCATTAGGTAGAACAGGCAAACAGGTGCGAGATCAAGAGCAAGCGATTGTCGAAAAGCTTGACAAATTAATCGAACAGTTAGAACAACAACAGCAAAAACAACAAAAGCAGAGTCAAAAGCAACAACAAAGCCAGCAGCAGAGTCAGCAGCAACAGCAGCAACAGCAACAATCCCAGCAAGCAGCCGACGAATCGATGCCCGGAGGAGGAGATGGCCAGGGTGCCGTCGACGACAAGGACATTGGGGACAAGTCTGGGTGGGGGAATTTGCCCCCTGCGGCCAGGCAAGAGGCTCTGCAAAGCATCACTAAGGATCTACCGAGCCACTACCGTGAAGTGATCGAAGCTTACTTCAAACGGCTCTCGAAAACCCCAGAAAAATAGAACCGAATTTTCTCGTTCGTGACAAGTCGCGGTGTTGCTGTTACGATGTTCAACTCGCGACGAACAGAATTCTCTGGCACTCGCAGTGAATCTATCTATTCCTTGTCCTGCAGGCAATCTATTAGGCACACTATGTCTGAACTCAATGAAGTCTCCGAGCGCAAAGCGGAGATTCGTAAGCAAGCCCACGAAAACCGACGAACTCAGGCCGATAAAGATGGTGTTTCTGTCCTTATCGTCAATCGCTTTATGAAACTTCCCGAGTACGCCTCGGCAAACACCGTGATGTTCTATGTCGACGTTCGGGACGAGGTTCGAACCCGGCATGCACTTCCAGAAGCTCTCACGACAGGCAAACGAATTGTCGTTCCTTACTGTGTCGATGGTGAACTCGAGCTTTTCTGGCTCGAGTCGATGGACGAGTTGGAGTTGGGGATGTATCGAATCCTTGAACCCAAGGCTGAGCTTCGAACCGTCGCCTCGAAGAGACTCCAACCCGAAGACCTCGACCTGATCATGGTTCCAGGGGTTGCATTCGATCGCACCGGCGGCCGCACCGGGCACGGTAAAGGATACTACGATAAACTTTTGGAACACGCCAAACCGCAAACGCCTCTAGTGGCTCTAGCCTTCGAATGCCAGTTGTTCGATGAAATCCCCATGGACTCCCACGATATCTACATGGATAAAGTGGTCACCGAGTCGGCGGTCTACGACGGTCGTGGCAGGAACTGATCATGGACTCGCCTAATCAGCTATCGACCAATGAGCCATGGAAGTCCTCGCGCTGGCAAGAGCGGGTCGATGATACCTACGCAGAAGCCTTTCGAAGCCTTTACGCAAGGGTTTTGGTCACCGCAAAAGATCACAAATGGCTCTTGGCAGCTTGCCAAAAGGCCACGGGGCATGCCAGCAGCACGATCTTGTGCGATTGCGAGGCGGGAATCGAAGGAATACTTGATGGGAAGTCTTCTGGCCAAGAAACACCCGACGGTCGTGTTGGGGCATATCTTCAGTTTCATGTGCCTCGCTTCCGAAAGGATCGCGTCGAGCACCTCGAGCGCGTTCTCTTGGCCCGCTTGTCGCAAAACATTTTGACATGCCCGACAACGCGTTTGTTCAACGCACTCGACACGGATCCCTATTACAAACTCGGTCGTAAAATCGCCTTCTTTGGCGATGGCCATGAGTTTCGTAGCGAAATGTTTGGTCAAAAGGGCTGGACGATACCAACCCTCGGAGGTGAGTTCTTTCTATCGCGACGATTCGGGTATGCCGATGGAATCATGGGAGGAAACCTTTGGTTCCTCGGACGAACCGAGGACGCGGCGATCGAAGCGGCCGATCGCGCCGCGCGTGCGGCGGATGCAGCGGCAAATGTGATCACCACTTTCCCCGGCGGCGTTGCTGCAAGCGCAAGCAAAGCGGGTAGCAAGTACAAATTCCTGATCGCAAGCACTTATGCGGAATACTGCCCAACGCTCAAGCAAAAGTTAGGCACCCAATCTCGCGTTCCCGATCAGGTCAAGTCGATCATGGAAATCATTGTCAACGGCTCGTCGCTCGAAGCCGTCGCCAAAGCAACCTATGCTGCGATCGATGCGGCCCTCGGAGTAGACGACTTAGTCCGAATCTCTGCAGGTAACTATGGAGGACGGCTAGGAAAATCTTTCGTCTACCTGCATCCCGATAAACACACAGCCTAACGACCGCCAGGAGTGCCCGCTGGCTTGCGTTGCAAATGCTTCTCTTTGATTTCTCCTGACCGTCGCGGGGCGGCCGGCGAATTGGCCTCTTGCGACACTGCGGTGACTCTCACCGTCCTTGCTTCCACAGAACCACTTGCAAGGCGAACATTTGCATCTTGCGTAGCGATGCTCACAAGTTCCTCTCGGTTTGTATCAGGCTCGTTAGCAAGTGTTCTTTGTGCATGATTGCTCTGCAATAGCTTCGGTGGCGCATCGACAGATGCCGTCCACCTAGCGATTCTCACCGGAGCGTTCCACTCCAAGGCATGCGACTTGTCGCTTTCGATAGAGGTGTCATCGAGCTGATAACTCGGTGGCTCGATCCACGCATCGCACTCGATGAGCGACCCGTTTACCGATCGCTGGCCAATAGAAGGATTGCTCCCAGACCATCGCCCGAGCCACTTGGCTTCGAAGCGGTCGCCTGCTTGGCTAAGTGGCATCATCAGCAAGGTTTGAAGCGATGGGATATAGAAACCGTCGCGGTGTCCCTGACACACTTTTTCTCTGGCCAACTCATCACAAGAACTCTGCCCCAGAGCAGGTGGCATGGCGCAAAAGGACACGGATCCGAGGATTAGCCCTAACTTGATCAGCGAAGTCCGATATCTGTGCATTGCTTGGTTTCCGGGTGTAGTAAATCCTGCTCTTAGCATCGAACAGAAAAAGTCGACTTGGCCAGCACGACTTCAACAAGCGTCAAACTCAACCCAAACCCCCAAGCGGCGTTTTTATGAAAGATTTCGATCTGTTTAGCCAGTAAAAACCCAGGCTGTTGACGTTGCGATGCATTCTTAGGCTCATGGAAACGGATCCTCCTAGACGATCAACCTTAACAAGCTTACCGGAAGTAGCGATCGTTCCGCCTTTGGCGACCAACGTCAATCCAGAGGATTCCGTAAGCACTCTCGTAATCATTGGCATTTGCAAATGAAGCCTTTGGCGAACAGAACTTCTAAACCAAGACGCTCACGAGCGAATCTCCGAATCGGCTTGCTCGCGTCATTGCTGGCCGGATCCATCGCCGGCTGCCAAACACCTGCTTGGTGGGCTTATCGAAGCATGGATTGCGTGCCTAAGACTGCCGACAATGTCGCTACGCAATACCTGCAAACATGCGGGGAGGTTCCAGCCACAAACACCTCGACGCTAGGATCAAGCGATCCGCTGAAACTACCACCTGAATTGCCTGGGACCCAAACCCCCGATCTTATTGCCCCTCTGCGAGACAAACTTGATCCTCAAATCTATCAAGAGGAACTCAAGCGGCTCTATCCAGAGCCATCGACGATCCCCAGCAACGCGATCGCCATGCCTGACCCTGCCGGGGGAGTCTCTGCGTTGGAGTCACTCCACGAATTGGCTAGGCAGAATCACCCAGGGCTTAAAGCAGCGGTAGCCAATGTGGAGGTCGCCCGGGGATTGATGATCCAGGCGGGACTACCACCGAATCCATCTGTGGGATACCAGGCCGATACGGTTCGAACCATCAACACACCCGGTTACCATGGTGCCTATTTGCAGCAAACGGTCATTACGGCCCAAAAGTTAGGACTCGCAGCCGAAGCCGCTGCGGTTGACTATGCAAACGCCATGGTCGAACAGCGTAAGACTTGGATTACGGTCATGACCGAGATCCGCAGAGCCTATTTTGATGTGCTTGCTGCACGGCAGCGAATGGTACTTGCAAGTGCCTTCTTTGATTTGACCCATCGAGCTTATGAGGCGCAGATTCAACTCGTTACGGCTGGCGAAGCAGCACCGTACGAGCCGTTGCAACTGCGCGTGATCCTGACACAAGCTCGAGCATCGGTGATCAAATCCCAGCAGGAATCGATCGCGGCTTGGAGGCGATTAGGAGCCGCCGTGGGTTGTCCTGATCTACAAGCCACACCGATCGATGGTCGAATCGAATGCAGTGTTCCTGCGATCCAATACGAAGAAGCCTTGGCTCGGATGAACGCCGTTCATACCGATCTTGAAATGGCTGAGAATGCTGTCCGAAAACAACAAACACTCGTGGAATTGGCTGATCGTCAAGTGATCCCGGACGTGAACGTCGGTTTTGTCCTACAACGCGATTACACCTTCGAACCCGGCACGACGACTTACAATCTGATGCTCGGAGGTGATTTACCGGTTCTGAATCGCAATCAAGGTAATCGTATTGCGCGAAGAGCCGAAGCTGTCAGAGCTAGCCAACAGGTTCAAAACACACGAAATACCCTCACTGCAGCCCTAGCTAATGCGTTTGGCAAGTACGAAGCCAATCGACAATTGGCTGAATCGTTCCAATCCGAAGCACTGCGAGATCAAGTTCGTGCATACCGAGGAGTCTATCAACGCTACCTCGCTGATCCCGCGAGTGTCAGCTTCAATGATGTGATTGTGGCTCAGCAGACTGTCGCCCAAGTGCTCAACCAATACCTTGATATCCTGCAATCGCAGTGGCAGAGTTTGGTGGATATCGGTGAGTTGCTGCAAGTGGACGACTTGATGGAACTGGGCCCGTTGTCTCAGGTCGCCACTGTCCCTGATGTCACTGAGTAGTATTCTCGATACCAAGCGACAAACTTCGCAATCCCATCCTCGATCTTCGTTTTTGGCCTGAACCCAACGGCTTGGGTAAGCGAATCGACATCGGCGTAAGTTGATAAAACATCACCGGGTTGCATAGGCAAATACTTGAGATTCGCCTTCTTACCGATGGCTCTTTCGAGCACTTCGATAAAGTAAGACAATTCAGTCGGTTGGTTGTTGCCGATGTTATAGACACGATAGGGAGCCGAGCTGGTCGAAGGATCGGGATGTGCGTGATCCCAATTTGGATCGGGCTGAGGGATTTTATCCATCAGAGGAATCATCGCATCGACGATATCATCGACATACGTGAAGTCTCTTTTCATTTGGCCATGGTTGTAGACTTCTAATGGCTTGCCTTCAAAAATGGCTTTGGTGAATTTGAACAGCGCCATATCGGGTCGGCCCCATGGCCCATAGACCGTAAAGAAACGCAGGCCAGTGCAAGGTAACTTGTAGAGATGTGCGTAGCAATGAGCGAACATCTCATTGGATTTTTTGGTCGCCGCATAGAGGCTCACCGGATGATTCGTCGAGTGAGACGTCGAAAACGGTTGCTGACTATTTAGTCCATAAACGCTCGAGCTACTGGCAAAGATCAGATGCTCGATGCTGTGGTGACGACATCCTTCGAGGATAGTCATCGTGCCATCGATATTCGATTTGGTGTATGCATAGGGATTTTCGAGCGAGTATCGAACGCCTGCCTGCGCCGCAAGGTGGACAACCCGATCGAACCGATGGGATTGGAATAACCTCGATATGCCCTGTTGGTCTTCGAGTTCCATCTGATGGAATTCAAAGTTGGCATGCGACTGAAGAAGCTTCAGACGGTTATGCTTGAGCTGCACATCGTAATAATCATTGATGCTATCGACACTGACGACGCGGTGGCCTAAATCCAAGCATCGTTTGGCAAAGTGGTAGCCGATGAAACCCGCTGTTCCGGTAACAAGAATCGTTTTCATGAAAACCTTCAGGAGGATAGTTCTATCGAGGGTAAGCTTTTCCCCTGTGCCGCTTGCCACTTACCCAACAGTACACATCGGCTGATCCACGACTTCAACGTCGCGAGATTGTAAACGACACCGGTAATGGTCCAAGGTGTTGCGGCTAGGAAATCACGCCAATTGGGCTCATTCCAACACCATAAGATCTGCATGGATCGATTGTCCAAAGAACCCAAACCTTCAAGGAAGAGATTTGAATCAATCCATCGGATATCGGGTGAATCTGAAGTCCAAACGATTCGATGGTCTTTGCCGTGGTGTTTTTGCAAGGACGAAACCGCAAGCCGTCGTATCAGCGCTCGATGCATAGGCGAAATTCCTACGCACTCCCAGTGCTGCTCGAAGCGATCTGAACCGGCGATTGCCTTGGAAAAAATTTCTTCGATCCGATTCATTGGCTTCCACCCTCTGGCGGTACGGATGCGGATACTGGTTCTGCAACAAGTACCGTGGAATCACAGCCCAGTGTCACTTTGGCCTGGCCGCACGCATGTGGAACAAGAGCCGACTGTCCCATCCGAAGTTCGATTTGCCCATGAGGGGTTTCGAGTGACGCTGTTCCTTGGGGCACAGCAATGACATTGCAAGTGGACAAATCAAGCTCGTAACTCTCGGGCTTACTCAATCGCATCAACCGAAATTTGTCGCACTGAACCAACGTCTCAATCCTATCAATACCTATCGAATCGGTCCTGATCGGATCCACAGGTCCTCGGTCAAAGTCGATCACCTCTAATGCTTGCTCGATATGCAAGGGTCTTGAACTTCCTGATGCATCGACTCTGTCCCAGTCGTAGAGCCTGAAGGTGCAGTCGCTGGCTTGCTGGATTTCAGCAACAACAAGTCCTGCACCTAGCGCATGGACCGTACCGGCTGGAATAAAGATGCAGTCTCCCGGTGATGGGGATAGGACGTGCAGACAATCCTGGGTCTTGCCGAACCGAATGGCTTGCTCTAAATCCGTTCGCGACACTCCCTCCTTGAGTCCAGCGTAGAGAACCGAACCGGGTTGTGCATCGATGATGTACCAGGCTTCGGTCTTGCCCAGATCAGGCGCTTTCATCTGGGATCCATAAGCATCATCGGGATGGACTTGGACGCTCAAAACGTTCTGGCAGTCCAGGTACTTGAGCAAAAGCGGGAAACGAGAAATAGCCTCTGCTGGCAAAGCACTTCGGATCGAGGAGTTGTATCGGTTACCGAGGATCGCCTCAGGATGCTCTCGAACCAGTTGGCCAAGCGACCAGCCTTGCCAGGGCCCGGACTCAACGATCGACTGACCTTGAGGGTGGTCGACAATCTCCCAGCTTTCGGCCCATATACCCTCAGCAGGTAGGTTTTTCTGGAGTTTTGTGGCAAGGTTTCGGCCTCCCCAAAGGTACGACCGGAAAAGTGGCTCGAAGACTAAGGGAGGAAATGCCGGAAACATGGATTGCCAAATTGAGGGATTCAATCAAAGTTGGTTAGAATTCTAAACCGCATCGCAAAACATTCGATGCGTTTTTTGTATTGTAGTCGCGTTTTTCCGTAAGAGAGGGGATCCGCACCCGATGAAAGGTGACGATCTTTTTGAAAAGAGTTCGATGACGTTCGGCGAGCACCTCGAAGAACTCCGCATCGCACTTGTGAAATCCTCGATATGGCTCGCCCTGGGCATGGTCGTCGGTCTGCTTCTTGCAACCCGCGTGGTCTCCTACATGCAAGGCCCCTTAGAAAAGTCGCTGGAGAATTTTTACAAGAAGCAATCGATCCAAGAGATGTCCAAGTCCACCGGTAGCGAAGTCTCCGCCGATTTGCAAGCTTGGATGAAGGCCAACAAGGTCGTTAGCCAATACGTTTGGATCGATCCTCGAAGGATGGTGTGGAAGGAGTCTGAGCCCTCAAGCCAGGATGCTCAAGACATCCAAAAGCCGACGGCGGAGTATCTGGCAAACGCGGATTCAGAAGGGTTGCCAGATCCCTCAAAGATGATGAAGGTTCGGATGTTTGTCGGTGTCAAAGCCAGCACCGAAGCACTGGGTTTGCAAGAGCCGTTTATGATTTGGCTTAAAGCCGCCTTTGTCGTTGCCGCAGTGGTTGGTAGCCCCGGCATCTTCTACCACCTTTGGCAGTTCGTCGCCGCAGGTCTGTATCCCCATGAGCGCAAGTACGTTTACTTTTTCTTACCAACAAGTTTGATCCTGTTTTGGTCAGGAGCGTTTCTAGCCTTCTTTGTTATCTTCCAAATGGTCATCGATTTCCTTTTGGATTTTAACGCCAGCATGGGCATCGGCGCGTCCCCTCGGCTCACTGACTACATGTCCTTTGCCCTGTTTCTTCCCCTTGGCTTTGGTATCGCATTCCAATTGCCCCTGGTGATGCTCGTCTTGGAACGACTAGGGATCTTCTCTGTGGAGACATACGTCAGCCAATGGCGCATCGCAGTTCTTGCCATCGCGTTTATCTCGATGATTTTGACTCCTGCCGATATGGCAAGCATGATCGGGATGGGTGTGCCTCTTGTAGGCCTGTACTTCATCGGTATCGCCATGTGCAAGTACTTGCCACGCGCTGCGATGCAAACCTCGAATGTTGGCGAACCGCGTTGATGCTACATGCCGATGAGTAATCACGTAGACCGAACCAAGCTGTTTCGAGAATTTCCACTGTCAGTTCGTGTTGCACAGCGATCTTGGCTAACGGCACTTGCGATCCCAATATTTTCGATTCGCATCCTTACAAAAATCAAAGTTGCTTGGGTTGTTCAAACCATCCTTGGAATCTGTGGCCTGCTTGCTGCTGTGGGTTTTGTAGCCACTTGCTGGGTCATCGTTCGCTACCCCTTTATCGGAATGGTCGACGCTGCCGACGGAGACTTGTATGCCAAGTACGTCGAGAAGACCCCGATGCTACTGAAGAAGTTCGTAGGGCTGTGCCTTGCGATCGGACTGGGAATCAGCCTTTATCTTCCGATCACCGACGGTCGAATCACAGGGATTGAAGTTCTGTGGATGGTCTATGGGGCATTGGTATTGTTTTTTGTCTTGTTTTTGTTGTTCAAGTACAATCGATTCGATCACCCTACAGTGGCCACCCTTTTGCGATGCAGCATGGGACTGGGTGTTTTGTTTTTCCCACTATTTCTCCCAGCAGTCATCGTCGGATCTGGGCGTGCAAAGAGTCTCTTGGCCGAAGCTCAAGAGCGGCTTACCAATTGAAATCAAATCGCATCGCCAGCAGATCCGAAACCGTTGCTCCGTAGAGCGTCTGGTCGGTTGTGATCGGATGAATCCAATCGAACATCCAACGCGTCCGATCGCTCCAGTACCAGTTGAACCCAACCGTCAGATCGTTGTACCGGCCCGAATTGAGCTGATTCATATCCAAAAAAGACCACCGCGACTTGAGCTCTAGAGCTCCTGGTCGGAATTCACCCCGCTTGAACCGAAAATTCTCAAACGGTGCGTTGCGACCAAACTGAGCTCCATGCTGGCCGAATCGATCGAAGATTCGACTCTCTCCTGTGACAAACCAACTCGTGTGAACATAGGCTCCACTGAGGGTCGGATTCTCTCCATTTAGCATTTGAACCGTTCCGAGAAACGCTTCGGACTGCACCGCAAAGCGTCCCAAGACGATCGCCCCCTCCACATTGCCCGAGGTGTAGGTGTCTGCTTTGAGCAGTCCGGAATCGATTAAACGGGGGCCTTCAGATACCTGCGGACGAGTCCTTATCCGGATCCGATCGTCATTGTCGTCGGTGTATAAAACACCCAAACCCGTATGTACCAACCGCCGCGACTTGGGCTGATCGTTATCGTAGGGCAACCAAGTCACCCGCCCGCTAACTCGGTACCCCTGGTTATCATCCAGACGCTTCTTGAACCCCTCGCTGATGCTGTCAAAGAAACATCCGGTTGTCCAAGTCAATCGCTCGTCCTGCGAACAATTGTAAAAAGCAAACCCTACCTCTCGATCGGCAGCAAAGACCGTCTGCGTCGGAATCGATCGTTCGAGAAAAATGTTGTTCGTATCGTTCGTAACTTGCTCAAGGCTGTAAGGGACGAAAAAATTACCGATCCGAAAACGACCCAAATAAGGGATCTGGTTCATTGAGAAGTATGCGTCTTTGACCTGCGGCGTGAGATTGGTCTCTGCGGGAACATCCCCGAAGGGTTCAGGCTCAAGGGTCATCTGCAATCGAAAGTCGCAGTTGTCATAGCCCGTTCCATCGGCCACTAAGCGCAGGCGTCGAAAGTTGAAGTAATTGTTGGTGTTGGGTATCGAATCGGGTGCATTGGCCCAAAGGACATAGTCCATCTGAACATGCCCCCCGAGCTTGACGGTCCATTTCTCCGTATCCGCTTTGGTCTGCTCAGTGACCTGGCCGACGGATGCTTGGTCTTGTGCGTTCAATGACCATCCATCGATGGTGATACTCGCCAGAAACACCCCAAAGAGGATTTTATCCAGCAATCGCTTTCCAGAACTCTTTGGCTTGCCAAGTAGCCTTGCTAGCATTTCGACCCAATAGCGATTCGAGATCAGACTGCCATCGATCGATAGCTCCCCCGTGTCCCTACTTCTTCGTCAGTCGGCAGAGCCCCCCCAAACCCTAAACTCGACGAATACTCGAAAATTTACTCAAAATTGGGTATTCTTGAGAGACAACTGATAAAAATGTTTACAAAAGCTTTCGATCAGGTACGCTCTCAAAGAGTCCAGAGGCGCTTCTCTCCCGGTTTTTGCGCTGTCTAACAGGTCCAATTCTCTCCCCCCACCTCACCTCCCTGCCCTCTAGAATCTTGGTTGGAGATTCGCCCAGGTATCGCTGGAATCCTTTTGGTCTGACTAGGCTAAGGCTTCACATTTGATTCCCATCGATGGATTGGGGGGGGCGGGGTCTGAATTTTCAATTCAAATGGACGCGATCCGCACACTCCTTGAGTTCAACGTCAAACAGTTTGACGTCGAACGCCCTAAAGTACTTGTTATTAGCCATGAGCGCTCAGGTACTCATTTCCTGATGAACAGTCTTGCGGCGAATTTCGGCTATGTTTCCAATCCCTATATGAACATAGATCGGTCTTTAGGAGTGAACTTTCATTCCCCTTTCGCTTTCAGGGACTTGTTAGCGAACTTCCAAAACCGCTTCATCGCTAACATCTTCAAATCCCATCATGACTTAGAATTCTACGAGAGCTTTTTTTCGCAAAACCCCATGGGCTTTAAAATCCTCTATATCTGTCGAGATGTGTACGAAGTCATGGTCAGTTACCATCACCATTTGCTGAGTCTACCGTGGAATGAGGGAGCGCAGACTAAAAATTTTGGTGAGTTCCTGCGATGTATTCCATCGGGTGCGATGACTCGCTACCAATATCATCATTCTAGTTCGATGGTTGATCGATGGGTAAGGCACGTTCAAAGCGCATTGGATGCTCAAACGGCTTTTTCTTCCGATAACTTTTTTATGCTCGATTACGCTGAATTGAACCGAGCGTTTGAATCCACTTTGGAGAGGATTTCAAAATATCTAGGTTTACCTAACCCAAACACAACCGTCAGGCCATCGAACCGTGAAAATGTCGTGCCTCCCATTCTTGGACTGGCCGACCAGCAAATCCTAGATTATTACGCACCAGAGGATATCGACTATGTGGAGAAGATCGCCGGAGCGACTCGCAAAACGATAAGCACTATGCGGGCTGGTGTCTTATAACTCGATCTCGATATCAACCCAAACGAGTCGATGATCCGAGGCTCCGGCCAGCGCATTGGATTCCGGGGACTGGGACTTAGCAGGCCAATACACACCGCTTGCTAATACCTTGAGATTCGCCGAAGGTAACGCAAAATCGATCCTGAGGTTGCCAGGGTTCTTGTCGTTGAAGTCACCGGTGTCGTGAGCCGGATTGCCTTTGTGTTTGAGATTCGCACCCTGGGAAACTTCCGCCGCCTCGACGGCACCTTGGCTTTGTGGAGTCGGGTACTTGGCCAAGCGTGGGTGATCTAACAATTTCCGGATCACCTCGCTTCGCCCATCGCCGTCGACCGGATCGGCATTTAGATCACCAAGGATTACAAAACGAGAATCGCTTGCGATGGGTCCAGACTTGCCCTGATCATCAACCACATAGTCACCGGAGTGATCCTCTGAAATATAATCGATGAGCAATCGGATCTCGTCATGATTGCGGCATCCGTTACGGTCTTCTGGGCCATCGAAAACCGGTGGTGTCGGATGGGCAGCGATCAAATGCAACACCTGGCTTCCGATTTGGACGGGGATGTCCCAATGCGACTTGGAGCTTAGTCTCAATTCGCTCCATATCGAATCGGGGTAGTAGCTTGAAGCTGGTTGGTTACCGCTCGCAGGAATCATGGGTCGAAGTGCACCGGGCATTTGACTCCAGCGAAAGTTCTGAAAAGTCCGAATCGCGGATTGCTGGATCTCGAAGCGGCTAAAGACCGCCATGCCGTATTGGCCTGGATAAGCCCCAAAACCCCAAGCGTCGTTGGCTTCATGGAGCTTGCCATTGCCATCGAGATCCAAGCCTGAGTCGACACCGGTGTTGACGGCTGCTGCATAGGTGTATTTCCAAGCGGGTTGATCGTCTGCAAGTTGAGTATTCAGATACCGCTTCAAAAAGAGTTCTGCCGACTTTTCATCGCGGTCGATCTCATTGATCAAGACGATATCGGGAGAGACGGCTCGAAGGATTGCCGCAATGTCGGATGCTTGCTTATCGCCTTGCTCAAGTCCTCGGCTTAGTTCTCCTTGGGATTTGCGATTCATTGCGGCATTGAAGGTTGCAATGCGGATGGTTTTGGTATTAGGCCTTGTCGGTGGTGTCAGGGGGACTCTCATAATCTTTTCATTGGTTGTCCCACAGGCAATGGAGCAAACGATTGCGCTGAGAGCCAGCGAACTCGACAAGGTAATCTTGCTTTTGATGTGTTTGAAATCAAAGATCATCGGTGGTCGCTTTCATCGTCGGCAACTTTTTTCTCGATACTTCGTACCAAGTCTGCAGCCTCTTGGAGGGCGATCAAGATTCGTTGCAACTGAGGCTCGGTATCGGAAAAATGGTCACTGAGGAACTTAGTACTAGTTGCGTCATTCCAACGTTCGGTGACGCTTGCGACGGATTCTCGCCAATTGTTCAGCGCATTTTGAACCCGTCCTTTTGCACCGACCAAATCGTTGCGTGATCGAGTACTCATTTTAGGGCTTGAGTTCCTCTGTTAGTTGCTTGAGCCCGTCAAGATTTTCCTTCAAACGGGTCATGGCATCGAGATCGGTGTGATTGAGGATACCGACGGGTCCTTTGAAGTCCATCTGACCGATGAGCTTGAGAACTTCCTTATCTCGATCTCCTTGCCCGATCGGTAAGATCTTCTTACCAAGCTGATCCCCTTTGGTTTCCATTCCATTTAAGTTGATGGCCAGGAGATAAGGCTGGATCTTTTTCAGGTTTGCTTCGAGCTCATCGAGTTGATGGTGGGCATGGTGAAGGTTGTAGACAATTCCGACGTTCGGTAGATTGATGGTTTGGATGAGTCGAATTTGGTTATCCGGTTCCCCGTACCAACCGCCATGGTTGTACAGGGCGACTTTGCATCCTGCTTCTTGTGCTGCCAGGGCGATCTCACGAATTCGTTTTGCCTCAGAATCGACAAACGCCTTGGTTTGCTCTTGGTTCATCGAGGGATCTCCGCCTCCGGTGACCCACAGTTGTGGATGGATTTGATGTTTTTTGATCAAACTTAAGATCAATTTGGCTTCGTCGTTAAGCACCGTTGGGAACCACCAAGCCGTCATTTCGATGCCATGTTTTTTCATCGTGGTGATCTCCTCTTCGAAGGAGGCCACGTGTTCGGCGCGGTAGTCGTAGGCCAATCGCTTGATACCCAGCTGGTCGAGCATTTGAGCTCTTTGTTCCGGGTTCCTTTTTTGGGAATCAAACGGGACAATGCACCAAGCGACGAGGTTTTGCTCCTTGAACATCTCCGAATGAAAGGCTTGTTTCGGAGCGGTTTCTTGGCCCGCTACGTGCGATGGCAAAGCGGCTAGGCTTGCTGTGGTGGCTAAAATCGTTAGGCAAATGGCTCGCAAGAGGCTTTTCATAAGTTCGCAATTCCTTGGAATACAAGAGGAAAATAGCCAGGGCATCGATTGTACGCTCCTGAGCAACTTTTCGCATCTGCAGTTGTGTTTTAGGGGGTTGGTGAATACATTTTCTACTTCGTTTCTCTCCTTTTTTTCCTCGATCCAACCCCCCTCTTATTATGGCATCAGCTACCCCCATCACGGTCGCTTACGGCGACGGTATCGGTCCAGAAATCATGGAAGCCACTCTTCATATCATCGAAGAGGCAGGCGCGAGACTCGAAAAACACATCATCGAGATCGGAGAGAAGCAGTACCTCAAAGGGAACATGGCAGGGATCGAGCCGAGTGCATTCGAAAGTTTGCGATCAACGCGAGTCTTCCTCAAAGCTCCGATCACGACACCTCAAGGGGGTGGGTTCAAGTCCCTGAACGTCACGACCCGCAAGGCCTTTGGTCTGTATGCCAACATCCGGCCTTGCCTAAGCTATGATCCGTTCATTCGCACCAAGCATCCTAAGATGGATGTAGTCATCGTTCGTGAGAACGAAGAGGATCTCTACGCTGGGATCGAACACCGCCAAACGCTCGACGTGATGCAGTGCTTGAAATTGATCTCTCGGCCAGGAACCGAAAAGATCGTTCGCTACGCCTTTGAATACGCTCGAGCTTACGGTCGTAAAAAGGTAACTTGCTTTACCAAAGACAACATCATGAAACTCACCGATGGTCTATTTCATAAGATCTTCGATGAGATCGCGGCGGAATACAAGGACATCGAAAACGAGCATTGGATCGTCGACATCGGTGCTGCCAAACTCGCCGACACCCCAGAGGCTTTCGATGTGATCGTCATGCCAAACCTTTATGGCGATATCCTCTCGGACGTTGCAGCCCAGATCGCCGGTTCGGTCGGCCTTGCAGGCAGCGCCAACATCGGAGACGGTTGTGCGATGTTCGAAGCCATCCACGGATCGGCCCCAAGGCGTGCAGGTCAAAACCTGGCAAACCCATCGGGACTCTTCCTCGGTGCTATTCAGATGCTCGTGCATATCGGCCAAGCCGACATCGCCGAGCGAGCCCACAACGCTTGGCTCAAGACCATCGAAGATGGGGTTCACACCTACGATATCTTCAAGGATGGTATCTCGAAGGAGAAGGTCGGAACCAAGGAGTTCGCTAAGGCTGTTGTTGCACGACTCGGTAAGAAGCCCGACGTGCTGCGGTCGGTCGACTATAGCAAGGCCCCCAGCCGTCCGCTGACTTCCCGTCCACCGTATGTTCGCTCAACCGAAAAACGCGAGCTCGTCGGTGCGGATGTCTTCATCGCTTGGACCGATAAGATCGATGCGCTGGCTGCGAAACTCCAACCCCTTGCTGCCGATGGCATGGTCTTGGAAATGATCTCCAACCGAGGAATGAAGGTTTGGCCAGGTGGAATGGAGGAAACCTTCACCGTCGACGTCAGCCGTTGCCGTTTTGCTCTTCCAGAAGGCTCTGGAAAGTCGACGACGCATGATGCGATCCTGGCACTGCTTGGACGAATTCATAAAGCTGGCCTAGAGTTTGTGAAATTCGAAGGTCTTTACAACTTCGATGGCAAACCTGGTTTTTCCAGAGGCCAAGGTCAGTAGACTCTCAGGCGTTTATGCTCCCGGTTTGCATTCGGGAACAACTCAAAGATCTCGGCTTGGACGTCCAGCACGATTGTGTGGCGATCCAAGCCGGATTGTCGGGTGCTAGCGTCTATCGCGTCGGTGATTATGCGATCAAGCACCAGCCTTTATCAAGTCTTCAACGTCTCGCTCAGATCCATCAATACCAAAGCCGCTGGGCCCATTCCCTGCCAAGTTTGGTACCCGGCTTGGTATCGTGGCCGGGGTCTTTGCAACATGCGATTCCGACAGTTCTTGTCGTCGCCGATAACGAGCATCCATCCGCACAGGGTTGTTGGGAGTGCATCAAGTGGATGCCGGGTGAATCGATCGCCAGGATCGAACAAGTCGGCATTGAGCAAGTCCGCGCCGTGGCCAACGCCCTGGGTTTGTTGCATCGCCATTCGAGGCACTTGCACTCTAACTTCGATGCATCAGATCTTGGTGATGAGCGAATGCTCCAGCGAGAAAGGCTTTTTCAGCAACTTCTGCACACGCGTTTGAGCTCGCAGCACAGGGTGCTCGATCGCTTAGCGACGAGGCCCAAGAGGTCCGCACTGAACAACAATTTCATAGACGAATTCAGTGATGCGTTTATTGATTGCCTGAGGTTTGCGTTGGGTGTTGCGATGCGAATTGCAATTGATTCGCAACGAGCGATGCAAAAACTATGTCAAGCGACAAAACTTCGATACCCGATCCACGGAGATGCATGGCGAGGCAACTGGTTGTTCCAAGGCTTCAGAGTCAGTGGGCTGATCGACTTTAGCCAATCCGATATCCGTTGGCCAGGGTTCGATTTTTCGCGGGCCATCGGAACGATGGTACTGAGTGATCGTTTGCTCTGGAATGAGGCTTGGAGTAGCTACTGTGAGGTTCTAGGCGACCCAGATTACGAGCTTAACGAAGCGATATTGATGCACAGAGTTTCGACGGTATTAACGTTGGTAAGCTACATCGACCGCATAGGACGAAACGAGACGATCGAGTCACAGGCTCGCGTACGCATCGAGGAGATCTGTAAGTGCTTGCGGCTCTATTTCGATACCGCGCACTAGAATTCGTTGCACAACTGATTAAATCCTGCTGACGGCACATGGAATGTGCCTGCTACTTTGAGCTGCCGCCATGATGCTCAACGGAGATCGAAAGCTCTGCCCTAGTCGCTTGGTCGGACTCCGCGATCAGCGTTCATCAGTGTGTATCAGCGGTTCAAAAAAAGGAACGCGTTCGGCACCCACAAATCTTTGCATAAAGCTCCCGAAAATCGCATGAAAGTGGCTGATTTTGCTTTCTTGAACCATTATATTTTTAGATACTCCTACCCAAGAACTTGAGCGTAAAGAATAAAGGCATGACTATTAAGTTTAACTGTCCCAATGGTCATCCGATGTATGCGAATAGCTCGCAAATCGGAAAGACCTTTGCTTGCAGAAAATGTGGTCAAACAGCAATCGTCCCGGACTTCAGTAAGGATCCTGAGACGCCCTCGACAAAAAGTGATTTTGCGATCGAGCCTAAAATGATCCCTAAAACTCCAGTTTTCGGCGTTCAGGGCTCAATTCCCTCAGATAAATCAAGAACTGGGCTGCCTAGGTTTGCCCGGTATGGCATCTTGGTCTGCGCATGTCTCATGTTTTCACTCGGATCCTTTTTCGTCTACAAATGGATGTTTGGCGAGCCGTATGAGGATACTGTGACTGGATTTAGAGATAGGCAAGCATCGGATATATCGTCTCAACTGGCGCTGAGAACTCAAGAAGTTGCAAGCAAGTTGCGCGCAATCGGAACGGCTTGGGTGGATTATGAATCCAAGACGCGGCGATTGCTTCCATCAAACGACACTAAGTTGTCATGGCGAGTGCATCTATTGCCGTACCTTGGGTATGGGACTTTATACCATCGATTTCGATTAAACGAATCTTGGGATAGCCCTATCAACAGTGAGCTAATTGCGTATATGCCGGAAACCTATCGCTTGACCGGTAATGCATCGCGGGGGCACACGCGTATCCAGGTGGCCGTGGGAAAGCACATGATTTTTGGCTCTGAACTTAACCCTAGTTTCAGCTCGGTCACCGATGGAGTAGATGATACGTTACTAGCAGTCGTGGTGAGCGAAGACCTTTCGACTCCTTGGACGAAACCCGATACTCTGGATATTAAACCCGATGAACCGATTAGGTCCTTAGGTAATCTCAAAGAGGATTTCATCTGCGCAATTGCCTGCACTGGCGATCCTGTTTTTTTTCCGAAGAATTCCTCGCCTCTTGATTTTTATGCGACTTTGACCCCCAGGGGTGGCGAAGCAGTTGAGATATCAAAATTGATCTTAGCAATGGAATCGAACTCCAAGGATCCTGCACCAAAGCTAAGCGAAAAAAAGGACCCTTCAGAGACGAACTGGGTACCACCTGAATTGACCAAGGCAATTGATCTACGAAAAGAAAAACTTAAAAAAGTGGGAGCGGCGTTACTTAATTTTGAAAGTGCTCATAAATGCTATCCCGTTTCGTTGGGTAGCCCAGGCAATTTTGACGAAGCCAATCGACCGAACCTGAGTTGGCGAGTTCATCTATTGAAAGAACTAGGCCAAAGAAATTTGTTTGAGAAGTTCAATTTTTATGAACCGTGGGATAGTCCCCACAACCTGCAGTTATTGAAGCTCATGCCAGATGTATATCGCGATCCGATGAGCAACCCAGGCTCGACAACGACGCGGATTGTACGATTAACCGGTCCAAACGCCTTGTTCTCCGATGTTGGTCCTGGACCTAAAAAAAGTAAGATCAGCGATCATCCAGCCGAGACACTTCTTATCGTGCTGGCTGGAGCTGAGAAAGCTGTTCCATGGACCAAGCCTGAGGACTTGCCCTATGATGGAAAGGCACCGGTTAGACGTCTAGGTAGAATGGACATGCCTATGATCCTCGGTCTTTTTGCGGATAATGCTATCGCCGTTTTTGACCCAAACATTCCTACCGATATCTTCAACGCTTACGTCACGCCTCGTGGCAATGAACCGCTCGGCAGTGATCCCTACGTGTATCGCTAGATCGTCGATTGTGAAGCTTGCGTTCCTTAATCCTCGAAGTAGCCAGGAGCGCGTCGCAAAATTTCTTGAAATGGGATTTCCACTAGCAACCCATGCATGAGTGCAGCCTTTTGATTACCATCTTGATGAGTCGCGACCAGGACGAAAGTGGCTACGGCGGGGATGGTATTTGGGTTTCTCTTCGTCAGCGCTTTGTAAGCTGACTCAAATTTTTGCATCGGTTTTAAGAGCTGCGTCAAGTCTGCGCGATCGGTCGATTTCATAGAGCGCTTCAATCCGTCGAGAATCGCCACTGTTACCTCCTCTGGGTCGAAGGTGTGTTCGAAACTACCGTCGATAGATTCGAGCGTGATGCATTTGGAAGGTGAGTCTGGGCCTGTACTTTTCTCTTGCATAAGTGAGGCGGTATCGGCATTCAAATGGATTTGAAGTCGATACTTACTTGCCCCCGGCGCGTTGTACCGAAATTGGATCTTCTTGCCGGCTTCTACAACAAAGTGATCTTGGGTGGCTTCGATCGAAAATGGCTTTGGATCCCTGGGAAGTGCATCGATGGGTACACGATACAGTTTGCCATGTCCGGTTGCGTACACAAAGGATCCGCATACGGCTTCCGTTTCGACGGATTGAACCACATCATCGATGGTGAGTGGCGGGGGATTGTGGGTATTATTGGATCCGGGCTTGCGCCTAGGTTCTTCATAGAGAACCGAATCATTGGGCCCAAGTTCAACACAATTGTTGAGCATATCGCTGTTAATCACAACCAGTCGTTCTGATGTCGCACGCACTACGGTATCGGAATTCGGGAGAAAAGTGGTGTGTGTCGGCGAGCAGTTTTGCGAGGTCATGACTGTTGGATGTGGGCCGATTAAGCGGGTTCTGACGATCCCTTCGGGTACCGACGCGGCGTGGTTGCTGACTAGTTCATTGAACAATACCGGTTCAATCATCAGCTTGGGTTTCGTCAGTACGGAATCCCATAGAATTCCGTACTGCACGGGACAATCGCCGATGAGACCTTCCAGTGGGGGTGATAAGGGTTCTGTCTCCTCTAAAATATCGAGTTCAGGAATTTGGAATCGAAATTCGGCTGAAAGAACCTGACGGGCGCCATCCAAAGGCTCGGTGCGTTTGTAGATGACGGCCATCTGATTAGATCCTTGAAACAATATCCGGTAAGGCGTCGTGCCAATCGGATAGTCGATTGGGACTGCATCGAGCCTTTTGAGGGTCTGACGATCGAACCGCAGAACTCTTCCATTGATCTTCGATCCTGAAACCGAATAAACATAGGCATTTCGCGAAGTGGCATAAATGCCACTCGAATGCATCGAAGCGTAATCGATTTCATACGGCAGACTTGTCTTTTCGACAATCTTCTGAGTAGAAACATCATAGATCGCAAGAACACCTCGGCTAGATTTGTTGGCCCTGGGAATCTCTAGATCCTCTGGAGATTTGGTGGGGATCTCGGAAATGCCCCACACGAGAGCAAGATTCGTATCGGGGCTTCCGGATATACCAATGATACGGAAATCAAATTTCTCTTCCTGAAGTCTTGGACGAATCTCAACGGGCCATCTCCAACTTCGACTCTCCTGGCCAAACGTCCCCGTGATGATTAAATCTTGCTTTCCTATAAGCTTCGGATCTGGGATCCATCGTATCACTTCATCAACACGCTCAGGAAGGTTGATCTCATCGGGAAGCGCTTTTGCAAACGGGGATCGCTCTAGCGCAAAACTGAATCGTATTTGGTCGTTCTTAGCTGCGGATGGCAATCGAATTTCAGTCAACGTTCCGGTATCGATTCGGGATGGAAGTATCCATGAGAAGAGCAGTGGATGGGGTTCTTGATACTCCGGAAACTCGCAAGGAATCACCATCAATTGATCGTCAATGGTCGTTATCGCAAGCTTGCGATTAGAATCAGTAAAACACTCCACGCAGAACTTTCCAACCGTATCGCCGAATCGCTGAAGACATCGCAAATCGCTAGTCAGTGCGTCGAAGCTATCTGCTCGTGTGGGGACGATCAAATCCGACGGCAGCGTGAGGTTCTGCCGAAGTTTCCCTGTGAGCGAGGAACCTATTGCAATTCCATCTTTGGTCAGCCCAATTGCAATGGGAAAAGAATCAAAAGCCGCCAAGGGCTCGAATTCCGCTTTATCTACTTCAATCATATCAAGCGTCTGATTGCCGGAATATCCAGGCATTAGAAGGCTTGAGCGTATCGCTATCGCATCGTTGATAAGGCGGACACTTCCCCCGTGTTTGTTTCCTATTGGGACAGTATTCTTCGTCACGCTTTCCATATACTGGATGTCCTCCCAAGTACCATAAAAATAACTGAAGCCTGTTAATCCAGGTTCGTTCTTTTTCGCGTAGATGTTACTCCCATCCGGAGATATTTGAAAATCGACGAATGGGCACATAAAAACCCGATCGATTTTTTTTGTCCTCAGATTGATTCGGCCGATCGTAGTGGTCTCTGATCCAGCATTCGCTTTTTGAGGGACAAAATAAACAAAGGGGTCAAGAGGGTTGCTACTGCTTGTTAAGAAGACGATCGAATTGTCATTGATAGGTAGCTGAAAAGCTAAACTGCCAGTCGCCGAGTCAACGAAGGACAGAATCGGATAATTCGACTCGCAGTAAATAAACCAGCCTTTGTCAATAAACTGCTTAAAACACAACGCCTGTGGTTTAGATTTCGTTTGGATAATCGTTTTGGGAGCCGTTTGACCGTTGACCAAGTTGTCAATCGAATGGATTGCGATCCCAATTCCGTCTTGGGTCAGAGCAAGATGACCTTGCTGGGCATCATAAGCAGCCGCCCAAATGGTCGATGGCAATTTATAGAGAATCATCCCATCGTTGCGTGGGATCTTCTGTGTTACACCCACCCCCGCAGACTTACTAGTCCCAAATTTGGGACTAGCCGATGCTCCCACGCTAGAAGCTACCTCTGGCTTGGTTGAATTTTTAATCTCTACAGTACTGCCAGGTGCTGAGGCTACAAATCTTGAATTGGATTCGTCATAGTTTTCCCTATCCAACGGCATGACCGTCTCGGGTTGCTCCATGCCCATCTCAAGCTGGTCGCCAAACCGCCAAATCAGCGCTAAGACCGTGGTCAAGACGCCCACCGTCGCAGCAAACCCCATCAAGAAACGTACGAGTGGGCTACTTTTTTTCACCTTTCTGGGGGAAATTGACGCGACAGCATCCCCAGATGCGATCGGTTTAGAATCGGAGTTGGTAGATCGCTCCGAGACCGTTTCGAGTGTCTTTTCTTGAACAACGGAACTGAGCTTAAACTCGGGCTCGATGTCAGCCAATCGCAATTCACTTGGCTCATCGACATCGAGAAAAACACCCTCTGGGGTTTCAGCGGCGAATTCGGGAACTATAAAAATTTCATTGCATTTGGGACACTGCATACGGGAACCAGCAAGTTTTTCATAGACCTTCAGTGAATGACCTTGCGGGCATTTGACTTGAATATGCATTACTTCCCTCGCGTACTCTTCAAAGTGAATGCAGAAAAACCTTGATGAACCCCATCGCTGCTTACTGCTACGATCACGTCGGCGGTTCGAGGCTTGTAGCCATTGGGTACATTCCATGTGATCTTGCCATCACTCTCGACAGTGAGCCCCGGAGGACCAACATACAGCGCGTAGGCAAGTTCTTTGCGATTGGTCTCCACACGCACATGTGAAGTGTAAATCTGACCAGGACTATACATATCTATTTTCGGCGCGTACGCTAAAAAATAGTCCGAGGATATCCTTGCAATCTCGGCCCCAAGATCAAAGGGCTGGATATGAATGCGGTCGTTGCTCGATGGGATCGAAACCAGCAACCCTGATTCCACATCCAGGAAAAGCCGCTTATCAAAAGTTATCTCTCCTTTCTGCTCAAAGAAATTAGGAACTGGAATGTCTTCACTCGAGAGGGGCAAACGAGCCAAAGGGTGCTTGGCTCCTATCTGATGGACGATTACTCGCTGCTGTTTTTTTGTCGTATAGGACACACCGTCATTTTTAGGATAGGAAAGATAAATCTCCGGATGCGATGTCAGAAAAAGAGCTGCCTGAGGAGACAATTGCGTACCGAGCGGGTTAAAGGTCGGGTCAAGAATTCCGTCAGTTGCTGTCAGCAAGGCCTTTCCATCAGCAGTCGGCACTATATGTCCCACAGTGGCATGCTTGCTCCTTAAGGTTAAATTTCGATCAACCAGTGTCGCCACACGAAGACCCATGGGGGAACTATTTGGATTCCAAATCCCGAAAACTCTACCGTCGGCGGATGCTCGGACTTGCACTCCCTGGACAAAATCCTCTGGGATCTGACGATCGCCGGGTAGCTTCACGGGAATCACTTTGAGTCGCTCAATATCCAAAAAATCCCATCGACCGACCTTTGATGATTTCTGCGTCTCCAAACTGCATATTAAGAGTGGCCCGTTTGATGCCTCGCCACTGACCATCGTCCTGAGAGTCCCTTCGAATGGAAGGGGAGCGGCAAGGTCTGGTTCAAAGGATTCGAGCGAAAAACGTGCTACCAGACGCTTGGGTAAATCCAATACAAAAAAGTGATGCTTCGTACCGCAAACCCGCGTTGCGGACGAGGGCAACTTCAGGATCTTGGCCACAACCCCGTTGTCTACATCGATGATGATTAGTTTTTCAGAACTCGCGACCGAGACCAACAGATATTTTCCAGCACCCGCCCGAGCTACATCTGTGATCTGTCCAGGAATGTTGATCACCTTATTTTCTTTAACCGTCGTCACTCGCTCTTTGGGCCCGATGACTTCGATCGCTTTCTTTAACGAGTCGAATGGACCCGGTCCGTCTGGCTCTTTCAGATCTGCAGCAGTTGCTTGGACATCTACGGTTACTTGATTGTCCAGTGGGTGAATAAACAACGTCTTTCCCTCGCTTTTTACTTCCAACCGAGCCGTCAGTTTGCCAGGGTTTTGACGAATCACCTCAAAATACTGCACCTTGGACAACGGCAGCGTTGCAGGAATATCGCCATAGTTGACTTCAATCGAGGGTAGTTTCGCCCGCTCAACTTTAATTTCGCTACCGTCTCGCATCAAACAGCTCAATACCTCTTGATCATCGAGCAGTCGCATGGAAGAAACCCAGGACAACCACTGCTCTTTTTCATCGAGTTTCAACTGTTTATTGGTCATCTGAAAGCTTGCTTCACCCTGTTCGAAAACCGCCCTAGCTCGAAGTGAAAGTTTCGTTGGGTCTTCTTCCGCTACAATCACCTTGGCTCGATACTGGATCTCATCGCTACTCTTAAGCTCGATCCTCTTTTCAGGAGATTCTCCCATTTTTACCCACAGCTCGACGGAGGGGTCTTTCAAAGTCGACTGCATCGTCACGAGCCTCACACCGATGTCGACCGGTGCTTCTGGATTAACCCCAAGCCCTTGAGCTTCGACATCAATCAAGGGTATCTTTACGAGGGGCCAAACCTTCTCAACTGGGATGGCAAAGTTAACGCCGGAAGCTAACAATCCGAAACTCACTACGCCGATGACGTTACCCGATTCGTCTGTCACTGGACCACCGGAGTTCCCAGGATTGAGAGTTGCATCAAGCTGGATCAATTCGACCGCTCCGCTCTCCTTTCGAATAGCTGTCAGTTTCCCCACATTCACACTGATCGATGGGTTTGAACCTTTGGTGACAGTCAGTTGCTTGCCGAAAGGAAAACCAAATGCGATCAAATTCATCGTCTCGTAAAGATTTGGGCTGCGCGAAAGCTTAAGCGCCGTGAGCTTCTTTCCCTCTGGGATATGATGCGTCTTGAGAATTGCCAGATCATTTTTTTCGTCGACAGCATGTACCGATGCACTCAAGCTCCATTCATCAGCTTCACTCGATTGCATCACCAACCGAACTTCACCATCCTGCTCGACGTCTTCAACGACATGGTGGTTGGTAACAAAAACTCCGTTTGGATCGATGCAGAAAGCGGTTGCATTCTTATCGCTTCCTACTTCCACTAATGCCACGGAGGCTTTGCAATTCTCGATCACCGTACGATCCTGACCCAAGATCGATTGAGGTAACCACTTCAAAGCAATCAGAAAGGCAATAACCGCAAAAACTTTTGGCATGATAAAACCCATAGAAAAAACAGACCGGAGTAATTGACTTGATTGTCGGTAACTCCAGGTATCGCGTCAATCATATATTCATTCGTAAATCACATTCTTTGCATCGCTCGCAGAATGTGTCGGTCCCCGTCGATTCAGCCCCCCCGGTATCCTATGAAATTTACCGAGAAAGCGTGCTTTTTACTCATCGATCCCTCGGTTGTGTTCCCATGGGGGAAAAGGGCGTTCGATAGCTCATCGGTCTAACTGAGCTCAAATTGTAAAGAGGAGCACATACGCTTTCCTGGAACTCCCTAGCGAATGTCTCTGGTGCTCTGTAAAATAAAGGGGCTTTGCGATGCAACAGCATCCATCATTGGAAAACTAAATCTTCTACCCAAAATCTTCGACTATAAACATTCGCAAAGATTGAATTGCATGGCATTCGGCTTTCATCCATTTTTCACCCGTTGCTATTCCTTGATATCAGAGAAGTAACATGCCCATCAAAATCAAATGTCCCAATGGTCACCTACTTTCCGTAAAAGACGATTTGGCAGGTAAGCGAATACGATGCCCGAAGTGCGAGCAAACTATTTTGGTTCCGGCAGCCGAAGATCCATTCTCTGGCGTTTTCGACGAACCGATCAAACCATCCAACCTGTCGGACGATGGTATGCCAGAATTTGTAAACCCTGGGTATGTACCTCCGCCCACTTCAGAACCAAAGGTAGTCGATTCGCAACACCATCAGAAGCAAAGTTCAACTGCAAAACTGCAGAAAGCCGAAAATTCGCAAAAATCACCTCAGGCTCAGGAGAAACACGACAAGAATCTCATTCCGTATTACGGGACGCGAATTGGAATTCCCGTCGTGGTCGCAATCGCCATCGGTAGCTTACTGTATTGGTCCGTTGGCTCGGACAAGCAAATCACCCAAGTCGGTAATCCTCAAGGAAGGACCGTCAGAACCTTACCGCCGATAGTGGGATACTACCCCAACGGTGCTCAAGACAACCAGGTTGAACTACCCAAGGACGCGATAATTATCACAAGGGATAACAACGGAAGGATCGATAATCAACCACAAATGCCTCCGGTCATACAAGAGACCAACTCGCAACCCGATTTGAATCGTGATCCACAAGGGCTCGTGAGTTACCCCATGGGATCAAATGCCATTGCCTACAAACTACCATCTCCGAGTTGCTCTTCGGCGTACGATCCCGAAACAGGAATCTTAGCCTTCACCGACGACACCAAGGGAATTGTATTTCATTCGATCCAGGATTTACTCGAAGGACAGACAGTCCCAAAGCACGTGCTATCTGTCGACGGTTTACCCGGTTCGATGACGATGAAGCAACTTAAGGATCAGCGGTTATTCGTTTGTACTCAAACCGGTGCTTCAGAGCTGATCTTAATCGACACCAAGACTCTCGAAGTTAAGAAAAAAATCAAGTTCCATATGGATTTTGTTATTCAACATATTACCTCCTCTTTGGATCCAGAAGATCCTTATGTGTACTACACCAAGTATCGAAGAACCAATACGAAGAATTATGAGGGAATAAGCCGAATCGATCTAAATACGGAGAAGTCAGAAGGAATCGAAGATTATTTCTGCGATGGCCTCTGCGTCTCTCCCGATGGGAAAACAATTTTCTCTGTCCGCACCTCTGGATCAGACATAATCTATGGAACCTGGAGTGAGGTAACTAGTGACCATCTTCTAGATAGAAAAATCCCCAGCATGAGTGGAGGTAACGTCTACTTCATCGATGACCTGTATTTTAGCCAAGGTCGTGAGTATATCCCTGCTCATATTAACTACCAAAACAACAAAGAAAATGATGTTTTGGGACTAATTGAAAGCGGTCAATCTTTCGGTTATGATGTTTTAGCCTGCTTTGAATCAATACCGATTGTCGTAGGCGTATCGAAAAACAAACTTATCTTGGGGTCCCTTCTCAATAAGAACACTCTTGCTGAATTCAATATACCCACGGAGCTCGACAATTATCAGCAGCTTTTTTTTGACAATAGGAAGAAACGAGAAGAAGACCGTTTTGGGAAGCGCTATTTCGGGTACCGAACTGCGCGTTCCGCTTATGCAGACGACAACCGTAAACTCGCCGTCTTTGTCACGAGTAACCACGTAGCGGTTGTGCCTCTAGGAAAAAGCGATTTGAATCAACCGCACCCTTTGCATTTCTCGCCAAGCCTACCGGAAAAGATGAAACTTGGTTCAACCGTCGAAATTAAAGTCCCCCAAATTACAAGAAGCAGTGGAGCCGAATTCTTTTTAGAGGATAACGGAACAAAGATACAAGACCTATTAAAACCTGATCATGAGCCTTCACCCGGATTGAGTCCGGATGGAGAGAAAGGCCAATCCGCTTATTTCGTCGGTCCTATCGGCGAGTTTCTTAAACGACGAACACCCTACCAAATTCGAATAGGAAACGAAACAATGACCGTGGTACGGGTCGAACCGGATTTGGATCTAATCAGAGTTAAACGAACCTCAGATATCGAGCATTCTGTTTCCGAGGATCTAGTCTTCCTTGACGAACCAGTCGCCACTAAAAATTTGGCATCGTACCAAGACGGGATCATTCGATTTACTCCCACCATAGAGCAAATCGGAAAAAGAAATCTTGTACTTCGAGCTTCCCTAGGGAACGAATCGCGATCTTGGTATTGGCCGGTTGAAGTTGTTGGAAATGCAGCGACCGATCACTTCGACTTTTATGTCCGAGGAATCAATGCTGTACCCGAAACCCAGATCGCAATTGTATGGGGAATCTCGGAAACCAGTCAAAATAGACTGACAGCGGGAAATCGTCCATCAGATGCTTTGTCTGATGAAGGCATACTTGCTATTTACGACACCAAGACGAATAAAATACTAAAGCAAATAGATATTCCTTTCCAAATTGACAACGCCATTTACCATCCTACCGGAATATATGCGTTAACGCGTAATCTCGAATTCGACGGTTCCAACCGCAATCTTTCAGCCACAGTGTTAGTACGATTCGACGCCGAATCACTTCAAAAGAAGAATTCAAGAAAAATAGAGCCCGAAACTCATTTATCGTTGTTAAAGCAGTACCATCTTTTCGTCCAAGCAAATAAGCATTTGGTACTGACTTGTGAGAGGGATTTCCCAAAAGACAATCTATTTGGATATGGGAGCAACATCAATAAAGGAGATTACCGTCTAAAGATACCATCACTTGAAGATTCAACGCCACCAACAATATCGGATCTGCCACTCGACGGAATGGTAGAAACTGGCTTGATTAAGAATGGGATTCTATGGGACAATAACCTTAGGGTTCCTAAGTTGTTACTTTATCCACATGCTTTTGGAAAAAATCGCGTGCATCACAGCGCGCCTGTCGTTGGTGAAAATATGACAGTATCAGTCGTCCGCTGTCTTTTCGACGGTCCCAATTCATCATTTCTAACAAGCCCAATGTGGTTTTGGAGACCAGGATTGAAAGTGCCCGGTCGAAACATCGTCATCAAATCTGCTCCTGAAGGACTCCAAGTCTACTCGAACTTCGCCAATCAAGCCCTTCCGTCCGATCCAGAACAAGCGTTTTACTCGTCCTACGATCCAAGGAAACCCTTAGCATTAATCAATTATCCGAATCAGAAAATACCCGATTCCACTCCACACATCAGCTTCGGAAGCGAAACGATATGTGGAAACCAGGTTTTAGCCACCAGTCAAGGAAAAGTGTTTCGCGTACCATTAGATCTATTGCCGAAAGAACCGGAAAACTTTGCCTTCGAGGAAAAACAAACTCGGTTTGTTATTGAAGCTGGCAAAAAGACCAAAGTAGAGTATTCAGCAGACGGTGCTGAGAAATACACCCTGCGGATTTATCTCAATGCGATCAGCGGTAGTTTGGTTGAAATAAATGAGGATTATTTGAGGCAGGTGAAAGTAGTCGAACTGGAGTCCACGGATGGAAAATTTGAATTGCTTTTCGATGTCGACAAGGTTGCTGACTCAATCTTTACTTTTGTTAAGGATGATAATTGGAAATTTGCTGGACAGATCGGTAGACCAACGCCACCTACGCGAGAAGAATTTCTGAAGGCAATCAAGATTATCTCTGACCCCTATAAGGAACTTACGGGCAAAGATCCGACAACGCTCCACGCGATTGCTACGGCCGTCGTTACTGCAGATCATAAAGATGGCAAACAAATGGCTGGGTTGCTCCACGCCTATTTGGTAGAAGTTCCTGCTAAGACTCTATTGAAGAAGATCGAAGCCCGATAGTCGTTTGGAAATTGCCTCGTCGGCAAAGCGTAGCAGGCACACTCCGCTGGTTCCAAAATCCAAACCGCTAATGAACGCTGATGAACACTCATGGGCTAAAGAAGCAACCTCACTCTGCGATCAGCGTGCATCAGTGTGTATCAGTGGTTCATCAGCGGTTCAAAAACCAAACCGCTAATGGACGCTGATGAACACTCATGGGGCGAAAAAAGCAACCACACTCTGCGATCAGCGTTTATCAGTGTGTATCAGCGGTTCAAAAATGGATCGCGTTCCGCGTGCACAAATCTTTGCTTAAAGCTTCCGAAAATCGACTGAAAGTGGCTGATTTTGCCCTCTTGAACCATTATATTCTGTCAAAGAATGATGAACCGCTTTTGAATGTGTTGTTGGAACTTATGTGAGACGAAAGCAACGAGACCTGCACCATGAACTCTCCTACACCATTGACCAAACGAGCCAGTTGGGTGTCGCTCGAAGATCACTTCGAAAAGATCCAAGATCTCCATCTGCGTGATCTCTTTTCTCAAGACCCAACCCGAGGAAAAAATTTCTGCGTGGAGTCGGTAGGCATCTATTTGGACTATTCCAAGAATAGAGTGACGAAGGAAACACTCCAAGGGCTCTTTGCTCTTGCCGATGAGTCGGGACTAAAAGCAGCCATCGAAGCGATGTTCCGAGGCGATGCAATCAATATCACCGAGAACCGATCGGTCCTACATACGGCCCTTCGGGCTCCTCGTGATGCGCATATCGAGGTCGATGGACGCAACGTCGTGCCCGATGTTCACGAAGTACTCGATCGCATGGGTGAGTTTTGCAATCGTGTTCGATCCGGAGCTTGGAAAGGTCACACCGGCAAACCGATTCTCAATATTGTCAATATAGGTATTGGTGGTTCGGATCTTGGGCCTGTGATGGCCTATGAGGCCCTCAAGAGCTACAGCGATCGAACGCGACGCTTCATCTTTGTTTCGAATGTCGATGGAACGGACTTTGCCGAAGCCGTCCAAGGCTTGGATCCAGCAGAAACACTTTTCATTGTCGCCTCGAAGACCTTCACGACCCAAGAGACGATGACCAATGCGCAAACGGCTCGCAACTGGTTGCTCAAGGGACTCGGGGCCGGCAACGAAGCAGTCGCTAAGCACTTTGTCGCCGTTTCCACCAATGCGGCGAAGGTTTCTGAATTCGGGATCGATACGGCAAACATGTTCGGGTTTTGGGATTGGGTCGGAGGCCGCTATTCGATGGACTCGGCCATCGGACTTTCGAACATGATCGCTATCGGCCCTGCGAATTTTCTCAAGATGCTCTCAGGCTTTCGAGCCATGGACGAGCATTTCCGCACCGCACCTTGGAGGGAAAACATCCCTGTGATCATGGCCCTTTTGGGGATTTGGTACAACAACTTCTTCGGAGCGTCTTCGATCGCAGTCCTACCGTATGACCAATACCTCAAACGTTTTCCTGCCTATCTGCAACAACTGACGATGGAGAGCAATGGCAAGCGAGTCACGCTCGCTGGCAACCTCGTCGATTACGACACCGGAGCGGTTTACTGGGGTGAGCCAGGCACCAATGGCCAGCATTCGTTTTACCAATTGATCCATCAAGGTACGAGGCTGATCCCGTGCGACTTCATCGCGTTTTGCAATTCGCTCAATCCTGTTGGTCGACATCACGATCTGCTCATGGCCAATGTGTTTGCTCAAGCCGAAGCGTTGGCTTTTGGCAAGACGATCCAAGAAGTGCGGGCCGAAGGGACCGCCGAGTGGTTGGCTCCCCATCGCGAATTCGATGGCAATCGCCCTAGCAATGTATTGCTGCTCGATCGCCTGACCCCCGAAGCCTTAGGCAAACTGGTCGCTCTCTATGAGCACATCGTCTTTACCCAAGGGGTGATTTGGAACCTCGATTCGTTTGATCAGTGGGGGGTCGAGCTCGGTAAAGTCCTCGCGCAGAGGATCGTTCCGGAGTTGGAGTCCAAGTCGGCTCCAGAGCTCAAACACGATAGCTCAACGAACACTCTTATCGAACGATACCGAGCCTCGAAAGTTTAATATCCACCACTTCGTTTGACGAACCCTACGGCACGACGACGATGTCGTTTTCGACCGCCGTCACACCGGGTGCTGCCCAAGCGGCACTCTGGGCTTGCTCGCGTTCGGACCAGGAGCGAACATTCCCATGGAGTACGACTTTGCCCTCTTGCGTCTGAACCTCGATCCGACGCGCATCGATGTCGGCGTTGCGATGGAATGCTGCGATGATCTTGTTCTTGACATCCTTGGGCAATGTCCGCGCCTTGATCGATATCCTGCTGGTTACCGAGACAACTCCAATTAAATCCCTAACAGCATTGAGGGCCGCGTCTCGTTGGTATTGCCAGTCGACCTCACCTTCCAAGCTCACAATTCCATGAGAGACCACAACCTTGAGTTTTTCGTAGGGAACCAAGGAATGATTTTTAAGTGCGCTCAGGCACGCTTGGGCAATCTGCTCATCGGTTCGCATCGCCCCGTTGTGCAGTCGAATATCAAGCTCGTTGGCTACGGCTTTGACCCCATAGACCCTTTTTGCCACTTTCTCGGCGGAATACTTTTCAGCAAACGATAACACATGGCCGGTCAAGCTCACGACACCGCTATTCGCAGTCACTCCTATATGAGCCTCATCGATCATAGGCTCCCACTTAAGTTCATTCTCGACATCTTGTTTGAGTTCACTGTCGGTTTTCATCTGAATTGCCTTTCCCGAAAATAGTTCGTGACTGTCACCTCGATCGCCGTATCCTCATTTTTACTGAGGCACACACGCAGATTCTTGCCGACAAAGAAAGGCTGGGATATCGGAGCCCAAAGGATTGTCCGATGGTGGGAATCACTAGCGACTGACCGTATACTAGCACTTCACAATGAATCTCAAATCCTTAGGAACCTCCAGGTCGGTATGATTCCATCGATGTTCAATCTCAAGGACCGCGTCGCGGTCGTCTCTGGGGCTGCTCAAGGGCTCGGCCAAGCCACCGCGCTTGCCCTGGCTCAGGCTGGTTGCCATTTGGTCTTGGTCGATCGCAATCTTGCTGGCGCAGAGCGCACAGCAGCACAAGCCATCGATTTTGGTGTGCGTTCGATCTGTCGCGACACCAATGTCTCAGATCCGGAAGCGATCAAAGAGCTCTTCGAGCATGTGGATCGCGATTTTGGCCGCGTCGATTTCCTCGGGAATATCGCCGGGGATGGGGTCCTGGCTAAGCCTGAAGAGCTTACCGTCGGTGAGCTCCAACAAGTCTTGAACAACCTAGTTATCGGTCGGTTTTGCATGTGCCAAGAGGCTGGCAAGCGGATGCTACGCGCTGGTCGCGGATCGATCATGAACATCGGTTCTCTGGCTAGCACCACCGCCTTGGGCCGAGGACATATCGCTTATTCCATGGCCATGGGAGCCGTCATCCAAATGACGCGTGAACTCAGTACCGAATGGAGCCATCGCGGCGTTCGGGTGAACGCGGTGTTGCCCGCTCAAGTCGTCAATCCGAGTCTCGAAGCTCGGATGGCCGACGACCCAACCCTCGAAGAACGGTTCTTGAAGGGTATCCCCTTGGGCCGATTAGGTCAACCGCGCGATATCATGGGGCTGGCCCTACTGCTCGCCTCGGATGCCTCGGAATGGATCACGGGAGCCATCATCCCGATGGACGGTGGCAACCTAGCGATGAATGCCGGTGGCACTCCAGGCCATCAAGCTGCCAAAGTACAAAGCTTCCACGCTGAATCGAAACACAATTCTTAGTATCACCACGAATCTCAACGATGACCGAAATCACAAGCCAACGCATTCTCGATCTGTATCGCACGATGCAGATCATCCGCCAAACCGAAGAAGAGCTAGCGCGATGCCATCAAATGGGCTTGATCCATGGCGCTTGCCATACGTACGTCGGCCAAGAGGCGATCGCCACGGGTGTGTGTGCTCATCTGACGGCTCAAGACGCGGTCTTTAGCACCCACCGAGGACACGGCCATGCGCTGGCCAAAGGGCTCCCTCCGGTGTCGCTGATCGCCGAACTTTTTGGAAGAGAGCTCGGTTGTTCGCGAGGCCGTGGAGGAAGCATGCATTTGTTTGCACCCGAAATCGGTCTTATGGGTACCAGTGGCATCGTCGGACCATGCATTCTCCAAGCATGCGGTGGTGGATACAGTTCCAAGATTTTGCAAAACGGTTCGGTAGCGGTCGCATTTTTTGGCGATGGAGCTGTCAACAATGGCGCCTTTCACGAAGGTCTCAACATGGCGGCCATTTGGAAACTGCCAGTTCTATTCGTCTGCGAGAACAACCAATTTGCGACCGAAGTTCCCTTCTCGTATTCCAGTAGCAACGACAGTGTCGCTTCGCGTGCAGCGAACTATTCCATGAGCGGGTATCAACTCGATGGCAACGATGTGATCGAAGTCTATCGGGCAGCGAGCGAAGCGGTCGCCCGAGCTCGAAAAGGGGGTGGTCCGAGCTTGCTCGAATGCAAAACCTATCGTACGCGCGCTCATGCCGAAGGGATGGGCGACTTTACCTACCGAACAAAAGAGGAAGTCCAAGAGTGGAAACTGCGATGCCCGATCGCAAGACTCCGAAGCCATCCACAAGCGACCGATTTACTCGGTTCTGATACTTCGGCTTTCGATCAGATCGACTCCGAGGTCAAAGAGGTTGTCAAACAAGCAAGGGTTCAGGCCGAGGCTAGTCCGGAACCCAGTGGCGAATCTGCCACACTGAATATTTATGCTCCTGCTCGAGTGATTCCATCGAATGGCAATAGGAATACCGATGCGAAGCGTGTGATTACCTTTGCTCAAGGAACCCTCGAAGCCTTGTCCGAGGAAATGGCGATCAATCCCAAGATCTTTGTGATGGGAGAGGGGATTGGCGTTCGGGGTGGAAACTTTGTGACCACCAAAGGGCTCTACGATCTCCATGGACCAGAACGATTATGCGACACGCCGATTTGTGAGCGAGGCTTTGTCGGACTTGCCTGCGGCGCAGCAATGACTGGGACTCGACCGGTCATCGATTTTATGTTCGCCGACTTTGTCCTCGATGGTTTTGGTGAAATCATCAATCAGATCGCTAAGATGCAGTACATGTCCAGTGGCCGACTGCGTATGCCTGTGCTACTGCGAGGTTGCATCGGCATAGGCCACTCTGCAGCCACGCATCATTCGGGCAGTTACTATGGGATGCTCGCCCAGGTTCCTGGTCTGCGGGTCGTGGTGCCCTCGATGGCTGCCGATGCCAAAGGGCTCTTCAAGCATGCGCTTCGATGCGACGACCCAGTGCTGTTTCTCGAACATCGCGAGATCTTGCAAACCAAAGAGGCGGTGCCCGATGGTGATTTCGAGATCGAATTCGGGAAAGCCCGAATCGTACGTGAAGGTAAGTCGGTCACGGTCGTTGCAATCGCTCGCATGGTGCATTTGACGCTGAGCGTCTGCAACTCGCTTGAGGCGCAAGGCATCTCGGTGGAACTGATCGATCCGAGAACGGTTAATCCACTCGATACCGAGACCATTTTAGGATCCTTGGCAAAGACAGGTCGATTGCTCGTGGTAGACGAAGCTCCAGCGCATTGCGGATTTTCCGCAGAGATCGCTGCAAGGATGGCGGATATCGGCTTCGATGAACTCGATGCACCGATCAAGCGTCATACGGGGTTGGCGTGTCCAACGCCTTACAGCCCATCGCTTGAAAAAGTGGTGGTCCCCTCGGCCGATTCGATCGCTCGCGCGATCCGTGAACTGGTGGAGGAATAGCCATGGCACAGGAGATTCGATTCCCTCGTTTGGGTTGGTCGATGGAGGATGGACGATTCGTCGGCTGGCTCAAAGAAAATGGCCAGAGTGTCAGCGAAGGTGAACCCCTCTTCGAGATGGAAGGTGAAAAAGCGGTCCAGGAGATCGAGTCGATCGGTTCGGGAATTCTTTATCGCCTTCCCGAAGGCCCCAAGCCAGATTCGGTTGTGGCTGTCGGTGAATTGCTCGGGTATTTGCTTGCTCCTGGCGAAGCGCCTCCTGCTTCAAACAACGTTCCATCGGACTCACCGTCGTCCAATAAGCCTGTAGCTGACCGCCTACCAGAGAGTTCTCCTAAGGGAGGTGCAGCGTCCCCGTCGGTGCGAAGATTCGCGCGTCAGCTCGGAGTCGATGTGCAGAACGTTCAAGGCACGGGGCCTTCTGGTCGGGTCACCAAAGAGGATATCGCAAGAGTCGATCAGCAGTCCAAAGTTCGAAAGACAAGGGCCACACCTCGTGCACGCCGATTGGCCAAAGAGTTGGGTATCCAATGGCGCTCGTTATCCGGTTCTGGGCGTCTTGGTCGGATTCGAGAACGCGATGTCAAGCTTGCTGCTAGTTCTTCATCCAGTTCGAGTAAACTTTTTACACAACGTCGGAAGGCTATTGCCGAAAGGTTGCGACTCAGTCGCGATCGCACGATACCTGTTACACTCCACACTCGGTGCGATGCGACTCGTTTAGTGAATTTTCGCACGATGCTAAAGAAGAATGGATCGACGAGTGTCCCGTCGTTTAACGACATCATCGCTAGGCAACTTGTCGGTGTTCTGTCCAAGCACCCTGCGATGATGGTGCGCTGGAATGCCGACCACAGCGATCTGGTAGCAGTCGATCCAAAGGCTTGCTCGATTGGTTTAGCTGTCGATACTCCTGACGGATTACTCGTTCCTGTGATTCACGGTATCGGGGATTTGGAATTGGATCAAGTTTCAATCGAATCGCAGCGCCTCATTGGACTAGCACGATCGGGGCGCCTTACTCGAGCCCAGATGGAAGGCGGCATCATCACCATCACCAACCTAGGTGCCTTTGGAATCGATGCATTCACTCCGATTATCAACTATCCGGAGATTGCCATCTTGGGAATCGGGGCGATTCGACGCGAGCCGGTTTTCATCGATGAGCAACGCGTCGAAACTCATCATGTGATGACCTTAAGCCTTACGTTCGATCATGCCGCGATCGATGGAGCACCTGCGGCAGCGTTCCTAAAGAACCTCGTTGAGGACTTGGAGTCCTACGGCACTTGATCAATCGTCCTCATCGGGCGACTGAGTATCCTCATCGTCGTCTTGTTCGATGTTATTGTAATTCAGTGGAGAAATGGCTCTGCGAAGAGCCTTGGTCATCGCCTCGATCGGTGGTTCAAGACCGGTGAAGAGTCGGTACTGATAGGCGGCTTGGCGAACGAACATGCTCAGTCCAGTAACGACCGGGCAACCGGCAGCCTTGGCCTGCCGAATCAGAAGTGTTTGTTCTGGGTTGTACACCGTATCAAACACCAGTGTTCGTTGATCGAGATTGTCTTTGCGAAACGGCGTGGCGTCCATTTCCGGGAACATTCCAATCGGGGTTCCGTTGATGAGAATATTTGGTTGGACACTATGGCGGTCATCCCAGGCGACGGCGCGGCCACCGAGTTCTTTCGCGAGCTTATCAGCAGATTCAAAGTTGCGACTTGTGACGGCAACACGGACGCGGCGTTGGGCAAGTCCCCAGCCGATGGCCCTAGCTACCCCACCGGATCCTAACAGCAAAGCGGATCGACCTTCAAAGGGATTTGGCTCCTCATACATTTTCGCTAAACCGTACCCGATACATTCCATCGCGGCTCGGTAATCGGTGTTGTATCCGATACGATCCTCGCCATTAAAGACGATGGTGTTGCAAGCTCCTATTCCCTGCGCGGCAGACTCCCCTTGGGTCAACAAGGGCAGTACCGATTGCTTGTGTGGAATCGTGACGCTAAGTCCTCCGATTCCTTCGCGCTGAGCCCATCGCACAAAGGGCTCGATGTCTTGGGCCGCCACTCGAAAAGGCAGATACCGATAGTCCAAATCGTTGGCCTGAAAGGCGCTGTTATGGAGCATCGGACTATAGGAATGGGCCACTGGATCTGCCACCACACCGAAGATTTTGGTCTTGGCCGTGATGGTTTCCACACGATAGATGTTCTTCATGTCGTTGAACGACAACTGACCGGGTGCGACTCGGCGATCGAGATTAAAGACGCAGTAGGTGAAAGGAGCACCGTAACGCATGGCCAAGATTCTTGTCATCGAGCCATAATCACCCATGGCAATCCCAATGGTTGGAACCTTGGCATTTCGCATCAGTTCGATCACACGAAGGGTGTCTGCGAACGAATTGGCTTGCACTGCTATTTTGACGATATCTGCGTCGAGTTTGGCAAGCCTAGCATGGATCTCTTCGAGGTTCTCGGGAACACCTTCAAAGTTATGGTAGCTGATAATCCGCTTGGTCTTGCCATAGCGAGGGATTTTGGCTGCCGTATCCTCTTCGAGATCGATGTACTCGACCCCTGTGGCGATCGATTGGCGTAGCAGCAGCAGTCGATCCTCTTCGGATTTCTCCCATCGGCCACCGTCTTCCTTGCGACGGCAGGTGACGACCACCGGCGTAGGTCGGTTCTTGAGGACTCGTGCAAGCTCTACGCTACGGGCTATGTAGTCCATACGCAGTTCGACCAGCTTGGCCCCTTGGGCCGCTACGTCGAGATGCTCTTGGATGGTGTGCTTGTGACGAGTTCGGGCGACAGTGACGCAAAGCATGCTCAAGGATACTGAAAAGAGACAAGAATCAATTGGTTGGCGGACCGGACCAACTTAAAAATCTCTTTAACAGAGTCGGCCCAGGTTCGGTTAAAAAACTCTCTGGATGGAACTGCCATCCCTCGACGGCATAGTGCCGATGGCGAACACCCATGATAATTCGATTTCCCTGGGAGTCTTCCACCCACGAAGAAACCTGCAAGCAACTAGGTAAACTTTCCGGGAGAATCACTAAGGAATGGTATCGCGTGGCGATGAATGGGTTGGCTAGTCCGGCAAACATCCCTTGATTATCGTGGTAAATTCGATCGGTTTTCCCATGCATCAGTTCCGGTGCCCGGACGATTTTGCCTCCAAAGGCCTGACCAATCGATTGGTGCCCAAGGCAAACTCCAAGGATCGGAAATTCTTGATGGAGCTCCTCGATCAGCGGAACGCATATCCCCGCTTCATTGGGTGTGCAAGGGCCTGGAGACAGCAGTATTCGCTCAGGACGCAGCGCTCGGACTTGATCGACGGTCAGCTCATCGTTTCGAACCGTACGAACATCGAGCCCTGGATCAATTTCGCCAAGACGTTGAACGAGGTTGTAGGTGAACGAGTCGTAGTTGTCGATCAACAGGATCATTGATCTAGTAATTTCTTGATGAAACAGTTAGTCTTCTCAACCGGATGTTGCTCACCCGATCCAATTTGCGCCACTGGAGTTGTACTAGGGTAACGACAACCGGAAAAAAAAGGTACTGGTTTGGCCGAAAACGTGCTGAAGTTGCACTCAGGAATCGACGATAACGACAATGCCGATTCTTCTTTAAGCTCAAATAATCCCGGACAGCTTTTATGGTACGCACCCCGTCTGTTGGATCCCCATCAGGGCCTTTCTTAGGATCTGGTTTTTTTGACACCTTCGGACACTCGGCCATCCTAGGATCCGAATCGAGTCCAGTGAGTCAAACACAACTCGCTAGCCAGTCTGGATCCGACAAGCGTCCTTCGACTTCCTTGTCCTTAGGTCTGTGGGGGTCTAGTTCAGGCCAACCCCGTAGCGGTGCTCAGTGGCCTTTGGGGTCGGGAGCTAGCGACATGTCGAGCAAGTCCACTCGCTAGTGGATGTTCGAGTAAGCCCATCCTCTTGCCCAAAGCAGTTGCATCTGGGCTCGATTGTAGTCTGATATCGCCTTGAGATAGGCCCTTTCGCAAGCCTCGAGAGCTTGTGCCGATTGAAGGCATTCGATTGGCAAACCTTGCCCCTGACGGATTCTTTCAAGGTTCTTTTTATAGGATTCGTTTGCGGACTCAACCGCTTTTTCGCACATATCGATTTGCTCGCGACGAACGGAAACCTGTGCACGAGCCTCGGTAATCTGTTGGACTATTTGATCGTACAAAACTTGCATCGATAACATCGCTTGGCGAACTTGCGATTTGCGTTCATCGCGAGCAGCTTGCTCACCAATTCCTAGGTTTCGAAGTTCCCATGTCATCAGAGCATCGATGTCGTAGCGGCTTCCCCAGTTTCCAAAATTTGATCCTAATCCACCTCCGAAGCGGCCTGTACTGTACCCGACTTGCAGGTTAGGAACGTAGGGAGCTGACTTCTCTCGCTCCAGAAGTGCTTCGATGCTGGCAAGTTGCTCCTTGGCTTCCCCGTATTCGGGTCTTTGGCAAAGTGCCAATTGGATATCTTCTTGTTCGGTCATTGAGGTATCCACAAGATCCAACGGTAGAGCCCTTTCATCTGCAGGGATAAAAACACCAGCGTTTGATTGGCTCATCGATCGAGCAAGCCTTGTGGATGCTGAAAGCTTCCTCTCTTTAAGCCCTAAGGTTCTTGTCTCGGCAAGCGATACTTCCGTATTCATGCGCTGAGCGTCAGCGACGAGTCCTTTACCCACCAAAGCATAGTCTTCGGTGATCTTAGAAAGCTCTTTGAGCCTCGAGACCGAGGCGAGCATCAGGCTTTCGTCTTGATAAGCATCTAGTAGGTCAAGATAGGCGATGGCGATGTTGAGGATCGCTTGGTTCTTGACGATCCATTCTCCGTGTTGTCTTGCCGCGACGATTCGATCGGCTGCTTTGGGAAGAAAGATTGCGTCGGCCAAATGGAATTGGGCAACGAGTCCTGGACGGGTCGTTGTCCCTGCTGCGATGGCCCCTGCACCTAGACCGGCTTGCATGGAATTGTTACTGATATCTACGATCGAACCGTCGATGGCCTGATAGTTTCCATCGTGCCTGTGGTAGTTCAGACCGACTTGGATGGAAGGCAACCACATAGCAGCGGCCCGTTGTTGCTTGGCCTGCGCTTCGTGAACGCGCCACATCGCCTGCTGAACCATCGGATGCCCTGTGTCGACCATCGAGAGAGCCGTGGGCAAATCGATCTCGATCGGCATCGATCTGTCCGATCTGTCTGATCCGTCTGATCCGTCTGATCTGTCTGATCTGTCTGATCTGTCTGATCCGTCTGATCCGTCCGATCCGTCTGATCCGTCTGATCTGTCTGATCCGTCTGATCTGTCTGATCTGTCTGATCCGTCTGATCCGTCTGATCCGTCTGATCCGACGGATCCGACCGATCTAGGTTGGATCATGGTCGCGCAGCCAGTGATGATCGGGATTGAGAACCCCAGGATGATCGCAGCATATTTTGCGTATCGCATGCTAAAACCGATCCTGTGGCGACGTGACTTGCTTGTACCTTTGGCGACTACTACCTGTGCGGGTTATAGGGAAAATTTCGATCTGCCTGCAATCCTGACTCAGTTCTGTCAGCAAAATTCAACGTTCAATCATTGCAGAGCCTGTTAAACTAGGGGTCTTCGGCAATCTGCAACAAGCTGCCATCGTCGAGTCTTCACGCACACTTTAAAAGCACCTAGACCCTATGCAACTGATTCTTTCGGCGATGCGCCGGCCAGCGACGGTCTTGGTTTTGGTCTTTAGCATTCTCTTGGCTTGTTTTTTAGCGATTGGGCCAGCGGTTTTTCAGCAGCTCAAGTGGGGTTATCCCGAGGGTCTTCCAAAAGGGATGGAAGTCGATGTTTTCCCTAAGCTTAATTTGCCTGTGATCTATGTCTGTCAGCCTTATGGCGGTATGGATCCGGCGCAGATGGAAGGCTTCCTGACGAACTACTACGAGTACCATTTCCTGTACATCAGCGGTATCCATCATGTGGAGTCTCGCAACGTCCAAGGGACTGCGCTGATGAAGTTGTTTTTCCATCCTGAGACCGACATGTCTCAGGCGATGGCTGAAACGATCAACTATGTCAACCGTTCTCAAGCTTTTATGCCACCGGGTACCGTGTCTCCGTTCGTGATGCGTTTTGATACTGGCAGTGTTCCGGTCGGTTACTTGGTTCTATCGAGTGATACGCGAAGCATCTCTGAAATCCAAGATTTGGCGTTGTTTCGAGTTCGACCGATGTTCTCGAATCTCCCGGGCGTTTCTGCCCCTCCACCCTTTGGTGGTTCCGCCCGATCGATCGTCATTTCGGTCGATCCAAAGAAACTGCAATCGTACAGCATGTCGCCCGAAGAGATCATCTCTGCGCTGACCAAGGGCAACACGCTGAGTCCGTCGGGCAATTTGCCTGTGGGTGATACCTATCCGATCGTCCCTATCAACTCGGTGGTTAAGGATCCTCAGCAACTCTCAACGATACCGATCCGTACCGGAGAGCATCCGGTCTACATCCGTGACATAGGAACGATCAGCGATTCGGCCGACGCACCTGCGGGTTATGCGTTGGTCAATGGTCGCAGAGCGGTATACATTCTTGCGAATAAACGTGCGGAGGCTTCTACGCTCAGTGTCATCCAGCAAATCAAAACCGCGATCCCGAAGATGAAAGAAGCACTGGGTGCGGATGGGGAAGGAATCGATGTGCGGTTCGAGTTTGATCAATCCCCTTTTGTGACTCGGGCTGTATGGAGCGTGGTGAGCGAGGGCCTTCTTGGGGCGGTGCTCGTGGGTATGATGATCCTGTTGTTTCTGCGCGATTGGCGAAGCGCTTTGGTCGTGGTTTTGAATATCCCGCTTGCGATCGGTTGCTCGATCGTCGCGCTGTGGCTTACTGGACAAACGATCAACTTGATGACTCTTGGCGGATTGGCTCTTGCCGTCGGGATCCTCGTCGATGAAGCGACGGTGTCGATCGAGAATATTCATGCTCAGTTACAAAAGGGCTTGCCTTTAGCGAGAGCTGTTCAAATCGGATCCCTTGAAACGGTGGTTCCTCGGTTGCTTGCCATGCTATGTATCTTGGCCGTTTTCGTTTCGTCGTTCTTCATGCAAGGGGCAGCTAGAGGGATGTTTGTACCGCTGTCGCTTGCTGTGGGCTTTGCGATGATCGCTTCGTACTTTCTTTCGAGCACACTTGTTCCGGTGCTAGCTGTCATGCTGCTGCGTCCGATGGACTCCCACGGCCATCGGGAGAGTCGTAGCAAAATCGATTGGTTTGATCGATTGCGAACGAGTTATGAATCCATCCTTTCGCGACTGATACAAGTCCGCTGGTCACTCATTGGTGCATACTTGATCGGCTGTGGCATTGCGATAGCGACCCTCGCTCCGAGGCTTGGACAAAGCATTTTTCCGGTCGTCGACGCTGGCCAATTCAGGCTAAGAATGCGAGGTCCGGACGGCACTCACATCGAGAAAACCGAATCGCTTGCTAAGCAATCCTTGGAGATCATCAGCCAAGAGCTGGGCAAGGAGAACGTTAGCCTTACACTCGGATATGTCGGGATGATCCATTCAAATTTCCCGGTCAATGCGGTTTATCAATGGTCGCGTGGGCCCGAGGAGGCCATTTTGTACGTGGGACTCAAGGAAGGTTTTCCGATGTCGGATCAAGAGCTCAAAGAAAGACTCCGCCAACGCCTCACGGCGGCCATGCCTGAAGTTCGTTTTTCTTTTGAACCTTCGGATATCGTCAATGAGGTCATGAGTTTTGGATCTCCTGCTCCGATCGAAGTGGTCGTCAGCGGGACGGACTTTGGTAAGAATCGTGAGTTTGCCGAAAAACTACGGCAAGTACTCACTCAAGTCCCCTCGCTGCGCGATGTGCAGCTTGGTCAATCCATGGACTACCCAACGGTGATGGTCAATGTAGATCGGGAGAAGGCTGGGTTGGCTGGCATCATGCCTGTGGATGTATCGCGAGCTTTGGTAACGGCTACGTCGTCGAGCCGGTTTGTAGTACCTAACTACTGGGCCGATCCTAAGAGCGGGATCGCTTATCAAGTCCAAGTCGAGATACCTAGGGCTGTCGTTCGCTCTGTCTATGGTGTAGAGACGGTCGCATCGACTGAGCAACTCGGACGGATTCCGCTGAAGAAAACACAAGACGGACAGCTTTTGATTCGGGACGTCGCAAGCATCGAAGCCGGTACGATGCCTGGGCAATTTGATCGTTACAACATGAAGCGGCAAGTAACCCTGACAGCCAACATGATTGGAAAAGATTTAGGGGGTGTATCTCGTGACGTGCGATCAGCGATCAAGCTCGCGGGCGACCCACCTGCCGGGAGTGCAATCGAGATTCGTGGGCAGATCCCCCCGATGCAGCAAATGCAAGCGGGTCTTTCAATCGGTCTTATTCTCGCGATCGTAGCGATTCTTTTGCTCCTGACGGCTAGCTTTCAGTCCTTGCGATTGGCTCTGGTTGCTATTTCTACGATACCAGCGGTCTTGGTGGGTATCTTAATGGTTCTCTATTGGACTCGTACGACCATCAACATCCAGTCCTTTATCGGTGCGATCATGGCTATAGGCGTGGCGATGGCTAATGCCATCTTGCTGGTCGACTTCTCAGAGAAAAGGCGTCGTGAACTAGGGGACGTCAACCAAGGAGCAGTGCTTGGTTCTTCGAGCCGACTTCGAGCGGTTTTAATGACGAGTTTGGCCATGATCGCCGGCATGATCCCTATGGCGTTGGGCTTTGGGGAGGCAGGCCAGCAGAATGCACCCTTGGGATTGGCAGTGCTCGGTGGTTTGGTGGCAGCTACCATCTCAACGCTACTGATCCTACCACTGTTTTTTGTGATTGCGCAGAGCAAGGCTACTGGAGCGTCTGCTTCTATGGATCCGGATGACCCGCAAAGCCGTTACTATGGGACTTAAAGCCATGTCTCGTTCGACCGTCCGTATGAACATCAATGTTGAGCACCCAAAGATTCCTGCCGCTAAATGCTTAGGGGTACTCGTAGCTTTGAGTTTGATGTCCTTGGGTTGTAAACCGTCGGTTTCAAGCTTGGATAGCGACGCGGTAGCGAAGGTGCCTGCATCAGTTGTTGAACGCGTTACGGCGGGTCCGGTTCCTAAGAAGAATTTGCAACTGTTTTCGATGCAACCGGCCCGTGTCGAGCCCTTCGAGCAGGCTCCTCTGTTATCGAAGATCGCGGGTTATGTTGAATCGGTTGCGGTCGATGTCGGTGATCAGGTTCGCAAAGGGGATCTGTTGATTGCACTGAATGCTCCTGAATATCAAGATGCCGTTGTTACCAAGCTTGGACTGATCGACCAGGCTACCTCACAGGTCAAGCAAGCCGAGGCTGGTTTGGTGGCAAGCCAAGCTGCTGTTGACTCTGCGAAGGCTTTGGTTTTGCAGGCTCAAGCTGGCATTGAAAGAGCGGAGGCACAGGTTCAACGTTGGAACTCGGAAAACGCTCGTATCTCGAAGCTGGCTGAGCAAGGAACGGTCACCAAGCAGCTTGCCGACGAGACCTTGAGCCAATATCTAGCTGCCGTCGCGAGCAAGAATGAGGTTGAAGCGATGGTCGGTTCCGAGCAAGCTCGATTGCTTGAGGCACAGGCCCAGGTCGGTAAGGCTCGCGCCGATTTGGAAGCGGCACTAGCTAAGCTTGCTGTCGCCAAGAGTGAACATGCACAAGCCGTTTCGATGGCGAACTATCTAAGAATCCTAGCCCCTTTCGATGGGGTGATCACCGAGCGGAACATCGATGTCGGACATTATGTCCAACCTGCTGGCTCAAACAGCAATCGACCGCTCCTTACCATCACCAATTCCGAACGCGTACGTATCCGTGTCGATATTCCCGAGGCCGAAGCTTCTTTTGTGGATGCTGGGCCCGCGGGTGACTCTGTCGAGATCTTGGTTCCCTCTAAACCTGGTTTGAAAATCCCTGGTAAGGTTACCAGAACATCAACAAGTTTGGACGCTCAGAGCCGTTGCTTGCCGATCCAGATCGAGCTTCCAAACAGCGATCACAAATTGCTTTCGGGAGCTTTTGTTCAAGCGAAAATTCAGCTTGACGAGAAGAGGGATGTTTTGAGTTTGCCCACGGGTGCGATCGTCCGCAAAGGGGACGATTCGCACTGCTGCATCGTTGTCGCGGGTAAAATAGAGTTCCGCTCGATTCAATTAGGACTTCGGGTGGGCGATGATGTCGAAGTCCTTTCCGGTTTGGATGGGAGTGAAACAGTGGTATTGGCAAGAGCCGGTGGGCTAAAACCTGGCCAAAGCGTCGAGGTGATGACAAAGAAATAAGGCTCTTCAGGTGGAGGAAATACTCGCCAAAAACGCTGGGAATTTTCTTGACCGCTAAAACACTGTCTGATAGGTTCGGTTACGTGATGCAGGTTTCAAAGGCGAATCAGCAAGGAGTTTCGCTATGCCCCATATTTCACCTCTTCTTTTCTGGCTCATCACCAACTGCGTCTTCGATGATCCCCAAGTGCCTGAGTTTCAAGCCGATTTGATCTCGTCTGGGCAATCCATTCCATGCAAACTCGAAGACCTTCGCGTCGGTAAAGCGATTGTTTTAGAAGTTCGGATTGCCAATAAGCTTGAGGAACCGATCGAAATCGATCGTGTGGAACCCAGTTGCGGTTGCACCGTAGCGACGATCGTTGGGGACAAGAACATTGAGCCTCAGAAGGCGCTCACGGTGAAGATGTCTCTGAAGATCGAAGATCCGGGCATCTTCGAAAAGCCTGTTTTCTTCTACAAGAAAGGGGCGGACTCACCGCTATTTGCAGTCAAGATTCAGGGAAACGCCCATGAACAGATCCAGCATACGTTGCCTTACAGCGTGGAACTCGACCCTAAGACCTACAGCGCCACGGTCGAGTTAGAACTCAAAGCGCTCTTTGAGGATGTCAAAATGGACGTCGAGAAGATTGTTGTCGTGGGAGATGCCTTTGAGAAACTCAGCGTTGAATCGGCGGATGGAAAACAAATTGTCGCGAAGGTGAGCTTTCGCGGGAACGCTAAATCGCCGGCAGAATCCCAGCATATGCTGCGCATGGCGTTTACTGACAAGTACGGCAAGCACGTTCGGGATCTTCCGATCCTTGTGAGAAATGTCCCGCCTTTGCGTGCTGCCCCACGAAAACTCACGTTGGTCAAACAAGCGGACCAGACGGTTTCAGTGTCTATGGTACTGTTGGGTGTGTTTGAGAAAGACAAAGAAATGTCGATCGACATAAAGCATAAAGACCAGAATGTCGGTACGTTCAAGATCACACCCGCATCGGACCGCCTTGTCTCGGTCAAATTCACTCTCGATGAAAAATCTCCGATTTGGCAAGTGCCATCGGGGGTTTTGAAGTTCTCCACAGTGGCCGAGTCGGTAGAAGTTCCTTTTGTTTTTCAGGAGTAGAGCCATGAGAGCGATCTATTTGTTTCCGGCCCTTTTAGGAGCCTGTTTGATACTGCTTGGGTCGAGCGTTTCTTTGCAAGCGCAAGACGAACCAACTTCGCCAGGTTCGACCGATGCCCCAATCGATCCGATCGATGGACAACCTCCACAAGGGCCAAATAATCCACCCCAGCCGCCAGCGAATCCGGACATATGCCGAGTTGTCGTCGATCCCAAGTTCGTTTGCGAGAATCCGTATCCTTTTCCCAGAACATGGTTGGTTAACGTCAAATGTAAAAACAGAGGTAGATGCGGGGATAGGGACCCGGTTACTGGAAAACATCCTTGCACCGCTCGAGAACAACAATGGTTCGAGGAATACGAGGGAAAAACTGGAAGAGTCGAATATAAGCAGGTTCAAGCAGCGCCGAATGGACCGGACAAAAAACTTTGTAATCCATAGTAATCCATACGAGGTTCCATCATGTTCTGTGACGCTTGCAGGATGGCCTGCCTAGGTATCCTTTTTGTTGGATTAGCAATTGTTCCGAGTTTCTCGGCACAGGGGCAGATAGCGGGTGATAACCCATCGGAGGAGGAGCTTGGTGTTGAGTATCTCGTTCAACTTGCCGAGATGTCCAGATACATGGCTTACATGGTTGGTACCTATGAAAGACCAGGGAAAGAGCAGGACGACACTGCATCGATCTTCGATTTTGAGATGATTTACGCATTTCGTAAGGAGAAGCAAGGTAAATCAACCACTCGGTTCGAACGA